>CAYQJG010000200.1:0-1738 GCA_964417715.1 uncultured Lentisphaerales bacterium | reverse complement strand
CCGGCTGTTACCCCCTTTTTACCGCCTTTGGTCTCATTAACTCATGGTCGCCACAGCGTCGCAAGCAATCTATTGGGTCGATGTGCTCAGGCAGACCTATGGACGATCAAGAGAAGGTTCCCGGATCGCGCTGAAGAGGCTTGATGCGGTGTTGCTGGAACTGCGCTTGTCATTCCCTAGCGTCGCTGAGGTCTGGAACGGCTATCTGCCGGAAACCGCAAAACTCAGCCTCTATGCGGGGAGCGAGGCGGAGAGGATAAGATGGGAGGACCTAAACCCTTACGAGTTCTGCAAGAACATGGTGGACTCGACGGTTGACCCGTTGGGACTTACGGGCTGCGGCACAAACTGCAACGACTCTGGGTGCGCCCTCGGCGGTGGCCACTCCACAATGACAGGAAACTGTAGGCGTATAAGAGGCGTATAAGGGACGGACCTTCTATACTGGACCGGGTGTGGCAAGTGTGCTAGTTTGGCGCTGTTGATGGCGAACAAGGAGGGGATGCGATGCGATCGGCACGGGTCAAAGCGGATGGGCAGGCTTACTACCACTGCGTGAGTCGGGTGGTGGACCGGCGGATGATCCTGGGCGATCTGGAGCGCGAGAAGTTCCGCGAGTTGATGCGCGGCGCAGAGACGTTCTGCGGCGTGCGGGTGCTGACCTACGCGATCCTCTCGAACCATTTTCACATTCTGGCGGAAGTGCCTGACCGTCAGGATGTTAACGAGGCGGAGATCGTTGCGCGCCTGCCGGCGATCTATGACCGCCGGGCCATTCATGAGATGCAGTCGCAATGGGCCCTGTGGCGGCAACAGGGGCTGGAGCGACTGGTGCAGGCGGACCTGAGTCGCCTGCGGGCGCGGATGTACGATGTATCGGCGTTCGTGAAGACAGTGAAACAGCGCTTCACGCAGTGGTACAACCGGCGCGAGGGGCGCTGCGGGACACTGTGGGAGGACCGGTTTAAGAGCGTGATGGTGGAGCCGCCGACGCACACGGGCCGCGCGCGACAGGATGTCGGCGCGCTGGCCACGCTGGCGGCGTACATCGACTTGAATGCGGTTCGCGCCGGGATCGTCAAGGACCCCAAGGACTACCGCTGGTGCGGCTATGGCGAAGCGGTCGCAGGGCGGGAGCGGGCGCGCGAGGGGCTGGCGGCGGTTCTGGGACACGCTGGCGACGCCAAATGGCGTGCAGTGGCCGCCAACTACCGATTGCTGATCTACGCTACCGGCGAAGAGCAGGGCGCGGCCGAAAGCGGCGCGGCGGCCCAAGCCGGGATTTCGCCTGAGAAAGTGGCTGAAGTGGTGCGCAAGCGCGGTGAACTGCCGTTGCAGCAGGTGTTGCGCTGCCGCGTGCGCTACTTCAGCGATGGCGTGGCCATTGGCAGCCGGACGTTCGTAAACGAGGTCTTTCGTCTGCATCGCGGCAACTTCGGTCCCAAGCGTCAGCACGGAGCGCGACCGATGCGGTTTGCCGCCTGGGGTGGATTGTGCGCGGCGCGTGATCTGCGGCTGGCGCCGATCACGGCCGCGGGCGGGTGAGTTCCATCGTATTCGGTCCGCCACGTACAACCGTCAAAGCCCCGAACCCGGAAGGCTCGTGGACGAGTCGGCGAAGTTCTGGGCAATCAGCGGGTTCGGCCGCCTTCCAACCGTGTCCCATGCCAGGCCGCAGCGCCCTAAGCCGAAGTTCCTACGGCTTTCCCACGCTCTGGCATGCTCAACCCATTGATGC
>CAYQJG010000199.1:0-2121 GCA_964417715.1 uncultured Lentisphaerales bacterium | reverse complement strand
TGCTGGTGTATGAGGCGGCGGGGTAGGAGGTGGGAAGGCAAAGGTAAACTAGGCGCAACGCGTGTTGCGACCGCCAACTGCAGCGGGTCGGAGGTCAGTATGTCTGCCGGGTTCACCAATGTCGAGGTCAGGAACTACCGGGCGCTGGCCGATGTGTCGCTGCCGCTTGGGCCGATCACGGCGCTGTTCGGCCCGAATGGGTCAGGCAAGTCATCGCTCCTAGATACCATCTGGTTCGTGCGCGACTGCGCGGTACGCGGTGTAGAGGTGGCATCGAGCCAGCGCAGCCATGGCATCGGGCTGCTCTACGATGGCGCCGGTCCCGCTGAGGACTTGCGGATCACCCTTGCCACCAGCGACGCCGAGTACAGCCTGCAGTTCGCGTTCTCAGCCGGTCGCATTTCGGGCTATCCCGGCGAAAGCTTGGTGGAATCCAAGGCATCGCACCGGCTGCTCTATCGCCCTGTTGGCTCAGAGAGCGTGTCTGTATGGGCGCCCGGCCAGGCCAGTCCGCTTGATATCAAGCTACGTGACCCCGGCAAGCTGAGCCTGGACCGGTATCTTGACATTGCGGGTGCCCCGACCGCCGCTCTGGGCATGGATCACGCGCTGCGTGCTGCCCATCGCTACGGCTGCCGCAGCTTCCTGCTCTACCGGCTTGGGCAAGTCGGCTCGGAGTCGGGTTACGAGGCATGGCTGTTCGATCGCGGCGAGAATCTCTTCTCCGTGCTTCGGAACCTCAGGGACCGGTCGGGCAGGGATGGCCGCTACGGGGCCATCGACCGATTCATGCGGCGCGCCTTTCCGAGCTTTGACGGGCTTGAAATGGAGCAGACAAGCCCAACCACCGTCTACTGCAGCTTCCTGGACACGATGCGGAGGAACCCCATACGTGCCTCAGGTGTGTCGGATGGGCACCTGCAGCTGCTCTTACTGCTCACCGCCCTCTTCGCGGAGCCCAAAGAGCGCGAGCCGCTGCTGCTCTTCGACGAGCCCGAGACCTCGCTACACCCTTGGGCGCTGGCCGTCTTCGCCGAGGCCATTCGGCACGCGACGAGCTCGTATGGTCGGCAGGTGCTTCTTGCCACCCACTCACCGGTGCTCATCAGCCAGTTCGCGCCTGAGGAGTGCGTTGTGGCTCAACTCCACGACGGTCGCACGACCTTGACGCGCGTGAGCGACATGCCTGATGTTGCGGCCCTGCTGGATGACTACGCGGCCGGCTCTCTCTACATGGCCGAGGCTCTGGGGGCACAGAGCTCAGTCCGGGACCGACCGGCGCCGGCCCTGCCGCCTTCCGGCGATCCCATGGCCTGATGGCTACGCCGTGGCGCTTCGGGCTCATCGTCACCGGCGAAGGCGAGCGTGGCTTCCTTCCGCTCCTGTTCGGCGCCGTGCACCAGGACGGCCTCTGCGTGTTCGAGGTCATCCGGCAGATCGGCCAGCGCAATCCACGCACCGCCAAGCCCACGGACCTTCGGGTCGTCGGTACTAGCCGCCGAGTTCCTACCAAGGACGAAACCGATATCGGGCTGGCCGCGCTGAGCTACCTGCAGGGCGATGGCGACTTCGTCATCGTCATCGACGACCTTGAGTCCGCCCGCCACGGCCAGGCTGCCGCCGTTTTCCAGCGGTACCGGGCTGCACTGGACGCAGTGCTCGACAGCGGCGGCGCCAATCTGGGCGCCCATGCGTCAGTCCACTTCCTGGTGATGATGCTGGAGGCCTACTACTTCGCCGACCCCGACGCGGTGAACAGCGTGCTCGGTACGCACCTGGACGCCCCCGTCGAGGATGTGGAGACTATCCGCCACCCGAAAGGCCGCATGAAGGACCTGCACGCCGGGTTTGATGAGGTCAGCCATGGCGAGCGGATCGTGCGCAAGCTTCGTCTCGACCGAATCCTCGACAACCCCAGTACCTGCAAGAGCCTTCGTACGCTCGTGGACTGGTGCCTGACGGCCATGGGCGTGGAGCATGGCAATCGGTACCGGCTGCAAGACGGCGTACGATGGGAACTCACCAAGGGCCAGGCCGAACGGCTACTCGCACCGTAGCGCGCTGCCGCCGGCCTCACGGTGCGCCTCGACGGCGCGCTGACCAGCGAGCTGCTGGTGTATG
>CAYQJG010000198.1:0-2197 GCA_964417715.1 uncultured Lentisphaerales bacterium | reverse complement strand
TGACGCCGCTGATCGAGCGCAACACGACGATCCCGACCAAGAAGAGCGAGATTTTCAGCACGGCCGCCGACAGTCAGCCGCAGGTCGAGATCCATGTCCTGCAGGGCGAACGCAAGATGGCGGCCGACAACAAGACCATCGGCCGTTTCCGCCTCGATGGCATCCCGCCCGCGCCGCGTGGCGTGCCGCAGATCGAGGTGGCGTTTGACATCGATGCCAACGGCATCCTGCACGTCACGGCCAAGGACCTGGGCACGGGCAAGGAACAGAAGATTACGATCACGGCCTCGAGCGGGCTGTCCAAGGACGAGATCGAGAAGATGCGGCGCGATGCCGAGCAGCATGCCGGCGACGACGCCAAGCGCCGCGAGGAGGCCGAGACGCGCAACCTGGCCGAGAACATGGTCTACCAGACCGAGAAGGTGCTCAAGGAGAGCGGCGACAAACTGCCGGCCGCCCGCAAGGAGCCGATCGAGAAGGCCCTGCAGGCGCTGCGCGACGCGTTGAAGTCGGGCGATGCCGAGGCGATCAAGGCCAAGCAGCAGGCGCTCAACGAGATGATGCAGGCTGCTTCACAGGAGCTCTATCAGAACGTCGGCGCCAACAAGGGCGCGGAGGCGGCTGGTGCCGCTCCTGGTGCGGAAGCGGGGGACGGCGGGCCGGCGGAACCGGACGCCAAGAAGTCCGACGACGGCGTGATCGACGCCGACTACACGATGGTTGACGAAGACAAGAAGAAGAAGAAGTAGAAATGGATCGGCGCGGTGGACGCCGGCTTGGGTCTGCGGGGGTGGGTATCCCCGGTTCATAACAAACACGTTCACATCACATCACATCAAACAACCAAGGAGGGTGCAAGACACCATGGCTAAGACGATCAAACCGTTGGGTGCGCGGGTGCTGGTTAAGCTGGCCGAGAGCGCGGAAGTCAAGAAGGGCGGGATCATCATTCCCGACGCCGCCAAGGAAAAGCCTGTCGAGGGCAAGGTCATCGCAATCGGCATCAAGCGTGATGACGATGGCAAGGAAATTGCCATGGACGTCAAGGTCGGCGACACCGTCCTGCTGCCCAAGTACGGCGGCACGGAAGTGAAGCTCGACGATGGCAAGGATTACCAGCTGGTGCGCGAAGACGACCTGCTGGGCGTGATTGTTGGCTAATGGGCGGTATTCGAAGTAAGGAGACTAGAGACAATGGCTGCGAAGCAACTGAAGTACGATAACGAAGCGCGTCAGGCCGTCCTGGCCGGCGTGCAGAAGCTGAGCCGTGCAGTGGTCACCACGCTGGGCCCCTGCGGCCGCAACGTGATCCTGGACAAGAAGTTCGGTTCGCCGACGATCACCAAGGACGGCGTCACCGTCGCCAAGGAGATCGAGCTGCAGGACCCCTTCGAGAACATGGGCGCGCAGATGGTGCGCGAAGTCGCCAGCAAGACCAGCGATGTCGCGGGTGACGGCACCACGACGGCCACGCTGCTCGCCGAGGCGATCTATCGCGAAGGCCTGAAGAACGTCACCGCCGGCGCCAACCCGATGAGCCTGAAGCGCGGCATCGACAAGGCCACCGTGGTCGTGTGCGAGGCGATTGCCAAGCAGGCGAAGAAGGTCAAGGAGCACACCGAGATCGCCCAGGTTGCGACCATTTCCGCCAACGGCGAAGCCGAAATCGGAACGATCATTGCCGAGGCGATGGACAAGGTCGGTAAGGACGGCACGATCACCGTCGAGGAAGCCAAGACCATCGAGACCACGCTGGATGTCGTCGAAGGCATGCAGTTTGACAAGGGCTACCTCTCCCCCTACTTCGTGACGAACGCGGAGGAGATGGAGTGCGTGCTGGATGACCCGTACATCCTGATCTACGAGAAGAAGATCTCCAGCCTGAACGACATGCTGCCGCTGCTGCAGAACGTCGCCAAGGCCGGCAAGCCGCTGCTGATCATCGCCGAGGATGTCGAGGGCGAGGCCCTGGCTACCCTGGTGGTGAACAAGCTGCGCGGCACGCTGCAGATCTGCGCGGTCAAGGCCCCTGGCTTCGGCGATCGCCGCAAGGCGATGCTCGAGGACATCGCGGTCCTGACGGGCGGCAAGATGCTGAGCGAGGACCTCGGCATCAAGCTCGAGAACGTCAAGATCGAGGATCTGGGCAAGGCCAAGCGCGTGACGGTGGACAAGGAGAACTCCACCATCGTCGAGG
>CAYQJG010000197.1:0-2434 GCA_964417715.1 uncultured Lentisphaerales bacterium | reverse complement strand
CCGTCGGCCAGCGTGGCGACGAGTTTCCCCGGCACGGCGAGGACCTCACGGCCCTGGGTGGAAACGCGCGCCGGCACTCCCGCAGCGCCGATTTCCATCTCGCGGCCCCAGGCGCCCAGCGTGTTGCCCTTCAGCGTCACCGGCGTCCACGGCGCAATCACCTTCTCGATGCTGCCGCGTTGCGTCTGCCACCACTCATACTTGGCGGCCAAGTCTTCCTTGGTGAAAGAACTGTCCTTGCCGACCACGGTCTTGCCGTCGGCGCCCAAGCAGTCGAATCGGACCGTGTACTTGCCCGCCGCCAGATTCTCGAACCACAGGACCGTCTTGGCGTAGGCATTGGCGTCGATGGCACTCGTCGCGCGCTTGACCTCCTTGCCGGTGGCGTCACTGACAATGATGACGATTTCTTTGATGGCGGCGCGGTTGTCGTAGTTGATGAAATCGCCGAAGACCCGGGCGTAATCGTGTTCGGGGTTGAAGGTGATGCCAAGGTTGAGCACATCGCCCTTGTCATCGAGCACCTCGGCGGCGGGATTGTATTGAACCTTGACCTTCTTCTCGCCGGGTTGCGGAGCTTCCATTTTGCTGTCCAAGGCGAAGGCGCGCTGGGCCTGCCAGTCGAGCAGCATCGCTCCACCGGCATCGGTCACGGTGACACGCACCTTCCCCTCCCCCGCGGTGTCAAGTTCCGGCAGGTTGACCACCTCGGAGAATACGCCCTTCTTGACCTCGGCAGCACCATCCTTGGTCACGGCATCCGAGGCGTAGCGCCACCGGATCATCGCATCGGCCTGACCGACTGCGGCCAGCTTCAGCCCGATCTTGCCGCTCGCCGCGTCGCCCACGCCCAAGAGGTGCAGCGCCGGCGCGGTCTTGGACAGCACGAACTCGGAGTGCGAGTCGGTCACCGAGAATGTCGAGGTCCCTTCGAAGGAGTTCTGTTCCCACGGGCGTTTGTAATTGCGGGCGATGAGGGCGCGCATCCTCATGCCGTCGTGGAAGGGCCGCTCGGTGGTGCCCAGGCTCTTGCGCGGGATGACGACCTCCATCTCCCAGACGTTATCCTTGGTCAGGCGGCTCTTCGGTTCCCAGTCCGTGTCGTAGCTGCTCGTGCGCGAGTTGCCCACCGCCGGCTGGTGAATTGCATCCGTGCGGGCTCCGGCGAAGTTGGCCAGAAACTGGGTCGAGCAGTTAGGCTGTCCGGTCAGCGTATCGGTGGCGCCGACGCTGATCCAGATCTCGTAGCAGTCGTCGTAGATGATGTCCAGATCCCTGCCCCGCTCCCGGCTGCGGTGTTGCTGGATGGGCCGTTCGCCCGGGCGCAGGGGCTCGCGCATGGCCACATAGAAGTTCTCTTCGTCCCACATGATCCAGAACCGGGTCTGCCGGGCGCTGATCTGCTTGCCCGTCGTCTGCAACGCCCGTTGGCTGAACGCCCCTTGCCATTCGGCGTCATCGACCACGCCGTCGATGACGGGTTTGGCGGAGGCGTACGGGACGACCGCCACCGGATGCTTGTATTCATCGTCGGCCGCCGAAGCCCCGGTGACGCAGCTGATCAGCATCGAAGCGCAAAACAAGACTTGCATGGTGTTCATGGGTGTTCTCCTGACAACGAAGTTCATCGGCTACTCCTTGATTCCCCGGGGCATGGGCACATTCTGGGTGTTGATCATCCAGTCGAGCAGCACCTTGCGGAGACCGTGGATGCGTTGCGCGTGCTCGGGCCGCACGGCAAGGTTGACCAGCTCATCCGGGTCGTCATCGAGGTTGAAGAGTTGGTCAACATCAAACCCCGGTTCCGTACTGTATTTCCAGGGCCCCTGCCGGACCATCTTCGTCTTGTTCATTTCGCAGAAGACGGGCCGCTCTGGCCGCGTTTCGCCGCGCAGGTCGGGCAGGAGCGTGGTGCCGTGCAGGACCGGCATGGCGGCGCGCTCAACGCCGGCCAGATCCAGCAGAGTAGGCACCAAGTCAATGAGCGAGACCAGGGCCGGCACGGAGCGGGTATAGCCCCCCGGCAAACGCACGATCAGCGGCACCTTGCTTGATGCTTCGTACATCATCTCCTTATGGAGCATCTGGTGGTCGAACATCATCTCGCCATGGTCGCTGGCATAGACGACGATGGTGTTGTCCAGCAGCCCGCGCTTTTCAAGTGTGTCGAGGATCTTGCCGATCCCGTCGTCAATGAAGCTGATCGAGCCGTAGTACTGGGCCATGACCGCCCGCCAGGCGTCTTCAGAGATGCCGCCGGTGTGCTTTTGCGCGTGTTTGCGCAACTTCTCCGGCGCGTCCTCCAGGCTGTCGGCCAAGGGCGGCGGCATGGCGGCCGGATCATACATGCGCCCGAATTTCCCAGGCGCGTCCCAGGGGTCGTGCGGACCGCCCCAGTTGACCCAGCAGAACCAGGGTTGCTCCCCGCTCACGT
>CAYQJG010000196.1:0-2550 GCA_964417715.1 uncultured Lentisphaerales bacterium | reverse complement strand
TCGTGCTCGAAGTGCGGCCGTCCGCGACGCCGCCGACACCATCGGAGTCTGCAACGTAGCTGTTGTTGCCGAGGTCAATCCTCAGCGTACGGCCCCCGCTTACCGACTCACCGCCGATCATGGCAATGCCGACGCCGAGGACGGTGTCGCCGATCTCGAAGCCCCCGAAGCCGGTGGCCCCGCCACCGCCGCCCGTTGGGCTGCCGGTTGCCGTTTCACCGTTGTAGGTAAAGACCGTCGTGTAGACGTTATACGGGTTTGCAGTCGAACCAGTGCCGTAGATGCCAGTGGCGTCCGATCGGCCTTGAAGCGTCCACCCACCCCACGAACTGCCGCCGTTGATATCGATAGGCGCCGCGTGAGCTGGAACGGCGATCGACAATGCCAATGCGGCGGCCGCGCCGGCGATTGCTTTCTTTGCATGCATTTGAAATTTCTCCACAATTGGCGTCACTACCAAGATTGGGTGACTCAACGAAATACAAAGCATGATTTGTGCCGATATATAATATAACGATATAGATCAAATGGTTGCGATGATTCTGTGGGGGTGGGGGTGGGGGTGGGGGTGGGGGTGGGGGTGTAAAGATTTCCGACAATTCCCCGAGAGTTATTCGGTCCGCTCGGGACGGTTGCACAGAAAACTCTAACCGCCGTTTGTCCATGCTGCGAAGTTCACACCCTGCTCGATCACAGCGATTTGACGATTCGGCGGTCCCGGAAGTACTGCGGTCGCGCAGATGGCACCTTCATTGAAGCGTTGCCGGTCGGTTGGCCGGCGCTTTGCCGCCCGACACTGACCGCTGCCCTCGGTCGGCATTGGCCGACGACCTGTCAGTGATCAGCCGTCACGAACGCCAGCTACGCTCAGTAACCGGCCATAGAACCTCCGGCACGGTGTAGGGCTGCTCAGGGTCGGTAGTGTGAGTTGGTCAGATCGAGAAGCTGCTGTTCACCACTCCTGCTGACCGAACGGCAGGTAACCGACACATTGCCGACCGAGGCGGACCGACACGCGAGTGGCCGGATTGGCCAACTTGCAGGCATCCACCTCCAATAATTGAATGACCGTTTGAACTCAGGAAGCCGCCCGCCAAGGCAAAGGCGGCTTGGCAGCAGTTGAGGGTCAAAAGTGAGGTCCCCAGACAAGGAAAGCCACCGTTGAGGCCGACGACCGGCCCACTATGAAGCTACGGTGAACGTTTCCCTTGCCTTCCAAGGGATCAGGCATGCTCGTTCACCAGTTGCGGTCTTCTGCTACTGCAGGCTTCGCACTTCAACCCGCAGTCCGCTCCTCCTCACTTCGCCTGGCCTCGAATTCCACGCCCTTCACCCGGGTGAGCGACAGCAACACGTCGTCAGCCAGCAGGCGCATCTTCTCGCGCGGTTCACCCGTTTCCTTGTCGCTCCAGGTATCCAGTTCGAGGCGCCCGATCACATGCACCCGCGCGCCCTTGCGCAGCAATCTGGCTGCCTGCTCCGCCTTGTAGTCCCAGAGCGAAACATCCATCCAGAGGCCGCCGGACTGCTCGACGCCACCCTGTCCGTCGGACCGGTAGTTGTCGAAGAACACCCGCAATTCCGCCACCTTGCGGTCCTCCCCGCTGACCTGGACGGTTTTGATTGCCGGGCTGTCGCCCAGGTTACCTGTGCCTTGATACGTGTTTGGCATAACTGCTCCTTTCGCTTGCCGGTCGATAAATCCGGACCCGTTGTCGGGCCCGGGGGTTGAATCCAATTTCCCTGGCGGCTGTGCATGGGTTTGCCGCGCACGGGGTGTTCGCAGTGCGAACACTCGCTTTCCCGTTTCGTTATCAATGCCTCCCAGACCAGGCCTGTTCATAGGATTGATCCGCCAGGCTGGTCTCGTCCTGGCACCGTTCGGCCAAACGCAATTCATGGCGGGCGGCCATTTCTCGATAGTTGAGGTTGAGCGCGGTTGCATGGGCCTGCCGATACCACTGGGCCAGGGCCGGTGGCAGCAGCACGATCCGGGTGACGATGGCCGTCCAGGTGACATGCCGGGCGGGGCGGCCGGCCAGGCGCCAGCGCAGGGAACGCTGGCCGTTCCGGCCACGGGCATGCACGGTGAGGGCGTAGTCGAGGCCCCGCACCGACCGCGTTTCCCGGGACAGCGTTTGCATCGCCGCATGGATCTCGGCCAGGTTGGCGCGGGTGTGATTGGCCCAGGCCGCGCCCTTACCCTTAAAGCCCTTTATGGGCACTCCCCGGTTGTTGACATCGGCCGTATTCAACTCAGCGGGGCTCACAACAAGGCGCCCTCCCCAGCGCCGGCATCACCACTGCCGATGAACTCTCCATCCAGGGCGCCCTCGGCAACCTTCTGCAACAGGGTGAGTTCCTGCTCGCTCAGGTTCACGCGTCGGCGGCTATGGCGCGGGGCCACGTCACCGGTGAAGACCGCTTTGGGCAAGTCGCCGAAGATGCCAGTCACCGCCTTGACGCGTTTGCCTGCCTCCGTATTCGCGCCGGGCAGCCAATCGGTCCGGGAGAGATCGCGCAACTCCTGGCGGATCAGGTAGCGCTCGA
>CAYQJG010000195.1:0-2550 GCA_964417715.1 uncultured Lentisphaerales bacterium | reverse complement strand
CTGCAACCCTCAGATCCGTAGTCTGATGCTCTATCCAATTGAGCTACAGGCGCAAAGAACGGCTGGAAAGATAGCATAGCCCGTTGACGCTTGGCAAGCGCCCAGCCGCTTTTATTTGCAGGTCCAACGGTCCAACACCACCGGTCGACGCCGAACGGTCAGGGCTGGGCGTCGGGCGCAGGACCCAGTGCCTTGAACCGGAGCGCCAGGCGAATGCCGTCCGCCGCGCTCGAGACGATGCCGCCTGCATAGCCGGCGCCTTCGCCGATGGGGAACACGCCGGGCATGTTGACGGACTGAAGCGTCGCGGCATCCCGCAGGATCCTGACCGGCGCCGATGTGCCCGTCTCAGGTGCCACCAGTACGCCGTTCTCGATGAAGCCGCGAATCTGCCGGTCAAATCGCGTGAAGCCGAAGTTCAGTCCCCGGGCCACGAACTTCGGCAACAGCATGTTGAGGTCAGCGTCAAACGTTCCCGGGCGGTACGTGCTGCCGCGCGTGGGGGCCTTCCTGCCGGCCATAAAATCCTTGAGGTTCTGCGCCGGCGCAATCAGGGGGCCGGCCGCGTGGCAGGCCTTCTCGATCTGCTCACGAAAGGCGAGGCCGGCCAGCGGGTGGTCCGGCAGGTCGGCGGGCAGCACGGCGACCACGATCGCGCCGTTGGTGAACACGCCGCGGCGGTTGCTCCAGCTCATGCCGTTGACGCACACGTGCCCCAGCCGGCTGCTGGCGTTGATGATCTCCCCGCCCGGACACACGCAGAAGCTGTACACCCCCCGACCGTCAGCCATGTTGGCCGTGAGCTTGTAGTCGGCCGGCCCGGTCAGGGCGGCATCAAACCCCTTGCCGAACTGCCATTCGTCGATGAAAACACGGGGATGCTCCACCCGCACGCCCACGGCAAACGGCTTCTTCTCCATGGCCAGGCCTGCGCCGAAAAGATCCCGGTACAACGCATCCGCGCTGTGCCCCACCGCCAGAATGACGCAGTCCGACGCACAGACGCCCTTGTCAGAGAGCACTTTGACGCTGCTTCCTGCCGCGCGGCGGATGCCGCTGACGGGCCAGTTGTAGCGGATCTCGGCGCCCTGCTCCACCAGATGGCGGGTGATGGCGGGAATCAGGGTCCGCAACTGGTCGCTGCCCAGATGGGGCTTGGCCTGATAACTGATCGCCGGGGCTGCGCCAAAAGCGATGAGCGTCTTGTGGAAGAAATCCGTCTCGGCGTTCTGGTTGCGGGCCGTGAGTTTGCCATCCGAAAATGTGCCCGCACCGCCCTCGCCAAAGAGCACGTTGCTGTTCGGATCGAGCAGGCCGGCCTTCGCGATGGCCCGAATATCGTCCAGGCGCTCCGCCGCGGGCTTGCCTTGTTCGAGGATCAGGGGGCGATGGCCCATGCGGACCAGTGTGAGCGCGCAAAACAGGCCCGCCGGCCCGAGCCCGACGATGATGGGACGCTCAGCGGGTTGAAGCGTGCCTGATGTCCAGTCCAACTGCGGGAAGACGTGTGGCTTGAAGCCGCCAGGGATCGAGTCGTCGGCCAGCCTGACGGCGAGCGTGAGGACGTGGTGAATATGGGTCTTCCTGCGGGCATCGAGCGCTTCGCGCAGAATGACGACATCGCGGATCTGGTCGGCCGAGAGTCCCAGCCGGTTTGCGACAACCCCCCGCAGGGGGTCAGGGTTCACAAGCGCCTGTTCAACGTTGGAGAGCAGGAAATAGGTCATGATACCCCGCATCATGGCGGCCCTGTCATTGTGGCCCGCAGTATGTGAGTAAGGGCGCGAAAACGTCAACCACGCATTTCCGCGGATGCTCACTGGCAATCCACCCCAGTATTCGGAACCGCCGCGCCAGCGGGATCGCACTCGCCATCGGCTCACGGTTCCCTATACTGATTTTCCCATCGGGGACGTGCACCCCATCCGTTCGTTGACGCCCTCTATGGGAGTGTTTGAAAGGATAGCAGTATGGAGTTCATTTCAGCGCATGATCGCGACATTCTGAGACGACAGGCGCAGATCCAACTCGACTACGCACATTCTGCGCAAAATGACATCATTCTGAAGAAGTGGCGGGCGCAGGCGGAGGGACGACGCGAAGCTCCGACCGTCCGGCTGCTGTTCTCCAATTTCAGCCACGAGGTCATCACCCCGCGCCTGAAATGCGGGGGCGAACAGGCGCGCCGGATCGAGGCCGATCTCCTTGGCAGGCTGGTCGGGCGCGAGCTGTTCGACGACGATACGCCCATCCCGGCGACCTTCGATATGACACGGCGGTCTCGGCGGACACATTCGGCGAGTTCGTCTTCCCGTACCAGCAGCGCCTGGTTGATCGTTTCGGCCTGCTCTCCTACGGCTGTTGCGAGCGCGTCTGCCTCTTTGAGATTGCGCAACGGGAAGTCGGAACGATCTTTGGCGATTTCGAGCGGGGTCGGCGCTACGTGCGCCTGGCCAGGGAAGCCGTGGATGCCTACTGGCGTCCGTGACATTGCGGGGGTGGGATTCACGTTAGCTGATGGTTTGGTGGCAGGGGTGGCTGGAGGTAGGG
>CAYQJG010000194.1:0-2581 GCA_964417715.1 uncultured Lentisphaerales bacterium | reverse complement strand
GGAGTCTGTCGATGACGGTGCGGGCGCCACCGTCGACGTAACCGAATGCCGAAAGGGAACTGTGTGTCATCACGAGCATGCCCGGCCTCACGCCGACCCGGCGCAACGCCCGGTCAAGATCGCGCCCGGTCAACCGAGGCCGCCACCGGACAAACCCCTCCCGCGCGAGAATGTCGAACGTGCGGACCAACTGTTCGCACGGCACGCCACGGCCTTCGTGGCGCAACAGGTCCCCGATTTGGAGAAGGGGGCGTTTCCCGTTGCTCCAGCCGAGTGCCCATTGCAGCCACCAGGGGGCGCCCCACCCGAAGGTGCCGCCCGCCACGCGGCACAAACGGCGGTGCACGTCAGGAGTCAGGTTTTCTGCGGCCAGGAAACCGCGAAAGGTCTTCAGGGGAATCCGGCGCGCCGCCTGCGCGGCCCAGCGGTCGACGGGCGCCGCCGCCTGTATCCCATCATTCCGCACCACAGGCGGCACGATCCGCGCTGCCAAACGCTCCACCTGTTCTCTCGCCGCGGTCTCGGGGGACAGTCCGCGCGCATTCACGGTCGGCAGCGCGGGACAGGTTCCTTCGACCCAGACGGGTTGGTCTTCCGTCGGAAGCAGTCGAAGCAGGCCGGTCAACCGGCGACGTTCCTGTTCCGCGTAATGCCGCAGCGCGGTTGGCTCCTCCCCGGGATGCCGATCCGAAACTGTTCGGGCAACTTCGGCCAGCCGGCGCCTGGCGTAACGAACGCCCAACCGCGCCAGTTCGCCGATCTCCTCCGGCCCTGCGGAGCACAGATAGCCCACGTGGCCGCCGAGCCAATCGCCCATCCGACGCACGGCGGTGGCCGATAGGCACTCCGGTCGATCAAGGTTGGTGTGGTAGGTGCGATCAGGTGCCTGCACAAGCATCGTGGTGGGAATCCCAACGAGGGGGTCACCCATCGCGTTGTCGCCGCAATCCTGCCCCAGCTTCCACCGCAAACCCGGCATGGCCGCGAGATCCCGCAGTAGGAGCGGCAGGATCGGATCGGGCAGCGCAGGCTGGTTGTGCGCGATCTTCAGCATGGCGCCGGAGACCGCCTGGTCGGCGCCCAGCATGTCCAGATTCAAACCGAACACACCGTTGCGGAAGAATTTCGGGTTTGTATTCAGGAAGGCCATCAGGCCCCTCGTTTCGACGGAGAAGAAGAACCGCACGCCGCGCTCGGGCGTCCAGCCGGACCGCGTCGCCGACGCCAGCATACGCCCGATCCCCAGCGCCACGGCCACGCCCGAGGCATTGTCGTTGGCGCCCGGTTCATCCATGTGCGCCGTGATCAGGAGTTTCTGGCCCGTTCGCCCCCGCAGATATCCGGTGACGACCGGGAGTTCGCCCGGCTCCAGAGTGGCCGTGACAGTGGCGCGGACGCGCACGGAACCCGCCGCAAGTAGCGCCCGGAGCCATCGCCCTGTCTCGGGCGACACCGCGAAACCGAAGCCCCGTTCGCGCGTCGGCACGCGCCACGGAGGCAGCAGTGCGTTGCAGTACGGCACGGCGCAGGCCGTGTCTGCCGACGTGCGAATCCCCTTATACTCCGGCACGGCGTCCGTCACGAACCCTAACGCCCCCGCCAGGCGCGCGCGGCGGACCGCGTCACGGTCCGGGGCGTCATCGAAGAGCACGATACGCCCTTTGACTCGCGATGCCGGGATGCGCGCGGGCTTACACAAGACCAGGTCGGCCTCCACGCCGCCGTCGCGTGTTGAGGCACTGTACATCACCAGACTGAGCGGTACCTTCCGGTAGTCGGCCACGACACCCGTCGCGCCTGCCGGGGCCACGATCTCCAACCGGCCCTCGCGGGGCGACCAGCACAATGGCATGCGCCAGCCACCGAAAGTGCTGACGCCGTCCGCAGGAAAACCCAGCACCTCGACGTCCTGCAAACCGTCTTTGCGCATCCACGTGGCCAGGCTCGCTGCCTGAGCCCGCACGCGTTCAGTCGAGTTCCAGCGCAGTTCCCGCCACAGCGCGGTCATGCGCCGCAGCGCCAGTTGCTCGTCAAAACCACAACCGGCCGGCGGCCGCCAGGCGGCCACCGGTTTCGATCCGGTCTTGGCACGTTGCACAGATCCTTTCAATCGTACCCCACGATCTTGTCCGCCGAGCCGCACGCGGTGAACTTGTCGCTGAACCCGCCCAGTTCGCCCGCGCCCAGCTTCGCGCCCGTCGCCAGTTCCGCCAGCTTCAGCCTGAAGGTGGCGTAGTCCTCGACGTTGTTGCTGGTCCAGTAACCGCGGGACTTGGACTTGGTCCGGTAGTCCTTATCCGCACTCAGCCCCACGCGGACCATCTTGTCCAGGAGAGCCTCCACCGCCGCGGGATTCTTCTTCCGCGCCGCCACGATGTAGTCGTAGGTATTGACCGAATCACGCCACAGTTTCAGCCGCCGGCTGGCCAGCGCACCGCCATACCCCAGGCTGGATTTGCCGTTGTAGAGCACATAGTCCCGGACCGCTCCATTGGGATTTCCGGCGGCGAGGTCCACCTTATAGACGATCATGCCGACGGCGCCCATCTTCGCCAGCTTCACGCAGGCACTGGCATACCCG
>CAYQJG010000193.1:0-2637 GCA_964417715.1 uncultured Lentisphaerales bacterium | reverse complement strand
GACGCACGACCTGGTGACCGCCTCGGAGATCATCTTCTTCTGGGTGGCGCGCATGATCATGGCCGGCCACAAGTTCATGGGCGCGGCCCCGTTCCGCCATGTCTACATCCACGGCACGGTGCGCGACGACCAGGGCCGCAAGATGAGCAAGAGCCTGGGCAACTCGATCGACCCGCTCGACATCATCGCGCAGTACAGCGCCGATGCGCTGCGCTTCAGCCTGATGATGATCACGTCGACCGGCCAGGACGTCTACGTGAACGCCGACAAGTTCGAGATCGGCCGCAACTTCGGCACGAAGATCTGGAACGCGGCGCGGTTCATGAAGCTCCACATGGAGAAGGCGCCGGACCTCGACTGGCACAGCCTGGCGCACAGCCGGCCGCAACTCGACCCGGCGCGCCTGACGGACGACGACCGCCACCTGCTGGCGACCTGCGATGCCGCGGTGCGGACCCTCACCGGGCACCTCGAGCAGTTCCGCTTCCAGGACGGTGCGCTGGCCGCGTACAACCTCGTCTGGAACGCGTTCTGCGACTGGTACCTGGAATACGCCAAGCAGGACCTGTACGGCACCGACGACGCCCGGCGCGAGCAGGTGCTGCGCGTGATGACGCACGTCTTCGCCACATCGCTCAAGCTGCTGCACCCCTACATGCCGTTCCTGACCGAGGAACTCTGGCACGAGATGGGGTATGGCGCCGCCGACGAGTCGATCATGGTGGCAGCCTGGCCGGTGCCGGCGACGGCGACGGAGTCGGCGGCCTGGGGGTTGGACGAGGCCGTGACGGCCTACGTCGAAGCCAAGCACGCGCTCATCAGCGCGGGGCGCGCGCTGCGCTCCGACTATGCCATCTCGCCCGCCAAGCCGGTTGACTACGTGATCCACACACTCGACGCGGCGACGGCGGCCAAGCTGGTGCGCGACGAAATCTCGCTCAAGGCGCTGTTGCGGTCGGAGAACGTCACCATCCACGCCGGTGGCGAGGCGCACGGCATGCCGGGCGTGCCCGTGGCCCTCGGTACGATCTACCTGCCGCTGGCGGGTCTGGTCGACGTGACGGCCGAGACGGCGCGGCTGCGGGCCGAGATCGCCAAGGCGCGCGGCTTCCTGGCCGGCATCGACGCCAAGCTCGGCAACGCGGGCTTCATGGCCAAGGCGCCGCCACAGGTTGTGGAAGGACAGCGCGCCAAGCGCGACGAACTGAACGAGTCCGTCGCGCGGATGGAGCGGCTGATCGCCACGTTCAGTGCGGCGATGTGACGTCGGGTGCGCACCACGTCCGGCCGGGTGGATACGGCTGTAAGCGGCAGCGGAGAGATTGGCGTGTACGAGTACGTGTACGAGTAAGGGGAGAGGGCTTCCAGTCACTGTTTCCATGTCTTACTCGTAAACGTACTCGTAAACGCGAATCTCTTCAGCTTCTAGGTCCAGGGACTCGGCGTTCCGGTGAGAGGCGCAGGGCCCGCCAAACCGCAGATTGACGAATGTCGAACCGCAGAACGCCGAACTGCCTCCGGTCGATACCGATGGCCAGTTCGACATTCGAAAATCGACATTCGGCAATCTGCTGTTCCGTCTTCCAGCCACTGGCATGCTTCCTGCTATTCCAGCCCACGGCACCAACTCTATTTACTGACGGGCGTCGGGGCGGCTTTTTGCCGTCCGGCTCGCGGGCGGAGGCAGCATGGCAAAGATCGTGTTTCGGTCTGGCGACTTGATCGGCCAGGAAGTGACAGTACCCGAGAAGGGGCTGACCGTCGGGCGCAGCGCGCGCGCAGATGTCGTGGTCAACGACCGGCTCATCTCGGGCGAGCATGTGAACATCCGCCTGCAGGATGGGCGCTGGTGGTTGTATGACATGAACAGCTCCAACGGCACGCTCGTCAACGGCGAGAGCGTCAAGGCCGTGGAACTGCGCGGTCAGGACGCGATCCAGCTGGGCACCGTCCAGCTCGAGTTCTTCGCGCAGGGCGAGGCGAAGAAGCCGCTCACCGGCGGCGATAAGCCGCAGGCCGGCAAGACCGTGACGCAGAAAGTCGCGGCCGATCCGAGCCCGACCAAGTCCGAGCGCCCCGCGGCGCCGGCCATCGTGTCGTCGACGCCGCCCCCGCAGGCGGCCGACGATGTGGCCATGATCCGTGAGATCCACGGCTCCTACGAGCGCATGAAGGCCCAGTTGGGGCGCGTGATCGTGGGACAGGGTCAGGTGATCGATGAAGTGCTGATGGCGGTCTTCAGTCGCGGCCACGCCCTGCTGGTGGGTGTGCCGGGTCTGGCCAAGACGCTGTTGATCAGCACGCTCAGCCACGTGCTCGACCTGCGCTTCAAGCGCATCCAGTTCACGCCCGACCTGATGCCCAGCGACATCACCGGGACCGACGTCCTCGAGGAGGACCGCACCACGGGCAAGCGCTCCTTCCGCTTTGTGCATGGTCCGATCTTCGCCAACATGGTGCTGGCCGACGAGATCAACCGCACCCCGCCCAAGACGCAGGCCGCGCTGCTTGAGGCCATGCAGGAGCACCGTGTGACCGTGGGCGATGAGTCGTTCCACCTGCCCGAGCCGTTCTTCGTGCTGGCCACGCAGAACCCGATCGAGCAGGAAGGCACCTACCCGCTGCCCGAGGCGCAGC
>CAYQJG010000192.1:0-2735 GCA_964417715.1 uncultured Lentisphaerales bacterium | reverse complement strand
AAAATCTCGCTCTTCTTGGTCGGGATCGTCGTGTTGCGCTCGATCAGCGGCGTCAGGATGCCGCCCAGGGTTTCGATCCCAAGCGTCAGCGGCGTGACGTCCAGCAGCAGCACATCCTTGACCTCGCCCTTCAGGATGCCGCCCTGAATGGCGGCGCCCACGGCGACGACCTCGTCCGGGTTGACGCCCTTGTGGGGCTCCTTGCCGAACAGTTCGCGCGCCTTCTCCTGCAATTTGGGCATGCGCGTCTGGCCGCCGACGAGCACCACTTCATCGACCGTGGTCAGGCCGGCGTCGCGCATGCAGTTGCGGCACGGCGCCGTCGTACGTTCGATCAGGGTCTCGGTCAGCTGCTCGAGCTTGGCGCGGCTCAACGACACCGTCAAGTGCTTCGGCCCGCTGGCGTCGGCCGTGATGAACGGCAGGTTGATCTCGGAGGCCTGAGCCGATGACAGTTCGCACTTCGCCTTCTCGGCGGCTTCACGCAGGCGCTGCAGCGCCATCGTGTCTTTCGACAGATCGACGCCCTGCTCCTTCTTGAACTCGGCGATCAGCCACTGCATGATCTCGAGATCCAGGTCATCACCACCCAGGTGCGTATCGCCGTTGGTCGCCTTGACCTCGAACACGCCATCGCCGATGTCCAGCACCGAGATGTCGAACGTGCCGCCACCGAAATCGTAAACGGCGATCTTCTCGTCCTTCTTCTTATCCAACCCATAGGCCAGCGAAGCGGCGGTCGGCTCGTTGATGATGCGCATGACCTCCAGCCCGGCAATCCGGCCGGCATCCTTGGTGGCCTGCCGCTGGCTGTCGTTGAAGTACGCGGGCACGGTCACCACGGCCTGCGTGACCGGCTGCCCCAGATACGCCTCCGCGTCGGCCTTGAGCTTCTGCAGCACCATCGCGGAGATCTCGGGCGGTGAATAAACCTTGTCGCCAATCCGCACATGCGCGTCACCGTTGGCCGCCTTCACGACGTCGTAGGGCACCAATGAGATTTCGTGCGCCACCTCATCGTACTTGCGTCCCATGAAACGCTTGATGGAGTAGATCGTGTTCTTCGCATTCGTTACAGACTGCCGCTTGGCCGCCTGACCCACCAGCCGCTCGCCGCTCTTCGTGAAGGCGACGATCGACGGCGTGGTGCGCATGCCTTCGGCATTCGGCAACACGACCGGCTCCCCGCCTTCCATGATCGCCATGCACGAATTCGTCGTCCCCAGATCGATTCCCAAGACTTTTGACATTGCTAAGCTCCATTCGCCCGCAACTAGGATACAGTGAGACGGGCACGCGTTTGATAGCAGTCCATGTGCCAATCACGCACAACCTTTGCGGCTGTGAACATAACTCGTTTGCTATAAACGTGATGCTTCATGAAGACCGTTTCCCATGCCGTGTGATCGTCCGGGCTAAACTGCGCCATAACGTCTCAACATGGGACAATAGCCGTATTGCCAGACCGATCCTGTCTCAGTCTTGTCGCGTTGCGCATCGTTACGGTTTGCGTCAGATTACGAGGCGATCAGCAGAGCCGGTTCACCCGCCCGACGCCGCGATCGGCGCCAGGCGTAGGTCGCGGGCGGCGCAGAGCCCACCCCAGGCGGCAAACCGCATCGGTCGCGCTCCGTCCTGACGCTTGGAACCGAAGTTGCCGCGATGCAGACGAAAGACGTCGTCCACGAACACCCGGCTGCCGATGGCCACGCCGTCGCTGAAGTAGCGCACGCGGCAGCGCAACACCTGCTGCAACGGCAGTTCGCCGCGCTCGCGTACGACTTTTGCCACTGTTTCTCGAGAAATCCCGGCTTTTTCGGCCATGCCGGCATGCTCCGCCACGCCCTGTTCCTCACCCGCGGCGTAGATCAGCAACCGGTAGTTCGCTGCCACCGCACGCCAAGTCTTGCCGGACTTGCCTGCTTCGCCGCCGAGGACCGCCGTCAACCCCTCGCGCGCCCGCTCCCGTCCCGCCACGGCTTCGCCATAGCCGCACCAGCGGTAGTCCTTGGGATCCTTGACGATCCCGGCGCGCACCGCATTCAAGTCGATATACGCCGCCAGCGTGGCCAGCGCGCCGACATCCTGTCGCGCGCGGGCCGTATGCGCTGGCGGCTCCACCATCACGCTCTTGAACCGGTCCTCCCACAGTGTTCCGCAGCGCCCCTCGCGCCGGTTGTACCACTGCGTGAACCGCTGCTTCACGGTCTTCACGAACGCCGACACATCGTACATCCGCGCCCGCAGGCGACTCAGGTCCGCCTGCACCAGTCGCTCCAGCCCCTGTTGCCGCCACAGGGCCCATTGCGACTGCATCTCATGAATGGCCCGGCGGTCATAGATCGCCGGCAGGCGCGCAACGATCTCCGCCTCGTTAACATCCTGACGGTCAGGCACTTCCGCCAGAATGTGAAAATGGTTCGAGAGGATCGCGTAGGTCAGCACCCGCACGCCGCAGAACGTCTCTGCGCCGCGCATCAACTCGCGGAACTTCTCGCGCTCCAGATCGCCCAGGATCATCCGCCGGTCCACCACCCGACTCACGCAGTGGTAGTAAGCCTGCCCATCCGCTTTGACCCGTGCCGATCGCATCGCATCCCCTCCTTGTTCGCCGTCAACAACCCCAAACTACCACGCCTGCCATACCCCGTCCAGAATAGAAGGTCCGTCCCTTGTACGTCATCAGCTTCCGTCCACTTGTGGCGCGCGCCGGGGCCGGATCGTCCAGCGCGGCG
>CAYQJG010000191.1:0-2840 GCA_964417715.1 uncultured Lentisphaerales bacterium | reverse complement strand
CGGGGTATGCGCCGAAGCCGGACTGGCTGACCTGTGAGAGGCTCTGGTGGCACGCAGGGCAGAAGAAGGACGCCGACCCGAAAGCGGACTACCGCTGTTACATCGAGGACTACCTGCGCCAGGGCGTGGAGGAAGGTGTCTTCGAGCGGCTGACGGCAGCCTTGGCCATCGGCGGGACGTCGTTTATCGAGAATCTCAGGCGGAAGGTTCCGCGCAAGGCGGGGGCTGAGACGAATGCGAGGGCGTGGCGCCGTCTGCTGTCCTTTGAGGCAGTCGTCAAAGCCGTTGAGCAGGTGAAAGGAGAACCCTGGCAGGACTTTGCTGACCGCCGTGGTGACTGGGGGCGTGATCTCGCCCTTTACTTGGCACGTACCCGTTCAGGCCGCACGCTCGGCGAACTTGGGGCACTGTCCGGGATGAGCGTGGATGGTGTCTCAAAAGCCATCCAGCGCATGCGTTCACGGCTCTCTGGCGACAAGAAACTGAATCGAATCCTCCGCAAGGTGATGCTTGCGCTTAAGGAGAAAGGATGAGCAATGTCCTATGTCCAAATACGACCCCTATGCCTTCAGATCGCTCTTTCGCCGTAAATACTTCGCATCTGCCAAACGTCTAGAGAGCGCAGCGCAGCATCCGCGCCCTGCGCGCGAAGCGAGACACCCAGACTGTCCTCTCGGCCGGGATACACGCGCACGGCTAAACACTGGCGATCGTTGGCGAAGACCTCGACAACGCTCTTATCGATAAACACGCGCAGCTTCAGCGTTTCGCCCGGCGCCAGATACACCGGCGCGATCTCCGGCGCACGGGATTCGACATCCGGCAGTTCCGACGCGTAGGACGTATCAATCGCAATCAGGCTGTCCCGCGAATCGCGGAACCGCGCCCAGCCGTCGCTGCGATCCCAGTCCACGTAACCCCGATGTTTATAGAAGGCGATGCGGGTGAACTCCTCCCTGCCGGGAGAACGCAGGACGTTGAGCTCGACCATCTGCGCGTTCCGGGGATCGATCTCGGCGGCGATCTCGACCGCCTTGCCGCGCACGCCGTCGAGCACAACCTCGCGGTTGGCCGCGAGCACCCGCGCCTTAACATGCCGGTGGTTGTGGCGCAGGGATTCGATGTCGCCGGCCGGCTCCATCACCAATTCATCCTTTCCGGCAAGGGTCAGCCGCCGTGGCAAGCTCATGATCTGGTTCCAGCCGGGCGTGGGCTTGGCCGGATTGATGTTGAAGAGCACGATCACGCCGCCCTTGCCGTCGGGGGTCGCCGAAGGCGCATGCACACCGCCAGGATACCACGGGCCGAAGGTGAAACGCCCGCCATAGGTGACCACAAACTTGTCGCGCGCGGTATCGTAGTCGCCCAGCAGGTAGTGTCCGCCGCTCATGTGGCTGAAGTGCAGCAGGATGTGCCGGTCGCCGATCGGCCAGAAGTATGGGCAGCCGCCGTCGTCGCCCACCAGGCCGTAAATATCGCCTTCCACGAACGGATGCAGATACTCCCAGGTCGCAAGATCGCGCGAGCGGAAGAGAAACTGCGCACGGGTGCGCCGCCTGCTGGGGCCGTGCGGCAGGGTGCCGCCGGAGGTCGAGTAGTAGAATTCGCCCTTCTTCCAGATGCACGGGTCGTAAACGAAGTTGATCGCACCTGTGGGATGCGGATTGCCGCGCACCCCGGGCATTTTCTCGCCGCCCGTGGTCCGCGTCCAGATCGGACACGGATTGGGAATGACCGCATGACCGGTCACTTTCTCCCAGTCCAGAAGCAGCGGATCGCTCGACACGGCCACCATGTTGCCGAGTTGGTGTCCGTGGTACATGGCGATGACGCGCTGGTCCTCGACCAGCGTCGAGCCCGACCAGCAGGCTTCCTCGGGGCCGGGCTTGATGGCATACGGCAAGTCGCGCCAATGGATCAGATCGTCGCTGACGGCGTGACCCCAATGGGGCCGCGGGTTCTCCGGCGGATAGCCTTGGTAGAATAGGTGCCAGCGTCCCCGCCAGAAGCACAGCCCGTTGGGATCGTTCAATCCGCTTTCAGGGCTGACGAAATGGTAGAGTGGCCGGTACGCGTCCTTGGCCAGTCTTTGCCGCGACTCTGCAAACTGATGCAAAATGGGGTGTTGTCGGAGTTGCGCCTCCTGTGCCGCTCGCACCTTGTTCGCCTGAGACGCCTTGTCGCGATGTGTGGTCTTACCCATGGTTAATTTCTGAACCGAACAGTACTTATTGAGCGGAGTTCATTATTTTGAGCTTCCGCTTTGAATGGTTTCAACGTAGTATCAGGTAGATCGTTTGTCAATCGCATAATGCATCTTTGAACAGGTTAAGCAGGCAGAGGGGTTGCAATTTGACATTAGACAATTAAGGGATAATCAAACTTAGTTTTGGTAGTTTACCGGCATGGCCAAGACCCTTGAGACATCATTTTTCAGGTGGGTGGTATCACATCACCACGCGCGGCGTGTTCCGGAAGGAGATTTTCGAGAATGACCGCGACCGGGAGCATTTCGTGGAACTGCTGGCCCTGATGGTCGAGCGTTACTGCGCTGCAGGAGGGGCCGACGGCGGAACAGGTGAAGGCTCGGCTCGCCGTGCTGCGGAACCATTCCTGGAGCTCCTATCACGCGTATGCGGGGTATGCGCCCAAGCCGGACTGGCTGACCTGTGAGAGGCTCTGGTGGCACGCGGGTCAGGAGAAGGGCGTTGATCCGAAGGCGGATTATCGTCGCTACCTTGAGGACTACGTGCGTCAGGGCGTGGAGGAAGGCGTATTCGCGCGCCTGACGGCAGCCTTGGCCATCGGCGGGACGTCGTTTATCGAGAATCTCAGGCGGA
>CAYQJG010000190.1:0-2880 GCA_964417715.1 uncultured Lentisphaerales bacterium | reverse complement strand
GCGCGTCAGCCCATGTGCCGGCACTTCCTGATCGATCCAGACGCCGGCGACAGCCGCAATCCCTACAGAGGGCTCATCGATGTCCAACCAGTAGATCGCCTTGAATGCCAAGTTGCCAGGGGCAAGCCAGGTGTTAAGGTCCTTGCGCGAGCCTGCCAGGAGCGCTACTTTGGCACGCTTCCATTCATCGGTCGGTGTTACGTTGAGCTTGACGGATGCTTGGTGCCGAGGCGAATCCGTCTCCGCGCTTAACGGCCGCTTGGGCAGCGATATCCCGGTGCGCGGCGGTACGCCGCCTCCACCGCCGCAACCCCAGAGCATCACGGCCATGGCAAGCACCTTCAGCAGAACCATCACCTGCCGTCCTTGCTGAAGTGCATGAAGTCCTTGCGCGTCTGGCGCCGGGTGCCGTCCCAGCCCAAGCAGACCGTAAGAGCCTTAACTATGAGGCCTCGGGGATCGAGCGCATAACAACACTGCTTGGGGTAGCGTTTGCAGTCACGATATGGGTTTATTGCCGACATTGGGTTGTACGGAGCGTTGATGTCGATGGCGAATGCCTGCGAGTGACGTGACATGCACTTGTAGAAGAAGTCATCGTCATCGGCGACCTGCTTCAGGCAGGCCTGGGTACCGTGTTTGCTCTCACACCCCCGAGTGCACCGCCAGCTGAAACTACCGCATAGAGCCGTGTTTATAGGCGTTCCCAACGCGACGGCGAAAGCGTGGATCACGCGGAACGCCTCTTGTATCTCGGACATGAGTGACTGCCGGACAGTGAGACTCAGGGTCTTCTCCTTCCAACAATCAGGGCACGTACACGTGCAATCGCCCTTTCCCAGGTAAACACCGGTACCGCCACGTTACCTGAGCCACTCTTGGTTCTTGCCGGTCCGCCTGCGCCGGCTGGTTCGGGCTGATGGACCGACGGTAGCCGTAGGGGCCGTTGTACGCGGACGCCGAGTAATAGTGAAACTCCACCACCACGTCCATGCCGGGTGAGGGCAGCCGGATGTCGGGGTCCACATGCAGGGAGCCGTCCACCGAGGGCGCAGGGCGGTGCTCCAGGTAACGGTCGCAAGGCGCAGGGCCGGGCGCGTTTACGCCGGGGTTGCCCAGGGCCGAGCAGCCTGACCCGAATACATCCAGGCACGCCAGTATGAGCGCGCTGATGGGTCGATCAGGACCACCGTGGTTCCGTACCAGCACGTGACACTCGAGTTGCGGAGCCCCCCTCGTCGCAGGCGTGCGCTCGCCCGGCTACCTGCCAGTTGGTCTTTGGTGCCGCCCCTCAAGGAAGGCAGCAACTGGCGTCCCCCACAGTTGAGCGTCATCAAAGACCAGCGGCGGGTACTCACGGACTGTTCCAGCGGTAACCTCGATGCACCAGGCCCTGGGCTGAAGACGGCCAGTGTCGATCGCCACCATGATGGCTGCTCGGCGGGAGTCATGGCTCCAACGTACTGCAACGAACACGTAGTAGCATTCATCGCCGGCAGTCACGAACGCCCGCCGAGCTAGCAGGCGGCCGCTACGCGTCTCCTGGACGCTACCGACCGCAGACGCCTCCACCAGACCTAGGTACTGACCAACTGAGGCAGCGCGTGATGGAAGCGTCAGGTGTGCCACAATGCGCCCGTCCGGAGATCGGCAAGACCACGTGCGCTCGCGGAACACATGCGACACGGCATAGCACAAGGCGGCCGCCACGGCCCCCATCACCAGAAGCCGCCGAACCGCCCTAGGTCGGTCTGGTTCGTCTACGGCCACGACTGCAGGACACACGAAGGCGCTCATATCCAGTAGTCCGGAAAGCCCGGATCAACAATCCAATCGAGGAGGGCCATTTGCGCCCTGTCCGTGAACATTGTAGGATGTGACGCGAGCTCCGGTGGTAAGGACTCCGAGGCGCAGTACCCCTGGGTTGACGGGTACCGCTTGTGAAACAGTGTGGCATACGGTAGCGGGTTGATATCTGTCATGGTTTGCACTTTAGCGAACACATGACATGAAGACTTCAGCTGCATGCACTCTTCAGTCATGTTAAAGTATATGTCTTTTACTTGGTCCGTAGTCAGACTATCGCCGCACCGTCTTAGCACTTGCCGGTTGTCTCGATTGCCGTACCGCCACCATGTTACAGCGCCGAGCCAATCCGTCGGTAAGTCCTCATATGAGAATGCCGAGCCCGCAAGACCCCGGTACCGGCTCTGCTCCAACTCTACAAGCCACAGCAGCCGAAAGGCTACGAACGCCGCAGCCCGTTGCCAGGCTACATCGGCAAGGCCAGGAGGGGGCAGCGCTACTCTTAGGCCTGCCGCTACGTCGATTCGTACTGGCAGGAACGGAATCCCGCCTCCATGGTGCCGCGCAACGAAGCCGTAGAACGGCAGGCGGAATCGCGAGTCCGTGCCGAAGTACAGGTGCATCTGGGCAGCCATCGTGGCACCAGAGAAGTGAGTTCCGTCGATCCAGCCGCAACGGCACGTGTAAGTCGCATCGACCCTCTTGGCCAGAAGATCAGCTACCGAGCCGACCGAACCACGGATGAACAGCCCTGTAGGATCAGCCAACTTTGCCGGCGAACACAAGGCATAGGCGAACGGAGGCCCGCCCTGGATTGGATCCCGGCTCACCCGCCTCCCCAGATCCACCCCCAAATGCCGTGCCCTGACATACTCCCTTGTCGCGGTGTCCCTCCAATACCCCCACTGCCCGAAGCCGCGCAGGTATAGCCCCGTCGTCACTATGGGCCAAATCTCCCGGCCCCACGCGTCGTAGATATGCGGCTCGAAGATGGCGCCGGCCGCGTTGGTGAGCTGCCGCGTGTGGCCCTGGAGGTCGGGGAGCAGGTAGTAGTGGTCCGCGCCTCTGCGGTAG
>CAYQJG010000189.1:0-3013 GCA_964417715.1 uncultured Lentisphaerales bacterium | reverse complement strand
GGGTGCTCGTGCTGGAAGCCCCAGAGCCAGGTGTCGTAGCCCGCCGCACCCAACGTTTTGGCCAACGTAGGCACGGACGCGTCCATCTGCCAACCCCACTTGCCGACCAGCCCGAGTACGCCGGTGTGGTGCGGGTAGCGTCCCGTCGTCAGGCAGGCGCGGCTCGGTGAGCACTGCGGCGCGCAGACGAAGTACTGATCAAAGCGTACACCCTCCGTCGCCAACCGGTCGATGCCGGGACTGTGCGTGGGACGCCCGTAGCAACCGAGTTGGCGACCGGTGTCGTGGGTGATGACGAAGAGGATGTTGGGTCTGGATGCTGCCATCGGTGTCCTTCGTTCGAACTTGACTCACTGTGCCATGCATGCAAATCTTTATGCATGAGCACGAAGACCATCGCACTCGAATCGGGGGTCTATGATCGGCTCGCGCGCCACAAGCGCCAGTCCGAGTCGTTTTCCAAGACCATCGACCGCCTCATCGCTCGGGTTGCCTCGGCTCACACGGTCGCCGACGTAATCGCCCGGCTCGACGAACATTCGCCGCTTTCCGAGGCGGATGCCGCGGCAATGGCCAGTGTCGTGCGCGAGAACCGCAAGGCCGAACGGTGGCCTTCCCATGATCTGTCTTGACACCGACTTCCTGATCGACCTTTGGCGCAGCCGGAAGCACCCGGACCACCCCGTGCGGAGAACGCTGGCTCGATACCCGGGCGAGGTGCTGGTTGTCTGCGCCCCCGTGGCTGGCGAATTTCTCGAGGGGGCCGCGTTCGTATCCGAGGATCGCCTGAACGACGCCATCGTCTTCCTGAGCCTGTTCGAGTTCTCCGGCATTTCCAGACAAACCGCCGTGCAGTATGCGCGCACGGTGGCGGAACTCCGTCGCCAGGGCGCCTTGGCGGGGGCGTCCAAGGCCGATCTCTGGATCGCCGCCTGGGCGCTGGAGCACCAGGCACTTCTGGCCACACGAAACTAGCGGCACTTCGAGCGGGTTGATGGGTTGAGGATCATTGAGCAGTGAAAGCGTGAAGCCGGTTGGCCTTTCTTGCGGATGCGTACTCAAGGTTTCCATAGGTACATCACTTGTTTGGCATACCGGTCGTCCTCGACGAACACGGCATACGAGCCGTCCTTGCGCCTGATGGCCTTGATCGCCCACGGGATGTCGGCGTCGCCGTGCGTGCCGCCGATTTCGGGACCGGGCACGAAGCGTCCGGGGATCTTACCGTCGCGGGCGTCGATCACCACGATCTGCTCGACGCCGGCGTAGAAGACGAAAACGTAGTCGCCGGCCGCACTCATGGACTTCGGAATGGCATACGGGCTCTGCGAATAGGGGACCGCCGTCACCCATTTGGCGATGCGGTTGCCTTCCTTCCACTTCGGGTAGGCGGCGATCACGGATCCGGCCGGAATGAAATGCTTGTCTTTGGACGGCCAGCGTTCGGTGTAACCGCTCACGAACATGGTGTCGGTGGCGGGGATGTACTCGATCCGTTCCATGTCCGTGAAGTCGCCCGGACGGTCGACCACCGACGCGGGCTCGGCGTCGTAAAGCGGCACGCCGTGGGCGTCGAGCCCCTTGCAGGGGTAGTGGCGAATCTTCTCGCTCCAGGTCGGTTGCCAGTAGTCGCCGTTGAGGTCGAAGAGCCCGGCGATGCCGTCGCGCTTGAACGGTTGGACCTGAACCTCGTCCGCTTGGAAACGTCCGTCGCCATTGGCGTCGCGCCAAAGCCAGCAGGCCGCGTCGGGCGCGTTGGGGGGCCAGTCGCCCGCCTTGCGCTTGCCTTGCGCGTGTTGAAATGCCACGCACGGCACGGCGATGCGGCCGTCGAACCGATAGAGGATCGCAAGGCTGCCCGGCATCTCGCCAATGGACATGAAGCGCTGCCCGCGGATGCGGTGCATGCGCACGGAACTGCCCTTGGCGCCGTTGCAGCGCGGATCCTCGGGATGGCGGAACGGATCGAGCGTATAGTCTACGTGCTTCCATCCCTTGCCGGCCGGGGCGCCGTAATCCATCTCGAAGCGCTCCTGCACACCGAAGACCTGCGTCTCGTCGGCGGGGTCGGCGTCCACGCAATCCACGAAGAACAGTCCCTGCAACTGCCACTTCAGCGCGCCGTCGGGCGCGAAGCAGCGCAGGTCGGTGCCGGACCATTCCCAGCCGTTGCAGTTGACGTAAAGGTTGCCGGCGGGGTCGCAGGCCAGCGCCGTGATGCCATAGAAGCGGTCCGGTCCCATGGCGCCGCGCGGCTCGGCAAACACGCCGCCCTTGACGCCGAACGTGCCGGCCAGACGCGGCGCGCCACCACCTGCCACATCGTAGATGCGAACCTGCTGCTCGGGGCCGTTTTCGGCCACCAGCAGTCGTCCTCGGGCATCGATTGCGAGGGCGGATGGCTCCACGAGATCGTCAATGCGTTGCGGCAGCGGATGACCGTCCTTCGCGAAATGCAGCACGGCCGGCTTGGCGTTGGTCGTGCCGTCCTGAATGACCCACAGCGTACCGGCGGCATCCGTCACGAGTTGACGGCAGCGCGGCGCGTCCCACGTGCGACGGGACGTGAGGTCGGCCAGCCCGAGGACCGCGATCCGGTCCGTGTCGACCGCGTTCTCACGCGGCTTGCCGCCCTTCTTCGCAGCCGGTCTGTCGGGTGCTGCCTGCAGGCTGACGAACAGTTCGTCGCCGATGATCGCCAGTCCCTTCGGTCCGGAGATGACGCCACCGACCGAAAGGTCTGCCCCGCCCCGCTCGCCGCCAGGGAATGGCGCGAGCTTGCCGTCCATGGTGTAGCGTCGCACGAAGCCGCTCTTGATGCCGGCGTAAACGTGCGTGCCGTCCGAGGTGATCGCGTAGCCGGCCAGCACATCGTGGGTCTTCTCCAACTGGCCGACGACCTTGCCGTCCTTGTAGATGCCGCACTCGCGCCCGCCCTCGTCCCAGGGGCTGTTGGCATAGACCGAAGTTCCTACGACTTGGCACGCGCCGCCCATGCGCAACATTCGCTGTT
>CAYQJG010000188.1:0-3029 GCA_964417715.1 uncultured Lentisphaerales bacterium | reverse complement strand
TTAATAACTTTAGACAAAACGGCTTGCGCTGGTTATAGCTTGTCTTAATCGCCACTCTTAACCGCCGTTCTTAACCGGATAATCGACCCACTTAACCGGTCTTCAGCGTGTGAACGTACGCGAACACCAATGAATTATCCCACGGGATAACCGGAAGCGCTCTTCTCTTACTCGTACACGCACTCGTACACGCCAATCTCTCCGTTGTTGGTGCCATGTGCGGTCAGCTTTGCACCTCCGTCTACGCGTGTTATACTGCGCGCCATGAGAAGTGTCTGGCTGGCAGTGTGTGGTCTGGTGGCGGCGGCGGCATGGTCGCGCGCCGCCGACGATGATCTGACCACCGCCCGCCACGCGCTGTCCGACAAGCTCTACGATGTGGCCGAGCGGCGCGCCGCCGCCTGGTTGGGCCAGCACACCGACGCCCGCGACGGGGTCGATGCCCTGCAGGTGCTGGTCCAGGCGCTGGCCGAGGAGGGGCGCAATGAGGACGTGCTGGCGCGGCTCGATGCCCACGCCGATGTCGTGGCGGCCGCGCCTGATCCCGGCCTGTTTGCCTTCTGGCGCGCCCTGGCGCTACTCGAAACCGGCCGGTTCGCCCTGGCGCAGCAGACGGCTCTGGCCGTTCCGATGGACAAGACCGCGCCCGAGCATGCCGCCGCGTTGCGCCGCGTCGCGGCACGGGCGCGACTGGCCGTCGGCGATGTCGGCGGCGCCTTGCGCCTGTTCGACGAAGTCGATCGGGGAGAATCCAAACTCAACACCCGCCTCGTCAACCTGCTCGAATGGGGCGCGGCACTCGAGTCCATCGGCCGGTTCACCGATGCGCTGGCCGTGATCGAACACCAGGACCGCGTCAACGGCAGCGGGCCGGCGGCCGAACAGGGTGCCCTGCTGCGCGCGCGCCTGCTGCAGCAACTCAAGCGCACCACGGATGCCGAGGACGTCCTGCGGCGCCTGGCTGTGGCGACGACGGCCTCCGAGGCGGCGCGTGTGCGCGCCTGGGTCGACATCTCGGGGCTGGCCCAGTCCGGCGGCCGTACGAACGACGCGCTGGCGGCCGCACGCTCGGCGGTGGAAGTCGCCCGCGCCCCGCTCCTGCGTCGCGTGGCCGCCTTCCGGCTGGGCGACCTGCTGCTGGGCGGCGCCGACACCGTGAACGAGGGCGAAACGCGCATGAAGGCCTTCGTCCGCGAGTACCCCGAAGCTCCCGAGGCGCGCGAGGCGCAGTTCCGCCTGGCCACGGCGCTGCTGCGGCACGGCCTTTTCGAACACGCGGCCAACGAATTTCGCATCTATGTGGAGACCTTCGGCGACGCGCCGCGCGATGCGGAGGCGTTGGCCGGGCGCGGCCAGGCACTGGTCGGACTGGGTCGCTTCGGCGAGGCGGCCAACCTCTTCCAGAAGGCGCATGATGCCGCTACGAACCGCACGCTGCGGGCGGAGTGTCTGTTCAGGGCAGCCGACGCGATGCTGGCCGACAACCGGCCACGGCAGGCGGCGCAGGCCTACCGGTCGGTCCAGAGCGACTACCCCGATTCGGACCTGGGGCCGCGCGCGCTTTTCCAGGCAGCCGACAGCCTCGAACGCGCCGGTGATAACGCGCAGGCCGAGGCGGCGTTCCGGCAGGCCGGCGGCGTCGGCACGAACAGCAGCCTCCATGCGCGGGCCCAACTCCGTCTCGCGGCGCTGCAATCCGCACGCGATGCGGTTGAGGATGCCGTGGCCACGTATACGGAGGTATTGGATTCCACCACCGACCCCCTGTGGCGCGGCGAGGCGTTGCTGGGACGCGGCCGCGCCAACTACCGCGCGTACCGGTTCGAGCCGGCGCTGCGCGATTCCGGCGCCGCCGCCGAAGCCGCGCCGGCCGTGCGCGATGAAGCCCGCTTTCTCGAGGTCCTGTCGCTGCAGGGCCTGCGGCGCGACGAAGAGGCGCGCCAGGCCGGCGTCGCGTTCCTGACCGCGTTTCCGCAGTCCCCCCGCCTGCCCGACATGCTGCTGTGGCTGGCCAAGTACGAGTTCAACCACGACCGCTTCGACGCCGCGCGCGAACACTGTCTGGTGTACGTTTCCCGGTGGCCGCAGGGCCCGTGGGCCGATGCGGCGATCCTCTGGGCCGGGCGCGCGACGTTCCGCCTGGCCGACTACACCCGCACCGTCGAACTCATGGCGCGCCTCTGCAAGGAGTATCCCGCGAGTTCGCGCCTGGCCGAGGGACGGTTCCTGCAGGCCGATGCGCTGGTGGAACTGGCGCGTTTCGACGAGGCCGTGCTGCTCTTCGACGAGATCGTCACGCGCTACCCCGAGAGCGACTGGGTGACCTCCGCCTGGGGACGCAAGGGCGACTGCCTGTTCTCCATGGGCGCCGAAAATGCGGGCCGGTTCACGGAGGCCATGCAGGCCTACCGCGAGATGATGGCGCGGCGCGATGCCACGCCCGAGATGCTGCTGCAGGCCGAGTTCAAGCTGGGCCGCTGCCTCGAGAAGGTGAAGCGGGTCGACGACGCGATCGATCAGTACTACACGCGGGTGATCCTGCGCTTTATCGACGACCGCAGCCGCGGCGTCTGGTACGATGAGGCCGCGGCGACCTGGTTCACGCGGGCCGCCTTCCAGATGGCCGACCTGCTGGTGCAGAAGGGCCAGACCGAGGCGGCGGGGCGCGTGCTGCAGCGCGTCGTGCAGGCGGGTGTGCCGGGGCAGGTCGAGGCCCGCCAGCGGTTGGAGCGGCTGCAGAACGGCGATCGGTAGCGGCGCCGGGAGAGGGTAGGAAACGATGAATCTTCTGGCGCAAGGCGGGCCGGTGCTCTGGCTCATCATCTTCTGCGGGATTGCGGCCCTGGCCGTCTTCTTCGAGCGGTTGCTGCACCTGCGGCGGGCCGGCATTGACCCGGGCGACTTCCTCAAGGGGATCCGCAACGTGCTCGGCAAGGGGAACGCCGGCGAAGCGGTCACGATCTGCGAGGAGACGCCCGGCCCCGTGGCCGCGCTCGTGCGCGTTGCGATCCTGCACCGGCATGAGGCGC
>CAYQJG010000187.1:0-3328 GCA_964417715.1 uncultured Lentisphaerales bacterium | reverse complement strand
CCGCCAGCGGTCAAGCGTTTCACGCCACGGGCCAACGCCCTGCACCGGCAGCCGGTCAGGTCGTCCGCCATCGTAGATCGACTGGAATACTTCTCGGCCCGTCACTCGAGTTCCTTCGTTCGTCCGCAAACGAGTTCGCGGAGCCGCACGTTGGTGAAGACTGCCCGGGCGCGATCCACGAACAGGCCGAACTGGCCGCCGATGCCGCGGTAGCGGCTGAACGCGAGGCGCAGATCGTCGTCCACGTAAACCTCGACGTGTTCAAGCCGGTTGACGACGCGCAGCCGGACCGGTCTGCCGAACGGGACGGCGGTGCGGCGTTTCTCCACGAAATCGAACGCCGGGGCCTCGTAGTAGCTCACGACGCCATCCACCGGCTCCAATGCCACGACCGCAGCCGCCATGGGACCGTCGCGACGCAGCACCAGCCCTGCCGCCACTCCGCGTTCCAGCGTAATCGTGGCCTCGAAGAGGAAGCTGGCGGAACCGCGCGCCGCCAGGCACGCCACGCCCCAACCGCTGGCGCTTTCGCCCGCGATGGTGTCGCCCCACGTCCAACGGGCCGAAGGCATCGCCCAAAGCTGCGCCCAGGGCTTCGACGGCTCCTCAACAGGCGGACGGCCTGAACCGATCAGTTCCTCCGCCACGTCGCTCTCGATGCGGTCGCTGTAGGCGACGAATAGCCGGTTTCCGTCCGTGCGCAGTTCCTTCGGGGTCGTCAAGGTGCCGAACGCCATGCCGCCGGCATCGGTGCCGCCGCCGCGCTCGCGATCCGTGTAGAGCAGGTAGCGACGGCCCTCAAACAGGAACGACCGACAGGAGAGCGGCGCCGTGTAGCGCGCGGCCAGCAGGGCGTTGTCGGCGAGTTCGCGGTACGGCCCTTCGGGGCGGTCGGCGACGGCGTACATCGTGCCGCACACAAGGTTCGGATCGGCCCAGTAGCCGCGATTTCCATAGAAGTGCCCCGTCAGACAGGTCAGGTACCAACGGCCGTTCAACTCGAATACGTCGGGCACCTCGAGGCAGGCATACGTGCCGGGGGCGAAGGCCGGTGGCAGGTGTTGCCAGTGGACCAGATCGGCCGAACGCACGCAGGCGATCGCGCTGGTCTGCGGCAACTCGTTCCCCGGGATGCGCGTGGCGTAGAAACCGAGCCAGCCACCGTCGGGGTGGGGGACCACAATCAGGTCCCGGCAATCGACGAGGCGCGGCACCGGGTTGCCCTCGGTCGCATACCAGCGCGGGTCAGGTACGATCACGGGATTGCCCGGGTGGCGCGTCCAGCGGTCGGGATCGTGCGTGGTCGCCAATCCGATCCGCTGCACGCGGCAATTGTTGGCCGAACCGCGCATGGTGTAGAACAGGTGACCGCGCCCTTCGTGCCAGACGGCACAACCGGTCCAGGGCTGGCGGTCGTCGTGCGGGTTGGCCGGGTCGGGTCCGAACGCGGGCGAGCGTTCCTCCCAGTGGACAAGGTCGCGGGTGACCGCGTGTCCCAGCAAGTCGTTGGGCGACTTGTCCGCGGCATCTTTGGCCCGAACTTGCTGGAGGTGGTAGGCATGGACTGCACCCTCCACCGGCATGTACCAGGCGTCCCACACGTAGAGTCCCTTGGGCGAGTAGTTCATGGGTCGATCCCGAACGTCGTCTGACAAGGCAGGTGCTGGTTCCAACTTGGGGCATAGGAACCCAGCGTGGCCCAGTAGTCGAAGACACCGGCGGCGGCGGACCACTCCAGCGGCACCTTCTCGTCGTTGTGGACGATGAACCCGAAGCGTAGACTGCCGGCGCCGGGGTCGAAGAGCTTCAATTCCGCACGCGGAATCGCAATTTCCCAGACCGTGCTGTGGGTCGCCTCGTCGCGGACGATCTTCACCTGCGAGCCATCGGGACGCGTCTGCCACGGTTCCTGCACCGTCTGGTAGCCATTGCGGCGCGGCGTGTCGGCGCCCCAGTTGCGGACGAGTTGGTCGCCCTCGGTCGAGGGGTGGACGTTGTAGACGTAGTCGGTGTCCACGATCTGACCCTTCCACATCCACGGGTCGCCGGGCTGCCGACCGTGTCCAGGGACGCGCTCGCGGAAGCCGAAGGCAAACTGCAGACAATCGCCGATGTTGACTGGATGCTCCAACCCGTCGGGAAAGCCGAGTCGATACGGCAGTTCCACCTCCTGCTTCGTGGTCGGATCCCGCCCCTTGCGCTTCTCGCCGGCCCGGTGCTGGAGCGCGTCGTCATGGACGCGCGCGGCCAGGTACACGTTCGCGTCGTCGTAGGCCGCGTAAACCCGCGCGACCACGCGCTTGCGGGCCTCGTCGCCCGTCGGCTTGTCGAGCGAGGGGTTCAAGTGGTACCGGGACAGGTCCAATCCGGCGACCAGCGCTTCGGAGTCCACCAGGACAGGCGTGGCGCCGGCCCAGTCGTCGAGTGTTCCGTCGACCCGGACGGTGCGCCGCGCAAACCGTGCGACCTGCACCAACTGCGTGCGCGCCTCGCCCTTCACATTCTGCACGGGCTGGCCCTCTTCCGTGGCAATCTCTACGGTGACGCCCACCGGGTAGCGGTTGTCGGCGGCCACCGCGACGCCCGGCCACGGCAGGGTCACATCCGCCAACGCTCCCGGTGCCAGCGTGAACGGCGCGCGGATCGGCGTGCCGCCAGGAATCGTTGCGGAGACGGTGCCCGACAAAGGTCGGTTATGGTGACTCTGCACGCGCACCGTCCAAGACTGGGCCTGGTCGGCCGGGCGGTGCAGCGACTGGGCGTAGACGTTCACGGCGGTATGGCTACGCAGCGTCGCGGCGCGCAGTTCTTCGAGGAATCGCGCGCAAGGCGTCGCGGCGTCCGCCACGATCCAGATGGGCGAGGCACCCAGCGGCACCACGACGTCCGCTCCGCGACTGGGGATGCGCCGCCCGAACACGTCGTACGCCTTCAGACGACCTTTGAGACCGGCCTGCGTCAGCGTCAGTGTGGCGTCGGCGTCGAGCGCGGCGTCCGCTCCGCCGGTGTAGCCCCAGACGACGGCCACGCTGCGTCCATCCGCGGGCCGTGTGTCCGGAACGGGTATGCCGCGCCGCTGCCGCAGGGGGTCGGACGGCACGCGCCCGCGCGCCGCTTCGGGCAGGTCAACCTCCATGGCGAACACCGCGCCGCCCAGCAGCACGCTCTCCGGCCAGATCTCGGCAAACGGCACGCGGTCCTCGGTCAGGTGGGTCAGCACGGCGAACGCCGTGTTGGGACCGGCGGTGTCCTCCTGCACGCCGATGCCCCACTGGGCGTTGCCCTGGAACGCGCCGCAGAGCGCCGTCTCGGTGAAGTAGATCGGCAG
>CAYQJG010000186.1:0-3333 GCA_964417715.1 uncultured Lentisphaerales bacterium | reverse complement strand
AAACTCTGCGTCGCCCAGCAGATCCGCTACAATCGGCACTACACCGCTGTGGCCGAGTATGTGAAGTCCGGGGCGCTCGGTTCCGTCGAGGCGGCCTGGTTCATGAACTCGAAGCCACGCCCGAACGTGGCCAACCTCGGCAAGATGCTGCAGCCGACGCTCTACGAAAACGCCTGCCACCACTTCGACGCGTTCCTCTCGGTGTTCGCCGGCCGCGACCCGGAATGGATTTCCTGCGACGGGTTCGTCCCGTCGTGGTCGAAATACGCCGGGCCGTGCATGGTCAACGCGCTGGTTCGATTCAGCGGCAACCTGCATCTGTCGTACCACGGCGGATTTTCGAGCCAGGCGCCGATGTACGAGTTCCGTCTCGAAGGCAGCCAGGGCGCTCTGAAGTGCCGCGGCCTGCACATGAGCAACGACACCATGGACTATGAAGTCGTGCCGGCGCTGGGACAGTTCGCCGCCAAGCGCATTGACGACGGCGTGCCGCAGCGCGATCCGTGGTTCCCGTTCTTCGACATCTGGCACGACTATCTGCGCGGCGGCGCGGAACCGCCCTTCAGCGGCCGCAACAACCTCAAGACCTTCGCCATGCTGAGCGCCGCCATCGAGTCGGTCGAAACCGGCAAACCAGTCGAGATCATCGACCATCCGAAGTATCGAATCGCCTATGAGAGGACGCGCGCATGAAGCCACGCTATGAAGTACAGGTCAACAGTCCGGGCCCGGCCAATCCATCCGCCTACCTGGTGCGCGACCGGTTGAGCGGCCGTTGGCTGGGGGGCGTGGGGGCCAGTTTCTATCGCCCCTGGGTCTTTCCGCTCTACACGCCTTCCGGCCTCACGGTGATTCAGGAGTTCGCCTATGACCACCCGTTTCACAACGGCCTCTTCGTGGGCCAGCACCCGGTGAACGTGGCCGGGCGCACCGGCAACTTCTGGGCGACACCGCCACGCCGCGCCTTCGAGGACGCGATCTGGACGAAGATCGGCCGCATGGATGTGACCGCGCCACCGGCGCAGGAGACAGACGCCAAGGGTTGCCGGTTTGTGTTCCAATCCGTCTGGCGGGACGAAGAGGAACAGCCCCTGATCGAGGAGATTCGGACGGTGCGTTTTCACGCCTTGGAGGGTGCCCATGTCGTGGACGTCGCCAGCGTCAAGACCGCCGCGTACGGCCCTGCCGAGTTTCCCAAGACCAAGTACGGCAGCATCGGCGTGCGCGTCGAGCCGCGCCTGTTGCCGCCACTCGGTGGGGCGATCCTAGCCGATGGGGGCCGGCGCGGCACCGCCGCGCCGGTGGATGCCAACCGCGAATCCGATTTCGTCGCCTACGAGAACACGGTGGCAGGGCAGGCCGCGGGTTTGTTTCTCACGATTCTCGATCCCGGCGTGCGCGGTCCGTGGTTTATCCGCGATTACGGGATGGCGATGTACAATCCGACCTGGGATCGGACCATCAGCCTCGCGGCGGGCGAATCCTGGACCGTCACCCTGCGCGCCGTCGCCTACGACGGCGCGCTCACGGGCGAACGCATGGCCGCGTGGACACGCCAAGGAGGACAACCGTGATGAAAACCGCCCCTTCGACTACGCTTGGAACAAGCTGTACGCTTCCCGCGCCCGTGCGCACTTTTGTCGATACGGAAACCGGCGCCACTATGCATCAACTCACCGGCGGCGACCTGCCCGCCGTCTCGCTCTACTTCACGCAGCCGACGTGGACCGCCGGCGGCCGGCACTTCCTGTTCCTGCGCAAGACGCCGGACCGGGCGATCAACTACTGGTGCGTGGATCCCGACGGCCGTGAGCGCCAGCTCACGCATTTCCCGGCGACGCCGGACATGCCGAAGTATGCGCAGTGGATGCACCGCAAGAAGCTTGCCGAGGAGTGCGAGCGCTTCTCCTGGCTGTGGCCCGCGATTCACCCGACGCAGCCTGTGATCGTGTTCCCTCTCCATGGCGAGGTGTTCGAGCTGAACGTGGAATCCGGCCGCTGCGAGAAGCTCTTTGCGTTCGATCCCAAGGTCTGCGAGCAGGGGTTCTTTGCCGTGTACCAGCAATTCACGGCCGACGGGAAGCACCTGATCTTCTCGACCGCCGTGCGCGGCCGGCACCTGGACGCACCGTACCTGCCGAAGGACGCGTCTCTCAAGGATGAATCTACCTTCGAGGGGCGGCTGTTTCGCTACGACTACGAGAATCGCCGGATGGAGGGCGAGATCTTCGTCTCCAACGGCGAGCAGGCGCACCTGCTGGACTGCCCGTGGGATCCCGAGATCCTCTTCTGGGCCAACTACAAGCACGCCTGTCTCTATGCCATGCGCCGCGACGGCACCGGCCTGCGGAGCTGGTTCATCGACGATCCGCGCGCCCATGCCGGGCACTACAACTGGGACCCGGCCAATCGTGCCGTGGTCACGCTCGTCAGCGATCCGCACGATCAGTGGCGCACCCATGTGGCGCGTCTGGACATGGACACCGGCAGCGTGACGCATCTCTCCAGCCTCATCCTCCCGGGCGGGCAGTGGCATCAGAACGCCTCGCCCGACGGCAAGATCATCGTCCATGACCGCGGCCCCGGCAGCGTCAATGGGCTCTACCTGCAGGACCCGGCGGCGGACACGACCCGCCTGCTCTGCCGGATCGACAGCAGTTGGGGCCTGGCCGACGACGCCGGCCAGGCGGTCAAGTGCGAATGGCTGCACCCCAATCCGGTGTGGACGCCGGACGGGCGCTACGTGGTCTTTCACAGCGATTTCGGCAGCAAGACCGCGCACACTTGGGCGGTCGAAGTCCCGGAAAGGAAGGACTGAACGATGTCATCCCCGCGCGATCTGGTGGTGCGCACTCTCGCCGGCGAAACGCCCGAGCGCGTGCCGTTCATCATCTGGAACAACAAACTGCCCACGCCCGAGATCGAGGCGCGCCTGCTGGAGCTTGGCGCCTGCGTCATCGTCAAGAGCACGGTCTGGGACTCGCGCCTCGACGGTATCGAAGTCCGCCGCGAGCCGCTGCCCCCGAACGCCGATAGCCAGGCGCGCACCCGCACGGTCTACCGCACGGCGGCCGGTGAGGTGAGCGAAATCCACGCCAGCATGCCCGGCACCTCCTGGCTCCAGAAGCACCTCTTCGAGAGTCCGGCGGACTACGACGCCATCGAGGCTCTGCTGCGGGCACGGCGCTATGCCCCGGCCTTCGACGCTTTCCGCGCCGCCGACAACCGCTATCCCGGTGCCTGTCTGGCGCGGCCGGCCACCGTGCACAACCCGCTGCACGAGGTGATCTACGAGATCATGGGCATCGAGAACTTCTGCTTTGAATGGGCCGA
>CAYQJG010000185.1:0-3395 GCA_964417715.1 uncultured Lentisphaerales bacterium | reverse complement strand
CGATGCGGAGCAGCGAGGCGATGAAGGAGTGACGGCAGGTCTGCTCGATGACGCCATTGCGGGCATCCACGAGAACGATGGCCAGGCTGGCCGTGGAGGCACCAGTGACCATGTTGCGCGTGTACTGGATGTGCCCCGGCGTGTCCGCAATAATGAACGTGCGTCTTGGCGTCGCAAAGTAGCGGTAGGCGACATCAATCGTGATGCCCTGCTCTCTCTCCGCACGAAGACCGTCCGTAAGCAACGCCAAGTCCACATTCACGTCTCCACGTTGCCTGGACGTACGCTCGATCGCCTCCAACTGGTCCTCGAAAATGGTCTTCGTGTCATACATCAGACGGCCGATGAGCGTCGACTTGCCATCGTCTACCGATCCCGCAGTGGTGAACCGCAGGAGTTCCATGTTTGGGTAGCTGTCTTCCATACGGTATGATCCCAACGCTTTTCCTCATTCCGCTCAGAAATAGCCATGCCTCTTGCGGTCCTCCATGGCCGTCTCAGATCGCCGGTCGTCGGCTCGCGTTCCGCGCTCCGTCTGTCGGGCGGCCGCGACTTCAGCGATTATATCTTCGACCGTTCGGGCCAGAGAACGCGTGCATCCCGTACAGGTCGCATCACCGACCGTGCGGAATCGCACCCATTCCTCCTTGGGTTCCTCGCCCTGCTGAGGCGTGATGAACGCAGTTGCCGCCATCAGCGTTCCAGCGCGCTCGACCACCGGACGCTTGTGGGCAAAGTAGATGCTCGGGATTGGGATATGCTCACGTCGGATGTATTGCCAGACGTCCATCTCAGTCCAGTTTGAAAGGGGGAAGATACGGAAGTGCTCGCCGGGATCCATCTTTCCATTGAAAAGATGCCACAGTTCCGGGCGCTGGTTCTTCGGGTCCCAATGGCCAAAATCGTCGCGATGCGAGAAAACCCTTTCTTTGGCCCGAGACTTCTCCTCGTCCCGTCGGGCTCCCCCGATCGCCGCGTCGAAGCGGTTCTCGTTGATCGCATCAAGCAACGTGACGGTTTGAAGGGCGTTCCGGGAGGCGTTTGGCCCTTTCTCAGCAACCACCCGCCCGCGGTTGATCGAATCCTGGACCGACGCCACGACCAGTCGCGCCTCCGTCCTTGAGACGAAGTCATCCCGGAACGCGATGGTCTCGATAAAGTTGTGCCCCGTGTCCACGTGCATCAGGGGAAAAGGCATCTTCGCCGGCCAGAAGGCTTTGCCCGCAAGGTGTGCGACGCATACCGAGTCTTTGCCGCCGGAGAAGAGCAGGACTGGGTTCTGGAACTTGGCAGCCACCTCCCGAAGCACGAGAATGGCCTCTGATTCAAGGTGGTCCAAATGCGTCACTGTGTACGATCTATGCACTCAGGTAATCCTTGGACAACGCGGTTATCGGTCCCGCAGCGCGCACAAGCCTGTCATTGATGGCCACACCCAGACCATTGTCGGGGACGATCTGTGCCAAAATCAGGTCTAGATTCCACGCATCGAGTCTCCGCATGGCTCCAAAAAGATTGGCGGCGGCCTCACGGAGATCGCCTTCTGCGGAGAGGACCTCCACAGCATCGAAGGGAGGCAGGCCATCAACCTTCTGAAATGCCAGAACGCCCACTCTGGTTCCCAATGTCGAATGCAGAGCCTCGCCCCTGCGGACCAGTTTCAGTGGCGTGCGAAGCGCATAGTGCCGCGGCAACATGCCGGGGGCGACAACAGATCGGTTGCTGCGTTGCGGCAATTTGGCCAATGGACCGATGACCGCCTCGATTTCCTCGACCGGCAGGCCGCCGGGCCGAAGCAGAACCGGCGGATCGCACGCGAAGGACACGATCGTTGACTCGACACCAACGGCGCATGCGCCGCCATCAATCACCATGTCCAACTTGCCGTCCAGTTGATCGAGAACATGCCGGGCTGTCGTAGGGCTAGTGTGTCCGAACGCATTGGCGCTGGGTGCGGCGATCGGAACACCGGTCTGCCGGATCAGTTCCAGTGCCATTGGATGTCGGGGCATACGCACCGCGACTGTCGGAAGCCCGGCTGTGACCAGATCGGGCACGCCTGCCGACTTGGGCAGGATCAGTGTCAGAGGGCCGGGCCAGAAGCGGTCGATCAGCAGATGCGCTGCCGGAGGGACTCGTTCGGTCAGGAGTCCCAGTTGCTGCGCGCTGTTGACGTGGACAATCAAAGGGTCGAAACGCGGGCGTTGCTTGGCTTCAAAAACCCGCGCGACGGCTTCCTCGTCAAACGCCACGGCTCCCAGTCCGTACACCGTCTCGGTCGGGAACGCCACAATGCCGCCCTGGCGCAGCATCTCGGCCGCGCGGTGGAGCAGTCCGGGAAGCCTCATCTCCTGCCGCCACATCTCAAGGCTTGCCAACACCCAGTCGGCGGCCTCGCGGATGCCAGGCACCTCTATCCCGCCAGCCGGGATTTCATGCCTGTGTTCAAGCCCGTGACCGGTCAGAACGTGGAGACCGAAAGCCCCGACACCGAGGGCCAGCGCGATATCGCAGGGATGATCGCCTACGACAAAGGAGCGCTGTAACGCTAGTCCGTATCTCCGGGCGGCCTCTTTCAGAAAGAACGGCTTCGGCTTGATGCAGTCGCACCCGTCCTCGCGCCGGTGAGGGCAGCAATAGAGCGCCGTGACGAGCACGCCTTTCTGGCGCAGATAGTCCACAACGAAGGCGTTGACACGCTCGGCCTCCTCCGCCGTGACCAGGCCTTTGCCTACACCGGACTGGTTCGTGACAATGAACAGACGCACATGCGCCTGCAGTCGCCGGAGGGATTCAACCGTCTCGTCGAAGAACACGACATCCTGAGGATCGCGCAAGTGCCCGCGGTCTTCGATCAGAGTGCCGTCGCGGTCCAGGAACACCGCAGGCTGGCCTGGAGGATGCGTTCCCGTAGGATCACTGACAGGGGTCATGACCTTTTCTCCAGAGGCACGTAGGGGTTCAGCGTCGGCCCCATGTAGATCTGACGGGGCCGGTAGATACGCGTCCCGGGTTCGTCCATGATCTCTTTGTAGTTGGCGATCCATCCCGGCATGCGCCCCATGGCGAAAACGACCGTGAACATTTCCGTCGGAATACCGATGGCCCGCATGATGATGCCGCTGTAGAAATCCACATTCGGATACAGTTTGCGTTCGATGAAGTAAGGATCCTGCAGCGCGCTCTCTTCCAGCCGTTGGGCGATGTCCAGCAGCGGGTCCGTGATCCGGAGCGCCTTGAGAAGGTCGTCGCACGCCCGCTTGATAATCGCGGCGCGCGGGTCATAGTGCCGGTAGATACGGTGGCCAAAGCCCATGAGCCGTTTTCCGCTCTTCTTGTTCTTGGCGGCGGCGATAAACCGCGACCCGTCATCGCCGGAGCGGTGGATATCCTCC
>CAYQJG010000184.1:0-3469 GCA_964417715.1 uncultured Lentisphaerales bacterium | reverse complement strand
ATCTCCTGCGGCCCCACCGGACCTTCGGTCAACTGCTGACCCTTCTTCACACGGTCGTCCTTAAACACGACGATGTGCTTGCCCATCGGGATCAGGTGCTCCTCGATCGCGCCGGTGACCTCGTCACGGACGATCAGGCAGCGCTTGCCACGCTGGTTCGCGCCGAAATCGACGATACCCTCGATCTTGGCGATCTCGGCGGCGTCTTTCGGGTGGCGCGCCTCGAACAACTCGGCCACGCGCGGCAGACCGCCCGTGATGTCGCGGGTCTTGGCTTCCTTGCGCGGCGTCTTGGCAACCAGCATACCGGGCGTCACCAGGTCGCCCTGCTTGACCATGACGTGGGCGCCGGACGGGATGTGGTAGAATCCGCGCACGGCCTTGCTGTGCGGGTCGGACACGATGATCTGCGGGTGCAGATCCTCCTTGGTGTCCAGCACAACCAGCGTGCCCATGCCGGTCTGCTCGTCGCGTTCGCTCTTGACCGACACGTCCTCGACGAAGTCGTGGAACGACACCACGCCGTCCTTCTCCGCCAGAATCGGCACGCTATGGGGATCCCAGGCCGCCAGGCGCTGGCCGGTCTTGATCTCGCCGCTGTCCTCCACAAACAGCACGGTACCCATCTGCAGCGTGTACCGGTCAATCTCGCGATCATCGTCGCCCACGATGGCCAGGGCGCCGTTCTTGTTCAGCACGACCATCTGCCCGTCACGGTTACGCACCGTGCGCAGGTCGTGGTAGCGGGCACGCCCGCTGTTGCGCGCAACCACTTCCGGCGTCTTGGACACGGTCGAAGCCGTGCCGCCGATGTGGAAGGTTCGCATCGTGAGCTGCGTGCCGGGCTCGCCGATCGACTGGGCCGCGATAATACCGACGGCGGTGCCGATCTCGACCATCTTGCCGGTCGACAGGTCGCGCCCGTAGCACTTGGCGCACATCCCCTGCGGGGCATCGCACGTCAGGCCGCTGCGGATCCACATGCGCTCGATGCCGGCCTCCTCAACACGCTTGCAGGCGGCCTCGTCGATGTCGTCATTGGCATGCAGCAGGATCTTGCCGTCAATCGGGTTCATCACATCGTGCAGGGCCGTCCGGCCCAGGATGCGCATGCGCAGCGGGATGATCTCTTCGTCACCCTCGGCCACCGACTCGACTTCGATGCCGTTGACCGTGTTGCAGTCGTGCGTGGCAATGATGACGTCCTGCGACACGTCCACCAGCTTGCGGGTCAGGTAACCGGCATCGGCCGTCTTCAGCGCGGTGTCAGCCAGACCCTTGCGGGCGCCGTGCGTGCTGATGAAGTACTCGAGCACACTCAACCCCTCGCGGAAGCTGGCGGTGATCGGACGCTCGAGAATCTCGCCGGACGGCTTGGCCATCAGGCCGCGCATGCCGGCCAGCTGACGGATCTGGAGTTTCGATCCGCGGGCCTTGGAGTCGACCATCATGTACACCGGGTTGGTCTCGACCGGCTTCGGGTGCTCGGCCGTGATGTTCCGGTCGATCGCCTTGTACAGTTCGTCCGAAACCTTCTCCGTGGCGGAGGTCCAGATGTCGACGATCTTGTTGTGGCGCTCGCCGTCGGTGATGACGCCGAGCTGGTGCTGGCGGTCGACCTTGCCGACCTCGGCGTGCGCGTGGTCGATGATGCCGTCCTTCTGCTTCGGACGGATCATGTCCTTGAGACCCATGGAGACGCCTGCCAGACAGGCGTGCTTGAAGCCCAGCGCCTTCAGCTCATCCAACGCCTTGACGGTGCGGTCGTGGCCGGCCACCTGGTGGCAATGCAGGATCAGGTCGCCGAGCTTGCTCTTGTCGGTCTTGTCGTTGAAGAAACCGAGCTCGGCGGGCCACACCTCGTTGAAGATCACACGCCCGACGGTCGTCTCGATGACGCGCAGATCCTTGTTCCCGTAGCGGCGATCCACATGCCCGAAGTCGGGATTGGCGAAGCGAATGCGCGTGTGGATGCCCACCGCGCTTTCGGCCAGCGCCATGTGGACCTCGCTCGTGCCGACCATCAGCGGCAGGTGCTCCTGCGAAGCGACGGCACCCTTGCCGACAATCCGGCCGGCCAGCTTGTCTTGCTGGCTGAGCATGGTCAGGTAGTAGATGCCCAGCGCGATATCCTGCGTCGGCGTCATGATGGACTTGCCGGACGCCGGCGAGAAGATCGAGTTCGTGGACATCATCAGCAGGCGGCTCTCGAGCTGCGCCTCGACCGACAGCGGCACGTGCACGGCCATCTGGTCGCCGTCGAAGTCAGCATTGAACGCCGTACAGACCATCGGATGGATCTGAATGGCCTCGCCTTCGATCAGCATCGGCTCGAAGCTCTGAATCGACAGGCGATGCAGGGTGGGCGCGCGGTTCAGCATCACCGTCTTGCCCTTGGTGACCTCCTCGAGGATGTCCCACACCTGCTCGTCATGGCGCTCGATCATCTTGCGCGCCGTGCGCACCGTATGGCAGATGCCCTTCTCCTTCAGGCGCCGGATGATGAACGGCTCGAACAGCGTCAGGGCCATCTTCTTGGGCAGGCCGCACTGATTGAGCTTCATCTCGGGGCCGACCACGATCACTGATCGGCCGGAGTAGTCAACGCGCTTGCCGAGCAGGTTCTGGCGGAAACGGCCGGTCTTGCCCTTCAGCATGTCGCTGAGGGACTTGAGCGGCCGGTTGCCCGCGCCGGCGACGGCACGGCCGTGGCGGCCGTTGTCAAACACGGCGTCGACGGCCTCCTGCAGCATGCGCTTCTCGTTGCGGATGATGACGTCGGGCGTCTTCAGCTGCAGCAGGTTGCGCAGGCGGTTGTTGCGGTTGATCACGCGACGATAGAGGTCGTTCAGGTCGGAGGTCGCGAAGCGGCCACCCTCGAGCGGCACGAGCGGACGCAACTCCGGCGGGATCACGGGCAGGCAGTCGAGGATCATCCACTCGGGATGCGCCCCGCTGACGCGGAACCCCTCGCAGACCTTCATGCGCTTGGTGATCTTCTTGCGCGTCTGCTTGCTGCGCGTGTTCTCGATCTGCTCCTCGAGATCCTGCATCAGCCGGTCCAGGTCCGTCTTGATCAGCGTCTTGCGGATCGCTTCGGCGCCCATCATGGCGTCGAAGTTCTCGCCGTACTTCTCGATTGCCTCGTGATACTCGGTCTCGGACAGCAGTTGCTGCGCCTTGAGCGGCGTATCGCCGGGGTCAACGACCATGTAGTCTTCGTAGTACAGCACGCGTTCGAGCGCATTGGCGGTCATGTCCAGCACGAGGCCGATGCGGCTTGGGCTGCACTTGAAGAACCAGATGTGCGACACCGGCACGGCCAGCTCAATGTGGCCCATGCGCTGGCGCCGGACGCGCGAAACCGTGACCTCGACGCCGCAGCGATCGCAGACCACGCCCTTGTGCTTGATGCGCTTGTACTTGCCGCAGGCGCACTCCCAGTCGCGGGTCGGGCCGAAGATGCGCT
>CAYQJG010000183.1:0-3529 GCA_964417715.1 uncultured Lentisphaerales bacterium | reverse complement strand
CTGCCGCGATTCGCAAGATCCTCTTCCTCGGCAACAGCATCACGCTGCACGGGCCCAAGGCGGAGATCGACTGGACGGGCAACTGGGGCATGGCGGCGAGCTCCGAGGACAAGGATTATGTGCATCTCGTGGCGGACGGCATCGCCCGGCACACGGGAAGCACCCCGCAGATCATGGCCCGGAATATCGCGGACTTTGAGCGCAACTGCGCGACCTATGACGTGGCCGGACAGTTGAAGGATCTCTTCGAGTTCGACGCCGACCTGGTGGTTCTGGCCATCGGCGAGAATGTGCCGGGCCTGGGCTCCGAGGAGGCCAAGGCGAGCTTCAAGGAAGGCGTGATGAATATCCTGCGCGGCGTGCTGGCCAAGCGCCGCCCGCTGGTGGTCGTGCGCAGTAGTTTCTGGGCCGATGCGGCCAAGGACCAGGTGCTCAGCCAGGCGTGTCAGGATATCGATGGCATCTTCGTGAACGCCGGCCCGATCGGCCGGGATGCCTCGAACGTGGCGCGGTCCGAGCGACAGTTCAAGCACGATGGAGTGGCCGCTCACCCGGGCGACAAGGGCATGAAAGCCATTGCCGACGCGATCATGAAGGCGGTACTGGAGAGGAAATAACCATTCACCACTATACCGGCGCCGCCGACGCGGGTCGGCTCGACGCGGCGCGGATTGCGGAGACGACGCTGCGCATGAGACTTGGCTTCCCGACCCACTACTTCGCTGACGCGGCAGGTTTGTTCGAGGAGATGCCGCTGCGGATGAAAGGAACCACCCGCGTCAGAGGACTACGATCGGAGCAACATCATGCAACTTAACGGTAACTGGCACTTTCAGTATTTCGTTCATCTGCCGCCTGCCAGCGACGAGGACCGGAACAAGCGGTTCGAACTGGTGGACGGCCTGACGTGCGGCGCGCAGCAGCCGGACTTTGACGACTCCTACTGGTGGCGCGGCATGGTCCCGGGCAATGTGCAGTCCATGCTCCATGAGGCCGGGGAAGCGCCGGATCCGCTGCTGGGCCGCAACGCCGAGCGTCTCCGCTGGGTCGAGGAGAAGGAGTGGTGGTTCCGCAAGCGCTTTCGTTTGCCGGCGCTCAAGCCCGGGCAACGGGTACGGTTGCGGTTTGCCGGCGTGGACACCCTCGCCACCTACTGGCTCAATGGCGTGGAACTCGGGACAAGCAGCGACATGTTCGTGCCTGCCGTCTTCGACATCACCGGTCACGCCGCCGTTGGCGAGAATGTCCTGGCGGTCCGCATCGCGCCGCCGCCGGCCAGCCCGCCGCGCACCTTCAAGGACGGCACCATTCCGCCCCGAGCCCGGATTCACAAGATGCAATGTTCCTGGGGCTGGGACTGGCTGCGGGCCATGGTGCCGATCGGCATCTGGGACGATGTTTCGGTGGAAGTGCACGAGTCGGGCTGGATCGAGGACATCCGGGTCCAGGCGGAACCGGGTCTGATGATGGACGCGAAGGCCGAATGCGCGACAGTCACGGTGGAAGCGCATATTGCCGGCGTGATTCAGGAGCAATGTTCACAGGCCCGACTCATCTGCGAGATCCTCGACCCCTCGGGCCGGCGTGTCGCCACAACCGCCCTGGCGCGTTCCGGTGACAGGGCATCCGGCGTTGTCTCGTTGAAGAACCCGCGGCTCTGGTGGCCGAATGGCTATGGGGCGTCGCCGCTCTACACCGCGCGGCTGACGCTTCGGGCCGGAGGTCGGGAGCTCGATCGCCGCGAGGTCCGCTTCGGCGTCCGCTCGCTCCGCTGGGAGCGGAACGAGGGCGGCGATCCGGCGAGCCATCCGCTCACGCTGGTGGTCAACGACCGCCGGATCTTCCTCCGCGGCAGCAACTGGGTGCCGGCCGATGCGCTACCTGGCCGCCTCCGTCCAAAGCACTACCGGATGCTGATCGATCGCGCCCGGGATATGAACCTGAACCTGCTGCGGATGTGGGGCGGCGGGCTTTTCGAGAAGGAGGCGTTTTACGACTTCTGCGACGAAGCGGGGATGCTGGTCTGGCAGGAATTCCCCATGGCCTGCGCCAATTACCCCAAGGATCCGGAGTTCGTGGCCGAGATGGTCGCAGAGGCTGAATATGCGGTCCGCCGCCTCCGGAACCATCCCTGCCTCTGCCTGTGGTGCGGCGGCAATGAGAACGACTACTACGGCGAGGTGCCCGACAGTCCGACGCTCCTGGCCATGGGCGAGGTGGTGAACCGGCTGCATCCGGGTGTTGACTACCACGTCAGCTGTCCGGACAAGAGCCGGCCGGGCGAGCGCGGGCATGGTCCCTGGACCTTCCAGGAGCACGCGGAGTGGAACCGGCATTTCCGCGAGCTCGCCTCCGAGGTCGGTTGCAACGCGCTGCCCTCGGAGCGGACGCTGGAGCGGATCGCGCCCGGGGAACCGTGGCCTACGGGACCGTCTTTCGCGTACCACTTCGCCTCGACGTATCGCCATCTCTTCTGGGTGCCGGGCGAGAAGTACGGCGGCGCCATGCCCTTCGCGCCCTCGACCCGCGCGGAGTGGGTGCTCTTCAGCCAGTTCATCCAGGCCGAGCAGCTTGCCTACATGACCGGTCACTACCGCTCCATGGCTTGGCGGGCGAGTGGGATCTTCGGGTGGCAGTTCAACGCCGCCTGGCCTGAAGGGTGCTGGTCCGTGGTGGAGTGGGACGGCACGCCGAAGATGGCCTGGTATTGGCTGCGGGCCGCGCAGGCGCCTGTCTCCTGCTTCTGCGAGGACGAGGGGATGGACCTGAGCGGCAAGGATAGCCTGGCACTGAAGCCCTTCGTCTTCGACTCCACGCTGAAACATACCGGTCACTGTGAGTCTGTACTGGCGCTGTGGTCGGCGGACAGGGAGATATGGAGTGATCGGCGGAAGATCGCGCTGGATGGCCCCGAATGCGTGGCGCTTGATCCGGTCCGCATTCCGCTGCCGGATGGGTTCACGGGCGCGCTTCTTCTGCGCCACGAGATCCGGAAGGGGCAACAGACCCTGGCCCGCGTGGAAAAGCTGTTCCACCGCGGGAATGCCCGTGCCTGCTTCGACCAGCTTGCCTTGATCCGCAGCGCACGCCGCTTGCTCAACGATACCGGCCGGGTCGCCTTCGTCGCCCTTCCGCCGGGCCGCGGCGTGCTGCGACCGGAGAATTTCTATTTCCTGCTGCCGGGGGAGAACGGGAATGAGCGTTGAACACAGCATGTCTATTCCGCCGGAGGCGTGGCAGATGAAGTTGAACATCTTTCTGCTGATCGGGCAATCGAACATGGCGGGACGGGGGCGTCCCGGTGAGGTCACCGGCCTGAAGGTCGGGGATGATTGCCGCCTGAGCGATCCTAACAACTATGGTCTGAAGCAGGGAGGAATTGGACCATGACTCGTGACTGTTGGATGTTGATGACATGCTTGGCAACCATTCTGCCGAGCGCGGCTTGGGCCGGCGAGGCGACGCCTCCGCCGCCCAAGGCGAAGCCGCCGTTCTCGTTTGTCTATGATGGGAAGGCATCGGATGCGCT
>CAYQJG010000182.1:0-3539 GCA_964417715.1 uncultured Lentisphaerales bacterium | reverse complement strand
GCTGCGAACCGCTGGCAGCCGTCGACGGGCGCGACACGTTTGAGATCGCAGCCGAGGGGGCGCACATCGTGCTGCGCGGCTCGTCGCCGGTAGCCCAAGCCTCGGCGCTGAACTGGTACCTGAAACACTCCTGCCGCGCGCATATTTCCGCCTGCGGCGACCGGCTGACCGTGCCACGTCCGCTGCCGCATCCGGCGCAACCATGCCGTATCACCACGCCTTACCGGTACCGGTACTATTACAACTACTGCACCTTCTCCTATTCCATGGTCTGGTGGGATTGGGCGCGCTGGGAGCGCGAGATCGACTGGATGGCCCTCAACGGCATCAACCTGCCGCTGGCCATCACCGGGCAGGAGAAGGTCTGGCAGAATGTCTACCGCGCCCTCGGTCTGACTGACGGCGAGATCCTGGACTTTATCGCCGGCCCGGCTTATCTGGCCTGGGGCTGGATGGGCAACCTCGACGGCTGGGGCGGACCGTCACCGCAGAACTGGATCGACGGCCAGTGCGCGCTGCAGCAGCGTATCGTGGCCCGTGAGCGCGAACTGGGCATCCGGCCGGTCCTGCCCGCCTTCACCGGCCATGTGCCGGCCGCGCTGCGCCGCGTGCGGCCCGGCGCGCGCATGCGCGAGCTCGCGAAGTGGGCCGGAAACTTCACCGGCACCTGGATGCTCGATCCCGAGGACCCGCTGTTTGTCGAGATCGGCGCGGCGTTCATGCGCGAGCAGACACGGCTCTACGGCACCAGCCACTACTACTCCTGCGACTCCTTCAACGAGAACTGTCCGCCCTCCCGCGATCCGGCCTACCTCGACCGCATGGGCAAATCCCTCCTCGCAGCCATGACCGCCGTGGATGCGAAGGCCGTCTGGGTCATGCAGGGCTGGATGTTCTTCTTCAACCCGGAAGACCCCGACTACTGGCAGGAACCGCAGATCCGGGCCCTGCTCCACTCCGTGCCGCACGCGCATATGCTCGTGCTCGACCTTCACAGCGACCTGCACCCGCTCTGGCAGAAGACGCGTGCCTACCACGGCAAGCCGTGGGTCTGGAACGTGCTCCACAACTTTGGCGGCAAGAGCCCCATGTACGGCAATCTCGAGGTGATTGCGTGCGAGCCGCCGCGCCTGCTGCGCGACCCGTCCAGCGGGGACGTCGCGGGCATGGGGCTGACGCCCGAGGGCATCGCCCAGAACCCCATCGCCTATGACTTGGCCACAGATATGTTCTGGCGCACCGAGGCCCCCGACCTGGAGGCGTGGGTGCAGGACTACGCCCTGCGCCGCTATGGCCAGTTGCCGCCCGCCGCGTCCGAGGCTTGGAAGATCCTGCTGCGGACCGTCTACTGCCGTCGGGCCCCGGCACCGCGTTCGGCCGTCTGCCGTCCCCCGACGCTCGATGCCCGCGGACCCGACTACGACAGCCCCGGCGCCATCGCCCGGGCCTGGTCGCTGCTCGGGTCCTGTGCAAGCGAACTGGGCAATGCCGACCCCTACCGCTATGACCTGGTCGACCTCTCACGCCAGGTTCTCAGCAACCATGCGGATGCCCTGCATGCCGACGCCGTGGCCGCTTTCCGTGCCGAGGACGCTGCTGCGCTGGCGGCGATCGAGACGCGCTTCAACCGGCTGCTGCTGGACCTGGACGAAGTGCTGGGCACGCGCCGCGAGTTTCTGCTTGGGCGCTGGCTCGCTGATGCACAAGCCTGGGGCCGGAACGATGCCGAACGCGCCCTGCTGGAGTGGAACGCGCGCAACCAGCTTACGCTCTGGGGTAACCGCGAGAGCATGCTGCGCGACTACGCCCGCAAGGAGTGGAACGGCCTCATGCGCTGCTTCTACCTGCCCCGCTGGCACGCATTCTTCTTTGAACTGCGCGCGTGTCTGGCCAGCGGGCACCCTTTCGACGACGTCTCCTTCCATGCCCGCATGCGCGCCCGCGAGGAGGCGTGGACGCATGGCCGCGAGCCGTATGCCGCGGCGCCGCAGGGCGACGCGATCGAGGTTGCCTGCCGGCTCATCATCGCTTACCGTGATCTGGTGCCGGCCGCCGACACGCCAGCGGGCAACCGGCCGCCGGCTTCGCCCGGCGAACAGGTGGACGGCGTGTGGACAACCTTCGCGACTCCGTAGCCCGTTTCCGAAAACCGTGCCCATGAGAGACTCCTGCCGCCAGAAATCAACTGTTTCCGGCCAGTGGCTATCGGCCTTGGCCTGTTGCACCGTCGCGGGCGGCGGCGCCGTCGCAGGCCGCGCGGCCATCGCCGTGCCGGGAATCGGCTGCACGGCATCCGACCCCGTTGAGATGCGCGTGCTGGCCATGGCAGCCGAAGCGCGGCACGACTGGGATGAAGCGCTCGCCTGCTGGGAGCGCGTGATCGACCGGGCCGTCTCGTCGCGCACGCAACGCGCCGAGGCGTTCGCACATATCGCTTCCTTCCGCGACCGCGTCAAGCCATTGAACACCGATCCCGCGCGCGCCCGGCCATGGCCCACGCTGGCGGTCGTCTTCCGCCACGTCGACTTCACATGGACCGCCGGCGGCGTCACCCATCACTTCGTCTCCCACGTGACCGAGGAAAACCTGGCCGATATCCGCCGGCGCGTCAACGCCTTCGCGGATTATGTCTTCCGCTTCACCGACGGCGTGCTGCGCATCGCTCCGGATTACCTGATCATCGACGAGCCACTGACGCAGATCCAGGGGATCGGGCCGTTCCGCGTGCCGCAGGAACTGGCTGTGCCGCTGATCGAGCGGCGCCTCGCCGGCAACCCGCAACGCTACGAGCACACCCTCGTCTACACGAAATTCGTGTCGGACGACGGCCAAACCACGCTGCGTCCCCCGTACGTAGCCGACACCGGCGGCGGCGGGCCCGGCGGCGCGTCTTACATGGACTACCCGTTCTTCCCAGGACACTACCAGGGGCAGCCGGGCGAGATCGAACTGCACGAGTTCCTGCACCCGGTGGACATGATCTTCAACGACGTGCTGGGTTACCCCGACGATGTGCCGCGCAACCCGGACCAGGGCTCCGGCGACACCATCTACCGGCGGCCCGAAGGCGAGACCGGCATCGTCTCGCTCTACAGCCACCTCTGCCGCGTGCGCTACACGCGCCTGATGTGGAGCGAACTGACGCAGCAGGAACCAGCCACCTTCTTCTGGGGTGGGCCCAACCTCAGCGACTGGCTGTTGCTCGGGCCCTTCGCGGCCGTCCCCGGCAAGGATGCCCTCGACCGGCCCTTTTTCGACGAACCCGGCGTGCAGCCGGTCGAGGGCGAACTCCTTGCCGGACGCCGCTGGACCCACGTGCGCAGCCGCGGCGGCGTGCTCGACTTGGCCGACCCTCTCGGCACGCAGCCGGTCGGCACCATCGCCTACCTCGCCACCGCCCAGCGCATCTGCGGCAGCTACACCCTGCATCTGGGGGCAAACGGCGGGGTGAAGGCCTGGCTCAATGGCCGGCTCGTGCAGGACTCGCCCCGCCCGGCGCGCGACTTCGCCTTCAACCAGCACGGCTGCGACGTGTCGTT
>CAYQJG010000181.1:0-3553 GCA_964417715.1 uncultured Lentisphaerales bacterium | reverse complement strand
CTGGACCAAGCCGGTCCTGAATCTCGTCAGCAAGCCGGAGTGGCCGGACAACAACGTCATCGCGACGGACGATGGCGCGCCGCGTTTCGCCTTCCCCTGCGCGCCTTGGGTGGACACCCGGCCGGGCGTGCCGGTGCACGAGCGGATTAAGATGATCCAAAGCGAGCCGGTCAGCGGTGAAGTACACACGGCCATGATTGATCCCACCGGTCCGAAACGCCTGGTCTTCTGGGCTTCGGCTGATGGGTTTACCTTCCGCAAGCTCGACCCGCAACCGGACCTAGTCAGCAATCTCCAGAACTGCTTCGACGGCGGCAACACCATGTTCTGGAGCGAGGCGGAACAGCAGTATGTGCTCTACTATCGCTGGTACGACGGCGAATGGGGGCGGGGCCATCGCAGTATGGCCCGCACGACTTCCAAGGATTTGATGACCTGGACGCCGTCCGTCCCCATGACCTACGGCGATACGCCGCGCGAGCAGTTCTATATCAACAACACCCAGCCGTACTTCCGCGCCCCGCACCTCTACGTCGCCCCCGCCGCCCGCTTCATGGAGGGGCGCCAGGCGATCACCGAGGCGCAGGCCAATGCCATCGGCGTCAGGAGCAACGGGTCGCACGTCTATTTCAAGGATTGCTCCGATGCCGTGTTGCTGACCAGTCGCGCGGGTTCGACGGTGTACGACCGCACCTTCATGGAGACCTTCATTCGTCCCGGCCCAGGTGCCTCGAACTGGGTCTCGCGCACGAACTATCCGCTCACCGGTATCCTGCCCGCCGGACCGAACCAGATCCAGATGTTCGTGGCCCGTCACTACATGCAGGACTCCTGGCACATCGAGCGAATGTTGCTTCGGGTCGACGGTTTCGTCTCGGTCAACGCTCCCTATGCCGGCGGTACGCTCCTCACCAAGTCTCTGGTCTTTGACGGCAGCGCACTCGAGATCAATTACAGCACCAGCGCGGCGGGTCATATGCGCATCGAGATCCAGAATAAAGACGGGCATGCGATTCCCGGCTACGCCCTCGCCGACTGCAAGGAAATCATCGGCGACGAGATCGAGCGGGTCGTCACATGGAAAAATGGCGCGGACGTTGCCCGGCTTGCCGGACAGACCATCCGTCTGCGGGTCGAGATGAAAGACGCCGATCTTTACAGTTTCAGGTTCCGAAAGAAGGAATAGGAATGAGAGCGGATTCAGACCGTAATTGCATCACATCGGGTTGCTTGATCCTGATGAGTATATGCCTGCTGTTCACGGTGAACGGGCAGGCACAGGGGGAAGAGGCGAATATGGCAAATGCAAAGAAGATGATTACCAAGGGCGGCACCGCATTCGCCATGCTGCCGCCTCAGACCTCGAAACCCGCGCCGACGTTGCTGGTGTTTTCCGCCACGGCCGGGGAATCACTGACCATCGAGCCGTATTGCCGGGTCGGTCGCCTGCTGCACGCGCAGGGCTGGAACGTGGTGTCGCTGGATCTGCCGTGCCACGGCGCCGAACAGCGGGCCGGCGAGCCGGGGGAACTGGCGGGCTGGGCGGCGCGGGTCAAGGCCGGCGAGGACATCGTCGCGCCTTTCCAACAGCGGGTGAACGATGTGCTGGCGCATCTTGTCGCCAAGAAGCTCGCCGATCCGGCGCGCATCGTGGCGGCGGGCACGTCGCGCGGCGGGTTCCTGGCGTTCCAGGTCGCCGCCGGCAACCCGCGCATCCGCGCCGTGACAGCCTTCGCGCCGGTGACTGACCTGATCGCCTTGAGCGAGTTCGCCGGGCAGGAACAGAACCCGCTGGTGCTACGGCTGGCGCTGGTGAACACGGTCGACAGGCTGGCGGACCGTGCGGCCTGGATCACGATTGGCGACCACGACGATCGCGTGGGCACCGACAAGGCGGTCGCCTTCGCCGAGGCGTTGAAGCAGGCGGCCGGGAAGAAGAAACTCGAAGCGCATGTCGACCTCCAGGTCGTCCCGGTCCCCGGTCATGCCTCGCTTCCTGAGTGGCACGATCAGGCGGCGGGGTGGGTCCTGTCGATCATCAATGCCGACTCACACGAGCCAGTGACTCAACTGACCCCGGGGATAGAGACCATGACACAAACACTGCTAGCCATCGATGATGTATCTCTGCCGCTGCGCAAGAATGTCTGCCTGTATCTGAGCAGGCCAACCGTGCGGCGGGAGCCGGTGCTGTCGCCGAGCCCGGCGGAGAGCAACGCGCCGGACAATCTGGCGGCGCATTTCTACGGCACGGTGCTACACGACAACGGCAAGTTCCGCATGTGGTACTACGCCTGTCACCGCGGCATGAACCCCGACTGGCCGGCGCGCAAACAGCAGCAGGTGGCGAAGAAACCCGGCTGGCTGATCGGCGTCAAGGACGGGTACGAGATCGGCCAAGGGCCGCTCTGCTACGCCGAGAGCGACGACGGGATTGTGTGGACCAAGCCGGCGCTCGGACAGGTGCTGTTCAAGGGCCGCCGTGACAACAACGCACTCGAACTGCCGCATACCATCGTCAGTGGCGCGGCGGTGATCAAGGATGAGGCCGATTCCGACCCGGCCCGGCGCTACAAGATGGTGTACCAGTTCTTCCCCGACCAGACCGAGCCGGCCATTCCGGAGTACGGCGGGTCGCCCAGCATCGCCTGCGCGGTCTCGCCCGACGGGTTGAAGTGGACGATGACCGGCATGCCGTTCGTCAACCAGTTCGTCGAGCATTGCTCGTTCATCAAGCACAACGGCCAGTACATCGTCCATTCGCAGGCGTTTCCCGACTGGAGCGGCAGCCGCACCGAGGGCGGGCACGGCGGCGGACGCACAGGCGTGGCCCACGCCACCTACGACTTCGACCGCTGGCCGGACCTGTGGCAGTGGGCCTTTGCCCTGCCGGAAGCGGCTGACCCGGCCCAGCGTGGTTCCAATAAACCGTACGACCAAGTGCATCTTGGCGTCGGCGCCGCCAGCTTGGGCAACGTCTGCGTCGGTCTCTACGGACTCTGGCACAACCAGGCCTTTGGCGAGGACTTCGGCAAAGTCACAAGCGACCTCGGTTTGGTCGTCTCCAATGACGGCATCCATTTCCGCGAGCCGGGTGCGACGCCGGGGCGGGTGTACATCCACCGCGACGACTCGGCGGCGACGCCGGTGCCGGGCCGCGCCTTCAACACAATTCTCTGCCAGGGGAACGGGATACTGAATGTCGGCGACGAGACGCGCATCTACCACGGCCGCTGGCGCAATGTCGGCCAAAAAGGGGAAGACATCGCGAACTACTACCGCGCCGAGGTGGCGTTGGCCACGCTGCCGCGCGACCGCTGGGGCGCGCTCGGGCTCAATCCCGGCGTGGACAACGGCATCATCTGTTCCGCGCCGGTCGCGTTACCGAAAGCAGGTTGCGAACTTCGCATCAATGCCGACGGCGTGGTCGGGTTGGGCGTTGATCTGCTCGACGAGAAGTTCCAGCCGGTTCCCGGCTTCACTGGCGGTGCCGTCACGGGTCCGGACGGACTCGACTGCCTGGTGAGTTGGAAGGGCCACGCCCTGGCGGAAC
>CAYQJG010000180.1:0-3767 GCA_964417715.1 uncultured Lentisphaerales bacterium | reverse complement strand
GTTAAGAGCGGCGGTTAAGGGTGGCGGTTAAGAGTGCGGTTCCCGCCCTCCCGGCGTTGTTCCTGACACTTAACCGCCCCACTTACTCGGTTACCCTTAACCGACTCACTTGCTCGATTCCGTTCACCACGCTCCCATCCATCCACTGTTCACCACTCACTGGTTACTTGATCTTCGCACGCGCATGGTAATGCGTGTGCAGCAGCTCGTGTGACTTGTGGCCGAGCGGCTTGCCCAGGTACTCCTCGTAGAGCTTGCCGACCTGCGCGTTCTCGTGCGACTTGCGCAGCTTCTTACCTTCGTCCTCGGCGTAGATGCCGGCAATGCGCTTGAGGCGCACGCTGTCGTCGGTGAACCGCGGCTGGCCGCCGCCACCGATGCAGCCGCCGGGGCAGGTCATCACCTCCACAAAGTGGTAATGGACCGTGCCCGCCTTGAGCAATTCCAGCATCCGCCGCGCGTTGCCCAGCCCATGGCACACCGCCACGCGCAGCTCGACCCCCTCGAGGAATGACCAGTCGGGCTTCAGTCCGGTGAGCGTCAGCGCGGCTTCCTTGATGCCCTCCAGCCCGGCAATCGACTTCACGTGCAGGTTGCCGACCGGCAGCTCGCGACCGGTCACGATCTCGTAGGCCGTGCGCAGCGCCGCCTCCATGACGCCGCCGGTGTTGGCGAAGATATCCGCCGCGCCCGAGGAGAGCCCCAGCGGCGCATCCATCTCGCCGTCCGGCAGCTTCGCAAACTCGAGCCCCGACTGACGGATCATACGGGCCAGTTCGCGGGTCGTGAGCACATAGTCCACGTCCTGGACGCCGCTGGCGTTCATCTCGGGGCGTTGCGCCTCGAACTTCTTGGCGGTGCACGGCATCACCGACACGACGACCATCTCGGCCGGCTTCTTGCCGATCTTGCCGGCATAGTAGGTCTTGGCCAGGGCGCCGAACATCTGCTGCGGCGACTTGCAGGTGGAGATGTTGGGCAGGAACTGCGGGTAGTAGTACTCGGCGAACTTGATCCACCCCGGCGAGCAGCTCGTGAACATCGGCAGGGCCACCGGTTGCTTGTCCACCAGCGCCTGCTTCAGGCGCGTCAGCAGCTCGGTCCCCTCCTCCATGATGGTCAGGTCGGCCGCGAAGTTCGTGTCGAACACCGCGTTGAACCCCATCTGGCGCAGGGCCGAGACCATCTTGCCGGTCACGCGGGTGCCGGGCGGGAAACCGAACTCCTCGCCCAGCGCGGCGCGGATCGCCGGCGCGGTCTCGACCACCACCGTCTTGGCCGGGTCCTCCAGCGCCTTCCAGACATCGTCGATGGCGCTGCGCTCCGAGATGGCGCCCACCGGGCAGACCGCCGCGCATTGGCCGCACTGCACGCAGGCCACGCCGTCGAGATCGCTGGTGAAGGCCGGGCCGATCACCGTGGCGAAGCCGCGCCCCTGCGGGAAGAGCGCGCCCACGCCCTGCACCTGGCCGCAGACCGTCACGCAGCGCCGGCACTTGACGCACTTGGCGTTGTCGCGCACCAGAGCGGGCGTGCTCGTGTCCTGCCGCGGCGCAGCGCGCGCGCCCTCGTACGTCACCGTGCGGATGCCCATGTCGCTGGCGAGTTTGCGCAGTTCGCAATCCTCGTTACGTTCGCAGAGCTGGCAGTTGCCTTCATGCTCGGAGAGCAGCAATTCGACAACCTGCTTGCGGGCCGCGCGCACCTTGGCGTTGCTGGTGTGCACGACCATCCCGGCGGCGCACGGCGTGGCACAGGCCGCCATCAGTGTCCGTGCGCCTTCGACCTCGACCAGGCACACGCGGCACGCACCGATCGGGTCGCGCTTCTCGAGGAAGCAGAGCGTCGGGATGAAAATGCCGGCCTGGCGCGCCGCCTGCAGGACCGTCGTGCCGTCGGCAACCTCGATCTTCTGTCCGTTGATGGTAACTGCGCTCATGCCTGCGCCCCCTTGACTTGTCCGGCCTTGCCATAGTCGCACCGCAGGCAACGCCGGGCCTGCCGCCGGGCCGTGACCTCGTTCCAGGGTTGCTCGACCTCGTCGAAGTTGTTCTGCCGGCGCGCGAGATTGATCAGGTTCAGGTCCTCGCGCGGATACGGCACCGGATCGGCCTCGGAGTCATAGTCCGTGACCACATCCGGGTAGGCGCGCCAGAAGGCGTGCGCCTGGCCGGTCAGCGCGGCGTCGATGCCCACCGCTGCCCGTTCGCCGGCGCCGATCGCCTCGACCACCGACGATGGACCGCTGACCGCGTCGCCGCCGGCAAACAGCCACGGAACCGACGTCCGGCCCGTCACCGGGTCGGCCTTGACCCAACTGTTGTCGGTCAGCTCGACCTCAAGCGAGGCCAGCAGGCCGCGGGTATCGAGGCTCTGCCCGACGGCCAGCACAACCTGGTCGCACGGGATCACCTCGAGCGCATCCGCCGCGCCGGCCAGCGCGCGCCGGCGTCCGCTGCGGTCGAAGTCGCCGAGGGTCATGCGGCTGCAGGCCACACCGGCGACCTTGCCGTCGACCACCTCGAAGCGCTCGGGCGAACAGAGCGTGCGCAGGTGCACGCCCTCCTGCTGCGCCTGGTCAATCTCCTCGGCATAGGCGGGCATCTGTTCGCGGGTGCGGCGGTAGACGACGGTCACGCTCTCGCTGCCGAGCCGCAGCGCCGTGCGCGCCACATCGATCGCCGCGTTGCCGCCGCCGATCACGACCACGCGCCGGCCCACCGGAACCGAGCCGCGGATGTTGTACTGCCGCAGGAAGGCCATCGACTCGACGATCCCGAAGGCCTCCTTGCCGGGCAGATCGAGGCCGACGCCGTCGGGCGCGCCGACCCCCAGGAAGACGGCCTCATACCCCTGGGTGCGCAAGCCGTTGAGCGTAAAATCGCGTCCCAGGCGCTGACCGGTCTGGATGTTGACGCCCAGCGACTCGATCATGCGGATCTCGCGCGCCAGCGTTTCGCGCGGCAGCCGGTAGGCCGGGATGGCCTGCACCAGCATGCCGCCGGGACGCGCCTCGCTCTCGAAGATGACGGGCTTGTACCCCAGCCGCGCCAGGAAGTAGCCGCAGGTCAGGCCCGCAGGGCCAGCGCCCACGATGGCAACTTTGCGCGCCGCGTTGGCGGCATTCTCGTGCACGTCGGGCCGCTGCAGCGTGACCTCCTGGTCGACCATGAAGCGCTTGACGCCGCGAATTGAAACGGGCGCGTCAAGCGAGCTGCGGCGGCAGTGGTCCTCGCACGTGTGGAAGCAGACGCGCGCGCAGACGGCCGCAAACGGGTTGCGCTCGCGATGCAGTTTCAGCGCCTCGGCGTAACGTCCCTCGCCCACCAGCGACACGAAACCCGGCACGAACACGCCGGCCGGGCAGGCGCTCAGGCACGGGGCCAGCACGAGCGCGGGACAGACGCCGGCTGCGCAGTGCTTGTCGCGGATGTGCGCCACATATTCCTCGCGGAAATGCCGGATGGTCGAGAGCACGGGATTGGGCGCGGTCTGTCCCAGGCCGCACAGCGACGACTCCTTGATGAACCGGCCCAGGTCCTCGAGCCGCGCGATGTCCTCCATCACGCCTTCGCCGCGGCAGATGCGCTCCAGGATCTCCAGCATGCGCTTGGTGCCCACGCGACAGGGCACACACTTGCCACAGGATTCCTCCTGCACGAACTCGATGAAAAAGCGCGCCACATCGACCATGCAGGTGTCCTCGTCCATTACGATCAGGCCGCCCGAGCCCATGATCGCGCCGAGTTCCTGCAGGCTCTCGTAGT
>CAYQJG010000179.1:0-4000 GCA_964417715.1 uncultured Lentisphaerales bacterium | reverse complement strand
ATCAATGGGTTGAGCATGCCAGAGCGTGGGAAAGCCGTAGGAACTTCGGACTAAAGCGAACCCCACCCCACGGCCGGGGTTCGTGGAAGACCTGCGCCTCGAAGACCATGAACTCCGCGCCCTCACGCCAGGCGTCGGCCCGCATCCCCGCCTTGACGGCCAGGTGACTGAGCGTAGCCGCCAGGTCCCACCCCTGCTCCGTCGCCACCTGGGGCAGAAAGACCGCGCTGCGCCCTTTCTTGGACAAGACGATGCCGTGCTTGCCGATCTCAATCTCCTTGTAGGATGCCACCGGGTGCGGCGGCGTCAGAGCCGAAATCTCGATCGCAAGCCCCGGCAACTCGTCGACGCCAACAGCATCGAATCGCGGATCGTGCAGGGCGGCATTCACGGCCTGGTCGAGCACCACACGCCAGATCTCGCGCCGGGGAAAGATCTCGCCCACACAACCCCGCAAATGTCCCTGCTGCGTGAGCGTCACGAACCCGCCCATCACCTGCCGCAGGTTCGGCGTCAGCACCACCCCGGTCGACTCCAGCGTCGGCGCCTCGCCGGTCCGAACCGCCTGTATCAGGGAGATACGTGCCAGTCTCAGCAGCACCTCGTGGTCGGCCGCCGTAAGTTCAGCTGATGGCTGCACCGCCCCGGCCGTCACCTGCTCGCTCCACCGCCCCCTGACCAGCGCGCTCAGATAACTGACGGAGTTCTCCCAGTCACCCAGTATCCGGCCCGACGCATCGTAGGCCACCTCTTCGACCTTGGCGGTTGCCGGCAGCATGGCCAGCAGAATGGCCAGCGGGTTGCGCCCGCAGACCGTCGCATCCGTTTCGTCAAAAACAACCAGAAATCCATCGAAATCGCGCGCTGCGAGCCGACCCAACACGCGGTGATCAAGATCCGAGATCGATTTGGCCACGTTGTCGCCCTTGAAGGGCGTGTAGCTGTAGCTCGGTCCGTGATGGATGAAGTCGCTGCTGATCACCACCAGCGTACGGTCATCGAGCAGCGGACGCAGCACACCGGCAAACGCGCGCGTCGCCAGCGGGTCGAATTGGCCGACTACCAGGGTCACGAATCGCACATGCCGGTCGCCAAACACGGTCTGCAGCAACGGCACCTGGATCTGGTCACTGTGCTCACGACGGTGCGCCTGCGGATCCGAAACCACCATGGGACTGCGCCGCAGCGCCGCCACGAAATCGCTGTCCACCTCGACTTCGCCCAGCGGCGTGGCGATGCGGCCCGCGTCGGGCACGCTGACCTGGTTGCGCAACCCCACGTAGTGACTGGGTCCGAGGATAACCACCCGATCATAAGCCGCCGGGTCGAGGCGGGCATAGGCCTGCATGGCGACCTGCCCGGAGTAGCGGTAGCCGGCGTGCGGAACGATCACGCCGCAGACACCTGCCACACGCGAGGGCGGCGGCTGCGGGCGCAACGCATCGATCTCGGCCTTCAACTCGGCCGGGGCAGCGGCAAACCAACGACCAGCGAGCGGACTCTGCAGCACGTTCGTCTTCATGTTCGCCTCCTGTGTCGTCGGCGCATGCGCGCCCGGCGACGCCTGAACCACAACCGCGTCGGTCGGCCGACAGCCGACCAGGACGATCGAAAGCCACACGCATCTTATCACAGTTCGACACATGACACTCACCCTACCCACACGGCAGGCTGCGAGACGACGGACTCGTCCAGATAGCGATGGGGCGGCCCCAACCGGGGCAAGCCCCGAGCCGCCAACAGCCGCAATGGGCCGACGGCCAGAACCGCAGCGCCCGACAGCAGCCATCTGAGCACCCCTCTACGCGTCATGTCGGTCACCCAGCCTTCAGGTCCACACGCCATTCACACGCCTGCCGCAGTCCGGACACCCTCCATCCCGGATCCGGTTCTGGGCCACAACATAGCGCTGCCGCCGCACCAGTGCCGCTGCACAGCCCGCACAGACCGTATCGTCGCCGCCCGCCGTCTCGGCGTTACCGATGTAGACATGCTTCAGCCCCTCCGCCCGTGCGATCTCGCGGGCGTGTTCGAGGATGCCGATCGGTGTGGGTGGCAGATGCGTCATGCGATGCTGCGGGAAGAAGCGCGAGAAATGCAGCGGCGTCTCCGCGCCCACGTGCGCGCCGACCCAACGCGCCAGATCGCGAAACAGAACGTCGGTATCGTTAAGCGTCGGAATGACGAGATTGGTGATTTCCAGGAAGACGCCCCCCGCCTTGAGCTTCTCGATGGCAGCCAGCACCGGCGACAGCGTGGCCGCGCAGACGTCGCGGTAGAACGCGTCCGACATGGCCTTGATATCAACGTTGGCCGCGTCGATCAGCGGCGCCAATTGGGTCAACGGCCCGGGATTCAGGTACGCTGCCGTGACCAGGACGTTGCGCAGGCCCGCGGCACGGCAGGCCTGGGCGCAGTCACGCACATACTCGAAGCTCACGAGCGGTTCGGTGTAGGTATAGGCGACGGACGGACAGGCCTTGCGTCTGGCGAGGGGCGGAACCTGGTCCGGCGGAAGGTCATAGGCCGGCACGTCCTCGGGGTTGCACTGCGAGATCTCCCAGTTCTGGCAGTTCTGGCAGTGCAGGTTGCAGCCTGCGGTGGCCAGCGAAAGAATGGGCGTGCCGGGCAGAAAATGAAAGAGGGGTTTCTTCTCGATGGGATCCACATGCACCGAACAGGGGCGCCCGTACGTTACGGCACGCAGTTCGCCGCCATCATTGATCCGGACGCGGCATTCGCCGCTCTCACCCGGTCGGATCAGGCAGAGCTTGGGGCAGAGCCCGCAACGCACGTCCCCGTCGTTTGAAGCGGCCATGGAACGCTCCTTCCCCTGCCTGCGTGCCTGCACGCCGGAGCCATTCCGCGCCTATGCATCACGCATCGGCCGGCGCACATCCCGCCGCGCCGCACGGCGTGTCGGAGACGCCGTTCGCCAGATTGACATAACGCGCCAGAACAAACAGCCCGTCGCTCAGGCGATTCAGTCGTGCGCAAATCGTCTGCAGGTTCGTCGCCGCCTCGCCCGTGGCCTCGCGCAGCAGCGGCGTCAGACTGCGTTCGGCGCGCCGGCAGACGGTCCGGGCCACATGCGCGAAGGCCGCCACCGGCGCACCCCCCGGCAGTATGAAACCCACAGCAGGCGCAAGCTGCCGGTCCATCTCATCGGCCCAGGCATCGATCCGGTCACATGCCAGCGCCTGACCGGACATCGGCCACTCGCCTCTCGATTGTACCACAACGCCCAGCGCAAAGAGATCCTGCTGGAAGCAGGCGAGTTGCCCCCGCTGGGCGTCGCAGACCGGCGGCAGGTGCGCCGCAATCACACCCAGCCAGGAGCCGAGTTCGTCGAGATCACCGGCCGCAGCCACGCGCGGATCGTCTTTCCAGACGCGGGTCTGATCGACCAACGTGGTTTGTCCGCAATCGCCTTGGCCGGTGCTGATCTGCATGGAGTGGTCAGGCCGCAGCCGGCGGCGGCGTGTACGTGGCGTCGCCAAAGGCCAGCATCGGCGCGAACACGATCGGCAGAAGCAGAAGACCCACGGCAAACCCGCCGCCCTTGCCGAAGACCTTGGCGAGTTCAAGGCAGACGATGATAGCAATCACGAAGCTCACGACCGGCACCAGGAAGAGCACGAGCCACCAGCCGGGCTTGCCGACAATCTTGAGAAGGATGAATACATTGTAGAACGGTATCAGCGACGCCCACCCCGGCTGACCAGCCTTCGTGAAGATCGTCCAAGATGACGCCACCAGAAGCAGAACGAGCGCTACCCACACTACAAACATGAATCCCATGGCACACTCCCCTTTGTTGTTGTCGTTGAAGCGACGAAGCGCCCCCGCGCATCAGTCACCATGCCCGAAATAATGGCAGGAATCCGGCACCGACGCAAGGTTGCATGCGCGGCGGGGTCGGCGCGTCCGCGATTCGGTGCACGTCACACTCGCGTGACGTGAGCCGCAGCGGTCCCGTAGGTCCCGCTGTACCGCGCGG
>CAYQJG010000178.1:0-4045 GCA_964417715.1 uncultured Lentisphaerales bacterium | reverse complement strand
GCGGATGGGCAGGCTTACTACCACTGCGTGAGTCGGGTGGTGGACCGGCGGATGATCCTGGGCGATCTGGAGCGCGAGAAGTTCCGCGAGTTGATGCGCGGCGCAGAGACGTTCTGCGGCGTGCGGGTGCTGACCTACGCGATCCTCTCGAACCATTTTCACATTCTGGCGGAAGTGCCTGACCGTCAGGATGTTAACGAGGCGGAGATCGTTGCGCGCCTGCCGGCGATCTATGACCGCCGGGCCATTCATGAGATGCAGTCGCAATGGGCCCTGTGGCGGCAACAGGGGCTGGAGCGACTGGTGCAGGCGGACCTGAGTCGCCTGCGGGCGCGGATGTACGATGTATCGGCGTTCGTGAAGACAGTGAAACAGCGCTTCACGCAGTGGTACAACCGGCGCGAGGGTCGCTGCGGGACACTGTGGGAGGACCGGTTCAAGAGCGTGATGGTGGAGCCGCCCGCGCATACGACCCGCGCACGACAGGATGTTGGCGCGCTGGCCACGCTGGCAGCGTATATCGACTTGAATGCGGTGCGCGCCGGGATCGTGAAGGACCCGAAGGACTACTGCTGGTGCGGCTATGGCGAAGCGGTAGCAGGGCGTGAGCGGGCGCGCGAGGGGTTGACGGCAGTCCTCGGCGGCGAAGCAGGCAAGTCCGGCAAGACTTGGCGCGCGGTGGCAGCGAACTACCGGTTGCTGATCTACGCCGCGGGTGAGGAACAGGGCGTGGCGGAGCATGCCGGCATGGCCGAAAAAGCCGGGATTTCTCGAGAAACAGTGGCAAAAGTCGTACGCGAGCGCGGCGAACTGCCGTTGCAGCAGGTGTTGCGCTGCCGCGTGCGCTACTTTAGCGACGGCGTGGCCATTGGCAGCCGGACGTTCGTAAACGAGGTCTTTCGTCTGCATCGCGGCAACTTCGGTCCCAAGCGTCAGCACGGAGCGCGACCGATGCGATTCGCGGCGTGGGGTGGGCTGTGCGCGGCGCGCGATCTGCGCCTGGCGCCGATCGCGGCGTCGGGCGGGTGAACCGGCTCTGCTGATCGCCTCGTAATCTGACGCAAACCGCACACTCATTCCGAGTGAAGTCGGACCGCTCCAAGAACGTGTCAAGCGAAAACACGATCTGCGCGGCGTTTTTCTTTGCCCTTCGCGGCGTTTCAGGACATTCCGGGACGTTTCACGTTGCTGCGCGTCCGCAGCTCTCGTCTGCGAATGCGCCCGTTGTCCCTTTCCATGGGTATATATTGAGCGTCATATGGGAGCAGGACCTCCCTGTGTTGACTCGTAACGGAAACAGAAGGAGACGCACATGCGGACGCACAACGTGCCTCGAACGAACAACCGCCTGGGCGGCATCACGGGTCGCGCGCAAGCACTTGCCGCGCTCGACAACCTGATGCGGGCGTGCCAGGGCCGCGAGAAACGATTCGCAATTCGGTTGCAGACCGAATTCGACAAGGATCCTGTGCGCTTTTTCCGCGAAATCGTGATGCCGCTCATTCCACGGAAATCGGCAGGATTCCGCGATCCTGCCGGCGCGATGGCACGGCGGTCCGCCGCGGGTGGGAAAGGCGGCGCCCGATGAATTCGCGCATCGATGCGACGAGCAGCCTGGCGAATCCCGCCGGGGACACGGCCGGCGTCATGCCGGTTGAGGTCGTGGTGACTTCGCACAGCACCGGCCCGCGGACAGCGGAGGGCAAGGCGATTGCCTCCCGAAACCGCACGGGACATGGCATCTACGCAATGTCGCCCGTGGTCGATGGACTCGAGTCCGCGGAAGACTGGAGCGTTTACCGCCAAGCCATGCTCGCCAGTCTGGCGCCCGTGGGAATGGTGGAGGAGACCCTGGCGGAACGCGGCATCCTCACCGCATGGCGCATGCGGCGCATCAGCGGCTATGAGACCCGGAAACTTCTTCGGCCGATCCGTGAGCAAACGGACAAACATGCGGCCGATGACCGGCAGCGTCATCGGCAACAGCAGTTTGTGCAATGGGTCGCGACGGCCGGGGACGCCGAGCCCATCGCGGAATCCGCGGCGCAATGGTTGCTGGAACGCGCCTGCAAGGCGCGTCCGGCAATCGATGACGGGGTGCCCGACGACGACAGCAACGGCGACACTCTGGACGGCCTCCTGGAAGAGTTGTCCGGCCCCTCCACCGTCGGCGAAGTCCGTGAGGTGATCGGTCATCTGGCCGCCCGGCGTCATACGACGGTTGCCGAACTGCTGAGCGAGGTGCAGCAGGGCATTGCGCAAGAAAGCGACGCCGCCCAACGCCAACTTGCAGTTCTTCACCAGGAATGCTTGATGCCGGACGATCAAACCCTCGGGCAGGTCATGCGCTATGAGTCCCACCTGGCGCGGCTATTCCACCGCGACCTGCACGAACTGCAACGACTGCAAGCGTCCAGGAATGGACAACTAGTTGCAGCGCCGATGGTTATGGATATAGATGCGGCAGGCGTAGCCGGCGTTCCCGACGGATCGTCTTCCTCACGCGGTGACTGAGAATGTGTTTCTACAAAACGAACTCCTGCAGACCGCCTGAGGACAGGTCTTCGGTCCGCGTCCAAGAACAGACGCCTCTGCATGCCGCCTGGTCTCGCGGAGCTCGACCCGTTCACACCACACGCGCTAGCCGGCCCTCTCTTCCTGGGAAGTGCATGCGCGTCGGGGTCGGCGTCGGCACCGGTATCGAAAGAGGGGCTGATGGGTTCTACGTCTGCCGCTGGCTGAGTTTGCGTGCGTTTCCGCGTGTCGGCGTGCTATCCTGTTCGCCGATTTGCGCCGGACCGGCGCGTTGGGGGACCCGAGCCATGGCGATGGAAAAGCATTACGATCCGAAGGCCGTCGAGGCCAAGTGGTATCCCTGGTGGGAGCAGCGCGGACTGTTTCATGGCGACTCAAGCCGTGGCGGCGAACCGTACTGCGTCGTCATCCCGCCCCCCAATGTGACCGGCATCCTGCACATGGGCCACGCGCTCAACAACACCATCCAGGACATCCTGGTGCGCTGGCGCCGCATGGAAGGGCGCAACGTGGTCTGGTTGCCCGGCACCGACCATGCCGGCATCGCGACCCAGAACGTGGTGGAGAAGGCGCTCCGCAAGGAGGGCACCACCCGCCACGTGCTCGGACGCGACGCCTTCGTGGAACGCGTCTGGAAGTGGCGCGGCGAGTACGGCGATACGATCGTGCGGCAGCTCCGCATGCTGGGATCGAGCTGCGACTGGTCGCGCGAGCGCTTCACCATGGACGCGGGACTCAGCGAGGCCGTGGCCGAGGTCTTCTGCCGCCTCTATGACGAGGGTCTGATCTACCGCGGCAACTACATCGTGAACTGGTGCCCGCGCTGCCACACGGCGCTCTCGGACGAGGAGAGCGAGCATCAGGAGACGCAGGGCCACCTCTGGCACATCCGCTACGCCGTGGCCGGAGGCGGGTCCGTTGTCGTGGCCACCACGCGGCCGGAAACCATGCTCGGCGACACGGCCGTGGCCGTGAACCCCAAGGATCCGCGCTATACCGACTTGCTGAACAAAACCGTGATTCTGCCGATCCTCAACCGCGAGTTGCGCGTGGTGGCCGACGACTATGTCGACGCGGCTTTCGGCACCGGGGTGGTCAAGATCACGCCGGCGCATGACCCCAACGACTTCCAGGTCGCGGCGCGCCACCAGCTGGAGTCCATCAACGTGATGAACGGCGATGGCACGATGAACGAACTGGCCGGCCCGTATGCCGGCATGGACCGCTTCGCCTGCCGCAAGCAACTGGTGGCCGACCTCGAGGCGCTGGGGCTGGTCGAGAAGATCGATCCGCACACGCACGCCGTGGGCCACTGCTACCGCTGCGACACGGTGGTCGAGCCGCGCCTGTCGCTGCAGTGGTTCGTGCGCATGAAACCCCTGGCCGAACCGGCGATCGCCGCCGTGCGTTCCGGCAGCGTGCAATTCACGCCGGCGCGCTGGGACAAGGTCTACCTCGACTGGATGGAAAACATCCGCGACTGGTGCATCTCGCGCCAGATCTGGTGGGG
>CAYQJG010000177.1:0-4093 GCA_964417715.1 uncultured Lentisphaerales bacterium | reverse complement strand
ACCTGCTGATCCCGTGGTGGAACGCCTACAGCTTCTTCGTGACCTACGCCAACGTCGACGGCTGGCAGGTCGGCACGCCGGTTAGACCCGAGAGTCCGAACGAGCTCGACCGCTGGATCGTCAGTTCACTCGAGACCCTCGTGGCCGACGTCACGGCCGCGATGGACAACTACGACCTGCAGAAGTCGGTGCGCCCGCTTGTGCAGTTTGTCGAGGACCTGACCAACTGGTACATCCGGCGCAGCCGCCGGCGTTTCTGGAAGTCGCAGAACGACGCCGACAAGGACCAGGCCTACCGCACGCTGCACTACGTTCTGGTGCAGTTCTGCAAGGTGGCCGCGCCCTTTACACCGTTCGTCAGCGAGACGATCTACCGCAACCTGCGCGGCCCGGAAATGCCCGAATCCGTGCATCTGTGCGACTTCCCGACCGCCGACGCGCGCCTGCGTGATACCGAACTTGAGACGCAGATGGCGCTCGTGCAGACCGTTGTCCGCCTGGGTCGCCAGCTGCGCACCGAGCACGACCTCAAGGTGCGCCAGCCGCTGGGCACGCTGCACGTCGTGTCCGGCAAGGCCGACGTCCTGCGGCAGGTGCGGGCGTTCGAGGCGCTTGCGACCGACGAGCTCAATGTGAAGTGCGTGGCCTACGGCTCCGACGAAACCGCCCTCGCCAACATCCAGGTGAAGGCCGATTTCCGCAAGCTCGGTCCGCGTTTCGGCCAGAAGATGAAGGCCGTGGCGGCCGCAATCGCGGCGTTGCCACCCGCCCAGACGGCCGCGCTGGCGGCCGGCCACGCCCTGACACTGGTTCTGGCTGGCGAGACGGTCGTGCTGGAGCCCGGCGACGTGGCGCTGCAGCGGACGCCGCGCGAGGGGCTCGTGGTCGCGGCCGAGGGTGATGTGATCGTCGCGCTCGAGACCGCGCTGACACCCGAACTGGTGTCTGAGGGCCTGGCGCGTGAGTTCGTGAGCAAAGTGCAGAGCCTGCGCAAAGACGCCGATTTCGAGGTCACGCAGCGTATCCACCTGACCGTCGCCACGGACGTTGCGCTGCGCGCTGCGGTCGAGTCGTTCCGTGACCACGTGCTGGCGGAGACGCTCTGCACGGCGATCACGTTCGGCGATGCCGCCGATGGCACTGCAGTCGACCTCAACGGTCACACCTGCCACATCGGCGTGGCGAAGGCATAGACCCGTGGTGGGCTCTTGGGTCACGAAGGGCATGCCAAGGTTGTGCGACACAGCAGGAGAACCGCAGATTGACGATTGACGAGGTCCGAATCATGAAGTGGGAAATTTCACTTCTTGATTCTGCGGTTCGACATTCGTCAATCTGCGTTTTGTCCACGTTGGGTGAGGGTTATGCGATGAGAATAATTACGCTGCTTGCCCTGATGTTCAGTTCACTATCGTTTGGCACATCCTGTTCCCGCGCCGATTCGTCGGCGCGCCTGCCGAATGTCTACACCCACCCGCAGGGCGCCACGTTCCGCTATCCGGGCAACTGGAAGCTGAACGACACCAAGGCGGTCAGCGACGGCGTCATCGTGCTGCTGCCGGACGATGCGGCGGCCGACCAGGAACTGTACCTGGTGGCCGGGGCCGAAGCCGGCGATGTCAAGTCGGTCAGGGATCCGGGTTTGCTTCAGGCGATCGAGACGCGCGTGCAGGAACTCGCACCCGGGTTGCGGCGCGTCGGCGACGTGACGGATCTGTCGGCGGGCAAACGGGCTGGCGTCACCGCGACATGGCAGGGGACCGGTGCGGACGGACGAACCGCGCAGGTGCGCGTTTTCACGACGATTCTGGATCGCACTGCTGTCAGCCTGGTCGCGATCGGTATGCCGGCGCGCATCGAGGCGCGTGCGACGACGCTGCGCGCCATCTTCGGCACGTTCGACGTCAGCACCCAGGCGTCACCTGCGGCTGGCGCGCCGGTTGCCGGCAAGGCGGCCGCCTTGGTGGGTATCTGGAAGAACTGGGAGTACAAGGCGGTCGGCAATTCCTCCTGGGAGAAGACCACGTTCGCCGCCCTGCGCGCCGATGGTTCGTTCATCCTCAGCGACAGTTCGGAGTCGGCGCACAGCTTCACCTACAAGGATGCCGGCGGCAATGAGACTGGCCGCGCGGGAGTGGCCTCGCAGGGAGCTTCGCCTGCGACGTCCGGGCGCTGGACGGCAGCCGGCGGCCGCCTTGTGCTGCAGTATCAGAACGGCGGCAAGGACGACTACGGCTACCAGATCCGCCCCAACTCCAGCGGCTACCCGATCCTCTACCTGCAGAAGGCCGGCGGCAAGACCACGGAGTGGATGAAGGTCCAGTAGTGGGGGATTGCATCGCTGCCATCCCTGGCAGCGACGACCACAGCAATGTCCTTGGCGAGGGGACCGGAGGTCGGGGCTGCTTTGGCGCCGCGTTGGTCATAGTCGTACCGCCTTCATATCGGGATTGGCTTCGGCCAAGATGCATGCGAGCATGCCGTCAGGGTTGAGGTGGCCCACCACCGTGCGGTCGCAGTGGGCGACTACGCATTGGTTACACCACACGGCACGCCGGGCGCTGGGAGCCTTCCTGCCATACCGATTCGCCCAGGCGGCCTTGTACGACAGCACGGTGCTTCAACGGCCCCGCGACATGTCGTGGAGGTGCGGCCATCCAAGGGCCCCCGTTCACGGAGACCACGCGAACATAGCAGACGCTACGGTCATGGCTAACACCACCCGCACAGGTGCGTCACCAGCACGCTTGCGCTGCGCAACGCGGCCAGACAAATGTCAATCGTAGGTAATCACCGGACGGCGGTTTGGCCACACATGTGCATTCTCGTTGGGTTTATTGCGCACGGCGGCAGAAGATGACCCTTGCATGCAAAGCCAAGAAAAGGCAATATAGGAATCACGACGGTGCGCCAGGCCGCGCGAGGCAACGCATCGCCAGATAGCAGGGGCAGGATGAAGAGGCATGTTCACAGTGTGTCGAGCCGTTTGCGCGTGGGGCCAGTGGCGATGCTGGCCGGCGCTCTGCTTCTGGCCTCGGCCGCGGGGGCAGGGGCGGCTCCGCAGCTGATCCCGCGTCCGAAGACCTTTGCAGGGGGGGACGGCTACCTGGAACTCACGTCCGCCAGCCGGGTCGTGGCCGGCACTCCCAGCCTTGGGCCGCTGGCGGTGATCGTGAGCGACGAAATCCATCTGGCCACCGGACTCCGTCTCCCGGTTGCTGCGGGAGTCGCACAGGCAGGCGACATTGTGCTGAAGGTGAACGCCGCGCTTCGGGCGGACGAGGATATACTCACCGTGCAGAAGCAGCGCGTGGTGCGCGTGCGCGACTATGCGCACACGCTCGCCGTCGACCGACAGGCCGCCGTCGAGGGCTTCGACTATCGTGCGGTTGCTGAAGGAACGGCCACGCTTCTGCAGGCGCTGGAGGTGCAGGGCACGTCCGTTCGCCTGCCACGAATGACGGTCAAGGACTGGCCCTACGCCGACTTCACGGGCGTGATGGTCGACCTTGGCCGCCAACGGATACCGCTCCCGGCGCTTGAGCAGACCATTCAGGCCTGCCGCGTGTACAAGGTTCGCTACCTGCACCTGCACCTGACGGACGACCAGGGCTGGACCTTCCCGTCCGCCGCCTACCCGCTGCTGGGCACCCGGAACACGGCTTCGCACGGCGGCATCCCGCCAACGGTCTACGACCGGGAGGCTTTGACGCGGCTGGTCGCGTTTGCCGAGGCCCGGGGGGTCACGCTGGTGCCCGAGATCGACCTTCCGGGGCACTCCGCCGCGATGCGCCGGGCCATGCCCGAGCTGTTCGGCGCCACCGGCCCTGACGGCAAGCCCATCGACCTGCCGATGATCCACATTGGCAAGGACGAGACCTATGCCGCACTCGACACGATCCTGGGCGAGGCGTGCGACGTTTTCGCGCATTCACCGTACTTCCATATCGGCGGTGACGAGACCACGATGGGCAAGCTGCTGGAGTTGCCTGATACCAAGCGCTACATGGAGCAGAACGGGCTCAAGGACGGGCGCGAGCTCTTCCACCACTTCATGCGCCGCCTGAACGAGATGGTCCGCAAGCGCGGCAAG
>CAYQJG010000176.1:0-4421 GCA_964417715.1 uncultured Lentisphaerales bacterium | reverse complement strand
CTGCTGGCCCTCGCGACGGGCCTGCACCTGGTGCTGCACGAGCACGCCTACGACCGCATCCTGGTGTCGCGTCCGATCGTGCCGGTGGGCAAGGACATCGGCTACCTCCCGGGCGCCAAGGAGGAGAAGCTGTCGCACTGGATGGAACCGATTTTCGACAACCTCGCCTACCTGCTGCGCCAGCCCGCGCCGGCGCTGCCCACACCGGTCAGCCGCAAGGGCCACAAGATCTCGCCGCAGGACCGCATTCAGCAACTGATGGACAACGACATCCTGGAACTTGAGGCGCTCACCTACATCCGCGGACGTTCGATCGCGCGGCAGTTCATGATCGTGGATGAAGCCCAGAACCTGACGCCCCACGAGGTCAAGACCGTGGTCAGCCGAGCCGGCGAAGGTACGAAGGTCATCCTGACGGGCGACGCCTACCAGATCGACAATCCCTACCTCGACGCCGCCAGCAACGGGCTGACGTATGCGGCCGAACGCCTGAAGGAATTGGCCATCCATGGCCACATCACGCTCCAGACGAGCGAGCGCAGCGATCTGGCTGCGATCGCCGCGAAGTACCTGTAGTCACGCCCAGCCACCCGTAACCGGTCACACCGCCATGTCAACCTTCCAACCCTACGCCGCGCCGCAACCCACCCGACGCCACCCGCTCGTCGAGGTCGAGAAGCCCGCGCTCTACCGCGACCAGTTTCCCTTCACATCGGTGCCGCGCATCCTGTTCGACGGCCAGACGGTGCGCCCCGAACCTGCCACCGACATCTGGATCACCGATACGACCTTTCGCGACGGCCAGCAGGCTCGCCCCCCCTATCTGCCCGATCAGATCGTGCGCCTCTATACGCTGCTGCACCGCCTGGGCGGCCGCAAGGGTCTGATCCGCCAGTCGGAGTTCTTCCTGTACAGCGCGCGCGACCGTGAAGCAGTCGAGAAGTGTCTCGCGCTGGGCTACCGTTACCCCGAGGTAACCGGTTGGATTCGCGCCAACGCCGAAGACTTCAAGATCGTCAAGGCGCTGGGCCTGAAGGAGACCGGCATTCTGACCTCGGTTTCCGACTACCACATCTTCCTGAAGCTCAAGACCGACCGGCGCGCAGTGATGGACGAGTACCTGGCGATTGTCAAGGCGGCGCTGGCCGAAGGCATTGTGCCACGCTGCCACTTCGAGGACGTGACCCGTGCCGACATACACGGTTTCTGCCTGCCCTTCGCCGAGGAACTGCTCAAGCTGGCGGAAGACAGCGGCCTGCCGGTCAAGGTGCGTCTGTGCGACACCATGGGGTATGGCATCACCTACCCCGGCGCCGTGCTGCCGCGCAGCGTGCAGCGACTGGCCTACGCCTTCCGCCATGAACTGGGCTATCCCGCCGAGTGGCTGGAGTGGCACGGTCACAACGACTTCCACCACGTCCATACGAACGCCTGCACGGCCTGGCTTTTCGGCATCGCCGCGCTTAACGCCTCGCTGCTCGGATTCGGCGAGCGTACCGGCAACCCGCCGCTCGAGGCCGCGGTCATCGAGTATCTCGCGCTGACCGGCGCGGACGACAGCATCGACACGACGGTCATCACCGAGATCGCCGACTACTTCCGCGACACGGTCCGGGCCGACGTGCCTGCCAACTACCCCTTCGTGGGCGCGGAGTTCAACACCACGCGTGCCGGCATCCATGCCGACGGCATCCTCAAAAACCCCGAGATCTACAACATCTTCGACACCGACCGGGTTCTCAACCGGCCGCTCAAGGTGATGGTAACCGACAAGTCGGGCGTGGCCGGCATCGCCCAGTGGTTGAACGATTACGCGCGCACGGCGCGCGGCGGGCAATCGGAGCCGATCAGCAAGCGCCACCCCGGCATCAAGCGCATGAACGCGTGGGTTATGGAGCAATACGCCCACGGACGCACCACGAGCATATCGCCGGAAGAGATGATCGCCCAGGCCAAGCGGCACGTGCCGTCCATGTTCGAGTCGGACTTCCAGCGCGTCAAGGCCGCGGCCATCGCCGAAGCCGGCAAACTGGCGGAACGCTTCCTGCAGTCGCCCGACGTCCGGTCGCTCAAACCGGCCCGCCTCGAACCCCGGCTGGAACGTTTCCTGCGCGACGAGCCGTTCCTGCAGCTCGTGACCGTCACCGATACAACCGGCCAGCGCATCTCGGAAGTCCATGCCCAGCGCGGCGAGAAGGCGCTGTTCCGCGACCTCCTCAACGCCGATTTCGGCGAACGCATCTGGCTGCAGGAAGTCGTGGCCACCGGAGAACCCTACTGTTCGGACCTCTTCGTCTCGCAGTTCACGGGCAAACTCACGCTGACGATCGCCCACCCGATCAAAGACCGCAAGGGTCGCGTCAAGGCCGTGGTGGATCTCGACTTCCGTTTCGATGAGGTCGTCAAGCTGCTCAACGACCTGCCCGTGGACGTGGTCGGCGACTCGGCGGCGAATGAGGCGGTATAGGCACTTTTGCCGTATCGATTGGGCTCGACGCTGCGCCGCACAACAGGCAGGCTATGCCCCCAACTCGGTGGCGACTCGCGTGCGCGAAGCGGCCGTTCGGCCAACACGCGGGACGCCACCCAAGAAAGGCTGGGGAATGGCATGCGGCGTGACGATATTCACAAGGTTCTGATCATCGGTTCCGGCCCGATCGTCATCGGGCAGGCCTGCGAATTCGACTACTCCGGCACCCAGGCCTGCAAGGCTCTGCGCGCGCTGGGGTACAAGATCGTGCTGGTGAACTCCAATCCCGCCACGATCATGACCGATCCCGGCATGGCGGATGTCACCTACATCGAGCCCCTGAATGTCCAGCGCATCGAGCAGATCATCGCCAAGGAACGACCCGACGCCCTGTTGCCCAACCTCGGCGGCCAGACCGGCCTCAACCTCGCCTCGGAACTCGCCAAGGCCGGCATTCTCGCCCGCTATGACGTGAAGGTGATCGGCGTCAACCTCGACGCCATCGAGCGCGGCGAAGACCGGCAGGTCTTCAAGGACACGATGACCAAACTCGGTATCGAGATGCCGGCCAGCGAAGTGACCTACTCGGTCGAGGGCGCCGAGGTCATCGCGGCGAAACTGGGATACCCGGTGGTCGTCCGGCCGGCCTACACCATGGGCGGCACCGGCGGCGGACTGGTCTACAACATCGAGGAACTGCGCACGATCGTCAACCGCGGCCTGACCGCGTCGATGACACACCAGTGCCTGATCGAGGAATCCGTGCTGGGGTGGGAAGAACTCGAGGTCGAGGTCGTCCGCGACGCCAAGAACCAGATGATCGTGATCTGCTACATTGAGAACATCGACCCGATGGGCGTCCACACGGGCGATTCGTTCTGTTCGGCGCCCATGCTGACCATCGACAAGAAGGTTCAGGACCAGCTCAAGGAGTACGCCTTCCGGATCGTGGAGTCGATCGGCGTGATCGGCGGCACCAACGTCCAGTTCGCACATGATCCGCAGACCGGGCGCATCGTGATCATCGAGATCAACCCGCGCACGTCGCGTTCGTCCGCGCTGGCGTCGAAAGCCACCGGTTTCCCGATCGCCCTGATCTCGGCCAAGCTGGCCAGCGGCATGACGCTCGACGAGATCCCCTACTGGCGCGACGGCACGCTCGAGAAGTACACACCCTCGGGCGACTACGTGGTGATCAAGTTCTCGCGCTGGGCATTCGAGAAGTTCCGCGGCGTTCAGGACAAGCTCGGCACGCAGATGAAGGCCGTCGGCGAGGTCATGAGCATCGGCAAGAACTACAAGGAAGCCTTCCAGAAGGCCATCCGCTCGCTCGAGAACGGGCGCCACGGCCTTGGTTTCGCCAAGGATTTCAACACCCGTTCGCTGGCGGACCTGCTGGACATGCTGCGCGAGCCCAGCAGCGAGCGCCAGTTCATCCTCTACGAGGCGCTGCGCAAGGGCGCCACGCTCGACCAGCTGTTCGAACTCACCAAGATCAAGCACTGGTTCCTGCGGCAGATGCAGGAACTGGTCGAACTCGAGCAGCAACTCCTCACCCGCAAGGGGCACGTGCCGTCCGACGGACTGCTCCTGCAAGCCAAGCGCGACGGCTTCGCCGACCGCTACCTGGCCAAGATCCTGGGCGTATCTGAGAAGGCCATCCGTGACCGCCGCCTGCAGCTCGGGCTGGTCGAGGGCTGGCACGCGGTGCCCGTCAGCGGCGTCGAGAACGCCGCCTACTACTACTCGAGTTACCTCGCCAAGGACACATCGCAGGCCAGCACCAAGCCGCGCAAGGTGATGATCCTGGGCGGCGGGCCGAACCGCATCGGCCAGGGCATCGAGTTCGACTACTGCTGCGTCCACGCGGCCTTCGCCCTGCGCGACCTCGGCTACGAGACCATCATGGTCAACTGCAACCCCGAGACGGTCTCGACCGACTACGACACCT
>CAYQJG010000175.1:0-4452 GCA_964417715.1 uncultured Lentisphaerales bacterium | reverse complement strand
GGGTGCACCATCACAAAAAGGCCGTATTCACGGCCTTTTTTCATTTCTACGGTTCGGGTGCCATGCGGTAGAAGGCACGCGGCCGTGCGGCCGCATTCGTGTCGCTGAAGACCGTCGAGTCGGTGTGGCCCCAGACCAGGCCGCTGCAATCCCGCCAGGTTGCGGCGATCAGGTTGGTCGCGCGGTCGGCATGGTAGCGCTCTCCCAGCACCGATGCGAAGGTGAGGACACACGCGGTGCCCGTGCGCGCGATGTCGATGAAGCGCAGGACGCTGCGGCTGTCGAGAGGATCCGTGCCGGCCAGAAACTCTCCCAGATTGACCACGCGGTCGCCATCGGGATCGGCGGTCGCCGCCGAAAGGCCGTTTGTGGTCTGGCCATTGCCGCCGAAGTGCGTTGCACGCCACCAGTCGGGTACGCCATCGTTGGTGCTCGAGTAGGCCACCACGGTGACCGTGCCGGTGCCGAGCGAAGAATCCACGCCGTTATATGCCGCAAAGGTGAACCGGTCTGTGCCGCTGTAGCCAGGATTGGGGATGTAGGTGGCTTGGTTGCCCGCCAGCGCCACGCCGCCGCCATGGCCCTGTGTCACGATGCGCCAGGAACTCGCCGCCCCTGAAGCCGTCAGCACGACGGTTACCGGTACGCCGGCGCCGGTGGTGGCACTCTTGTGGGCGACCGTGAGCGCGGCAGGCGCGGTACTGTCCCCGGATGGACCGTTGTGGCAGCTGTAGCAGCCGATCGTGGCGCCGCGCCAGAACAGGCGGCCTGCTTCATTCTCCTTCTGTGCCATCTTGCGATCGGCCTTCATGCGCGACAGGACCGTGCCGCGGTAGTCGGTGCCGTGGCATTTCTGACAGTCGGTTACCGGATTGCGGTTGGCCGGGGCGCGGTGCCCGGAATCGCCGACCCAGCGTGTGCCCACCGTGTGCAAGCCGTGCGGGCCGCCGCTGCGGGAGATCGGTTGCGCCGTGCCGTGGCAGGTGGCGCACTCAACGAGTTGGCCGATATGTCCCTGCAGCCCGATGTTGGCCAGGTTGTCGTTGCGTTCGCGGCTCGGGAATTCGGCATGAGTGGATCCGTGGCAGGCCGAGCAGACGAGCGAGCCGTGGCCGCGCGAAAAGCGGAAAAGTGAGAGTCCGGGTGCGGGCGCGTTCAGACTCGTGGCGAAGGTTCGGTCAGTCGGCAGGCGCACGGTGCCGTTGCTGAAATCAGTTGCTGTTGCAAAGGCCGATGTGAAGCGGATCTGCCCGCCGTTGCTTGTGGCGGTGCCCGTGTGGCAGGCCTGACAGTTGGGTTCGTTGATCCACCCCGTGCGACTTGTAGAGCCGACTGCCGACATGGGACCATGACAACTCGTGCACTGGATCGACATGCCGCCGTCAGGGCCGATCGCTTCGCCCATGGCGCCGCGAAGACACGCCGTGAAGCCGCCCGGATGGCAGGTGTAGCAGGCGGTGCGGTTCGTGGAGTCGTTGAGTGTTCGGGGCGGATCTGTTCGGGGGTCAACGACGCCGGCGTGCAGGGAGTGAATGGCGCGCGTGAGAGGAGGCACAGTGCCGTACCCGGAGCCCGGCAGTGCTTCGGACTGGTGGCAGGCGGCGCAGAGGATCGCGTGGTGATTGGTTACCACCGTGGCATACAGACCACCGGGGCTGAACCCCCGCGCCGCCAATGCGGCGGCGAACTGCGTGTTCGTCGCCATGCGCTGGTCATGCATGCGCAGAATGTTCAGTCGGTAGTCGCGTCCCGGGTCGCGGTCGTTGACCCATCCAGCTGCGGGTTCCGCCGCTGCACCTGATCCGGACAGGTGGCACAGTTTGCAGTCCATCTCATCCGACACGGGAATCACAGCGTCCGTGCTGGCCGGCGCGGCGCCGGTTGGCGTAGTGGCCCTTACCCGGATGAGCGGGTAGCTGTTGGGCTTGCCCGCATCGTCATACGGCACGATCGGCAGGCCGTAGGCCACGAACCAGTTGAGATTGGTTTCAAAGGTCACGATCCGTTGTGGCGTGTTGCCGACGCCAGGCATGGCGTACATGTGGGGACCTGGCACGGGCAGCCCGACGTCCGGCGGCAAGGCGAAGCCAAACAGTTCAGGCAGGTGCTGCCAGAAATCGGTCTTGCCGACCGATGTTCGGTTGATTGAGCCGTCCGGGTCCGCCACGGCCTCATACGTCACCACGACGCCATTGGTGCTCCGCAACAGGACCGCGCTGGAGTTGTTGACCGTCTGCACGATCTGCACCTCTGGAACATTATACGGCGGCAGGATCGAGAAGATGGAGTACGCGCTATCCATGCAGTGCATGCCGAGGTTATTCCACGCCAGGACATGTATGTTGGTGACTGCGTGGGCATGAGGTGCGAAGCAGAGCACGAGCAGGCACGTCAAGCTTGCGCGGTTGGCATGTGTTGCGAAAGGTCGCATCTGACGCCTTCCTTTCTGTTGGGGGACTGCCAGTCGGAATGGCCAACATGCCGACCCCATGGGCGATATTATGCCACACACAGATGCATGGTTCCATCGCATTTCAGACCCCCGACTGGAGCAAAGTCTCTGGGGCCTTGCCCCATACTCGGCCAAGCGCTATCCTGTGTGCCACATCAAGAGACGAGGAACCATGTACCAACCTGCCTCCAATAAGCCCGATTTTGCCGCCATGGAACGGGACGTGCTGTCGTTCTGGGAACGCCACGATACGTTCCGCAAGAGCCTGGCCCGCAAGACCGACCGGCGCGACTACGTTTTCTATGACGGGCCGCCCTTCGCCACCGGCCTGCCGCACTACGGCCACCTGCTGGCCGGCACCATCAAGGACATCGTGCCGCGTTACCAGACCATGCGTGGCCGCCACGTCGAGCGGCGCTTCGGTTGGGACTGCCATGGGCTGCCCATCGAGGCCCTGGCACAGGAGGCCCTCGGCGTCAACGGCGCCCACGAGATCCGCACACTCGGCATCGCCCCCTTCAACGAGCAGTGCCGCTCGATGGTACTGCGCTACGTCGCCGAATGGCGCAAGACCGTCACCCGCATGGGGCGCTGGGTCGATTTCGATAATGACTACAAGACCATGGACCCCTCGTTCATGGAGTCGATCTGGTGGGTGTTCAAGCAGCTTTGGGACCAGGGCCGGATCTATAAGTCGTACCGGATCATGCCCTACAGCTGGAAGCTGACCACGCCGCTCAGCAACTTCGAGGCCGGCAACAACTACAAGGACGTGCAGGACCCGGCCATCACCGTGCGTGCCCGCGTGACGCATGGCGCACCCGCGGCCTGGGGCGCCACCCACGTGCTGGTCTGGACCACCACGCCCTGGACCCTGCCCGGCAACCTGGCCATCTGTGCCGGGCCCGAGATCGACTATGTCTGCGTGCGCGACATCCGCGACAGCGTCTGCTACGTGCTGGCCGCCGCCCGTCTCTCATCGTTCTACAAGACAGGCGAGGAGTACACGCTGGTCGCCACGCTCAAGGGCGCCGATCTGCTGGGGTGGCGCTATGAGCCGATTTTCCCGCACTTCGCCGACCAGAAGGCCTTCCGCGTCCTCAATGATGCCTTCGTGACCACCGGCGATGGCACCGGCCTCGTGCACATGGCGCCGGCCTATGGCGAGGATGACTTCCGTGTCTGCCGCGCCGAGGGCATCGAACTGGTCGATCCGCTCGACGAGGCCTGCTGCTTCACCGCGCGCGTGCCCGAGTATGCCGGCAAGTTCTGCAAGGACGCCGACAAGGAGATCATCAAGCGCCTCAAGCACGAAGGCAAACTGGTCCACCAGTCGACCATCGTGCACAGTTACCCGTTCTGCGACCGCACCGATACCCCGCTCGTCTACCGCGCCATCGAGGCCTGGTACGTCAGGATCGAGGACGTGCGCGACCGCCTCGTGGCCAACAACGACTCCATCCACTGGATGCCGGAGTACGTCGGCGACAAGCGTTTCGGCAACTGGCTGCGCGAGGCCAAGGACTGGAACATCAGCCGCAACCGTTTCTGGGGCTCCTGCATCCCCGTCTGGGTTAACGAGCAGGATCCGCGCGATACGGTGTGCGTCGGCTCGATCGCTGAACTGGAACGCCTGTCTGGGACGAAGGTCACCGATCTGCACAAGCACTTCGTCGACGAGGTCGTGATCGTCAAGGACGGCAAGACCTACCGCCGCACACCCGAAGTCCTCGACTGCTGGTTCGAGTCGGGTGCCATGCCCTACGCCCAGCAGCATTACCCGTTTGAACGCGGCGCCGACCTGACGGCCTTCTTCCCGGCGGACTTCATCGCCGAGGGGCTGGACCAGACGCGCGGCTGGTTCTACACGCTGCTCGTGCTCGGCACGCTGCTGTTCGACAAGGCGCCCTTCCGCAACGTGGTCGTGAATGGCCTCGTGCTGGCGGAAGACGGCAAGAAGATGAGCAAGCGGCTCAATAACTACCCCGATCCGAGCAAGC
>CAYQJG010000174.1:0-4518 GCA_964417715.1 uncultured Lentisphaerales bacterium | reverse complement strand
GCCCGGCATTGACGACAGCGGCCGTGCCGCTGGAGGAGATCGGCGCCGAGGCCGCGCGCCTGCTCTACTGGCGACTCGCGCATCCCGACGCACCGCCCCGCCGGCTGGTGCTGAACGCACCGCTCGTCACAGGCGAGAGCACGCGTGCGGTTGCGGTGGCGTGACAGCGAAACGGCAGCGGGGCTTCCGTTACGGCTTGTCGGGACGAGGGCCAGAGGAGGGGGATGGCATGGCATCGGCACTCGCCCCTCTTCGTAAAATGCAGCTTGTACGTCCTATCCATTCCGTCTCCGGCCGGTCGCCGCTGGCGTAACGCAAGTCGACGCCGATCCTGTAGAATGGCCACCGAAAAGCCTTGAACGCGCCCCGTGTTCCATATACGATATAGTCATTCCTCAAGCGGAACAAGGCGGTGATGAATGGCGAAGAAGAAAGAAAACGGAAATGCTGCGGCCTATGCCGCTCCCGCGGTGGACATGGCGCTGGACCTGGTGGAATTCCTCGCGGAAAAGCCCGGGGCTTTCGGCATCAACGACCTGTCGCGGCGCCTCGGGCTGGCGGTCAACTCCGTGTATCGGGTCCTCCGGCGCCTCGCTGCCCGCGGCTACGTCGAGATGGACCCGGCCTCGAACGGTTACCAGCTCAGCACGCGGTTCATTTCGCTGGGCATGAAGTTGCAGAACCGCATCGACCTGCGCGCCCGGGCGCGCAGGCACCTCGAACGCCTGGTGGCCGAGACGGGCGAGACCTGCCAGATCCATACGCTCCAACAGAACCGGATGCTGGTGCTGGACTCCGTGGCGCCGGGCACCGATTTCTACCTGCGGGTCACGCCGGGAAGCCTCCTGTACGCCCACGCCAATGCGTTCGGGAAAGCCTTGCTCGCCTTCCTGCCCGCAGAGCGCGTCCAAGCCATTCTTGCCGCGGGGATGCCCGCGCTCACGAAGCACACGCATACGAGTCCCGGCGCGCTCATGCGGGAGCTGGCAGCAACCCGACGCACCGGCCTTTCCTGTGATCGCGAGGAGTATTCCAAGGGGATCTACTGCGTGGGCGCGCCGGTTTTCGACGTCCAGGGCGACATCGTTGCCGGCCTGGGCGTGACGGGGCTTGCCAGCCGTCGGACCGCGGAGATGGAGAGGAGGCTGCGCTCCCTGGTACTTGACTGCGCCGCGGCTGTCTCTGCCGACATGGGATACACGGGAAGCCAGTTCGTCGAATGGAAAAATCGGTAGGGACGCACCTCCGGGGCGTCCGCAAGAAATGTACGAGGTAGGGTTCCGGATAGGCTCTTAGCATCGACAGGAGTTCATCATGAGCAGCACGTTTGAATTCTCGATCCCGGTGAAGATCATCTTTGGCCACGGCAAACTGGCGGAGGCGGGCGTCCAGATCGCCGGCCTGGGCCGGAAAGCCCTGCTGGTTTGCGGGGCGGTTACGGCTAAAAGCGGCCTGGCCGACCGCGTGCGCAACTTGGCGACTGCGGCGGGTGTGGAGGTTACCCTCTATACCGGCTCCGTACCCAACCCGACGACCGACTCCATCGACGCCGGTGCCGCCGTCTGCCGCAAGGCGGGTTGCGATGTCGTCATTGGCTTGGGCGGCGGCTCCGCCCTCGACACGGCCAAGGCCATCGCCGTGGCCGCCACGCACGAAGGCCCGATCTGGCCCTATGCCATGGGAGAAAAGGCGGTCACGGCGGCCACGCTGCCGGTGGTAGCGATCACAACGACCTCAGGAACAGGGAGCCACTGCACCTGCTTCTCCGTGATCACAAATCCGAAGACCAACCAGAAGCCGGGCTTGGGCTCGCCACACATCCTGCCACGCGTGGCGGTCGTGGATCCCGGACTGATGCTCAGCGCGCCGCCAGCGCTCACGCTCGTTACGGGTTTCGATGTCTTCGCGCACGCGGTCGAGGCCTATACGTCGAAGGCGGCGAACCCGCTGAGCGATATGTTCGCCGAGCAGGCGATCACACTCCTTGCCCGGAACCTACCAACGGCCTACCGCAACGGCACCAACCTCGAGGCCCGCTCCGCCATGGCGCTCGCCGACACTTGCGCCGGTGTGGCCATCTGCCACGCCGTAGTCTCGCTCGGGCACGTCATGGCGCACGTCATCAGCGGACACTTCCACGACATCGCGCACGGCGACGCCCTGTTTTGCGTCTACCGCGGCGTCCTGGCGCACAACGCCGCCGCGCTGCCAGAGAAACATGCGTGGATCGCCGGACAGCTTGTGCCGGGGTGCCGGGACGTCGTCAAGGCCTTCGACACGTTTTTCGCGCCATTCCCGTTTGAGAACCAACTGAAGGCTAAGAAGATCAGTCCGGCGCAGATCGACGCAATGGCCGCCGACACCTTCACCTACATGAAGGGGATCGTCGACCTCAATCCAGCCCTGGCCGACGTCGCCGACGCCCGGCGCATCCTCGCCGGATCGTTGTCCTAGTCGGGAAAGGAGCGCAAAAGCTTATGAGCACATCGTATCGTCTATCATCACGCATCGCCGCCCTGCGGGCCGATGCTATGGCACGGCAGGGCGCTTTCGTGCGGAACGCCAATCCGCTGCTGTGCGACGTGGCGTTGTGGCGGTCGTTTGCGGAGGGGCAATCGCGCGTCCAGCGGCGAGCGGCGTTTCTGCGCGAACTGGTTGTTCTGGCGCCTGTTGACATCGGCCCGGCGTGGACATTGGCCGGCGAGCATCTGCGGCCGACGAATGCCTGGTTGGGTGCGTGCGGCAATCCCGAGTTAGCCGTGCGCTTTGCCGAGTTCGGGATCGACGCGGCGGAGGCGGAGAAGATCCGACGCTGCGTCGGGGCTTGGAACGGCGACACCGGCACGATCATGCCGCGGGGGACGCTCCATACGGATGTTGGTGTTTCCGCACCGGGCAGCGAGTCGGGCAAGGGCGGTTGGGGTGGAGCCACAGGCATGGACGTCTTTTGGTCCATTGGGTGGGTTGAAAACCATAGCATTCGGGATTTCGCCAAGGTCTTGCGCATCGGTTTCGCCGGAATCCTGGAGGAGATTGACGCGGCCCTGGCGGGCGGCGACCTGACGGACCCCGATTTCCCGCGGAAAGAGAACTTCTGGCGCGGGGCGCGGTGTGTTTGCGAGGCCGGTATCCTCCTTGGCAAGCGCTACGCGGAACTGGCGGCGGATCGGGCGGACGCTGCGACCGATGCGAAAGACAAGGCGCGGCTGAAGCGGATGGCTGAAGTCTGCGCGCAGGTTCCGGCCCGCGGCGCCCGCAACTTCCACGAGGCGGTTCAGGCGCTGTGGTTCGCGCACATCCTCACCTGCGGGGAGGATGGCATCAACGCCAACTCAATCGGTCGCCTCGACCAAATCCTCTTCCCCTACTGCCAGGCCGGTCTCGCGGACGGCTCGCTCACGCAGGACGCGGCGCTCGAGCTGATGGAGGAGTTGGCTTGCAAGCTCTACCTTGATTACGACGTGCAAGCCATCACGCTGGGCGGCGTGGACCGGCACGGCAACTGCGCCGTCAACGACTTGAGCTACCTCATCCTTGAGGCCACCCGGAACGTGGGATTCATCCGCGACGTCTCCATTCGCGTCAGCAAGAACTCGCCGCCCCGCTTCCTCCGTCTCGCTGCCGAACTGATCGTCGAGGGCGGCGGCATCCCCTTCCTCTTCAATGACGACTGCTTCATCAAGGCCCTGACCGACCGTGGCATTGCCGTCGAGGACGCGCGGGACTACGCCCCCATCGGCTGCATCGAGTTGACCATCCCCGGCAAGGCCAACCCGCACGCCGTGTCGGGCTGGTTCAACGCCGCCAAGTGTCTCGAGCTGGCCTTGTTCGACGGCGCCGATCCGCGGACCGGCGTCCAACTGGGGCCGAAGACCGGCACGCTCGGCAGCCATCCGATGTTCGAAAGCCTCTTCGCCGCCTATCAGGCGCAGGTCGAATTCTTCGCTCGGCGCATGGCCTATCACTGCAACCGCGGCGAGCTGCTTCAGCGGGAGCGCGGTCCGCTCCCTTGCTGGTCAATCATGACCGACGACTGCATTGCCCGCGGCCGCGACATCACCGACGGCGGGGCCGTCTACAATTACCACTCCATCTGCCTCCTCGGCACGGCCAACACTGCGGACTCCCTGATGGCGGTCAAGAAGCTGGTCTACGACGAGAAACAGCTCGTCGCCGCCGAGCTGCTCGACGCCTTGCGAACCGACTTCGCCGGCCGTGAGGACTTGCGCCGGAAGCTACTCAAGGACGCACCGAAGTATGGCAACGACGCCGGGGAAGTGGACCTGCTCGCGAAACGCGTTGACGACCATTTCATCGATCTGATGGACACCCTGCGCAGCCCGCTCGGGGGGCGTTACTTCGTGCACCTCTTCTCCTTCCTGTGTAATCTGGATTTCGGGAGATGTCTGGGCGCCACCCCGGACGGGCGCAAGGCCGGGGAACCCATTGCCTATTCGTTGTCGGCGCAACAGGGCCGCGACGAGCGCGGCGCCACCGCCATGCTCAAGTCGCTCGCGC
>CAYQJG010000173.1:0-4593 GCA_964417715.1 uncultured Lentisphaerales bacterium | reverse complement strand
CGGCCTCTTCTACTTCAACTCCCGCCCGCCCCCCCTACGTCACTGACCCATTACGACATTGTTGGTTTTGTGGTTGCGTTCACAGTCTCTTTCGTGGTAGATTACGTTCGAATTAGAGACACACTACCACAAGTTACCACGGTGTCAAGTTATCCGGTTCGGGTGAGTTTGTCATGACGCTACGTGCTGGATCCTGTTCACGTGAGATCAGCCCGCGCAGTCCCACGGCCCTGTACGGCTATCCGCATGTGATGCGCGTGTCGACTGGAATCCACGATCCCCTGCTGGCGTCGGCACTGGTGCTGGATCATGCGAACACGCGCATTGCCCTGGTGGCGCTTGACCTGCTGCTGCTGTCTCCGCCGATGGTCCGCGCGATTCGCCGGCGCGTGGCTGAGGCGCTGCAAGCGCCGGAGTCCGGCGTCTTTATCAGTTGCACGCACACGCACTCCGGCCCGGTGACACGGCAACTGCTGGCGTGGCGCAACGACCCGGCCGTGCCGCCGGCTGACCCGGCGTATCTGGCCTGGGTCGGCGACCAGATCGTCGCCGTTGCCAATGAGGCGGCGGCGCAAACCGTGGCGGCCGAACTGGCTTGGACCAGCGCGGACGCGCGCGGGGTTGGTGGCAACCGGCTGGCGCCGGACGGCGTAACCGATCCCGAGTGCGGCATCTTGGCCGTGCGGCACGCGCAAACCACGACGATGCTGGCCGTGTCGCTGATCTATGGCATGCATCCGACAGTGATGCACGAGGATTCCACGCTCGTGTCGTCCGACTTCCCGCACTATGCCCGGTTGCATTTGAGAGAGTGCCTCGGCGAAGGCGTGACGGTGCTTTACCATACGGCTCCGTGCGGCAACCAGAGCCCCCGTTATTCCGTCACCGAACAGACCTTTGCGGAAGCCGAACGTCTGGGCCGCAAAATGGGCGCGGTTGCGGCCCAGGCATTGAACAGTATACCCCTGGCCCGCTGGACAGCCACGCCGCAGTTGGCCACCGCTCTGGCGCCGGCCGAGTTGCCGCGCCGGTCGATCCCGACGCCTGCAGCCGCGCACGCGTTACTGGAATCGTATCGCATGCGATATGCAAATCTCCAGGCCCAAGGTGCGCCACGTCCCGTTGTCCGCACCGCCGAATGCGCCGTGTTCGGCGCGGAAGGCACGGTCGCGCTGGCGGAGGCCTGTGCGAGCGGTGAACTGTCGCAGTTGCTGAGCGAATACGCCCCCGTAGAAGTCCAGGTTCTGCGCATCGGGGACGTTGCCGTGGCGGGCCTGCCGGGCGAGTGTTTCGTCGAATACGCGCTGGCCATCAAGAAGTACGCCGGCCAACGTGTGTTTGTAGTCAGTCTTGTGAACGGGGAACTGCAGGGGTACATTGTCACACCAGAGGCGGCCGCGGCCGGCGGATACGAAGCGACCAGTGCGGTGTTTGCACCCGAGGCCGGCGCGGTCCTGGTCCGGGCGGCCCTGAATCTGTTGGAGCAGGTGCACACATGATCCTGGCGATCGATCTGGGCTCGACGTCGTTCAAGGCGGCGCTCTTTGACCGTCACCTGCGGCCGCGCGCTTGTGGGAGCGCGCGGCTGGTTCATCACTCCGGACGTGGCGGGTGTGTGGAAATCGCGGTCCCGGCTGTACATGCCGCGCTGCGTGGCGCATTGGCGGCGGTTCGGGCCAACGAGCACCCCATCCGGCTCATCGCTTTGACCAGTCAGGCGCAGACCTTCACCCTGGCCGATGCGGCGGGAAGGTCGTTGTGCCCGTTCATCTCATGGCAGGACACGCGGGCCGTGGGCGCGTGCGAGGCCCTGTGGCGGAAACTGGTGGCGGACGCGCTGGGTGTTGACCTTGAGGTAACGGTAGCGCAGCCCCTTCTGGGCGCGGCGCGAATGGCAGCACGACATTTGCAGGCAGGGACGCAATGCGCCCGTGGTGGATCAGGAATCTCCGATTAGGTCTTTCCTTGCGAGCGGATAGTGCGGAGGACCTCATGCTGAAGTGAAGGATGGACCGATTCACGCGATCACACCACTTGACTCGTCCCGGGACTGCCAGAAACCCGAACCGGGGGTGCGCCCGTCGCGCGTTTGGGATGCCGTGTCAGACATGGCGCAACAAGAAGGACTGTATCCAATGTCTGAAGACTATCGTGCGCGACCGGAACTGGCCGCCTACTATGCAAATGCTCCGCTGATGTGGCGGAATGTCATCTTGATCGGCATCTCGAACCTGGGGTGGAGCATGGTCTTCACCGTTGTGGGACCGCTGATGACGCTCAAGTTGCTGGATCTGGGAGTGCGCGAGAACATCCAGGCCACCATCGGATCGGTCAACGGGTGGGCCTTGAGCTTCCTGGTGATGTGGTTCAGTTGGATGAGTGACCATACGGTGACACGGATGGGGCGGCGCAAACCCTACCTGTTCCTGGCGGCCCCGTTCATCATCGTTCCGATCCTGGTATTCCCTTTTGCCGCCAAGACCGGCTGGGTCTGGCTGCTGATCGCGATGCAGATCATCTCCATGATCGCCATGGACATGAAGGCCAGCACCTTCCCGTTGCTCAACATCGACTGCGTGCCACGCCATCTGCTGGCCCGGACGAACGCCCTCTTCGGTATCGTCGGCGGCATCATGGGCTTTCTGGTAATGCGCTATGCGGGCAACCTGATCCAAGTCGCCGAATGGTTTCCATTTGTCCTCGGCGGCGGCCTGATGGTGCTAACGACACTGGTGGCATTCCTGATCAAGGAGCCGCCGATCCAGCATCCGGCTACGGAACCTTTCAAGGTCTGGTCGACCTTCAAGGTGGCGGCCCGCGACAAACGCATCTTCTGGCTGATGCTCGGGGTGGGGATGATCAACGGTTATGTGACCATGAATAACCAGTGGATCTGGTTCTGGGCCAAGGAAACGTTGCATCTAGAGCGGGAGGAGATCTTTCGATCCCTGTCATGGGCGGGACTGCTGAATATCGCACTGGCCTATCCGATCGGCTGGATCATCGATAAGTGGGGCGGGTTCAAGGTGGTGATGCTTTTCTGGGTGGGGCAGGTGATCTGCTTCCTCTGGGCTATGCAGGTGCACGACAAGACGGGGCTGATCATCCTGTCGCTGGCCATGACGGTCATCGCGCCCTTGTACGCCGGCGCCGACATCATGGTCTACAAGAGCGCGGACCCCAAGGATGTCGGGTCGATCACTTCCACCAATTCATGCATCCGCAACGGGTATAACGCCACCCTCGGCTTCGTGGCGGGGTGGGCGATCTTCTTCTTCGGACACAATTTCCGCATCGGCTTTGTCATCGGCATTATCATGAGCACGGTGGGCCTGGTGATGTTCATCATCCACCGGCGTGCCATGAGCGGGCCCGCCCCCATCCCGGCCGTGGAACCCGTGACTGATCGAGGAGATGGCGCATGACCCGACGTGAACGACTGCTTGCCAGCTTGCGTGGCGAGCCGGTGGACCGGCCGGCCTTCAATTTCTATGAAATCAACGGGATGGAAAGCACCAGCCCTAGCGATCCCTTCAATATCTACTCCGATCCGTCGTGGAAGCCTCTGCTGGATTTGGCTGCGGAGAAGACAGACCGGATTGTTATGCGCGGCATACCGTTCAAGAAGCCGGGAGCAGGGACTGCCGGCTGGAAGCCCATGCCAGAGTTGGAGGGGAAGACGGAGCACTCCATTGGCGCCGACGGCAACCAACTCACGGTGTTCACCCTATTGGCCGGCCAGCGCGTGCTGACACAGCGCACGACGCGTAACCCCGACCTTAACACGGTGTGGACGACCGAGCATCTCCTCAAGGACGTGGATGACCTGAAGGCCTGGCTCAGCCGCCCGGAAGACCCGATGCCGCCTGGTGAGGTCGACGTGCAGGCAATCGCCGATCTCGAAACACAACTCGGGGACAGCGGCATCGTTATGCTGGATACGGGCGATCCACTGTGTGGAGTGGCGCCGTTGTTTGGTATGGCCGATTACACGATCATCGCCATGACTGAACAGGAACTGTTTCATCAGGCATTGCAGCGCGAAGCCCGCCGGCTTTACCCGCGGATCGAAGCTGCGGCGCGGGCTCTGCCAGGGCGGTTGTGGCGCATCTACGGGCCTGAGTACGCGTCACCGCCTTATCTGCCACCGTACTTGTTTGCCGAGTACGCCACTGCGTACGTGAAACCCATGGTCGATCTCATTCACCGTCATGGCGGGTATGCCCGCGTTCATTCTCACGGCCGGCTGAAGGACATTCTGGATTTCATCTGCGCCACGGGTTGCGACGGACTCGACCCGATCGAGCCACCGGATCAGGGCGACGTGGATCTCGCGTATGTGCGTGACCGCTACGGGCGGCAGTTGGTACTGTTCGGCAATCTCGAGGCGAGCGAGCTTGAGAATCTGCCTACGCAGGCGTTCGAGAAGAGGGTGCGCCAGGCGCTTAAGGAGGGTCCAGGTGGGCGTGGATTCGTGCTGATGCCGTCCGCGTGTCCCTATGGCCGCACACTGTCGCACCTTGCACTGGCCAACTACGAAGCCATGGTGCACTGCGTGGAGGGATGTTAGGCCGTGAAGGCGACACCTGTTGC
>CAYQJG010000172.1:0-4598 GCA_964417715.1 uncultured Lentisphaerales bacterium | reverse complement strand
AGAACCAAGCCGGGCGCGAGACTGGCCGACGGCGCTCCCGCGCTTCGGCCCGCGCGCCGAAGGTGGAGTTCAATGAAACGGGGTTGCGCCCCCTGCCGCCATGCTTGCGCCGCCGCGGCCGAATGCGCGATACTCAGGCCCCATGACCTCCTCGTCTGCAGCCACGTCGGCGGCCGGTCAGCCGCGCCTCTTCATCCTAGGTGCGCGCACATTGACGAAAACACGCGAGGCGGCCGCGGCCGGGGTCGAACCGTACGCCTCAGCCCAGCGCCACCTGATCGCCAACGCCAATGCGGCGCTCACGGCCGGCCCGTTCTCCGTCACCTTCAAGCGCAGCCGGCCGGCCAGCGGGAACAAGCACGACTACTTGAGCCACGGGCCCTACTGGTGGCCCAACCCCGATCGGCACGACGGTCTGCCCTATATCCGGCGCGACGGCGAGAAGAACCCCAGCGCCAGCGAATACGACTCCGAGCCGCTGGCGCGGCTGTGCGAATCGGTGCGCACGCTCGCATTGGCGGCGTGGTTCTCCGGGCAGCGCGCCTATGCCGACCGGGCCGCGCTGCTTCTGCGCGTGTGGTTCCTGGACGCCGAGACGCGCATGAACCCACACCTAGAATTCGGACAGGCCATTCCGGGTGTGTGCCCCGGCCGCGGCATTGGGATCATCGACACCGCGCCGTTGTGCGAGGTCGTCGATGCGATCAGCCTGATCGAGCACGCCGGCGCTCTCTCATCGCCGGAAATCCGCGGCCTGCGCGGCTGGTTCGACGCCTACCTGCGTTGGCTGCGCGAGAGCCCCCACGGCCTGGCGGAGGCCGGTCAGCACAATAACCACGGCACCTGGTACGACGTGCAGGTCGCGGCCTTTGCGCTCTTTGCCAACCGGGCCGGCGTGGCGCGCGACGTGCTGGGGTCCTTTGTACGCCGGCGCGTGGCCACGCAAATCGAACCGGACGGCGCGCAGCCGCACGAACTGGCCCGCACGCGTTCCTGGAGCTATGCGTTGTTCAACCTTCGGGCCATGACCCACGCCGCCTCGATGGCACGTCATGTGGAGGTCGACCTCTGGCGCACGGAGTCGCCGGACGGCCGGTCCATTCTGCGCGCGATCGACTGGCTGGTCCCCTTTGCCTGCGACGGCCGGCCGTGGCAGCATCCCCAGATCGTGCCGGCCGCGAACGCGCCCTTCTACCGGATCCTGCGGCAGGCGCACCGGATCCGGCCTGACGCCGGCTACGCCGCGGCCAGCACGCGCGTCGCGGGGTTCGACCCCACCACAAGCGACCTGCCGCTGCTCGCGCCCATGCCCTGACGCCTCAGTCGGCCTCAACCGCCCTTGCTCACCTGCAACGCGAGGAACGCCTCAATCCGGTCACGGGTCGGGATGGATGGCTGGGCGCCCATCACCGTCACGCTCAGCGCGGCCGCGGCGGACGCAAACCGCAACGCCTGCGCCGGCGGCTGGGCCTCGGCCAATGCCACGGCCAGGGCGCCGCAGAAGGTGTCCCCGGCGGCCGTCGTGTCGACTGGCTTGACCCTGAACGCCGCCTGCCGGATGGGCGCGCCGGCGCCCGTCCGCGCCAGCAGCCCGTCCGCACCCAGCGTGATCACCACGGTCTCGGGCCCGAGCCGCTGCAGCGCCGCGGCCGCCTCCGCCGCCTGCGCCCCGCTGACCGCCGGCCATCCCAACAGTTCGGCAGCCTCGTTCTCGTTGACGACCAGCACGGCGACCGCCGCGGACAGCGGCACGCTCCCGCCGCGGGTGGGCGCGTAGTTGAAGACCACCCGCCAGCCGTGGCGGGCCGCCAACTCCAGTACGCGCCGGTTGGTTGCCGCCGGAATCTCCATCTGCAGCACCACCACGCTGTCCCGCGGCACGGCCGCGGCCAGCGCCTCGACGTGCGCCGGCAACAGCGCATCGTTGGCGCCCGGCGCGACGGCAATGCAGTTGCGCCCCTCGCGGTCGACCATGATCAGCGCCGTGCCGGACGCCTGGTTCACGTCGTCGACCACACGGGAGAGATCGATGCCGTCGGCCGCGAAGTTACGCTTCATGGCCACGGCATAGGGGTCGTTCCCCAAACAGGTAACGAACGTTACACGTCCGCCGGCGCGTGCCGCCGCCACGGCCTGGTTCGCGCCCTTGCCGCCGAACACCTGCCGGAAGGCGCCGTCCGTCACCGTCTCGCCGGCCGACGGCAGATGCGGCACCTGCATGATGAAATCAATGTTGGAACTGCCGACCACCCAGACCGCAGGCTTACGCATCGTGTCTCTCCCGCCCGACAGGATACCAGTTAGCCGGCGAGAATGCCAATGTCGCGCCCGTTCTTCGCGCTTGACGCGTACCGCATATGCGGAGACCATCAGTGCCATCGAAGGAGCTGTCATGACGAACGTCGATCTGGGTGGCAAGTGGTGGTTGGGCGGCAGGGACGTCAAGGGGATGACGCGCGTCGCGGCGACGGTGCCGACAATATGTTCCGGACGTGGCGCGCTGCAAACTAACCCCGATTGGACCAACCTGTGAAACCTTCCCTGCTTGTCTCGCTGGCGTTCACCGCGTTCGCATCCGCCGGCCTGGCGCGTGCCGATGTCACACTCGCGCCGATGTTCGGCGACCACATGGTGCTGCAGCGCGAGATGGCTGTGCCCGTCTGGGGCCAGGCCGCGCCGGGCGAGAAGGTGACCGTAACGTTCCGCGACCAGACAAAGAGCGCCACCGCAGGCGCCGATGGCGCGTGGCAGGTGAAACTGGATGCGCTCAAGGCCGGCGGCCCCGACAAGCTGGTCGCGGCAGGCGCAAACACCGTGACCCTCGACGACGTGCTGGTCGGTGAAGTGTGGCTGGGGTCCGGACAGTCCAACATGGCCATGGGGTGCGGCGGTTACACCGCGAATGACTCCGTGCTGGCGACCAACGTGGCCGCCATCCATCCGCAGCTCCGGCTGCTGCGCGGCAGCGGGCCGGGCTGGAGCGTGGCCGGACCGACCACCAGCGCCGGCTTCTCCGCGCTGCTCTTCTCATTCGGCGTGCCGCTGCAGAAGGCGCTGGACGTGCCGGTGGGGCTGATGGCGGGTGCCGTGGGCGGCACGCCGTCCGGCTACTGGCTGAGCGAGGCGGCCCTGCAGGCCGACGGGCCCTGCCAGGAGCTGGTGAAGAAGACGGCGGCCACATACGATCCGGTGGCGGCGCAGAAGAAGTACGAGGCCGACCTGGTGACGTGGGAGAAGGCGGCCGCCGACGCCAAGGCGAAGCAGCAGCGCGAGCCCCGCAAACCGAACCCCCCGGTGGCGCCGGGCCTGACCAGCGGTGGCAAAGTGGGCCATCTCTACGAACAGCATGTCCGGCCGAAGATGCCTTTCGCCATCCGCGGCGTGCTCTGGGACCAGGGCGAGTCGGGCACCGCACTGGCGGGCATCGACCAGTACACGCTGATGGGCGCGCTGATCAGCGGCTGGCGCCGGGAGTGGAACCAGGGCGACTTCCCGTTTATCTACATCCAGAAGCCCAGCGGCGGCGGCTGCGCGTGGAACCCGGCCAACCCGGTTACCCGCAAGGCCGAGGCATTCACGGCGCTGCCGGCTGCGGTGCCGAACGACGGCGGCGGGGTCGAGACGCACGTGCGCATCATGACCTACCCGAACACCGCCATGGCCATCAGCAGCGACCTGGGCCCCAACACGCACCCCGAATGCAAATCCGGCTACGGAGTGCGCGCCGCAACCGTGGCGCTGGGAGCCGTGTATGGCCGCCCGGTCGAGTACTACGGGCCCCTGTATGCGTCGCACGCCGTCGAGGGCGGCACGATCCGGGTGAAGTTCACGCATGTCGGCCAGGGGCTGGCGTTCCGCAACGGCGACAAGCTGCAGGGGTTCGCGGTGGCTGGCGCGGACAAGGTCTTCCAGTGGGCGGATGCCGTGATCGACGGCGACAGTGTCGTGGTCTCGTCGGCCAAGGTTCCCCAGCCGGTCAATGTCCGCTACGCCTGGGCCGGCAAGCGCACGTGGGCGAACCTGTTCAACAAGGACGGCCTGCCGGCCATCCCGTTCCGCACGGACCGCTAGGTCGCCATCAGGCCGGCGTGCAGGCGTCCATCAGCGCCTGCACGTCGTACGCGTCCTGCCAGTAGGCGGCGCGTTCGGGGAACGCGCCCTACCTGGTTCGCACGATTGCATCGGGTAGGGACGCCTCCCCGAGGCGTCCGCAGAAGCGCCTTCGGTCAGCACCTGTCGCGCCGGCGGCGCGCCCACATCCGCAGCGGCGGATTGACGAACTGTGGAGTGTCGAAGGGAAGTCGTTGTCCGCAGATTGCGCAGATGGCCGCAGATTGAGAGTCTGCAGGGGCGCGGACGTGAGTCCCGTTGGGATATATCCAATAAGAAACCGCAGAATGTCGAAGTGGGGACGGCCGGCGCGGGCGCGAGGGCCGAGCAGCCGGTCGGGTCGAGCTCCGCGAGACCGTGTGACCGGACGCTCGCACACGGCGTCACGGAGTTCCGCCCTCCCGGGAGAGCGACCGGCTCGCGCCTGTCCCGCCGGCGGCACGTCCGCAGGCCCCGGCGCGGGCCGCCTCACAGTCTGCCTGTCCACC
>CAYQJG010000171.1:2785-4838 GCA_964417715.1 uncultured Lentisphaerales bacterium | reverse complement strand
GAAGCGAACCGCGTGCTTGCCGTCGGCCTGCTCGGTGCGCTCGACCTCGGCGCCGTTCGAGATGGCGAGGAGGTGCGGCTCGACCACGAGGGTGACGGCGAAGACGGCCTTGAAGTCGGGTTCGTCCCAGCAGGGGAAGGCGCGGCGGCAGTCGGTGGCCTGCATCTGGCTGGTGGCGATGACCCGTTCGTTCCCGTCGGCATCGCGGAACGTGCTTCGGTACCAGCCGCGCAGTTTGTCGTTCAGCGTGCCGGTGAACTCGATGGTCAGTGTCGCGGCACCGGGGGTGAGGGCGTGGTCGACCACCAGACGCTCGGTGGCGGCGTCGAGGTGGTGGCTGCCGACCGGGGTGCCGTTCACCCTCAAGGCGACAATGCCGAGCTCGGCGGCGTTCAGCACCAACCGGTCGACCGGTTCGACCACATCGAGGGTGATGTCGACCCGGCCGCTGATGACGACGAGATCGGTCAACCCATCGCCGCCGACGTCCTTCCACACCAGATCGCCGATGATGAGGCTGCCGCGGTAGCCGAAATCGAGGTTGGGGTTGTGCTCGGCACCGATCAGCGTCACGGCGCCCTGGTGGTCGGTTGTCGGCGCGGTGTAGTCATAGGTCTGCGTCGCGCCGATCGGCAACGAATTCGTGTCGGTGCGCACCCGGTAGCTATTGGGGTTGAGGTTGCCGATGTAGTAGATGCCGTCGCCAGAGGAGAAGGTGTTCGGTTCGCCGACGTTGTAGACGCCGTTGCTGTTGAGGTCGATATAGACGCGCACGCCGTCGATGCCGGGTTCGCCGGCGTCCTGAACGCCATTGCCATTGCGGTCCATCCAGACGCGGTCGCCGACGCTGGCGCCGACGCGGAAACCGAAGTCGACGTCGGTGCGGTCCTGCGCGGGCGCCAGCGCCACGGCAGTCGCATAAGAGGTAGCGATGCCGTCCAGGTCGTAGGTTGGGCCGTAGCCGGGATTGAGCGCCGCCACGCTGGCGGGATCGACGCGCACCAAGTAGTTGTTTGCCAGCAAACCGTTGAAGACGTAGAGGCCGTTGTTCGTGGTCGTCTGCGTCGGCTCGCCGATGTTCCAGACGCCATTGCTGTTGAGATCGATATAGACCACGACATTGGTGAGGCCGCTCTCGCCGCCATCCTGCACGCCGTTACCGTTGCTGTCCTCCCAGACGCGGTCGCCGATGCTGCCATACAGGAGATCCGTCCAGTCCAGGAGGATGACGGTGCCATAGGGCGATACCTCCACGCTGCCGGTGTTGTGGATGCGGTCGCGTCCCGTGTCGAGGTTGGCGTAGGTGTCGACAGCGGCTTGAAAAACGACTTGAAGTTCCTGACCGAACCTGAGGATGCCCGGCACGGGGTAGCCGCTGCCATCGAGGGGAAAGGGCGTTCCGGAGAGATCGTCTGGCACGGCGACCCATGCGGTCCAGACCCCGTCCACGGTTTCGCGGTAGCGGGTCGTGCCCGGCACGTATGCGGTATCGGCCGGGATCGCGTCCTTGACGGTAAAGGGGCCCGGAATCGGCGTGCGCGCTGTGTTGATCACGCGGATGTCGTACTCGAGCGTGTCGCCCGCGCTGCGATAGCCGTCGCCATCGGCATCGTTCGCCACCGTGGAGGACTTACCCGCAGAACCTTCGCGCAGGGGAGGGATCGCCGTAGCGACGTCAAATCCCGGTTGCCCGGCGTTGGCCGCGGCGGGATCCTGCGCCCAGGCCGCGGCGATTTTCACATTCACATCCAGCGAGTAAATCAGCATGCCGCTCTGGTCGCCGTCTGGATCGAAGAGCTTGAGTTGTTCAAGTTCGCGCACGTCGTAGTGGACGTCATACTTGTTGCCGTTCTGGTCGATGTTCGCGCCGACGTTGTCACCGTTGTAATCGACGTAGACCCGTGCCAGCGTATGCCCGTTGCCCACCGTCGTCATGTACACGGGATTGCCGTTCTGGGTCGGCGCCGTGGACGAGAAAGGGTCACGGCCAATACCGAGGCTCAGCAGCACCTGCGTGCTGAGCGACGGTTCGCCGATGAGGCCGAAGCCGCCG
>CAYQJG010000171.1:2151-2775 GCA_964417715.1 uncultured Lentisphaerales bacterium | reverse complement strand
TATTCACCGTGCTGTTGTTGGCATCGACGGCGCAGAAGGCGTAGAAAAGCGCCGGGGTCACGCCGGTGGTGTAGAAGCGATAGGCTTCCCCGTCAATCAACACGGGGGCTTTGACCGTTGAACCGGCCGGCACGTTAATCGACGACGTGCTGTAGGAGCTGTTGCCGTTGCGGTAGGCGGAAGTCACGGTGATTGCAACGTTGCTGGGGTTGTAGAGGAATACCACCGTTTCGCTCGCACCACCGTTAGAACCCGTGGCGGGGGTGGAGACCGGCGCATAGTAGCTCGAACTCCAGCGGTAAACGGGGATGAGGGCGGTGTCGCGGCTCTGGTAGTTCGACCCGGGGCGCCCTGTGAAGAGCACAACCTGCACCGGTGAACTGGCTGACACCCGCGCGCCAGCGACGACGTTCGAGACGAAGAGGGTACCACCCTCCATCAGCGTCGCGCTCTGCTCAAACGAACCGTTGTTGTCGGCGTCGACCTGCACGACCGCCCCCGGCGCGCCGGCCATGACAGTGATCGCCGAATACGCGAACATGTCGGAGTCGACAGAGGTCGCCAGATTCGTTCCCACGGGCGTGCGGTACTCCGTTCCCCAGAGGCCATACTCGAAAACCTCGA
>CAYQJG010000171.1:0-2141 GCA_964417715.1 uncultured Lentisphaerales bacterium | reverse complement strand
CAGCGAAAGGGTGCTCTGAGGATAAGTCGTCTTGGTGATAGAGATCGCCTTGTAGGATGCCACCTTGTCGCGGGCATCGTAGTCCAGGACGGTCTGAAGTGTGCCCGTGTCAACAAAATTGCGCAGGTTAAAGACCGTTCCGGCGGGGATCAAGTCGCCGGGGTTTCCTGGAGGGTAGCCATTGGCTTGATTGCCGTCGCCAAAGACCAGTGTGGTGGATTGCGTCGGATTGGTGATGTCCTCCTCGTAGCCGTCTTCCCAATGATCGTAGTAAATGACCGTGTTATCCGACGCCGTCGCGAAGGTGATGAAGTTGTTCAGCGGACTTGAGGCGACAGTCGTGACGGCGCTGAACGCCGACAACTGCGTGTCCTCAGGAAACGGGATGTAGTAGACCTGAGACGGCGGCGGATTGGCCGCACGCACGCTCCCGGCCACGCAACATAGCGCCAGGGTTGCACGTCGCAACGCCCTTGCCATCTGCCCAGATCGCTGTTTCGCTTGCATGTCCATTCGGTTCATTCCCGGCATCCTTTTCTCAACGAATTTTCTTGGCCCTTGCCATAACATCCACCTAACGCCGAAAGGCTACACCCTGATCCTCGCCTAAGGCATGGCAATTCCGCGCAACCCGCACAAAGAGAGACGAAAAGGCTTGCTGATGCGCTATAGATTTTCTATACTTCATTTTCATGGCTACCCCTATTCCGTTGATGCACAAGACGCCCTTCGTTCTGGACACGCGACCGCTTCGCGAAGCGACGAGTCCGCACGCGGGGCTGCTGGCGACTTCGCGGGCCTTCCGCTCGCTGGGGCTGCCAGACTGGATCGATGCCCACCTGAGCCTGCGCAAGCGCCGCCGGGGGTACACGGAAGCGCAGATGTGCGAGACACTGGTGCTGCTGCAGACGGTGGGCGGGGACTGCCCCGAGGACGTGCGGCTGCTGGACGACGACGCCTGCCTGGAGCGGGGCCTGGGGTACCGGCCGCCAAAGGCGACGGCGGTGCGCGAGTTTCTGGAGCTTTTCCACGACCGGGATCTTGAGGAACTGCGGCCGGACCGGTCGGTGCAGAAGAGCTTCATCTTTCCGAGCAGCGAGCCGCTGGCGGCCCTGCAGATGGTGCAGGTCGGCTGCTTGCGGCGGACCGCGGAGCGGTTCGCTACGGGCGGGCGGGGGCTGCGCGTGGCGACGGTCGACCTGAACGCGAACGCGTAGTGGAAGACGCCGCTTAGGGTCGGGCTAGACGAACAGGGTCACATTCGACTGATCGGCCTCGGCCAGGAAGGTAGCAGCGCCGCCGATTTCGACGCCGTCCAGCAGTTCCTCCTGGCGCAGACCCATGACATCCATGCTCATGGAGCAGGCCACGAGTTTCAGGCCCTGCCTACGCGCGTTGGTCAGTAGTTGCTGCGGCGTGTCGACGTGTTTTTGCGCCATGACGTGTTTCATCATGGCCGTGCCCATGCCGCCCATGTGCATTTTCGACAGGGTGAGATGGCTCAACCCGCGCGGCAGCATCCAGCCGAACATCCGATCGAGCAGCCCTTTGCCGGTCGTGGCCACGGCTTGTTCCTTGCGGATGGCGGAAAGTCCCCAGAAGGTGAAGAAGAGCGTGACTTCGTCGGCCATGGCCAGCGCACCGTTGGCGAGCACGAATGCGGCCATGACTCGATCCAAATCGCCCGAAAAGACGACAAAGGTCTTCTTGCGTCGGCCGGTCGGCGCGGGGGCACCCGATGGAGCCGTCAGCGCAGCCGGACTGTTCTTGCGGATACGCGTCAGAATGCCGCCCGCGACGGGGCGGGTTTCCAGCAGTTCGTGGCCTTTGGCGCGGCACCAGGCTTCCATGTCCTTTGGGAAGCCGGGATCGCTGGCGCTGATCTCGATCAGGTCGCCGACGGCCGCTGCCGTCACGGCGTCGGTCAGGCGGCCAATCGGACCCGGGCACTGAAGTCCCATGCAGTCGAGGGTAATGGTCTTGCCGGTTTCGGGCGCGTTGCAGCCGCAGGGAGTGTTCATGTTCTGGGTGCCTGGTTCTTCGTTCTTGGTTAGAGTAGTCCGCGGTCCGGGTTCCTGAGTCCGGGCGACGGGGTCTGGGTAAAACAAGCGGAAGACATCCGCGCCGCCCGCCAGGTTCTT
>CAYQJG010000170.1:0-4948 GCA_964417715.1 uncultured Lentisphaerales bacterium | reverse complement strand
ACCATCCAGTTTTACACCGGTGGTTCACAACCAGCTTTCGCCCGGCGGCCACACCTGCATGCCGTCGGCCGACTCGTCACGACCGGCCGGCGCGAAATCCTCCGCCTGACTTCCACGCACGCCTACGCGGCCAAGGTCCGCGACGTGCTCGACCGCATCGCCAGGTTCCTCAACCGGCTGACTGCGGAGCAGTTGACCGTCGAAGCGACCTGGGCGGCCATCCTCTCTGCTGCTTTTTCAGTTTGGTTGGGCGGAAAGCGCCTCCGCCCGATCACGGAGGGCCGCCAGTTCGTCCTGCAACTTCAAACTTGAGCCCCACCAACTGCTCTTTTTAGGTTCAAAGGCACGCTGACGGAACAGTTCGTCCTGCAACAACTACGCCACCTGCCTGCCGATTTCGTCGGCCATGCTCCTTGGAGAGTTTGTGGATCGACTCAAAGCTCGGACTCGAAGACGGCCTCGACGGTACGGGTGGAGGGCGCTGCGCCGGCACGCTGCGCCGCGAGTTCGTCCAGACAGGCGGCGACCAAGGCCGCACTGGGATAGCCGATGCGGCAGACAGGCACCACGCTGGCCAGCGGCCATGGGAAGTTGCAGTGCGTAACGATTCGCAGCTCGGACGGCACGCGGACACCCGCCTCCACGACACCCCCCAAAGCCTCCTCCACGAGGTTGTCGTCGGCGATCAGCAGTCCGTCGGGCCGTTCCTTCTGACCCGGATGGAAGAGCAGGTGGACCAGTTGCCGACCGCATTCCGGTCCCTGATAGGGGATGCTCTGCAGCCAGAACGCCTGCGTGCGCATTCCGCGTTCAGCGATCGCCTGCGCATAGCGCTCGGCGGTTCCCGGAACACAGGGATGCCCATACAGCACCGCGATTCGGCGACAGCCCTGCCGCGCAAGTTCGTCCAGTGCCTTGCCATGGAAGGACGCCAAGCTGATCGACCCCCAAAGGGCCGGATTGTCCGACGGCGGAACGGCTGCGAACGCCACCCGTGGAACGCCCGGAAGCCTGCAGCAGGGCGCGTCCGCCAGTCCCGTACCGAACGGGTTTTCCGGGAGGATCATTCCCGCCAGGCTACGGGCCTGCACGGCCGAAGCCAGCTTCCGTCCTTCGAGGTTGTCCGCATGGGCGTCCACTCCGTAGTGCAGACTGATCCGCCGCGGTTCCTCCGGCGTCCCACGATAGCGCTGCGCCTCGGTCGCCAGCATGCGGAAGAAGCGGTTCCAGGGCTTCTGTTCCGGCAGCGACGTGAAGACCATCGCATGCTCGAACAGGTGGGGGGGGTACTCGGCCACGTAGGTCGCCTGCCGCCCGTTGATCCGGATGGATCCTTCGCGCAGCAGCAGGTCCATCGCATGCTGCACCGTCGCCGCCGTGCTCCCAAACCGCGTGATGATGTCCGCCCGCGAAGGCATCTGCATCCCGGGCGCAAGACGGCCCGCGACGATTTCGGCGCGCAACGACGCCGCGATGTCACGGCGCTTGGGAGGGGTGGCGATGGGCTTTGCGATCATGTCGTACGTTTCCGCCTAGCGAATGCTGAGGACCGTGCCGCCGGGGGGCGGCGCCGTCTCCAGCACCGCCTTGAAGTACTTGTTATCGAAACGATGCGTGTAGCCGCCGCCATTGACGACCTCATCGCTGTCGAAGATCCAGCCGACGGCGGTGATATTCACGAAGTTCTTTGGAACGAAGGTCTGCGTCTGGTCGAACTCGATGTTCGCCGCCGGATCGTAGGGCGCCCAGTTCCCGTCGCTGTCGTTCGACGCGAAAGTGAGTTGGGTCGGTGTCGTCGTGCTAGTAGACAAGTCGGTCCAACTGGCCTCCGACACCCAGAACTGACTCCCTTCGCGCACCAACCAGCGGCCCACCAGCCCTTGCCAGTAGTTGTTCCTCGCAAGTTGGAGCGAGGACCCCGCCTTGAACTGCGCCGGTGCCGTCTTGAAATAGACGATACCGTCCAGCCACAGGTTATTGCCCGCGGATTGGCCGTACGAAATGTTGATCCCGTCATATTGCGACGTCATCAAGATCTTGGCATCTATCGCCTGCGCCGTCGTCGAGCCAATCCTGATGCCGCGGGCGGCGCCAAAGAACGCCGGTCCGGCGTAGGCCGTCGCATCCGGCGGCAACTGCCGCGCATCGTCGAACGGGATCACCGTCCGATAATCGTCGCTCGATCCATCGCCGTCGAAATCACCCGCGCCCCCGGTCTGGGCCACCGGGAAGCTGGTCGTGGCGGAGACGTAGGCGCTGCTGTAGTACTGGACGGTGATGGCTGCGCCCGATGCCTGCAAGCTGACGACAGACAGGACGAACAACAATAATGCACGGACTCTCCGGGGCATACCTACCTCCAACATGTCGGCCTTGTCTCGAGTGGGCTTATTTTTTGCACAGCTCATGCGGATCTCCTTGGTTGGTTCATGAGTTTAGTGAGTAAACCGGCGATGGAACCACCTTCCTGTCGGCGTGAAGGCAAACCTACCACGCTACTCTATTTGGCGTCAACAGAAATCTAGAGTTGTGTTGATTCGTTCTTAAATCTCTGGTAGGGTCCATCCCGACACCACCCCATGGAGAATCGCAATGGGGTGATCTGGGGTTTGAGGAGTAAACCCAGCCATGGTATTCAGTTCACATCTCTTCGTCTTCTACTTCCTGCCCCTGGCGCTGCTGGTCTACTACCTGCTGCCGCTGCGTGGGAAGCACATCTCACTGACGCTGTTCAGCTACGTCTTCTACGGCTGGGCCAATCCGTGGTTCGTGCTGCTGATGTTCGTCTCCACGCTGATCGACTACCTCGCGGGCCTCGCCCAGACCGGGCAGTTGAAGCCGGCTGCGTGGAAGCATCCCGTGCCGCTGTTGGGGAGCCGGGGAGACGTGCGGCCGCGGCCGCACTGGAGCAACTGGCTGCTGGTTCCGTTTATTGTGCGCTGGCTCATGATGGCAACGCCCAACCGCACGCGTGGCCAGAAGGTGGCGCTTCTGGTTTCCCTCATCTCGAATCTCGCCTTGCTTGGCTTCTTCAAGTATTTCAATTTCGGCATCGACAGTTGGAACGGCCTCGCCGCCACCGTCGGATGGGATGCCGCCCGCTGGGACACCCTGCTGCGGATCACGCTGCCGCTGGGGATCAGCTTCTACACGTTTCAGTCGATGAGCTACTCGATCGACGTCTACCGGGGCGAAGCCCGGGCGATCCGGCATTTCGGCGATTTCTTCTGCTACGTGGCCATGTTCCCCCAACTCGTGGCCGGGCCGATCATCCGCTTCCAGGACGTGGCCGACCAGTTCGTGGTGCGAACGCACACGACCGAGAAGTTCGCGCGCGGCGTCGCCTTTTTCGCCTTCGGCCTGGCCAAGAAGATCCTGCTTGCCAACCCCTGCGGCAAGGTGGCGGACACGGTCTTCGACGCGGGCGGGGCCTCGACGGTGGACGCCTGGTACGGGGTCTCGGCCTACGCCTTCCAGATCTACTTCGACTTCAGCGCCTACTCCGACATGGCGATCGGACTTGGATTGATGTTCGGGTTCGTCTTCGCCAAGAACTTCGATTCGCCCTACATCAGCCGCTCGATCACCGAGTTCTGGCGGCGCTGGCACCTCTCGCTTTCGACCTGGCTGCGGGATAACCTGTACATCCCGCTCGGTGGCAACCGCCTCGGAGAGGTGCGGACCTACATCAATCTCGGCATCACCATGGTTCTCGGCGGCATGTGGCACGGCGCGAGTTGGAACTTCGTGATCTGGGGCGCGATCCATGGCGGCATGCTCGCCTTCGAGCGCATCCAAGGCAAGGACAGCCTCTACGCCCGCCTGCCCGGCCCCGTTAAGACCGCCATCACCTTCGTGACCGTGCTCTTCACCTGGGTCTTCTTCCGCGCCAAGGACCTGGCCGCGTCCGTGAACTACTGCAAGACCCTGCTCGGCTTCGGCGCCACCCAGAGCGGCAGCGACCTGCTGGCCGGACTGATCTACCAACCGTACTTTCTGCTCAGCTTTGCCGTCGCCGCGGTCATCGTCTGGGCCTGCCCGCAGACCTGGGATTTCACGCGCAAACTGACCTGGCCCAAGGCCGCCTTTGCCGCCGTCCTGCTGCTCCTCTCCGTCGCCCTGATGGAGACGCAGGCCTTCAACCCCTTCATCTACTTCATCTTCTAAACCAAGTCACCCATGTCCCACCACAAGCACCACTCGCGCGAGGAGATCGCCAAGATCGAGATCGGTCATACCGACTCGACCCCGGGGATCAACGGGTTCCTGACCCTGTTCTTCCTCGCCGTGATCACGGCCGTGCCGCTGCTGCAGATGGGGCGCGAGTTCGTGGCGATCCAGGCGGGGAAAGACTCCGGTCGCAGTCTGCCGCAGAGCCTCGACGTCTTCTCCTTCCTCCTGCCGAGCCGGGCCGAACTGAAATCGATGGTGACGGCGAAGGACAGCCTGCTCGCGGCCGGGAGCCGGGTGAACGCCCGGATGCTTCGCGATATCCAGACGTACGAGACGGAACTGAAAGAACGCGACGGTCTCATGCAGGGGTTGATCCCGCGCATGCAGATCCCGGTCACGGCCTGGCTGAAAGGCGGGAACGAGGATGCCTACTGCGGCCGGGGCGGCTGGCTCTTCTACCGCAAGGACCTCGATTCGTTGACCGGTCGGGGCTTTCTCGATCCCGAGTTGCTCTCCCGGCGCGCCGCCGGCGGGAGCGAGCTCAAGGCTCCGCCGCAGCCGGACCCGCTCAAGGCGATCCTGGATTTCCGCGACCAGCTCGCCAAACGCGGGATCGCGCTGATCGTCATGCCTGCGCCGATCAAGCCCTCCATCCATCCTGAGCGGCACTCGGCCCGCTACGAGGGGCACACGGGTGCGGTGCAGAACCCGTCGTTCCCGGCCTTGGTCGAGCGGCTGACGAAGGAGCAGATCGCCTGCTTCGACGCCGCGCCGG
>CAYQJG010000169.1:0-5218 GCA_964417715.1 uncultured Lentisphaerales bacterium | reverse complement strand
GCGGCCGCCCACCCCGATGTCGCCGGCGGGCACGTCGGTGTTGTGGCCGATGTGGCGGAACAGCTCGGTCATGAACGACTGGCAGAAACGCATCACTTCGGCGTCGCTCTTGCCCTTGGGGTCAAAGTCCGAGCCGCCCTTGCCGCCGCCCATGGGCAGCGTGGTCAGCGAGTTCTTGAAGATTTGCTCGAACCCGAGGAACTTGATGATCGACAGGTTCACGGAGGGGTGAAAGCGCAGGCCGCCCTTGTAGGGGCCCAGGGCGCTGTTGTACTGCACGCGCATGCCGCGGTTGATCCGCATCTTGCCCTGGTCGTCAAACCACGGCACGCGGAACATGATCTGGCGCTCCGGCTCGACGATGCGCTCGAGAATGGCTCCGTCCTGATACTTGCGGTGGCGTTCAACCACGGGTGCGACGGACTCGAAAACCTCAGTGACGGCCTGCAGGAATTCCTTCTGGCCTTCGTTCTTGCGTTGCGTCTCTTCCATGACGCGTGCGACGTAACTGTTCATGTGGGGCTCCTGGTGGTGTTGTGTGACCAAAGATGGCAATCAATTGCCGCACTATAGCGCAGCCATGCCCCCCAAAAAAGCCCTTCAATCGCGTTTCTGGTTGATTTTGTCGGCAAATCTGCCGTAATGTTGCCTCTTCAATGCGTAACTGGCAGGCGAGGCACGTATGGCTGGGAAGGTTGAGCGACTGCAGAATGCGATTCTGGCGATTCTGAGCGAGGCGCGTGCGCCTCTGGGCGCCACACGCATCGTGGAGTTGCTGGTCGCATCGGGACAGGACCTGAGTTCGCGCACGGTTCGCTTCCACCTGCTGGAACTGGATCGCCGCGGCATGACCAAGCTGGTCAGCCGTCGCGCGGGCCGCGTGATCGCGCCGGCTGGACGTGAGGAGCTGGCGCGCTCCGATGTGATCACCAAGGTCGGGTTGGTCTCCGCACGCGTGGATGCCCTCAGTTACGAGATGACCTACGATCTGGCTCAAGGCGAGGGGACCGTGGTGGTCAACACCACGCTGATTCACCCGGCGAACCTGGAGCCGGCCCTGGCCGAGATGCGGCAGGTGTTCCGCCTGCAATTCGGCGTAGGCAGCCGGATCATCGTCGGCCGGGCCGGGGACCAGATCGGCACGCACGTCATTCCGGACGGTTTTGTCGGCATCGGAACCATCTGCAGCGTCTCGATCACCGGGATCATGGTGAAACGGGGGATTCCGGTTGTGTCGCGATTTGGCGGCCTGTTGGAGGTGCGTGAGCGCAAGCCGGTCCGGTTCGTCGAGCTGATCGAATACCGAGGATCGACGCTTGACCCGCTTGAGGTGTTCATCCAGGCCGGGATGACCCGCGTACGCGACGCGGTTCGGCAGGGGACGGGGATCGTCTGCGCCAGTTTCCGCGAGATACCTGCCGTTGCAGCGGCCGATACCGAGGCGCTGGCGCGGGAACTGCGTGCCGCCGGAATCGGGGGCGTGCTGGCCGTCGGCAAGCCCAGTCAGCCGCTGCTGGGCATCCCGGTTTCAGACGGGCATGCCGGACTGGTTGTGCTGGGCGGTCTGAACCCGATCGCGGCCGTCCGCGAGGCGGGCTACGCAGTCAGAATCCGCTCGCTCGCCGGGCTGGAACTGCTGCGTCGCTTCCGGCGCGTCGACGCGCCGAGTATGTTGCACAACTAGGGCAGCCGGACGCGCACCCGGAAGCAGCGGCTGCCGGCATTGGTCGTGCCCCAGGCGCCGTCGGTCAGGTTGGTTTTGCCATCCACCGCGTAGACACGGGCTGTGCCGAGATCCGGAACCCACGTCACCCACGGCGCGCCGTTGCTAACCGCGATCAGAGATCTGAGGATCGATTCATGGTTCGTGGGAATCGAGCCGGCGATATACTCCTGCCACGCCTTGTGCCCGTCGCCATCCACGTCTGACAACGCAGCGGACTCGTAGTCCCCGCCGGTGACAAGCGCGTACTGGTCGAGCCACAGGTAAGGCGTCCCCTGAGTCGTGACCGCCAGCGTCCACTTCGCGTACAGCGTCTGCGAAGCCGTGATTGTGACGGTAGTCGCCGCCGTTACCTGCGAGCCCGTGCCGCCCGGCCCCGTCCACCACCCGCCAAACGAGTAACCCGCCCGCGTCGTGGTCGCCAGCGTGCCATAGGTCAGGCCGTATGTGACGCTCACAGACGCCGGACTCGGCGCCATCCCGCCCTGTCCGTCGAAGGTCACCGTGTGGGTAAGCGCACTCGACCCGCTCAGGATCACCGAGTAGGACTGGCTGCTTCCAGTCAGGCTTCCATGCAGGCTAATCACGGCGCGGTACGTGCCCGGTGTTCCCGGTGAGGCGACGTAAACCTGCTCCACATTGTCGACGGAGTTGTCGCCTGTTGTGGCGGCGACAGACGGCGTCAGTGGCGCAAGAACATACGGTAGGTAGATCTGGCCCGTGGGCCCAATGATCCGCAGGTCAAGATCATTGACCAACGCCTTGGTCCTGTTGTCCAGGCCGCTCAGTGCCGTTCCTGCGGGATCGGTCCAGCACAGCGTCGCCCGGATCGCACTCGACCCATCCCATGTGAACGCGTTGGTCCGGCTGGTTGTGGCCGCCGTAAGCGCCAGTTCCGCGAGGTGCAGGGCGGAAGGCACATCGAGGTGACTCTTGAGCAAGTCGGCGGCGGCCTTCATATTCACCAGCCCCCAACCGAACTTGTAGTCGGGACCTGCGTTGCCGAGGTCGTCCGCCGTATGGATGATCAGCCCCTTGAGCGAGCTGGCCCGCATGAACTGTCCTGGGAAGAGCCGCCCGTAGTAATCTGTGAGCAAGGCCGCCGACCCGCAGATATTCGGGGTTGCCATGCTCGTGCCGCTGTATGTGTCGTAGCTGGTGTCACTTGTCCCAACAGAGGAGTAGAGCGACACGCCGTTGCCCACGACGTCCGGCTTGACACGGCCGTCGTCGGTGGGCCCCCAGCAGGAGAACGTCGACATCGTGGCCGCCGCCGTCGAGCGAACACCGCCTGACACAGCGTCGTTGACCGCGCCAACAGTCAGGATGTTCTTGGCGCTGCCCGTCGCGTCGATGGTATCGAAGCCGCCGTTGTCATACCCGTCGCTGTACGGGTCCGTTGTGGGGTCATACGTCTTGGTTACCCACCTACGCTTGGAGTAGTATCTGAACACGGTTCCCGTGGGTGGCGCGACGTCATTGCGGTCGTTGCCAGCCGCCTTGCAGGGAAGATAGAAGGGCGCGTTGTAGCACAGGGTGTCCCAGTCGTGTGCCGTCGAATCGTACTGCCCGAAGGCCGCATCCTCTCGCTCTCCCCACGTTCCATACCATCGATACGTGCCATCTGACGTGTCCCATCCCGTGAGGTAGCCGTAGGAGTGGTTCGACAACTGTATCTTGCCGGCCTCGCCCGCTGTCGCCATGGCGCGGGATGTCATCTCGGAGGCATCGCTGTTCCAGTCGTACGACGCAATCTGGACACTGGGTGCCATCCCAAGCGCGCTGGCCACGACGCCTGCCGCCCCGATTGTCCCGCCTACATGCGTCGCGTGGTCGATGACGGCCGCGCCATCCATGGACGTCACCCGGCCGGTGAGTTCCTGATGTGTGGTGCGGATCGACCCGCCATCCCACACGCCCACGGTTCTTCCGGCTCCGTTCACGCTGTACGGCACGGTGTTGCGGACCAGGTTCGCGGCGGTTGAAACCGCCGCGTTCACATTCATCGTGTGATAGATGTAGGGGCGGTCACCCCGAATGTACTGCAGTTCGTACTCGAATCCGGGACCCGCGCCTTTGGGCGACCACCCCTCTGCCGCCGCGCGTCTCCACGCGAGGTCACGGCTGGAAACGGCGTCAGCGCGCAGCTGCTGGACGCGCGCAGAACGAGACGCTGCCGATTGCAGGTTCCAGTCCGCGGCCGGTGTGGCGTTCTGGGCCGGCAGGTTGTGAGCGGCCGCAACGACCGCCCAGGCGGCGACCAGCACTGCATGTGTCCGGGTCTGCATACGGTTCACCCTTTGTGACACTATATTACTGTACTTTGGGTGACAGGGACAGCCCCGTGTTTGGCCTCGCGGGCTGGAGTGAGGAGCCTGCGTCCTTCCTCCGCGCGGGGCTTTGGGCTGGAGTTTGCCCCGCGGCTAGCGTATAACAAAGGGCCATTGGCTTCCCCGGACGGCATGCGTTTCCGGCACGATGAAAGAGGATCTCATTCATGCAGCTTTTCAAGGTACTGTTTGGCACCAAGAACCAGCGCGATGTCAAGCGCCTGCGTCCATTGGTGGACCGCATCAATGCTGTCGAGCGCGACTACCAGAACCTGTCCGAGGAGCAACTCAAGGGCAAAACCGCCGAGTTCCGTGCTCGCCTGGCCAAGGGCGAGACCCTGGATGGCCTCCTGCCCGAGGCTTTTGCAGCCGTCAAGAACGCCTGCCGTCGCCTGTGCGGCACGAAACGCGTCGTCTGCGGCCACGAACTGTCGTGGGAGATGATCCCCTTCGATGTGCAACTCATCGGCGGCATCGTCCTGCACCAGGGCAAGATCGCCGAGATGCAGACGGGCGAAGGCAAGACGCTGGTGGCCACCCTGCCACTCTACCTCAATGCGCTGACCGGCAGCGGTGTTCACCTGGTGACCGTCAACGACTACCTGGCCATGCGTGACTCGCAGTGGATGGGGTCCGTCTTCGAGTTTCTCGGCCTGACGGTTGGCTGCATCCAGAACCAGATGGGTCCGTCTGAGCGCCGCCAGCAGTACGCCTGTGATATCACCTACGGCACCAACAGCGAGTTCGGCTTCGACTATCTGCGCGACAACGGCATGGCCATTGATCCGGCGCACGTGGTGCAGCGCAGTCACCAGTTCGCCATCATCGACGAAGTGGACAGCATCCTGGTCGACGAAGCGCGCACGCCCTTGATCATCTCCGGTATCGCGGCTCAGATGGCCTCCTCGTCCCACCAGTATGTCGAGGTCAAGCCGCGCGTGGAACGCCTGGTGCGCGAGCAGCAGGAGCGCTGCAACCGGTTCGTCGCGGAGGCGCGCGATGCCCTGGCGCGAAAGGACGATGAAGCCGCCATGTGGCGCCTCTATCAGGTCTACCATGGCATGCCGAAGCACAAGCAGTTTCTGCACCTGATCGAAGACGTGTCGGTCCGCAAGCTGCATGAGCAGGTCGAGAGCATGATGCTCACGGAGATGCGCAAGGAGCA
>CAYQJG010000168.1:0-5421 GCA_964417715.1 uncultured Lentisphaerales bacterium | reverse complement strand
TCTGGACGGCCTGCTGCATATCACCGACATGAGCTGGGGCCGCATCAAGCACCCGTCGGAACTCGTCAAGGTCGGCATGGAGCTCGACGTGATGGTTCTGGACGTGGATCTGAACCGCGAACGCGTTTCGCTCGGTCTGAAGCAGGCCCAGTCCAATCCGTGGGACGGCATCGAAGAGAAGTTCCCCGTCAACAGCCGCCTGCGCGGCAAGGTCGTCAACCTGGTTCCGTACGGCGCGTTCGTCGAGATCGAGCCCGGCATCGAAGGCCTCGTGCATGTCTCCGAGTTCTCGTGGACCAAACGCGTGGCGCGTGCGTCCGACGTGCTCGCCGTGGGCGACGAAGTCGACGTGGTTGTGCTCAGCATCAACCGCGCGGATCAGAAGATTGCACTCGGCATCCGCCAGACCGAAGCCAACCCCTGGGACACGGTTCAGGACCGCTACCCGGTCGGCAGCCGCGTGAGCGGCAAGGTCCGCAACTTCACCTCGTACGGCGCGTTCGTTGAGTTGGAGGAGGGCATTGACGGCATGATCCACGTGTCCGACATGTCGTGGACGCGCAAGATCAACCACCCGAGCGAAGTCCTGCAGAAGGGCCAGCCGGTTGACGCCGTCGTGCTGGACGTCGATCCGTCCAACCAGCGCATCAGCCTGGGCCTGAAGCAGGGCAGCGACGATCCCTGGAGCACGATCGCAGCGCGTTACGCCATCGGTCAGACCGTCAAGGGCAAGGTTTCGAAGATTGCCTCCTTTGGCGCGTTTGTCGAACTCGAGGACGGCGTCGACGGACTCGTGCACATCTCGCAGATCAGCGATCAGCACGTCGAGAAGGTCAAGGACGCCATCAAGGTCGGCCAGGAAGTCGAGGCGCGCATCGTCAAGATCGACCGCGATGAGCGGCGCATCGGCCTGAGCATCAAGGCTCTGACGATGAACGAGACGCAGATGGCCGAGCTGACACGCGACCTGAGCGTGACCGACCTGAAGCCGGGCGAGCACCTCGTGGGTCTCGCGGCGGCCTTCGACGACGCCTTCGCCCAGAGCGAAGAGTGGCGTCCGGGCGCGGGCGGCGACCAGAAGCGGAGCGAGTAGTCTCGCGGCGGCATCGGCGCGTGGCGCCGATGCCGGTTTGGTGTTTCAGTCAGGCGCCCCGGGCCCACGCGCCGGGGCGTCTGGTTTTCAGAGCGGATGATCGGTCGGTCCGGTCGCCTTGCACAGCAGGTTGTAGTGATGTCCAACGTACTCGATACCCTTCAGGCTCGTTTCCTCTTCGAGGATGCCACCAGTCCGGCGCTTGCGCGCGAACTCGACCGGCCCCTGACCGTGTATGCCGGCTTCGATCCGACCAGCCAGAGCCTGCAGGCAGGCAATTTCGTGACGATCATGGCGCTGGCGCACTTCCAGCGTGCGGGACACCGCGTGATCGCCGTCGTGGGCGGCGCCACCGGCCTGATCGGCGACCCCTCGGGCAAGTCATCGGAGCGCCAGTTGCTGAGCGAGGAGCAGGTTGCGAGCAACCTCGAAGGGATCAAGGAGAACCTGTCGCGGTTCCTTGATTTCAGCCACCCGACCGCGCCGGCCGTGATCGTCAACAACTACGACTGGCTGAAAGACTTCACCTTCATCTCCTTCCTGCGCGAGGTCGGTAAGCATTTTCGCATGACCCAGATGCTGGGCAAGGAGAGTGTCAAGAAACGCTTGGCGTCCGAGGACGGCATGAGTTTCACCGAGTTCTGTTACCAGCTTCTGCAGGGCTACGATTTCCTGTGGCTGCATGACCATCACGGCTGCCGGCTGCAGATTGGCGGGTCGGACCAGTGGGGCAACATCACGGCCGGCACGGACCTGATCCGGCGGCTGCGCGGCGTCGAGGCGTTCGGCATGACGTTCCCGCTGGTCTGCGACAGCCAGGGGCGCAAGTTCGGCAAGAGCGAAGGCAACGCGATCTACCTGGACCACCGGCTGACCTCGTACTACGACTTCTACCAGTTCTTCCTGCGCACGCTCGATGCGGACGTGGGGCGCTACCTGAAGATCTTCACCTTCCTGCCGTTGGATGAGATCGCGCAGATCGAGGCACAGCACCAGTCGGCGCCGGAGAAGCACGAGGCGCAGCGGATACTGGCTGAGCAGATCACGCGCTGCGTGCACGGCGCGCACGGGTTGGCCGTGGCGCAGCGCGCCAGCGAGGTGCTGTTCGGCGGCTCGATCGACGGGCTGGCCGTCGATGACCTGCTGGGCATCTTTGCCAACGTGCCGTCCTCCGAACTGCCGCGCGACGCGGTCGTCGGCAAGACGGCCATCGAAGTGGCGACGGTGGCCGGGCTGTGCGCCAGCAAGGGCGAGGCGCGGCGCATGGTGCAGCAGGGCGGGCTGTACGTCAACAACCGGCGCGTCGCCGATATTGCGCAGGTTCTGGTCGTGGAAGACCTGGTTGAGGGCCGCCTGGCGGTTCTGCGCGCGGGCAAGAAGAGCTTCCATCTGGTGAAGGTCGTGTGAACGGGTTCGAGTTACTCTTTCTGGGCACCGGGACATCGGTTGGCGTGCCGATGATTGGGTGCGCGTGTACGGTCTGCACGTCGGCCGACCCGCGTAACGTGCGGCGGCGTACCAGCGTGTATCTCACAGCCGGCGATACGCACATCCTGGTGGACACCGCGCCGGATTTCCGCGAGCAGGCACTGACCTTCGGCCTGCGCCGCATTGACGCCGTGCTCTTCACGCATGCCCATTACGATCACCTTTTCGGGTTTGACGACATTCGCCGCTTCAACACGATTCAGGACGCGGTCATCCCCGTCCACGCCGCTCCCGAGACACTCCGCGAAGTGCAGCGCGTGTTCCACTATGTAGGCACCGCCCCGCGTGCCGGACTCTACCGGCCGTTGGCGGCCTTCCACCCGATCAAGGGTCCTTTTCAGGTGGGCGACGTGCAGGTGACGCCCGTGACGGTCGAGCATGGCGATGCGCTCACCCAGGGCTTCCGCTTCGACTGGGACGGTCGCAGTGTGGGGTATGTTCCCGACTGCCACACCATGCCCGAGGCGACGGTAGCAGCTCTGCGCGGTGTCGACGTGATGGTTCTGGACGCGTTGCGTTACCGGCCGCATGCGAACCATCTGGCTGTCTCCGAGGCGCTGGATCTGCTGGGTCGCATCGGCGCACCCCGTGCGTTCCTTGTGCACCTTTGCCATGATCTGGACCACGCGACGCTTGAGGCGCAGTTGCCTGTCGGCGTGCATGTCAGTCATGACGGCCTGCGGGTTCAGGTGTGACAATGCCGGATCACGGTGGTACAGTGAGCGCCCGCGGGCAGATAGGAAGGCTACATAATGAAACTGTGTGCATACCTGATCGGTGCCAGCCTGCTGCTGGCAGCCCGGTGCGGCCTGGGGCAGGGGGTCGAAGTTTCGCTTAAACTGGCCACGGGCGTCTACATCATCGGCGAACCCGTGAAGGCCGCGCTGCAGGTTGCCAACCGGACGACCGGCGATTTCTGCACGCGCCCGGCGTTGAGCGACGACCGGCTTCTCGTCGAGGTATCCAATGCGCCCTACGAGTTGCTGACCCCATTGAAGGGCGACTCGGGTGTCGAGCCGATCACGCTGATCGGTGGCGACACATGGGAGGGAACGGTGGCGATCGACAAGCTGTTTCCTCTGCGCACGGCTGGTCGGTACTACGCCACGCTGGTGGCGACGCAGGAGGACCGGCGCTACTCATCCCAGCGCAGGGCATTTGACGTGGTGCCGGGACTTGAACTCAAGAGCGCGTTGCAGCTCTTTGCCAACAGCAAGGTACGCCATCGGCGCTTTGCCCTGGTCTACTGGGCGCGCGAACAGCAGGAGATTCTCTTCCTGCGGATGGAGGATGAACCCGCGGAGCGAGGGTGGGAGACAATCCGACTCGGGCCGTTGCTGCGCACCTCCGAACCGCGCATGGATATCGCGCCGGACGGGACGGTAACGGTCATGCACCGCGCCACACAGGACGCCTACCTTAAGACGACCGTCAAGTCGCAGCCGGACAGTGTGGAGGTGGTCGGTCAGGAGCAGCTGCTGGACCCGGCCTCGTCGGTCAGCAAGCACATGCAACCTTTCCAGCAGATGGCGATCGAGCGGGATCAGGAGGCCAAGCGCAAGCAGAAAAGCGGTTGGTGGCCCTTCGGCGGGTCGTCAGACGGCACCAAGAAAAACGGCGATTGACGATGCGCTCCGTCTCTGGCATCATTTGGCCGCTTTCAAGCACCCGTGGTGGAATTGGCAGACACGTAAGATTCAGGTTCTTATACCGCAAGGTGTGGGGGTTCAACTCCCTCCGGGTGCACCATCACAAAAAGGCCGTATTCACGGCCTTTTTTCATTTTCTGGACCTTCCGTCCATTTCCGGCCGTCCGGCAGTTTGAGCGCCAAAAGGCCCTTTTAGGCGCCAATTATGTCAACAGTATGTCAACACTTTTCCCGCGGCGAGTTTCTCAATATTTCCAAGAAAAACGGCAAAATCAGGCGATGCGGGGTCATAAGATTCGCAATCTTATGCCCCCCAAAAACCGGGGGTCAATTCTCACCGCCAAACGGCGGGTAGTTGCGCTTGTGTCTTGAAGAAAACCCCAGCAAAAGCATCAAATCTCGCCGATGGCCGCCACGCGGAACCGCTCCAGTGCCCGGTCCAGATCCTCCCGCTTGAAGAGGATGCACCGCCGGCCGAGGCGTACGTACGGCAGCATGCGGCGCCGCTGAAATTCACCCAGCGACCGGAGACTGATCCCGCAGTACCGTGCCGCGCCGGCACGACGGAAGTATCCGACCGGTGCACCACTCAAACTGGGCTTCTTGATGTTGGTATTCACGCTCATCTCCCAAGAAAGTGCTTCGCCGCCTCGATCACCCCGATCAGCAACGCCCCGACGATCCCACTGACCTTGGCCGCGGCGACCGTGTTCGCCGCTCGTTGATTCAACTGCGCGCGCTGGCACCGCAACAGGGTGGCGATCGCGCGGGCGAGTGCCGGGTGCCCGGCACACGTGCCACGGGTGTGCTCGACCTCCGCCAGGCGCGCGTCGATCTCATCCCGCAGTGCTATCAGGTCTGCGTCCATCTCATTTCTCCACGGGCGACTTATCACCCGCATCCCAGATGTAGAACCCCTCGGGCACCGGCACGCGGTTCCTGGACAACTCCCATGCCGTCCCGGTCCAGACGTACACCCGGCCGGCCATCCCCGGCCCGGCCCGTACCGGAGCGTCAACCGCCGGCACGAACACCACCCGGGGCCCGGCGCACCCGGCCGCCAACACCAGCGCCACCAACACACCCGCCACATGCACAAACCTCACGGCGCCCCCTTTGCGGCCTTCCATGCGGCTAACCGCGTGTTCAGCCGCGTGCGCAACCCCGGCTTCGCCTCCACATCCTCGCCGG
>CAYQJG010000167.1:0-5522 GCA_964417715.1 uncultured Lentisphaerales bacterium | reverse complement strand
GCGAGATCGGGACAGTGGACAACATTCGGGCCGAGTTCGGCTGGGATAACGGCCCTTTGCACCCCCAACCGGTGCCGCCGCCTGAACAACGCAACTGGCGGCTGCGCCGCGACTGCGGCGGCGGCGTTCCTTACGACGCCACCTGCTACGCGGTCAATGCCTGTGGCCATTTTGCACGGGCGCTGCCGACGCGGGTCTTTGCCACCGGCACCATCAGCCGCACGCTGGACGTGGTGATGCGCCTCTTCGGCGTGATCGACTATGCCAACGGCGTAAACGGTGTGGTGCTGTCGAGCCACGGCCAGCAGTTCTCGCAGGAACTCCAGATCGAGGGTTCAGGCGGCCACCTGCACATCCCCGTAGCCTGGACGGTATCCGGCGAGAGCACGATCCAGCGCCGGCACACGGTGGGGTGGGCCGAAGTGCGCACGGACACGCATGTTACGCGCAAAGCCGACAACTACCAACTCCAACTCGAGAACTTCGTTGCCGCGATCAAGGGCCAGGCTCGGCCGCTACTCCCCCTGGCTCAGTCGGTGGCGAACACATTCGTGATCGAGGGGCTCGTCACCAGTGTCCTGGAGCGGCGCCCGGTGGATATCACCCTGCCGGCTGAAATTGCAGCGGAGTACCGGCAAGCGCTCAAGGAGATGCCATGAGACTCGGCGGACACTGCTATACGGCCCAGAACTCGACCGAATTGGAACTCCTTTGCGGGAAACTTGATGCCCACGGCCTGTCTGCGACCACCGCGCCCTGGACGCTCGCAGATTGGACAGTTGACCAGGCGGCCGGGCATGGCGAACGGGCCCGACAACTGGGCCTCGTGATCGGCGAGGCCGGCATGTGGGAAAACCTGTTGATCGATAATGCGGAATTGCGCGAACAACGCATCGTTCAGACCCGCACGCTACTGCGCAACGCCGACGCTATGAGGTGCCACTGCGTGGTGACCCTGGTGGGCTCCAAGCACCCCGGCGACCATCCTCTGTCCATGCACCGGGACAACTACGGCGATGCGTGCAAGCAGGAATTCCGCGAGATCGTGCTGCGGATTCTCGACGGACTCGATCTGCGCAGCGCCAGGTACGTCATCGAACCCTGGCACAACACGTTCTTCTACCAACCGGAGGAGATACGCGCATTCCTCGATTCCGTCTGCCATCCGGCGTTCGGTCTACACCTCGACCAGATGAACCTGGTCAGCCAGGCAAACTTCTATCACACCACGGAACTGATCAACACCACCTTCGACCTGCTGGCCGACAAGGTCTTTGCCGTGCATCTCAAGGATATCCGGCACGACCCCAAGCACATGTTCTTGAAGTGGGACGAAGTGCGCATCGGTGAAGGGGTGATGGACTACGATACGTACCTGAAGCGCCTGGCAAGACTTCCCGCAGACACGCCTTGTTTCTGCGAACACTTCAGCGACGAAGCCGACTACATCACGAACTTCGCGACGCTCCACCAACTGGCGGCCAAGGCGGGGACTGGTTTCCTGCGCCGTCACGCGGCGAACAGGTTCCAAGCCGGGCTCTGACCCGCTCGCTCCGCAGAAGAGCGCCCATCGCCACCTGCCGCTGCCTGGCGCGCAAAGCGCTGGGCAGCGTCAGGCGTCGCCTGCTCCGCTACCGGCAGTCGGCGCGCGCTCATAGCGTCCGGCCGGCAAGGCCGCAATAGCGGCTCCGCAGGCGCCCCGGCCCGCGACTACCCCGGCGACTACGCCGGGAGCGCGGGCACCGTTCGTCAGCGGCCCGGCCGGCCACTACGAGAACGAGAGCGCCTGGATACAGGCTTTACTGCGCGCTTCAGTCACGGCCTGAGCATGGCCGACTACGGCCAGCCTCAGGCCGTGCCTTCTCGGTACGCTCGTCGCGCCACTTCATGCCGTAACACGGCCGGCCATTGACCTTGAACCTCAGCAGGCGCGGCTGATCGGCCGACATCTACGACCGGTCGACGAAAGACGGCATCCACTGCCTTCACCATCGCCAACATCACGTCTTTCATCTCATTGGCGTTCTTCTTTGCTACTCGTGAAACAATGGTGCAGTACACCGCAGCCGCGTTCATTCATGCCTGGTTGGATGCCAAACTCCCCTCGATTGCCGAACGAAGCGCGCCAGCGTATCAGGAAGTTACAATCGAGTGACGATCCCGACACACCGGTCATGCCGCGTTGCGCTGATATCGCCTCAAGGATCCGTACCAAATTGCCGGGTTGGTCAACCGCAAGGTCAGTTTCTATACCGAACAACGCGTCCTGCCCTGGCTGGGTATGACCATGCTGTGTTCGGATTTATTCGCGCGGGCACGGGAACTGTTCCGCATGCAACGCCATGACCAACGGAGCGAATCAGTTTGCGCGAGCGGATCTTCCGCGAGTTGGTTTCAAATCTGATCGCCCACCGGGAATACACCAGCGCCGCGCCGGCCACCATGACGATCCATCGGGACCGGGTGGTCTTTCGGAATCCGCATGTGCCGGCATGTGCCGCACCTTCGCGGCCGGCTTGATCCCGCCCATTTCACACCTTTTCCGAAGAACCCGACCATTTGCCGGTTCATGCTGCAATTGGGTCGCTACGAACAGATTGGCTCTGGAGTGTACAACGTCAGCAAGTACGTACCGATCTACAGCCACGGCGCGAAACCCCAGTTCGATGAACAGGCCGACCTGTTTGTCACTACCATCCGTTGGCGCAGGAGACCTTGACATCGGCCACCGAAGTCACCCCCGAAGTTGCACCCGAAGTCGGGACCAAGTTGGGACCAAGTCCTCAACCCCCTGCTTTCCGCCAATCACATCGCAATGACCATCCCCGCCAAACCCAACAGCCGCCTGCAGAAATACCGCCTCACCGAAAGGCCGCGCCTGGCTGACGGATGCCAAGCGCTAACCAGTTTCCGCGCAATCCCGCTTCAAGCCTTGTCGCTACCACACCCCAGCCGTACACTGGCGACATTCGTTTGCTTACTGTTCACCGTTTGCCGGCGGCAGATGGTGCTTGGCGTGGTGTCGGTTGCGCGGCGTGCGGCGGGCACGGGACTGCCCGCCACTACCGGCCCGTACGGGAGACGAGCGCGGATGGTCTGTCCCTGACCGGTCCACTGACCGGTCTCGCTGCGCTACCGGACCGGCTACCGAGCCATAATGATCGTGCCATGGGAGCGGATGATCGTCAGTTGCGTAGCGGTGCGCAATAACTTGCACCCGTCCGGCATGCCGGTGACCGTGATGGTACCCGTGTCGAGGCCGCTGGCCGCCGTGGCGATTACGTAACTGGCTTGGTTCGGAGTCGAGACCTGATTGATCGCCAGGTTTATCCCGGTGCCGGAGCCGATCGTCGCGGCGCCTGAAATGGCCAACTTGTCGGCGTTGTCCACGCCCGCGCCCACGTCCACCTGGAACGTCGAACCGTTGTTGAGGTTGACGGTGCCGGTGACGTTCAGTGTGCCTAAGCCGCTCAGTCCGGGGGCGATGATGCCGCTGCTTTGGACCGTAACGTTGCCGGCGATCGTGCCGTTGTTGCCGCCGAGCGTGCCGGTGCCGCTGACGGTAAGCGTCCCGGTGCCCGGCGTCAGGCTGAAACCGTTCGAGACCAGGAGCGTGCCGTTGACGGTGGCCAATTGACTCTGCAGCAGATCCGTGGCTGATTTCTTGACTGCCGCGCTGGCGCCGCGCATGTCGAGCGTCCTGCTCGCCGCGAGGGTGGTGAACGAAACCGCGGCGCCCCTGATGTCGAGAAGGCCGCCGTTATTGAGGATGTTGAAACCGAGCGTGGCGGTCGGCGTCAACCCGTTGAATAGAACGCTGGTAGTATTTATTGTCAGCGAACTACCGCTGCCCAATAATTGGATTGAAGCACCGTCCTTGATGTCAGTAGTCCGGCCGCCAAAGCTCCCGGTTAATAGGTGCGAGCCGGTATCGTCCACCGCCAGAATGCCGCCCCCGTCAATTTGCAGTGTAGACGCTTCGTCCCAAGTGATGCCGCTGCCGGCCGTCTTGAACCGCAACTGTCCCCCGCTCTGGACCACGGTCGATCCTCCGTATGAATGCCAGTTGTTCGCTGCGCCGGACGTCAGGTTCAGCGTACTGCCGTCGGTAATGTTGATGTTCGCTTGGTTTCTCTTCACGTCGGCGTTCGCGTTTATCACGCCCGTCAGGTTCAGTGTGGCGCTGCTGCCAGTGAAAATTGCGGCCGAATTGATTTGCATGTCGGTTACCTGGAGAGTCGTCGTTCCGGTCGGAATATTCATCGTGCCGGCCACGGTCACGCTGCCGCCGTTGAACGAAATCGTGGCATTGGCCGGAAGCGTCGCCCCACTATCAATGAGGACCTGGGATCCCGTGCCCAACGTGAAGTTACCGGCTATGGACGGTGAGGACAGGAACTGGAGCTTAGCGCCGGCCGACAGCGTCGCGCCGCTGAGGAAATTGAGCGTCTTGGCCTGAAGCTGGAGGGTCCCGCCGTTGTTGATCGCGACGTTCGCGCCCGACTGAATATCGATGGTGCGGCTGTTAAGCATGCCGGTATCCCGTATTCCGGAGGTCCCGTTGTGATTGACTGAAAGCTTGCCGCCGCTGAGGACGCTGAAATTCGAAACCTCATTGAAGACGACACCGGAACCGGTTGTGTTCAACTGAAGCTCGCCATTATTGCCGATCCGTAATCCGCCGCCGCTGTATATACCGATGTTGCCGCCCGATGCATTCTTCAGAACCCCACCATTGAGGACGCGTACGGGTGCGTTACCGTTGTTAGCCCCGGACTGAAATGTCATGTTGCCCGTGATATCAACGGAGTCGGTGCCGGTTAGGGCAAAAGTATTGATGGTTCCGTTCCAAGAGTCATCATTGCCGCTCCAGGTGTGAATGTAGGGGCCCGAGCCGCTGCCGTTGCTGAACGAGTAGTCGTCACCCAATCCAAGGCTGGTTGTTGCGTACGTCCGCCCCCCGATGTTCAATGCCGCCGCCTGCGCCTGCGATGCGCCGAGGACCATTACCAGAACCGATGCCGTCAAAACTGCCCACGTTCTCATGTCACACCTCCTCCTTGCGTTAACTCCCTTCATTGCGCACTGTCCCCGGTCTCGTTTCGCCCGCGGCGCGAGTGCGGCGAGAAGACCGGCGATGAGAATTGGAGTTTGAAAAAGTGAGACTCGCATCATCCACCTCCTGTTTCCGACTGTTGTTCCGGCTCTTGTTGACTCGTTCATTGGCTTGCCCCTTTTGTTTGAGAGTTTTCTGTTTTCAGTGTTCAACCGCTCTCGCGCTTTCACACAATCACGGTAGACAACTTTCCACTTGCCTCTTGCCACCATCCCGTTCGTAAACGCGCGATTGTGCGAGTGGGGGTGATGCGGACGGTGGGCTCCGCATTCCCGGGCGCCGCCAGCGGGAGACTGACGGCGCCGCCACCAACCGTTCACTGTTCACCGTTCACTGTCCAACGTTCACTTTCCCCGCCGTCTCCCCCTTCACCAGGTTCGCGTCCAGCGTCAGCGTCCGCCGCGGG
>CAYQJG010000166.1:0-5670 GCA_964417715.1 uncultured Lentisphaerales bacterium | reverse complement strand
ACTTCCAGTTCGGCCGGTACCTGATGGTGTCCGGGTCGCGGCCCGATTCCCAGCTTCCGACCAACCTGCAGGGGATCTGGGCGGAGGAGTACGACACGCCGTGGTGCGGCGACTTCCACAGCAACATTAACCTGCAGATGAACTACTGGCCGGCCGAGGTCGCCAATCTCTCGGATTGCCACCTGCCGTTGATGCGCTTCATCCGGGAGGTTGCCAGAGAGGGCCGGAAGACCGCGCAGGCGTACTACAACGCCCCGGGCTGGATGGCGAACCACAGCCTGAACCCGTGGGGCGACACGGCCCCGGTCTACCTGCCCGCCTGCGTGGGTCCCACCTGCGGCGCGTGGCTCGCTCAGCACATCGCCACGCACTTCGCCTTCACCCTGGACAAGGCCTTCCTCCAGGAGTTCTACCCGGTCATGCGCGGCGCCAGCGAGTTCTGCCAGGCCGTGCTGGTCGGGGATCCGAAGACCGGCCTGCTGGTGACTGCACCCTCGAATTCACCCGAGAACCGCTATCTCTACCGCGACGGCAACGGCGAGAAGAAGCCGCGGTATGTCTGCGTCGGCGCCAGCTTTGACCTGCAGATCATCCGCGACCTGTTCCTCCGCACGGCGGAGGCGGCGCGGATCCTCGGCGTCGATGCGGAGTTCGCCAAGGAGCTCGACGCCACGCGCGCGCGGCTCATGCCCACGCGGGTCAACGCCGCTGGCCGGATCATGGAATGGCAGGAGGATTTCGAGGAAGCCGATGTCCATCACCGGCACGCCTCGCACCTGTGGGGCCTGTTCCCCGGCACCGAGATCAGCCCGCAGACGCCGGAGCTCTTCGCCGGCGCTCGACGGTCGCTGGAGCGCCGCAGCGACGCCTCCACCGGCTGGTCCATGGCCTGGAAGATGCTCTTCTGGGCCAGGCTCGGCGATGGCGACCGCGCCAACCGGCTGCTCGGCGCCCTGCTCCGGCCGGCGACCGCCTCGGACATCAACTACAACGAGGGCGGCGGCTCCTACGCCAATCTGTTCTGCGCCCACCCGCCGTTCCAGATCGACGGCAACTTCGGCGGCTGCGCGGCCATCGCCGAGATGCTGATCCAGAGCCACGAGCTCGCCCCGGACGGCGGGCCGATCATCCGCCTGCTCCCCGCCCTGCCGTCGGCCTGGCCGGAGGGCTCCGCCCGCGGCCTGCGCGCGCGCGGCGCCCTCGAGTTCGGCCTGGAGTTGGAAAACGGCCGGCTCACCCGGGCGACCATCCTGGCGCAGCGCGGTGGCACCGTGACCGTGCGCCATGCCAACGCCTCCGCCACCTATACGCTGCGGCCGGGCGAAACCACGACGTGGATACCCTCGCGCGTTGGCGGGGGACGACGCGTTGGGAGCGCTGAGACGAAACGCCGTGGAATAACGCGCCCGAAACCGGGAGGCACACCATGAGTAGAAACCATATGAAACGAGTGAGAGTGGCGGCAGACCGTTGGAATTTCGAAACCTCCGACGGGGCGTTCATCACCCCCCTCGGCGGCAACATACTCAACGACCAGCATCCGGGGCAGGGGACGCTGTTTGACAACTTCGACCAAGCCGACTGCGACCGGCGCTTCGGCATCATGGCCGAACTGGGCTTGAACGTGGAGCACCAGGCCTTGGCTTTGACTCGGGCGCTGAGCGCCTGCCGCGTCGTCCCTCGTGGGCGTGATCGACTATCGCAACCGGAAGACGCGCGCCTACCGCCAGTCCAGTTACGGCATCTTTCCTGGCCTGACGGTCTACGCCGTGGCCATCGCCATCATGCTGTTGAACCCTGTCACTCCAAATGTCCCGGTTCGTTAACGATTCGAGAGAACTATGAAACCTCACCGCATTGCCCCCGACTGCTTGAGTCCTGAGCCGGAGGCTTTCATCAGTTGTGATTGGGGGACGAGCCGGTTTCGGCTGGTGTGGGTGCGCGCCGGTCGCCCGGTGCGGTCGGTGCAAAGCCCGCAGGGCGTCGGCGTCCTTCCGCAGCGGCGGGATTTCCCGCGGGTGTTGGCGGACGGACTGCGGCGGTTGCGCGCGCCGGCAGGGCTGCCGGTGGTGATTTCCGGTATGGCCAGTTCGAGCATCGGTTGGCGCGAGTTGCCGTATGCACGGTTGCCGTTTTCGCTGACGGGTCGCGACGCGGTATGGGCGGAGGTGCAGCCGAACGTGTTTCTCATCTCCGGCGTTGCCAGCCGCGAGGACATCATGCGCGGCGAAGAGACGCAACTGCTCGGCTTGCCGGTGTCCGGCGAGGCCCTCGTCATTTTGCCGGGCACGCACTCTAAACATGCGCGGGTGCGCGGCGGCAAACTGGTGGGCTTTCAGACGTTCATGACCGGCGAACTGTTTGCCGCGACGGCGGGGCACACGGTGCTGGCCCGTTCGGTGGCGGCGCACGCGCCTTTCGACCGCCGCGCCTTCGTGGCCGGCGTGGAAACCGCGCAGCAGTTGCCGGTCGCGGCGGCGCTGTTTCGCGTGCGTGGCCGGGATGTGCTGCACGGCGTGGGCCGGGCGGCGAACCGGTCGTTCCTCAGTGGCGTGTGGGTTGGCGCGGAACTCGCCGGCTTGCCGGCTCGAATCCCGGTCTGGGTCTGCGCGGCGGCGGAGTTGGCGCCGGCGTACGCGACGGCGTTGCGGGTGCTGGGACGGCGGGCGACAGTGTTGCCGCCGCGGCAGGTCGAAGCATTGGCGCGGCGGGGACAGGCGCTCCTGTTGCGGCGAATCCTGGAGGCGCGGTCATGCCGAAACGCGGTTCAGACTGACGAGATCTAACTCATGAAAAGATTCTCAATCAACCCGCCCACTTCGGAGAGAGGCATTCTCTTCGTCGATCATGAAAGCGCCGGCCGGAGCGGACACCTCGGGCATGCGCTGGTTGAAACTCAACCGGGCCGTGTGCTTGCCCTTTTTGCCAATTGCTCCGATGTCAGCCGGGGGCACAACGGCGATGGCTGGATGGAGTTCAAACGCTCAACGGATGGCGGCCGCACCTGGTCTGCCTCCCAGCCGCTTGAGTATTCGAAGCAGGCGTATGCTGACGATCCGACTCGCACGGTGATGTGTGAACGTGCGGTTCGTTGTCCGGCTGGCGTGGTGCTTCTCTTTACCCTTGAATGCGGGAATGCCGAAGCGGGACGCCATTTCTGGACGCCGGTGTACGTGCCGCGTGTTTTGCGGAGCGAGGATGGGGGAGAGACTTGGGGCGAACCCCGCGAACTGGGCCGGGAACGGGCACGCGTCGTTGATACACTTGTAACGGCGGACGAGGTACTGGTGCTCAAGCTGGATAACGACAGCGAGAAGCAGTGGTACGGACATCTGCCGGAACACCGTTACACGCTGTGGGTGAGCCGCGATGCCGGCCAGTCATTCGAGCCTCGCAGCAACCTACCGCTTGACCTGGTGATGCACGGGTACGGGGCGCTCGCCCTGCTGCCCGATGGAGCTTTGGTCGCCTACATCTACGATCAACGCGATGAGTTTCAGTTGGTGACTTTTGTCAGTCATGACATGGGGCGGTCGTGGGGTGCGCCGTTTTCCACCTGTTTTTCCAAACGCATCCGCAATCCGAAGATGACCCCCTTTGCAGCCGGCTATGTGGTGCACGGCCGCAGCGGCAGCATGGGCAACTCCCCCGATCTCGGCCACTTGGTGCTCTACACTTCCGACGACGGACTGCACTGGGACGAGGGCCGGTTTGTCGAAATGCGCAATTCCGACACGGTCATCTATTCCGGTGCCTATTCCAACAGCCTGCTCGTTCACGACCCGCAGGGGCGAGGTCCGTCCCGACTTTTGATTCAGTCTTCACACGCCTACCGCGCCTGCATGACCAATATCCACCACCATTACCTGGAGCTTGAATGATGAACTCCACCCAATTGTTTCTGGATTCACTTGCCGCCAAGTTGGCGGCCACCAAGATCGTCGCGGTCTTGATGGTGGACGATGCCGCGGTGGCCGTGCCGTTGGCGAAGGCGTTGCTGGCAGGCGGCGTGGACGTGATGGAGTTGACGTTGCGCACGCCGGCTGCGCTCGCGGCGTTGCGCGAGGTCAAGGCGCACGTGCCGGAGATGATCGCCGGCATCGGCACGATCCTCACGCCCGAGCAAGTCGTGGCGGCGAAGGAAGCGGGCGGCGCGTTTGGTGTCGCGCCGGGCTTGAACCTCCGGGTGCTGGCGCGCGCGGCGGAGGTCGGTTTGCCTTTCGCGCCCGGCGTGTGCACGCCGACGGAAATCGAAGCGGCGATCGAGGCCGGCTGCCGCGTCCTGAAATTCTTCCCTGCCGAATCACTCGGCGGCATCAAGACGATCGCGACGATGACCGCCCCGTACGCGCATCTGGGAATCCGCTACATCCCGTTGGGCGGATTGACGCAGGGCAATTTCACGGACTACCTCGCGCATCCTGCCATCCTGGCAGTCGGCGGCTCGTGGATCGCCACGCGCGAGGTAATCCAGCGTCGCGATTGGACCAGCATCACCGCCAAGGCCACCGCCGCGACGGCCCGCCTCAAGAAGGAACACTGATGAAGGTGGTACGAATCTCACGGGATCGCTGGAACTGTGAAACTGCCGACGGCGCACTGATCACGCCGCTGGGCGGCAACATGCTCAACGACCAGCATCCCGGCCAGCGGTAGGTAAAAGAGGACTACATATGATCCATCCGCTCATTCATCAAACCGACCTGTTTCATCCCCACGGCGATCCCGACGACCATTTCGACCTGGCCACGGTGTTCGCCCTGGCCGCGCAGCAGCGCCTGGACCTGCGGGGTGTCGTGATTGATTACCCGCCGCCACGCCGCCGTGGCGACCCGGCGCTCGGTGCCGTGGCGCAGTTCTCACGACTGACCGGCGTGGTCGCGCCCGTTGCCGTCGGCACCTCGCGACTGATGGCGTCCCGCGGCGACACCCGCCCGGCGAATACGCGCGAGGATGGCGGGGCCGTGCGCTTCGTGCTTGAGACTCTGCGCCGGTCGGCCGAACCGGTGGCGATCAGCGTGGTCGGCGGCGCCACGGACATCGCCGTGGCGAGCAAGCTCGAGCCGGAATTGTTCGCCGCCAAGTGCGCCGCCATTTACCTCAACTCCGGCAGCGCCATGCCCAATCCGGAAAAGCCAGGCATGCTGGAGTGCAATGTCAAACTCGATCCCTGCGGCTATGCCGCGCTTTTCGATCTGCCGTGCCCGCTCTACTGGTGCCCCTGCTGGCACATGACCGAGCATCACGCGGTGGGACGGCACGGCACCTTCTGGCAGTGTCCACACCGCGACGTGCTGGGCGGTCTCCGCGACGACGTGAAGAAGACTTTGCTCTACATGTTCGACCAGGAGCCCAGCCATCGCTGGCTGACCTACCTGCGCCGGCCGCTGGACGAGCGTAACTGGGGGTTCTTCCTCGATCATTGGCGCAACATGTGGTCCACCGCCAGCCTGCTGCACGCCGCCGGGCAGACCGTGACGCCCGCCGGCGAGATCGTGCCGGTGGATGCGGCGCGAGAGACCGTCTTCCGGTTTGTGCCGATGGCCGTGACCTGTACCGACGACGGCCAGACCGCGTGGAAGGAGACGCGTGCCGACAGCGCGCCGCGCCGCTTCATTTTCGAGACCGACGAGAAGCGCTACCAGGGCGCAATGCAAAAAGCCCTGGGGG
>CAYQJG010000165.1:0-5698 GCA_964417715.1 uncultured Lentisphaerales bacterium | reverse complement strand
CGCCCCAGTTCCGACAGGATAATGTCGGCGTAGAGGCGATACCCCGCGTCGTTGGGATGGGTGCCGTCGGTGAGGATGTCCGTGGTTTTCAGCCCGCCGTCGAGCCTGGCCTTGACGGCGGAATAGACATCGATGTACGGCAGGCCGTAGTGGTTGGCCAGCTCGATCTGTTGCCCGGCAACGGGGCTATCGTAGTGCCCATCCAGGCCGACGTTGCCGAGGATCACCAGCACGATGGCCATGTCCTCGCGAGAGGCCCGCAGTTTGCGGACGATGCCTTCCACGGTCTCCGCGCTGTCGTTGACGTCCCGGTCGTTGACGGCGAACTCGACGAAACACAGATCGGGCTTGTGGGGCAGCACGTCGCGATCCATGCGAAAGACCCCCAGCCTGGACGGCTGGCCCCCGATGGCGGCGTCGATCGCCTGGATGTGCGCGCCGGGGAACTTGGCCTCCAGGGCCGAGGTCACCAGGGCACGCCAGGAGGTCTTGAGCGGGTCGCTGGCGGTCGCGCCCCACGTGATCGACCCGCCAAGATAAGCGATTTTCACCCGTTGGCTGTCCTTCATCGCCTGTAGGCACTTTGCCAACGCCGGGTATTGCGGGCCCTCGGCGCCCCGCGCGGCCAAGGCCGTCAGGACCATGCCCAAAACCACGGTTGTCTCGATTATCTTCGTCATACTACTTCTTCACCTTCTTCCACCCCGCCTCGCTCACCACCACGCGGAAGCCGTAGTAGGCGTGGCCGGGATAACCCTGGCTGTTGAACTCGCGGTCGGTCGCGCGCTGGCTGTGGCCGTACCAGCTCCAGGAGCCGCCGCGGATGGCGCGGCAGTTGCTGGGCGTCTGGTGGCAGGGATCGGTCTGCTTCTCGGCGGGGTATGGATACGTGTACCAGTCGGTGCACCACTCGGCCACGTTGCCGGCCAGGTCCATCACCCCGTCGCGGCTGGCGCCAGCGGGGTACGACCCGACCACCACCGCGCCGTCATCCTCGGAGGCCGGCCGCGGCAGGCGGGCGCCCAGCGCCGCCTTGAGCTGGAAGCGCCCGTGCATGCCCGGCACCGGCTCATCGTTCCCCCACGGATACTTGCGCCCTTCGCCGCGGCCCGTGGCGACGTACTCCCACTCGGCCTCGGTCGGCAGCCGGAAGCCGTCGGCCTTCAGGTCGGCCATCCAGAACTTGGCGTCGGGCTTGGCCGCGTCCGGCACCTTCTCGGCATAGACCGGCGTCAGCCCCGCCTTCTCCGAGAGCCAGTTGCAGTACCGGGCCGCGTCCAACCATGAAACGGCCAGCACCGGCTCACGGTCACGCCAGGAGTTGCCGTTACGGAAGGCACGGTGCGATGGGTCGAAGCGCTCAAACTCCGCGTTGGTCACCTCGTGTTTGCCCATGGCGAAGCCGGAAACCTTCACCTCGTGGCGCGGCTGTTCATCCGGCTCGCCCGCGTCCGAGCCCATGGTGAAGGTGCCGCCCGGAATCGCGACCAGTTCCGGCATGATCGACGGCACGACCTTGGGCAGGGCGACCGGCTCGACTTTGACCAGTTCGACGGCATCGATCAGGGCGCTGCCGTAGTCGTCGTCGGCGGGGACTGCCTCGCCAAAATACTGGCCGGGCAACATCTGCAGCTTGAGCGCGCGCGTGGTGCTGTAGAGCGAGAAGAAGAACGAGACGGTCGCGAACTTGTCGCCTTCGGTCGGCGGCAGCCAGAGCGGGATGAAATACGGGAAGTCGTCGTTGGCAACGCCCGCGCCATCGGCGAAGAGCGCCAGGCGCGCCTCGCCGGGGCCGGGATTGCGGTAGATGACCCGCACGTTGTAGGTGGCCGTGGCCAGGCCATCGACGGGCAGCGTAACCGAGCCCTCGTTCTGAGCCATAATCTGCTTGATGTCGAGTTTCTTGGCTGTGGCGTCGTACTTTTCCATGGCCGGCTTGACCGCCTTGACCTTGCCTTCGGTGACGACCGTTGCCTGCGGCCCGAGCGTGCCGGCTTCGGCCTCGAGCCGCTTCACGACCGGCCCGACCGCCGTGCCGCCGGCCCAGGTGCGGAAGAGGTGGTGCCTATAGCGGAAGCTGTTGCGCTCGTTCAGGTCGTCCGGCCCGAGAATCTGCCGCCGGCCGAGGGTCTCGGCCAGGACCTTGCCGCCGCGCGCCAGCGTGAGCCGCGGCGTGCCGGGGATCAGTGGCACTTCGGCGCGGCCGGCCCCTGCAGGTAGTTCGAACGTCTGCTCCTTGCCGCCCAGTCGCACAGTCAATGTCGCCGGGGCGGTGAGGAACGTGTCCACGTAGACGAGATCCGCGTTGTCGTCGTGGATCTGGTCAAAAGGGAACGGACTGACCAGACACGCGTCCACCCATTGGTTCTTCGCGCCATCCCACGCCTTGCGCTGCCAGATGCTGCGGTTGCGGTAGGTGACAAAGAACTTGTCCTGTGTGATCGCCGGTCGCTGCCCCGTCTTGAACCAGGCGCTGGCGTAGGCGGTGGCGTTGAGATAGCTCTCGTCGCGGCTGAACAGGTAGCGCTCGCTGCCGAACGGCCAGCGGCCGGGCATCAGGGCCGAGTCCTCGTTATAGTCGTTCCAGATGACCAGGCTGATCCAGTCGGCGCCGTCGTTGATCGCGCCCTGCCACTGGTCCAGATAGCCGCTCAGCCCGCGATAGTCCTGGAGGTTGGCGCTGTTGTAGTTGGGCATGACGCCGGCGGCGAAGAGCTTGCCGAGCTTCTGCGTCACGCGCCGCCCCACGGCGTTGGCGCCGATGTTGTTGCCGAGTGATTCGGCATTGAAGAGCATGAGCCCGTCCAGGTACGGCGCGACCTCGGTCTTGAACATGTCGGCGAACGTTTCGTAACTGGGGTTGTAGGTGAACCGCGGCCTCGAACTCAGGCCGGCGTCGGGGACCAGGAACACCTTCACCCCCTGGGCCTCCAGCGCCTTCACCGCGGGGAGAATCATTCCGTGACCACCGTAGGTGGCGAGCAGAGGCCTGCCGTCCTGCTTGAGGTAGTTGGGGTGGTCTTTGAATTTCAGGATCATGTCGGGCACCCATTTTTCGAACGGACTGACGAGGTATTCCGGTGCCATGGCCAGCTGGAATCCCGAGTTGAGCTGTTTCGCGGCCTCGAAGATGCGCTCCGAGCTCTTGACGTAGCCATTGTTGGCATCGCCCCAGCCCCCCACATCGAGCAGGAACCCGTCGATCCCATGGCGCTGGGCCAGCTCGATCTCCTGTTTGTAGCGCTCGACCGAGTTGCCGAAACAGACCATGTACCAGCACATTACAAGCTTTTCCGGCGGCTTGCCGGCCGCCGGAACCTGCGTCTGGGCGCCCACGTTGCCCACCGCCACGATCGCCGTCACCGCCGCCACCACCGTTGCCTTCCATCGGTTGCCCATCTCAGTTCTCCTTGTTGTGTTCTTGTACAGACAGCTTGCCAACGTCATTTCATCTCCGTTCCTTCCAATCCATCGTTTCTACAAACCAAGGTCAGTCGCCCAATACCTCGGAAAGCGGCATGGCCATGTAGTACCAACGTGGGTGAGCATACTCACCTCATGGCCGGGGCAACAGCTCGCGGCAGCAGTCCACCACGAACTTCGTCTGTTCCATGGTGCGGTTGAAGCAGTCGCGCAGGGCGTCGGGTGCGTCAGCCCAGAGATAGGCCAGGGTGGCGACGCCGGAATAGATGCGGAACATCATGCCCAGCGGCGTGCCGTCCATCGAGCCCAGGATCAAGCCGTCGTCGCCGATCAGCTTGCGCCGCTCGCGGGTGCGCTCGATGCCGACGGGATCGTGCTCGATCACCTCGTCCTCGAAGATGGCGGCCAGCGCCTCCAGGTCGCGCGGTTCCTTCACCAGATGCTCGGTCCAGTTGCTCGAGACCGCGCCGCTGCTGTCGCGGCACACTCCGATGACCTCGCGCAGGTCGCCCTTGGGCGTGTGCCAGAGATTGGTCGTCATGTCGCCCTCCGTACGGCTCTCGACGGTGACGTTCCGCCGGGAGATCTTCACCGCCGGCATGCCGAACCAGTCCGCGATGTCGAGTCCGAGCCAGCGCGAGAAGACGACCGTGGAGGTGTCGCCCCAGCGCACCTCGCCCAGCGCCGCGGCCAGCGCCGGGTCCATCCCCTCGCGGCTGGGCTGGTTGTAGGGGTCGCAGTGGCCGGCGACAGGGATCCAGTCCGGCCGTTCGTGCCGGAAGACTTTCAACAGGTTGTCACGGGGTGTGGTCATCGAAATAGTTCCTTTAAGGCTCATCGGTGCAGTCGCATTCACGACAGGGCATCGCCGCCGCCGGCAATCCGGAACACCTGCGGCGCGGCCGGAGGTAACGGCGCCTGCACCTGACCCTCTTCGAACGCGGTCTCTTGCCAGGTGCCGTCCGGCAAGAGCCGCTCAACCCTGGCGATGGGCCGCGCGGCCACCAGCGGGATCGTGTCCAGCGGATCGTGCCCGAGGTTGAAGAGGGCCAGCAGGTCCCGGCCATCGGCGAAGCGCCGGAGCTTGACGTAAACCTCGGCGTCACCGGGATAGTAGAACGGGATGGGCTCGCCGCAGACGAATGCCAGCAATTCCACCAGCTCGCGCTTGCGATCCTCGTCGTAGAAGCTCAGACCGGGCGCAATCAGGGAAGAGTTGCCGTGTCCGCAACTGGCCGCCAGCACGGCCACGCGCCCGCCCACGGCATTCTGGAACAACGTGACGGCCGGGCCGATCTCGGAGTAGTCCGTGCTCACGCCGGACGCGCGGTGCAGCAGGGCCGAGTGGACCCGGGTCCTGGGGCCGAGCGGGTCGAGCCGGGAATAGCGCAGGTCACGCGGCAGGATGACCGCGCCCCACCGCTCGCCCGAGACGCTTGGCCAGGTCCAGGGTGCCGCCGTCACGCCGATCGCCGCCGCGAACCCGCGCCGGGTGAGGGCTTCGGCGGCCGACCCATCGAGCAGCAGGCCGTTCGACAGCAACCGGCGCAAGTCATCGTCGCTGAAGATGTCCACGTCCTCGCCGGTCATCATGGCCGGCAGTCCGGGCATGCGCGCGAAGTTGCACGGCAGTCCGAGCACACCCATGGTCGCGGCCCAGGTCTTGGCGGACCCGTCCGCATAGCCCTGGCACGGCGCGGGAACGAACGGCGGCTCGCCCGCCAACGCCGCCGCGACATAGGCGGCGGGCCGGCTCTCCTGCACGGCACGGTAGAGCGTCTCGTAGAAGCCGTGATGTTGCGCGAGGATCTCCCGGTAGGCGGCGCCGCTGGCGGGTTGCCAGGACTCGGTGCGGGTGAGCCAGTGCTTGGCGCCATGACAGCCCTCGAGGATCGAGCCGGTGTAGTGGGCGTGCAGCAGGTGGGCGCCGGTGCTGTAGCGGTTGTGGGGACAGGGATCGGTCTCCGCCAGGATTGTGGTTTCGGCATCGTAGAAGGCCGTCTGCATCGCCGTATGAGCCATGCGCACCGGGAAGGAGCGCATCTCGGCGCACAGATAGCGGCCATTGTTGATGCGCACGACCGGCCGTTGCCCCTTGCCCGCGAGACGCCGCGCAATCGGTTCGGCATGGCGGTTGTCGCCAAGGCAGGTGCAGAGGCTGCCGGGGATGGCGGGATCGGTCTTGTCGATGGCGTCGCGGATCACGCCGGCCAACTGCAACAGGGAATCGAGCAGCAGCGCGTCGTAGGCGCGGGCGGCGGCGGGATCCTTACGC
>CAYQJG010000164.1:0-5758 GCA_964417715.1 uncultured Lentisphaerales bacterium | reverse complement strand
AAGAAGGGTAAGACCACCATGCTGAACCTCATCAAGCAGTTCTCTGTTCTCATGACCGCGATCCTGTTGCTGCCGGCTGCGGCACAGCAATTGGCCGCTACGGAAAGTGCGCCGGTGAAGATCGACCTGCGTGCCTTCAAGCAGATCGTGCTCCCCACCCGGGCGGTCCACAACGGTCTGGGCATTGCGGCTCATGACCTGCGCAACCAGTTGAAGGAGATGTGCGGCGCGGAAATCGAGGTCGTGACCGAGGACCGCGCCGGCGACGGCCCGCGAATCGCTGTCGGTGATTCCGAGTTCTTACGGAAGCTTCTGCCGGAAGCCGATCCGAAGCAGATGGATTACGAGGAGCATGTGATCGCGACCACGGCCGGCGGGGACCTGTTGCTGATCGGCCAGGACGACCTGTCCTCCGCGTTCGCCGTCTATACGCTGTTGGAGGGGTTCGGCGTGCGCTTCCGGGCTCCGGATTGCACCGTCGTGCCGAAACAGGCGACTGCGGAACTGCGGCTGCCGCAGCGCACGAAACCGGCGATCCGCTGGCGCGAACTGACCATGAACCTCTCGGTTCCCTGGCCCTTGGAAACAGGGCCATTCGTGAAATTCACCGCCAAGTTGTCCGCTTCTGCCGTTGACCTCTGGAAACTGCGCAACCGGCTCAACACCGGCTATCTAGGCCGACGTGTCCTTGACGGCACGCACACGGTTCAATTTCTGCTGGACCCGAAAGCCCACCCGGAGCTGATGCGCGAACACCCGGAGTACTACGCGCAGAATGAAAAAGGGGAGCGGGTGGTGAATGGCGAATACGAGGGGTGCTACACTGACCCGGGCTTCATCAAGTTCCTGACCGCGTATGCCCTGGGGCGCATGGAACAAACCGACGCGGAGGTCATCAGCCTCTCCCAAACTGACTGGTGGTGGCATTGCAAGTGCGCCCGGTGCAAGGAGGTTAATCAGAAATACGGCAATACCGGCGCGGCCGCTGTCTGCCTGGCCTTGAACCAGGTGGCGGAAGAAACCTCCAAGCGCTTTCCCAGCCGGGGGGTGCAGGCGTATGCCTATCTGTGGAGCCGCAAGCCGCCGCAGGGCATGCCGAAGCTGCACCCCAACGTCTATATCAAGTTAGCGCCCATCAACCGGTCGATCGGTCACCCGCTGGGGGAGGGCGGGCCGGCGGTGAATGCGGAGATTGGGCGGGACTTGCAGGACTGGCACCGGCTGACCGACAACCTGTGCGTCTGGAATTACACGGCCAACGGCAGCAATTTTCTGCTGCCGCTGCCCAACATCCCCACATTGGCGAAAGATATACGGTTTTTGGCCGACCTTAAGGTTAAGAACCTGGATGAGTATGATGTCGCCTACGCCTGGTACGGGACCGATCTTTCGCTGAGCGGCTTCCTGCCGCTGCGCGCGGCCCTGTATGCGGCCGGCATGTGGCGCCCGGAGGCCGTGGCGGACGAGGCGGCCTGGTGCCGGGGATTCGTAAACGACTACTACGGCCGTGCCGCGGACGCGGTCGCCGCGTACTGCGACCTGTTGCGCGCGCGGCAACCGGCTACGAATGTCGTCTGGGGTGTCTTCGGCGAAGCCCCTGGAGGTGTTTACACCGCGGACTTCCTGCGCGACGGCGAACGGCTGCTTTCCCGGGCGCGGGACCAGGCGGACACCGATGCGGTACGCGACCGTGTCGACCTGCTGCGCCTGAGTCATGCCTGTGCGCAGTTGCATGACCCCGCGGTCTTCCCGGTGACGGTCAAGAACCTCGCGACGTTCTCCGATCTGTACTATCGCTTTCGCGACCCGCACCTGCGGGAATATGGTCCTGAGTTGAATGAGAATCCCTTCTGGCCCGCGGTGCGGTTCAAGGGGGCCATTCCCCCGGAGGCCGTGATTTGCCAACCGCAGGGCATCACGCTGATGGACGAGAAGCTAACCCTCGACAAGGCCACTCAAACGGCCATGACAACAGTCAGCCGGATACAGGACATGCGTTCTGGCGGGTGCACGCTGCCCGGTCCGCGGCAGGGACTGGTGTTGGATTTCAAGAAACCGGTTTCCGTCAATTTCATAACGGTGGCCGCGGCCGATGGCCTGCAGCGGTGCCTGGTGGAATATGCCGCCACCACCAACGGGACGTTCCAGAAATTGCAGGATGTCGGGGGGCTGAATGGATGCCCCGAACTATTCCGCCTGGAGTTTCCGAAGACCGAGGTGCAGCAGTTGCGCGTGACGCTGGATTACACCGGCGCGGCCGGCCAGTGTCACTTTCGCCGGGTGATCGCGGGCCTGGACCCGGCCGGCGGGCCGACCTCGTCCCGGATGATCGATTTGAGCCGGACCTTCCATGTGGCGGCGGTGGCCGAATTGGGAATGGATCGATTCAAGCTCGACGCACCCCAGGCGTATTTCAGTCGCCAAGCGGTGGATGGCGTGCCGTATTTCGTGGCAACCAAGGGCCTGAGATACGAGGATGTCCCCGATCCAGCGGCCTGCCTGGTCGCGACAGTCGACATTCCGGAGGACGGCCTGTATGCGCTGGAGGGGTTGTGTTTCCTGACGGATGGGAAACTCCGCGAGGTGAGGCTGGCCGGCATGCTGACGCGCACGGACCAGGAAAGAGGAGGGCAGGAGTTCTACCTCCGGTGTTCTCGCGCGCCACAGGCGGCATGGGCGCGCGCCAACTTGCGGAATGTGTACACCCTGTCGCTGAAGCAGGGCGAATACCGGATGAGATTGTGGCCGCGCGAGGCCGGTGTGGCCATCAACCGTGCCCGGGTCATCCGCCTGGATCTGCCCATGGACCGCAAGCCCGCTGCCAGTGTCCCCCGTCAACGGCCGTGACGCCATCCTCCTTCGCTCACCCCGCCAAAGCGTGCGGTCGGGCGTGGAAGGGCATGAATGATGGGGAAACACGGAGTGAGTGGATTGGTTTTCAACGCAAAGGACGGACTCCCTATGAGCCCGCGCGATTGTTGCGGTAGGATTGCGGACGACCTCGCCAACCTCGGCGTTGTTACCGGGGACACCGTCCTGGTGCACTCCTCGTTCAAGTCGCTGGGGCCCGTCCCGGGCGGAATCGAAACCGTCGTACAGGGCCCGCTTCGGGCTGTCGGCCCGAAGGGGACGCTGCTGATGCCGGCCTTGAGCTGGGCGCTTCGGCCGCCAGAGGTCTTCGACGTGCGGCTGACCTCCTCGAATGTGGGGGCCAATACCGCCGCATGCGCTGGAGGAATACGTGGAGCCGCCGTACCTGTATGGCGCACCTGTCGCTACACGCTGCGGGACGCGGAAGGTAACACGTGGGAAAAAAGGATCACAGAACACACGGTTTCGCCGGGCATGCACAGCGCTACGGCCGTGTGGCGGAGCTGGATGACGTCACCTTCCTGCGCCAGGGCCAGGTGCTGCAGGCCGACACGATGGTCCTGGATGCACCGCGGCTTAAGATCGCGGTGCTGCGGGAGTTGGAACAAGATCCATTGTGTTTAGTTCAGGCGCAGGCAAAGTAGACCAAGGATGGTGGAATCTGCCCTTTGTGGATACTTCGCTCGCAAGTAACGCTTCGCAGGGTGGCCAACGAAAGAGGACGAAATGGGTTCGCGCGGTTGACGATTACGGCGACGATTACGGATGACGAGAAGAATCCCACCAATCGTGCCCCGTAATCGTCGCCGTAATCGTTGACCGAAAGGACAAGAAAGGTGTGTGACCACCTTCCATCAATAGTGTGCCCGAACGCAATTCCGCCAACAGAAGAAGGTCCTTCCCAACATGAACACCACCGATCTGACCAGCTCCAATGGGCGCACGCGGCTGGCCGCGCTTTACCGTGACACCTTGCTGCTCGACGTAATGCCGTTCTGGCTGCGCCACGGTTTGGATCGCGAGCAGGGCGGCATCATGACCGCACTGGACCGCGATGGCACGGTGATCGACACCGACAAGTCGGTCTGGTTCCAGGGGCGCGCAGGCTGGATGTTTGCGACGCTCTACAACACGGTGGAGAAGCGCACCGAGTGGCTGGAGGCTGCCCGCAGTTGCATCGAGTTCAGTCGAAGACACTGCTTCGCGCCGGATGGGAAGATGTATTTCACCGTCACGCGTGAGGGTCAGCCGCTGCGCATGCGTCGCTATGTGTTCAGCGAAAGCTTTGCCGCCATCGCCAGCGCGGCATATGCGAAAGCCACCGGTGAGGCACGCGCGGCGGACGAGTCCATCGCGGCGTTCGCCACCTACCTGCGGTACAGCTTCACGCCCGGCGTGATGCCGCCCAAGTTTGAGCCGACGCGTCCTGCCAAGGGCATTGCCGGCCACATGATCGCTATCGCCACGGCTCAGGAACTGCGCGCCAACCTCGGCGACGTCCGCGTGTCCGGCCGCACCTGCTCGGAGTGGATCGACGCGTCCATTGCCGCGATCGAGCGCGATTTCATGAAGCCGGAGCACGAGGCGCTGATGGAACTCGTCGCCCCGGACGGCAGTGTGATCGATCATTTCGACGGGCGCACGCTGAATCCCGGCCACGCCATCGAGTGCGCCTGGTTCATCCTGCACGAGGGACAGCTCCGCCACGATCCGCGCCTCATCCGCACCGGCCTGACCATTCTCGACTGGATGTGGCAGCGCGGCTGGGATGAGGAGTGTGGCGGCCTGTTCTACTTCCGCGACCTGCGTGGGCTGCCGGTGCAGGAGTACTGGCACGACATGAAGTTCTGGTGGCCGCACAACGAGGCCATCGTCGCCACGCTTCTCGCCTGGACGCTCACCGGCGACGCCAGGTATGCCCGCTGGCACCAGATGGTTCACGACTGGAGCTTCGCTCATTTTCCTGATCCCGAGTGCGGCGAATGGTACGGCTATCTCCACCGCGACGGGTCGGTGTCCGCCCGCCTGAAGGGCAACATGTGGAAAGGCCCGTTCCACCTGCCGCGCATGCTCTGGCTGTGCGCGCAGTCCCTGGCAACACAGCCCCCGGCAACACGCCGGGCCGCGACTTGATTTGGAGAGAGGCTCCATGCATACCCGTGAAAGTCTGGCCGCGGATGCCCGCCGTTTCGGTGTCGAGACGGGAGACACGTTGCTTATCCATTCGTCGTTCAAGAGCCTGGGCCGGGTCGAAGGTGGCGCAGCGGCGGTGATCGGCGCGCTCGAGGATGCCCTGGGGCCGGCGGGACTGCTACTGATGCCATCCTTCAACCACGTGGAGAGCGCGCAGCGCGCCGCCTCCTGGAACATCGCCACCACGCCTTCGACCGTGGGCTACCTGCTGCGCATTGACTGGTTACGCGGGGAAGGCCGAAGTCCCCGTCCGGAGACTTGTGATGCAAACTGAAGAATCGTCAGTCCCGGCAGCCAAACTCACCTTGTCCTGGCGGATCGGGCTGCCGCTTTGGGAAAGCAATCAGGAGTTCCATCGCCTGTTGGACCTGCGCCGCGAGGCGACCGGCAGTCGCATCATGCTGAAGAACATCGAACCGTGGGGCCTGCGCGCGGTTCCGGCAAAGGGCCTCTAACATGGACAGAATGGCAAACAGAGGGTCACTGATCTTGCTGGCGGGGTTTCTGCTCTTGAATCTTGCCGCATCCATCTGTTTCAAGGAAGGAGGCACGGATAGTGCGCATCGGCTGCACTACTTTATCGGCGGCAATGTTCTCGGAATCAGCTCCACGGCCCTGATGATGGGACTCTACAAGCGCATGAATGTCAACCTGGCCATGGTGTTGGGAACATGTGGCAGCAGCGTGCTGGTGC
>CAYQJG010000163.1:0-5929 GCA_964417715.1 uncultured Lentisphaerales bacterium | reverse complement strand
GGCCTCTTCTACTTCAACTCCCGCCCGCCCCCCCTACGTCACTGACCCATTACGGGCGGCAACCCCGCGGCGGCGGCCAACCTTGTCGATGGCAACGGCAGCCTGCAACCCTGGAGAATCGGCACGGTCCGATTCAGTGGCCGGTCTGGGCCAGAAGTTGCCGGGCTTCGGCCTGGTCGCGGGTGTCGGTGGCCAGCAGGGGCTTGAGGGCGAGGGCCCGCTGCCATTGCGCCTGCGCTGCGGCCGTCTGGCCGGCGGCTGCGAGCGCCTTGCCGTACCACATCCGCAGGTGGACGATGTCCGGTGCGGCTGTAACGGCGCGTTCGAGCAGGTCCACCGCACGGGCGAACGTGGGGTGCCGGCCCCAGTCGGTGGCCAGGCTCGGCAGAACGAATGAGCGTTCCCACCACGACATGCTGGCCAGCGTGTATTGGGTGGCTCCCGCCAGCGTGCAGGCCACCGGGTTGGTGGGACACAGGCGCAGCGCCTGTTCCGAGTCCAGCAGCAGGCGGTTCAGCCCGGCCAGCGAGGCCGAGGCGCCCTGTCCCTGCGCCAGTCGACTGGCCAACCCGCCCCGGCGGGCCAGCAGTTCGGGGTCGTTCGGAAAATGAACCAGCGCCTGCGCGACCGCGGCTTGCGCAGCCTCCAGTCCCCGGCGTTCCGCTGCGGTATCGAGTTGGTCCGCTGCCTGCTGGCTCCGCTGGGTGTGGGCCATCGCCAGCAGACGCCACGCCTCCACCGGCCGGGCTTCGGCCGGCAGGGACGTCAGGTTGGTGATGGCTGCCTCGTACTGGAACACGGCCATGGCCGAACGGGCGCTGCCAAGCGCGTCGGCGCGTGCAGTCGCTGCGGACCAGATCAAGCCGAGCATCAGGGCCGCGACGCGACCTGTTGTGCAGGCGACCGGAATTTTCCTGTTCACTGTGTCACCTACCTCCAACCAGCGTGAGCGCGCTGCCCCTGCGCCTTGGCGCCTCTGCGCGAGCCCACTCCACCTTCCACCTTCAGCCTTCAGCCAAACGGCCACCCTCACCGCCGGCGGTCCAGCAGTTCCCGGTAGTCGCGTGCCGCCGCGTCTGCCACGGGCGTGGCGGCCGCATCGCCGACTTCGGGCACGAGCCATTCGCCGGTGCTGCCGTCAGCGAACCGGATGCGCAGCGTGAAACTGCCGGGGAGATACCAGGCGAAGTCGGCGCGGCCGTCGCCATCATAGTCGCCGCACAACGGCAGCCAGGCGCCGCCGGGCGCTTCCGGCGTCGCGAACGGTGCGTCGCCGCCTGAATAGTCCAGCACCTGGATCACGCCGGTCGTCGCGTCGCAGACGGCCAGATCAGCCCGGCCGTCGCCATCGTAGTCGGCTGGAACAGGTGTACCACGGATGGCGGCCCGGCGTTCGATGCCGGCCATGCCGGTCGCGGAGAAGCGGATGAACCACTCGCCGCTGGCCTGGTCGTACCAGGCGGGGTCAGCCCGGCCGTCGCCATCGTAGTCGGCCACGGCCGGCACACCGCCCTTGCCGCCGCGCTTGACGGTCACGCGTGCGCCGGCGCCCGCCGCCAGGCTCTGCCAGGTGATCGCGCCGTTCGCCAGGTCGCACCAGGCCAGGTCGGCCTCGCCGTCGCCATCGAAGTCGGCCGGCACCGGGATGGCGGGCGACCTGATGGCCGGCGTGGTGGCCAGGTCGATGAGCGCGCCGCCGTGCGTGGACAGGCGCGCGCGCCAGCGCCGGGTGGCGGGTGTGAACCAGCCGGGATCCGTCCGGCCGTCGCCGTCATAGTCGGCCCAGGCGGTGCGGCTGGAGGCCACGCCGGCGTACAGGTTGGTGGTCGGGCCGGCGCTGCCCAGAGCCAGCGCGTCGCCATTCCGCAGCGACCAGGCCGGGTCGGCGATGTAATCGCCATCGACATCCATGGCCGGTGAAGGCTGGTGCGTCAGCTTGAGCAGTTCCCATCCGCCATCAGGCAGCGTGTCGTTTGGGTTGCCCATCAGGTTGTAGGCATTGGCGGTGCCCACGAAGAGCGCGTCGTCCGTGGGCACCAGCGTGCGGACTCCATAGTTGCAGGGATTGCCGAGGCCCGACTCGCTGATCGGCACGAACGCGCCTGCGCGCGAGGAAGGCAGCATCAGCAGCGCCGCGCCGCCCTTGGACAGGGGATTGGCTGTAGCGGCCAGGAACTCCGCCTCGGTGCCGATCGACATGCCCTTCTGTCCGATCAACGTGCCCAGCGTCCCCAGATACAGGCTGTTCCGGTAGCAGGCCATGCTCCAGACATACGTGGACGCACTGCCCAGTCCCGCAGGTCCCATCAACGGTACCTGCTTCATGACGTTCGTCGGCGTGATCCATGCGCCCACCAGCGGGTTCCATACCGGCACGGTGTGGTAGCCGTAAAGCAACTGGCATTCGCCGCCCGGCGCGACCGGAATGCCGGCCAGCATGCGCGGCTTAACAAAGGCGCGCATGCGGAAGAGCGAACTCATGCGTGTGGCGCGACTGTAGACCGCGCCGGGCGACCGGTTGTTCAGCCAATCGATGAAGGCCGGCGAGCCGGGCATGGCGCCGGCGGGCGGCGTAGTCTCCGGCAGACCATACAGCAAGGCGTAGCCCATCGTCGCCGTCATGCCGGAGTGCATCGTGCCGAAATAGAGCCAGCCGTCGAATGAGCAGAGCGCGCCGCCACCATACGTGGCCGCCATGACCATGTCGGGGTCGTAGAGGTTCGCATGCCAGACCTTTGTCCAGCCGCGGCTGTGCGCCGTCGTCAGGCCGGTCGTCGGCACCGGCGGACTCATCCACAGCCCCGGGGCGCGCTGCAGAAAGGCCAGCGGGTTGCTCATATCCACGCCGCCACCATTGAGGAAACCGGGCCAGGTTGTGACAAACAGGCGCCCGTCATGCACCGCGATGTCGGCGCCGGCCTGGTCCAGTTCACCAACGATTTCGAGTGCGCGCGGAAACTGTGCATCGCGCGTGCGGTTGACAATCCGGATGACCGCTCCATGGCCGTCGCTGTTGGTCAACTGGACGCCGGCATAGAGGTCGCCGTTGAGCACGGCGAACCGGCGGATGTTGCTGAACTCGGGCCGGATGATCGATCCCAGGAACGCGCCTGAGGTCCCGTCGAAGAAGAAGAACCCCACGCCGCCCACGGCCTTGTTCAGGCGCGGCCCTGCGAGTACCACCAGCCCGCGCGGGTTCAGTCGTGTCGGCGGCACGGATCCGCCGGCGCGAAGACCCTCAAGCTGCCGCAGGTTGTCGGCTGCATCTGCCGGCAGGCTGTCGGAGAGGCGTTCAAGGTTACGGGTATCCAGGTCGTAACGGTACAGGCTGGGGGGGCGCCAATCGCCACAGACGGCCGGCTGCACGCCGTGCGCCTGACCATAAGCGCTGAGCCCGAACTCCTGTGTCCCGGAGAAGCTCTCGCTCGGGGGCATTGACATGCCGCTGTCAACGAAACTGCCGGCCGCCGCCAGTGCATTGCCGTTGGCCACGGTCCCGAAGTACAGTTTGCGGCCGGCGAGAGCCATGCTCCAGACATAGGCCTCGTTTACTTTCGGCCGCGGCTGGCCGTCTCTCAGGTAGCAGGCCGCCGGATCGATGCCGCCGGCGACGTACTGGTTGCTGATGCTGCCCATGCCGTAGTAGTACTCGTCCGGCTGTGCGCGGGCGAGCAGTTCGGCCGTGTAGCCGGTCCGGATCGGCCAGCGTGCAAAGCCAGTTGATTCAATGCCCGCTCCGGCCGTGGCGACCAGGAGCGTGCCCGCGAATAGACTCCCAAGGATACCTGAGTTCATATGATCTCCTCCACCTGTTCACGGTCTACTGTTCATTGTTCGTAACTGCTCAGGTACCAGGGTTCAGTGACTCGGGGTTCAGGTGAGAGGCGCATCCAGGTGAACCGCAGATTGACGAATGTCGAACCGCAGAACACCGAAGTGCCTCCGGTCGAGGCCGACGGCCACTTCGACATTCGAAGATCGACATTCGGCAATCTGCGGGTTCCCCTGCACGGTCCAACTGGCCGCACGCCAGCGGCGGGACTGAACCCTGAACCCCGAACCCTTCCCTCCTGAGTAGTTACCACCGTTCACCATCCCACGTCACTGTATCTTCCGGCATGCCTCCAACAGCGCCTCCGGCAGGCGCGGCAGGAACGTCTTCCCGGTCGGCGCGATGCTGACGGCCACGCCGCCGAGCGGGTGTTCGCGTCCGTCGAGCATCAGCACATCGCCGTTGAGCGCCACCGTGCCCCTGCCCAGGCGCAGGACGGGGTGCGCCGCGTCGGTGGTGTCCACGGCCGCGTTCGGTATGAGCGTGGTGGCATCCACGAAGAGCGCGTCCGTGGCGGCCGCCAGATCGACCTCAAGCGCCCGCGCGATGACACCTGCCACATCGGTGTTGTCGAGCACGCCGGTCGGGCGCGCGGGACCGAAACTCCAGAGCGGCACATCCGTGGCGGTATGATCCGATGTGGCCCACACGACCGGCAGGTGTCCGCGCGAGACGGTCTCGCCGATGGCATAGGCCGGCCGCTGGCCGCGGGCGATCGCGTTGGTGATGGCGGCGGCCTCGACGGATGTCATGCGGATGTTCCACCAGGCTTCGACCTGCGCCGTCACCTCGGCCGGGTTCCGGCTGCCGTCCAGTTTGCGCTCGAGGCCGAAGGCGCTCAGGCGCATCTGCCGCAGCGGGGCCGCGAGGTCGTCGATCGACTTGGGCTTGGGGCGGCCGCGTGCGCCGATCGCCAGCCCGCCGGTGTCGTGGTCCGGACAGGCCAGCACCAGGGTTCGGCGGTCGGCGGCGGCAAACGCCAGCGCCACGCCGACGGCATCATCGAACGCCAGGAACTCGGTGACGGCCATGGCGGGGTCGTTGGCGTGGCAGGCCCAGTCGATCTGGCTGCCCTCGACCATCAGGAAGAAGCCGTCCGCGTCGCGACTGAGGAGCGTGATCGCCTGGCGCGTCATCTCCGCCAGCGTCGGCTCGTTCGGCGCGAAGGTCGGGCGGTCGAGTTCCGGCGTGAGGCTTTCGGCCGCGAAGAGCCCCCAGGCCCGGCCGGTGTTCAGCCGGGTCAGTTCGTCGCGCGTGGCCGCCCACGCATAGCCGCGGCGCTGCAGCAGGGCGCGCAGGTCGGGTCCGCCCGCGGGCGACAGCGCGGCTGCGCCGCCGCCGAAGACGACATCCAGGTTCTGGTGCGCCAGTTGGAGGATCAGGTCGTCGCGCTCCTTGCGCGCCACGCTATGACTGGCAAAGGCGGCCGGTGTGGCTTCGGCCATGTGGCAGGTGGCGACCAGCCCGACCGCGCGGCCGCCGCGCCGGGCGGCCTCCAGCACGGTTGCCAGTGGCTGGTAGGAGCCCCAGCGCACGCCGGCCGGACGGAAGGGCGCGTCCTGCGGCGCCGCCACGCCGATCGCGCCGTTGACGGTCTTGACGCCGGTGGCATAGGCCGTGGCGGCCGCGGCCGAATCGGTGATCACCTGGTCGGCCGAGTACGTGCGCACCGCGCCGGCCTGAATGGCGTCCAGCGCCAGCGGACCGTTGCGGTACCAGCGGGCGAGGGTGACGACGCCTTCGGAGCAACCGTCCGGGATCAGCAGGATCACGTTGCGGACGCGCGGCAGGGGTTGCCAGCCGGCCCAACCGGCCCACGGCACCAGCGTCAGCGCCAGCGCTACCACGCCCGCCAGCAGTGCCCGGTATCGGATAGGTCGCATGGCCAGATGCTACCATGCCCCGGCGGGTATGCCAAGCAGGCACGGCAGAAGGTGCGCGGAACCCGACCGATCACGCGCCATCTGAGACCGGAACTGCCCCGACGGCCCCCCCCGTGGGTCCCGCCTCCGAGCGCATGCGCCCTAGCATCACTGCTTCCGCCTCTCCTCCGTGGTCCCTGTGCGCTCCGTGAGAGACCCGTATCTCACAGGGCGC
>CAYQJG010000162.1:0-6044 GCA_964417715.1 uncultured Lentisphaerales bacterium | reverse complement strand
CCGGCCTCTTCTACTTCAACTCCCGCCCGCCCCCCCTACGTCACTGACCCATTACATGTTGACGTGGCTGCGATGGGCATGCAAACTATGCGTGTATACATAAGTGTTGCCTGTGTCTGGGGTGCCGGCCGACGTAACGCGTCGGCGGCCCACACGGCGTTGCGATGCATGCGAGACCATATAGGATCGATCTTTGTCCCTTTCGACCGGGCATTCTGGCGGGGTTGGTCGGCTTGTGGCTGGGGCTCAGCGTTTTGCCGGTGTGGGCCGGGGCGCGCACATCCGTGCTGGTGCTGCACTCCTACCATCCGGCTCCCTGGACGGACGCACTCATGCAGGGGATCGAATCGGTGCTGGGCGACCGCCCCGGGGTGGACCTGTATGTCGAGTACATGGACTCCAAGAAGGCGGATACGCCCGCCTACGAGGATCTCCTGCACCGGCAGTACCTGGTGAAGTATGGCCAGACGGCCTTCAGTGTTGTGCTGCTGACGGACAACAACGCGCTCAGCTTCTCTGTTGGACCGTATGGCGACGTCTGGCGTGGCGCGCCGCTGGTGTTCTGCGGCGTGAATGACTTCCATCCCGATCTGCTGGTCGGCCGAACCGACGTCACCGGCGTGATTGAACGCGGCGACTTCGCGGAGACCTTGCGCTTCGCCCGCCGCGTCCGGCCGAACGCGGCCGAGGCGTTCGTCATCAGCGATACGACCGAGACGGCTCAAAGCAACCTGGCCGACTTCTTCGATGCGGTCACCAACACCATGCCGCATATGCCCGTGAGCGTGTTACGGGACCTGACGGCAGGCCAGCTCGAGTCCCGTCTGCGCCGTGTCTCGCCCGATGCCATCGTTTTCTTCATCTCCTTTTGGCGCGATGCGGATGGTGCGGATGTCTCGCCCGACCGTCTGGGGGGGATTTTCCGGGCCTGTCCGGCTCCCGTCTTCGGGCGTTCCGAGTGGATGATCGGGAAGGGACTGACGGGAGGCAAGTGCGTCAGCGGGTTCCGTCAGGGCGAGGCCGCGGCGCGGCTGGCGGCTCGCATCCTGGCAGGTGAAGCGGCCGCGGCCCTGCCCGTCGACACGCGAAGCCCCAACCAGTTCATGTTCGACTATACCGAGCTGGCGCGGCACCATATTCCGCTTGCGGCGCTGCCGGACGGGGCAAGCGTGGTGAACCGCCCCGAGCCGTTCTTCCGCGTCAGTTGCACGCTGTTCTACGTTCTGCTCGTCAGTCTGGCGCTCGCCACCGTGCTGGTGACCCTGCTGGCCGTGAGCATCCGCCGCCGTCATCGCGCGGTTCGGGCGTTGCGTGCAAGCGAGGAGGACCTGCGCATCACGCTGCAGTCCATCGGCGACGGCGTGATTGCAACCGGCGCCGACGGCAAGGTCCGGTTTCTGAACCCGGTGGCGGAAGAGCTGACGGGCTGGCGCGCGGTCGAGGCCATCGGGCGGTCCGTTGAGGATGTCGTCCACCTGATTGACGCGAACACGCGCCAGCCGATGTCGAACCCTGTGGCGCGTGTGCTCGGGCAGGCATCCGCAGTCACCATCAGTGGCGATGTCGCCCTGATCGACCGCGACGGCAGCCAGCGCCGGATCGCCGATAGCGCGGCGCCGATCCGCAATGCGAAGGGGGCACTCGTGGGGGCCGTTCTGGTGTTCCGCGACGTGACCGACCATGTCCGGCTCGAGGGGCAACTGCGGCAGGCCCAGAGGATGGATTCCATCGGCCAGTTGGCCAGCGGCGTGGCCCATGACTTCAACAACATGCTGGCCGGCGTGTTGGGCGCCGCCGATCTGCTCGCGCCGTTGCTGGCCGGCAACAGGGAGGGATCCGAACTGCTGAATGTGGTGATCAGCGCGGCTGAACAGGCCCGGCAACTCACGGCGAAGCTGCTGGCGTGCTCCCGCCGCGGCCAGTTGCCGTCCGCGCCGATCGATGTCCATCGCGTCATCCGGGACTCGATCGGTCTGCTGACCCGCAGCATCGACCGCCGGATCGAGATCAGGGCCGATCTGGATGCGCAATGGCATGTGCTGAACGGCGTGGCCTCGCAGATCGAGAGCCTGTTCCTCAACCTGGGCGTCAACGCGCGCGATGCGATGCCGGACGGCGGACAGTTCAGCATCCGCACGGCGAATGAGCAGATCGGGGCTGACGACCCGCTGGTGGCGTGCCTGGGCCTGCAGCCGTGCGAGCACCTGCGCATCGAGATCGCCGACACGGGCGTTGGCATGACGCGCGAGGTCCTCTCCCATGTTTTTGAGCCCTTTTTCACTACCAAGACATCCGGTCACGGTACCGGCTTGGGGTTGGCGTCGGTCTATGGCGCGGTCAAGGACCACGGCGGCAACATCCAGATCTGGAGTGAGCCAGGGCAGGGCACCCAGTTCACGATCCGCCTGCCGGTAACGCACGTTCTTCCCCTACCGGTGGAGGCGCCGGTCGCCGGTCCCACGCTGGTGCCCGGTTGCGTGCTGGTGGTCGACGACGAGCCGCTTGTGCGGAGCGTGGCTGAGGCCATGCTGGAGGGGCTCGGGTGCGCGGTGCTGACGGCGGTCGACGGCGTGCAGGCGGTGGAGCTGTTCGAGCAACACCACACGCGCATCGCGGCCGTGCTGCTCGACCTGATCATGCCGCGCATGGATGGTCGTGCGACTTTCCATGCCTGCCGGCGCATCGACCCGAACGTGCCGGTGATCCTGAGTTCGGGTTACAGCAGCAGCGAGATCCTGGACGAACTGTTGCGCGACGGCGCGCGCGGCGTGCTGCCCAAGCCGTACCGCCGCGATGAGCTGATCCAGGCGCTGGCGAGTGTCATGGGGCATCGCGCCCCGGCCGCGCCACCCGCTGCGCCCCCCTGAGCGGGCCTACTTGGGTTTCAGCGCGTCAAGTTTGCCCGGCAGCGACAGGATCGCGCGGATGACATCCAGCGCCAGCCAGTTCAGGACGAACAGGACATAGGCGATCAGCGGCAGGCAACCCGATACGATGACGAGCCCGACCGCCGGTACGGCGGCCATTGGCAGCTCCGCCCGGTCGCGGAACGTCTGGACGAGGAGGATCAGCAGGCGCAACGCGCCCAGCATTGCGCCGATGCCGAAGACCATCGGCGTCAGGCGCGTCAGGAGTTTCATGATGAAGGTCAACACGCCGATCGCCTCCTCACCTGCGCCCGCGGCCGGCTGGATCGTGATTGCGAGCAGCGACGGGTTGAGGCAGATCCACGTGATGAGTTCGCACGCCACGAAATACGCGACTCCCACGCCGAACAACCCGACCGTCTCGGTGCGGATGGCCGCCACGGAATAGCTGATGAGCGCGGCGACGCCCAGCAACGTGTGCAACAGCGCCAGGCAGTTGAGCAGCGCCTCCGAGGCCAGTTGTGTCGGTGCGGCCCGGATCAGCCCGCGCGTGGCGCCGGCAAAACGCGCCGCAACGTACTGTACGATGCCCACACATGGCACCCACACGATGCCGGCCAGGAACGGGAAGAACTGGTTGCTCTTGATCGCGGCCACGATGCCTGCGAGCAAACCGAGCGCCGCCGCGGCGATGAGCGCATAGTGACCGGCGCGTTCGATGGCCGCGTCACACGTCTCGAAGCGGGTGGCGCTCATCAATCGGCGCGTCCAGGCCAGCAGCCCGTCGCCCAGACGAACGGCCAGCAGCACGTCCCACTTTGCCTTCTGTGGGGCAGGTTCCCGTTCCGCAGGGGTCGAGGTGAAGTCCATGTTGTGCTCCTCGGTGTGTTGGCTGGTATGGGAGAGTGTCCGGGCGGGCGCGCAGGAACGCGAGCACCATCGCGGAATCGCCCCCGTTGGCGCCGACCGGCACGTCGAGGTTCAGATTGGCCTCGTCGGTGCCTTCCTTGCGGCTGTAACGCACACACCTGCCGCGCAACGCGGCCTCAAGGAATGGCCCGTACTGGATCGAGATGCTGTCGCCAATGATGTAGGTGTGCATGATGAGAGACTCGAAACTGCCGAAATTATGACGCAGTGTGTGGCAGGTGTCACGTCAGAATGCCGTTCGACGCCCACGCCGACGCCCGGCGACTTTTCCGAATGTGTGGTGTGTGGTATGCTGCGAACGGTTTCGAGAGAGGCGAGGTGTGCGATGGGATCAACTGCCGTGCGGCGCGACGAGTCGTTCACGTGGACCGACTATTGCGCCTGGGACGATGATGAGCGCTGGGAACTGATCGACGGCGAGGCGTTCGCCATGTCGCCGGCGCCCGCCACGCGCCATCAGGCGATCCTGCAGGAACTATCCGTCGAGCTTGGAATGCATTTCCGGGACCAGACCTGCCGTGTCTTCCCGGCTCCGATCGATGTTCGCCTGTCGGAGACGGACGTTGTTCAACCGGACCTGATCGTGGTCTGCAATCCCCGCCAGATCCAGCGCACGCACATTGACGGACCGCCCACGCTGGCCGTCGAGATCCTGTCGCCCGGCTCGGCCTTCCATGACCGCGCCCGCAAACTGCCGCTCTATGCGCGGCATGGCGTGCGCGAGGTCTGGCTGATCACGCCCTTTCCCCACACCGTCGAGGTCTTCTCCCTGACCGACGGAGGCTGGCGGCTGGCCGCGATCTGCGGCAAGGACGGTCCGTTCGCAAGCGTGGCCTTCCCCGACCTGGCGCTTGATCTGGCGCGACTGTTCGACTTTGCGCTCGAGCCAGACGAACTGGCCGCCAGCGTTCGCGAACCGCCGCCGCCCTATCGCGCCGGTCCGCGTAGTGCGGGTGGAACCGCGTAAGCGGTCACCGTCTGCGCCAGCTTGCGCGCAGATCACGCCAGCCGAGCCAGGCCACGAAGGCCGCAAACGACCAGCGCAGGATTGGCTCGGGCAGAACCTGTGCGAGGGTGGCGCCCGCGACCGTGCCGAGCAGTACGCCGGGGATCAGGGCCGGCAGCACGCGTGAGGCCACCGCGCCGGCGCGCGCGTGGGTCACGCTGCCGGCGATGGCCGCGGGCACCATGGCCAGCAGCGAGGTTCCCTGGGCGAGGTGCTGGTCCATGCCGGCCAGCAGGACCATGCCGGGCACCATGATGCTGCCGCCGCCCACACCCAGCAGGCCGGCAATGAAGCCGGCGATGAGCCCCGTGGCGGCCAGGGCCGCAATCGACCAGAGGGTGGGGGTGAAGGAAGCGTGCGTCGGGCCGCCCAGCCACGGGCGGATGGCCAGCAGCACCGCCACGACCAGGAGGAAGATACCGAACCCCTGGCGCAGCCGGCCGGCATCAATGCGATGGGCCGTGCGGGCTCCCAGCGATGCGGCTGATATGGCGGCACAGGCGAGTACGACGGTTGCCGGGACGTCAACGCGGCCCCGCAACGCGTACGTGGCGGCGCCGACGGCGCCCGTGGCGATGACGGCCGTCAGACTGGTTGCGTGCGCCTGGTGACGGGTCAGCCCGGCCCAGGCGATCAGCAGGGGAATCATCACCACTCCGCCGCCGAGGCCGACCAGCCCGCCGAAGACGCCTGCCAGCAGGCCGGCCAGCAGAACCCGTTTCATCACGTCGGCGTTTTTCATCGTGTTCCGGGGGTTGCATCGGTTCGCGCGTGGCTTGTACCGGGCGTCCCGGCTGACGTGAGGCGGATCGAGATGCGCCAGCTGATCTCGCCGAAGCGCCGGACCGCCCCGCGCGCGCCCAGCCAGCCGCCGCTGGACCAGTTTACCGTTACGGCCGTATCATCCGCGACGTCCAGTCGCGACCCGGCCGCGGCCGAGCAGAAGCCGGCCGCTGCGGCAACAGCAACCGCCCCCATGTGTGTCTGGCTGACCCGCATCGCATCCTTTCCGGCGAATGGGCTCCGCCGCCGGGTTCGGCCCGGCCGTCACTGCGTGAGCTATGACAGTGCAGACTTCCCTTGCACCAAGGCATGCGCACTCTCCTGCGGACGGTCGGCCGACAACCGCGCCAGTATACACGAACGGCGTGCGCTCGCCAGCCCGCCGCACGATGCGGCGGTGGCGCGGGTGGGGTTCATCTTAGTAGCTGATGGTCAAGCGGCAGCAAGGTTGGAGCGGA
>CAYQJG010000161.1:0-6056 GCA_964417715.1 uncultured Lentisphaerales bacterium | reverse complement strand
TGGTAGGCCGCACGGGGTTCGAACCCGTGACCCCGTGATTAAAAGTCACGTGCTCTACCGACTGAGCTAGCGGCCTAAACCATTAAAATGGAACGACTTACATCTGCCTGTGCGCCTAATGCACCTTTGCATGGAGGTATGGCGATGGGCAGTACCGACACTCGCCCGTGGCGCTGTAATCGCAGCATAGTACGTCAGCGCGGCTCCGCCTTTCAAGTTGAAACACATGTCAACGGGCATGGCACACCTTTTTCCAGTTGCACGACGGCACACGGTATGGTAACGTTTATACACGTTTGAACAAGGGAGGGGTGTCATGGCGGTGCTGCAACGGACGATTGCCAAACGACTCGGGGTTTCGCAAATGACCGTCTCCCGCGCGCTCCGCGGCGAGAACGGCATCAGCGAAGAGACCCGCGGCAAGATCTTGGAGGCGGCGCGGCAAGCCGGGCTGCCCCTGCCGCCCTCGCCGAAGCTGGCGGCGGACAAAGCCCTCCTGCATGTGATCTGCACGATCGCAGCCGACCCTGCCGGACCGGATGGGGTTTCACCCTTTCACGCCCGCCTGCTGAATGGCTTGAGGCGCGGCGCGCGCGAGTGCGCCAGCGAGATCATGAACTGCCCCGAACCGGCCGCGGACTGGCCGTTGGTGGTGGCGCGAGGCCAGGTCGACGGCGTGGTGCTGGTCTGGGGTGACGAGCACACGCCCCTTCCGTCCACGCCCTGCCCCACGCCCCAAGTGCATATCTTCCATGGCCCGCCGCATGCCGACGTGGTGACGGCGGACAATTTCAGCGGCGGAATCCAACTGGGTGAACATCTGGCGGCCATGGGACACCGCCGGGTGGCCTTCATCGGCCCGGAGACACAGGTGGCCCGCGAGCGTCTGGCCGGGTTGCGAACGGCCCTCGACGCCGTGGGCGGGGCGTGCCCCCGGGACATCGCGCAACTGAAGCGTGGCCGCGGCGGACAGGGACCGGAAGCCGTCGATCAGCTGCTTGCCGGCCAGACGTGCGCCGCGGATCTCCAGCAACGGTTCACCGCGATCGTATGCTACAACGACTGGTTCGCCATGCACGCGATCCAGCGCCTGAATGAACTGGGCCTCCGCGTACCCGAAGACGTCAGCGTAACCGGGTTCGATAATGCCGAGCCAGCCGGTTACGACGGCCCGAAGTTGACCACCTGCGCCGTTCCGATCGAAGAACTTGGCGCCGAAGCCGCGCGATTACTGTACTGGCGCATTGAGCACCCGAACGCCGTTCGCAGAAAACTGTCCCTCGAAACGGAGTTAGCGGAAGGCGGGACCGTGGCGCGGGTGGAGGGGTGACAAGCCAAATGGATGTCAGGACGTGACAACATGAGCGAAGACCGCGGGTTCTTGTCGTTGGCGGGCGCAGTCCTGTTGTTGGCTGCGCCAGCGTTCGGCTACGTGGCCATCGTCAACAAGACGGACCACTCCGAGATCCACGTGGTGCCCGCGTCGGGCCAGGTGGCGATCAACGGCAAACTGGACGACTGGGATCTCTCGGGCGCGATCCTGATGTCTCTGGACGAGTCGAGCAAGCAGGTTTACTCGGTCCGCGGCGCGATGATGTACGACAAGGAGTTTCTCTACATCGGCGCGCACGTCAAAGACCCCACGCCGATGGTCAACAACTACGCCTTCGGGGGCGAGGCCAACATGGCCTGGAACGCCGACGCGATCCAACTCTTCCTGCTCGCCAACCCGGACATCACCTCTACCGCCTCGCGCCAGACCGGGTCGAAGATGTCCGCCGAGGATCAGCGTTACCTGCAGACAGGCGTGCTGTGGTATTCGACGCAGGACAAGCAGGCCGGCTATGTGGCGATGTACACGCTCAACTACAAGGACGTGACCCTCAATCCACCCGGCGTGGCGGGTGCCTATGTCAAGGACGCCGACGGCAAGGGCTACGTCCTGGAGTACCGCATTCCGTGGGCGGTGCTGCGCGCACCGCGTCCGTTGACCGCCGGCGACAAGGTCCAGATGCAGTGGCAGCTCCTCTGGGGCAACGACCAGGGCACGGCGGTGCGCTGCGGCATGACCGATGTGCGCAACGCGGCCAGCGGCGACCTGAGCTACATGGGCCCGGCCTGCTGGGGCACGGCCATCTTCGAAAAATCGGGCCATCTGAAGCAGATCGAGAAGACCGCGATCGGCCGCGCCGAAGGGCACATTCCCGTCTCCTTCACGCTCGAGAAGGCCGGCAAGGTCAGCCTCGCGATCTGCAATGCCGAAGGCAAACTCGTCCGCACCGCCCTGGGCGCCCAACCGTATCCGGCGGGCGCGCAAACCTGGCTCTGGGACGGTCTCGATGACGCCGACAAACCTGTGCCGGCCGGTTCCTACACCGTCAAGATGCTCACCCACGACGGCATCGCGCAGAAGTTCGTCTGCGACATCGGCGTGAGCGGCACGCCGCCCTACCAGACTGAGGACGGCACCGGCGGTTGGGCCGGCGACTACCGCTTGCCGCAGACCATCGGCATCGACGGCGACGCCGTGATCCTCGGCACGGCCATCGCCGAAGCCGCGCAACCCACGATCCGCACCGACCTCGACGGCAAGAAACGCTACGGCACCGCCGCGGCTGGTCACGCGGTTGCCCTGCACCAGGGGTTCGGCTACACGCTCAGCGCCGGCGGCGCCAAGATCGCCAAGTTCAACCTGGAGAACGGCCTGCTGGCGCCGTTCGCGACCGGACGCCCCGAGACCTTTGCCACCACCCAGCGGACTAACGAAACCGGCCAGGCCTGGGCCGCCCGTTCGTGGCAGTTCTTCGGCATCGCCGTCACCGGCGATCGACTGGTCGTCAGCAGCCTGACCGATGACGCGTTGTACCTGCTCGACCTGGCGTCGGGCGAGCCGCGCGGCGCGGTCGCACTCGCCAAGCCCTTCGGCCTGGCCGTGGCGCCCGATGGCGCGCTCTTCGCGGTCAGCGGCAACGCCGTCGGCCGCTACGACATAAAAGCCCAGGCATTCAACCCCATCGCCCGGGATCTCGACGAGCCGAAGCACCTCGCCATCGACGCCGCGGGCGACCTCTACGTCTCGCTCCAGGGCAAGACCATGCAGGTCTGGAAGTTCTCGCCATCCGGCAAGGTGCTCCTGAAGTACGGCATCCCGGGCGGCCGCCCCGAACTCGGCAAGTTCAATCCCGCCGGCTTGCTCAAGCCCTACGGCATCGGCGTGGACAAAAACGGCCGCCTTTGGGTCGCCGAGGCCGATTCGCAGCCTAAGCGCTACTCGGTCTGGACCCCGGACGGCACGCTTTGGAAGGAGTTCTTCGGCTCCCTGGACTACTCGACCACCGCCTACTTCGACCCCAAGCAACCGGATTTCATCTATGCCCAGGCCGTGCGCTACCGCGTCGATTTCGACCAGGGGACCTGGTACCCGGACGCGACCATCCTGCGCGCACGCACGGAAGAGGGCGTGCCGCTGGGCGCCCCGGGTTCGCACGGCGGTGCGCGCATCGTGACCGTCCAGGGCCGCACCTTCGTGGTGGTCGGCGACGGGCTGACGACCTACGAGCAGGTCGGCGATGTTTACGTGCCGCGCCTGGCCTCCTACACGAGCATGCAGGAGGTGACGCCTGGCGGCAAGGATGGCAAGCCCGTCCCGAACGCGAAGCCGAAGAAGGCGAAAGTGCCCGCCCTGTGGGTGGACGACGACAACGACGGGAAGGTCCAGCCACAGGAGATCCGCCGCCTGGAGCAGTCGTGGTCTTGCCAGTGGACCCCGGGCGTGGATGCCAGGCTGAACCTCTACCTGCGGACCGGAACCTACTGGGCCGCACAGGGCGGGGCCAAGACCACGAAGCCCTACGGCATTGCCCGCTGGGAGTTCCAGGGCTTTAACGACAAGGGCGGACTCATGTACGGCAGGATCGTGGATGCGGCCACGGATCCGGATGGCGGGGCCATCACGGAAGGTATTCCCGACTCGGTCGACGGCTCCACCTACGCGCTCGTCTCCGGCGGCACCCTTGAGCGCGGCCAGCGTGCCCAGGGGTCCGGCCATCGCGTCGTCATGTTCTCGCCCGAAGGCAACAAGCGTTGGGAATACCAGAATGTCCACTGCGCCTTCGCCTGGACCAGCGACGCCTATACCCCCGGCTACCTGGTCGGGGCCATGGCCTTTGTCCGCGGCACCACCCCGGACCTGGTCGGCATCACCGGCTACTACGGCCAGTACTTCCTCCTGGACAAACAGGACGGCCTCTTCGTCGACGCCCTCGGCGAGGACCAGCGCAGCCCCTACAAACTCGACCACCACATGGTCCTGACCGAGAACTTCAACGGCACGATGTTCCGCCATCCGAAGAACGGCAAGACCTACTTTCTTGGCGGCGATGCCGACTGCCGGCTGTGGGAACTGACCGGGCTCGATACGCTCAAACGACAGACGTTTGCGGTTGCGGTCACGCCCGCGCGGGTCGTGCAGGCCGAGGCTGCTGCCAGGCAGAACTTCCTGGCCGGCCAGTCGGCCGTCGGCAAGAAGACCGCGACCCTGCCGCGTCTGAAGGGCGCCGCCGCGGACGGCACGTACGGCGAGTGGGCGAATGTCCAGCCGCTGACGATCGGCATGGAGGGCAACCGCACCGCCCAGGCCCAGGTCGGTTATGACGACGCCAACCTCTACGTTCGCTTCCAGATCGGCGACGAGTCGCCCTTCATCAACACGCCCACGGACCAGCGGCTGCTCTTCAAGTCCGGCGACGCCGTGGAGATCAACCTCGCCACCGACCTTGAGAAGCGTGCCAGCCGCGGCCAGAGCCAGCAGCAGACGAAGGTCGGCGACGTGCGCATCATCATCGCCCGCACGCCGGACGGCAAGCTCGTGGCCACGCGCTACCGGTATGTGACGACGGCGAAGGAGAAGCCCAACACCTTCAGCGTCGAGACCAAGAGCTCCGGCAAGGATACGCTGGACGAGGTCATGCCTTGGAACGACATCCCGATGCACGCCGCCGTGGAGAAGGACGGCTATGTGGTCGAGGTTGCGGTCCCGTGGAAGGAACTCGGCGTGACGCCGAAGAGCGGCTTGGGCCTCTTGGGCGACCTCGGTGTGATCTACGGCAACGAGGGCGGCACCCGCAACGCCATCCGGTACATGTGGTCGGACAAGAGCCCGGAAGTCTCGATCAACAACGACATTCCGTCAGAGATCCGGATCCATCCGAATCAATGGGGAAGTTGGATGCTGGAGTAGCCGGCAATGGGCAACCTGCTAGCCATTCCGATTTGTTCAGTGAAGTTCATAAAACTACCCCTCTTTTGAGAATCGTCATACCAAAACGATTGGTACCGTCAATGGTCGACTCCGACGGAATGGGCGGAATGAAGGCATGAAGGATCAAGACACGTCGCCCAGATGGGCAGACGGGGAGCGCGTGAACAGTGAACGGCAAACAGTAAACAGTGATCCGTCCGGGTGGGCGGGTCGGACATAACAGGAGAGAGAAGGCCATGAAGAAGATAAACCTACGAGCAATCATGGTGGCGCGCAAGGCGCTGGCCGCGGGACTGCTGCTGGCCTCGGGCATGGCCCAGGCCGGAACGCGGTACTGGGACGGCGCCAACACCGGCGACGCCAACAATGTCGTCAACGGCGTTAACCTCGGCGGGGCCGGCACATGGGACGATGGCACCACCGCCAACTGGTGGGCGGGTTCCGGGGCGGATGCCGTCTGGGCCAATGCCAACAACGACACGGCCGTGTTCTGGGGCACGGCGGGCACGGCGACGCTGGCAGCGTCCGGCGGTGATGTCACCGTGGGCGGTCTCACGTTCAGCACCACGGGCTACATCATCGACGCCGGCGCGAACTCCAAGACCCTGACCTTCGGCGCGGCAAACAACGCCATCACGCTCAACAACGTCGCCGCCGCCACGATCACCGGTGCGGTGGCGGGCTCGGGTAAGAACGTCACGCTCACCGGCGGTGCGTATGGTGGCAAGACCGCGGGCACGCTAACCCGAAGTTCCTACGACTTGGCACGCGCCGCCCATGCGCAACATTCGCTGTT
>CAYQJG010000160.1:0-6099 GCA_964417715.1 uncultured Lentisphaerales bacterium | reverse complement strand
ATCAATGAAGGCTGGGTCTGGATCAACGGTGAATACGCCGGGCACCGTCCGTGGCTGCTGTGGTGGGCGGGGCGCGAGCCGCTGGAAATGGACGTGGATGCGACCGGCAAGGTCAAGCCCGGCAAGAACACGATCACCATCCGCGTGTGGAATAGCGCCGAAGTCGGCGGCCTGATCCGCCGCGGGTTCCTGTGGGCACCGGCGAAATAGAAACGCACGGCAGGTCCTGCGGCCCCCGCGATGCGGTCCACGGGTTTCCTTTCTGAACTCGAACGCATATCTGCAGAGAAGAGGCCAAAGCAATGACACCGCGCGAAAACATTCTAAGCCTGTACAGACGACGGGGGTATCAGCACGCTCCGGTGACCTTTGGTTTGTGCCCTGCGCTCGAGGAGACGTACCGGAAAGTGGCTGGTGACACGCCCATGCCGGAGTACTTCGATTACCCGGAGGGGTTTTGTACGGGGTGGGTTCCCGGGTTGAACCAAAAGCCACGCGGTTCCATCGATTGGGCGCGTTACTATGACACGCCTCTTAAGGTCGGAACGACATTCGACTCATATGGCGTCGCGCATGAGCCTGGCAGCGCGGAGGCCAAGCATATGACATACATGCGGCATCCCCTGGGCTCGGCCTCTTCACTGGAGCAACTGCAAGCCTACCCGTTTCCGGAATTCGATACCGAAGACACACAGCATATGCGCAAAGCCGTGGAGGACTGTCATTCCCAGGGCAAGGCCGCCCTTGGCAGCATGGCGTGTACGATATGGGAGACCGCCTGGTACCTTCGTGACATGACTCACCTGATGATGGATATGATCGAAGGGGACGAGAAGGCCACGTTCCTTCTCGACAAGATCACCGAGATCGCTTGTCAGCGCGTGACAGGCTACGCCCGCGCTGGCGCGGACATGGTCGAGTTGGGTGATGATATCGGCATGCAGAGCACGATCATGATGTCGGAGGAAATGTATCGCACCTGGCTTCAACCGCGATTGACAAGAGTGATCGCGGCGGCCAAGCAGGCCAAGCCCGACATTCTGATCTTCTATCATACATGCGGTTTCGTTACGCCGCTGATCAGCAATCTGGTGGAAGCCGGCGTCGACATCCTCAATCCTGTTCAGCCCGAGTGCATGGCCTTCGACGAGATCCATGCGATGTTTGGAAAGAAGCTGTCGTTCAATGGGACACTCGGCACCCAGACAACCATGCCTTTCGGGACGCCGGAAGAGGTCCAATCCGTTGTGTACCGAAACCTGGAGATCGCAGGTTCCGCAGGCGGACTCTTCTGTTGCCCCACGCACTTGCTCGAGCCGGAAGTGCCGTGGGCAAACGTGGAAGCCTATGTGGCGGCGTGCAAAACATTCGGGACGGCTGGCGGATGACCGGTTGCTTGCGTATCCGGGCAGGGGCGGCGTGGTGGCCCGGCGCGTCAAACGACGCATGTGGCAGAGCGGCAGAAGAGAGGAGAAGAAGAACATGAAGAAGTTCCATATTGGACTGGTCGGCGCAGGTGCCATTGCCCGTGAACATGCAATCAGTCTGACGCGCATGCCGCATGTTGGGAGCCTTTCGGTCTTTGACAGCAACGCATCGCAGGCTGCCGCCTTGGCCGAACGGTACGCCGTTCGCGTGGCTCCCACGCTGAAGTCACTGGTTCGAGAATGCGATCTGGTTTGGATATGCACGCCGCCTTTTGCCAGGCGCGCCGCCATCCTGGAGGCCTGCCGCCAGCAAAAGGCCGTGTTCTGCGAAAAGCCGCTGGGCATTTCCCTTGCGGACTGCCGTTTTTACGAACAGGCCGTCCGGCGCGCAAAGATTCCGTTCTTCATGGGCCAAAGTGGACGCTGCGCGGCGTTCACCAGAAAGATGAAAGCATTGGTTGATGAAGGAGCGATTGGCCGGCCGGTCAAGATCTGGGCGACGCGCCTTGGCTGGTTGGACCCCGCGAAAACCCCGGCATGGCGGCTGAATGACCGCCTGGGCGGGGGGACCGTGATCGAACTCGGCGTGCATGAGATCGATTTCATGAGGTGGATCTGCGGCGACTTCCGCCGGGTCTCGGCGGTCGCCTCCTCGCGCACGCTGGTGCCGGGCAAGTTTCAAGACACCCTGGCCGCGGTAGGTGTCATGGATCGCGGCGTTCTTGCCCAACTCGACATCGGTTGGGCCAGTCCGCGCTACCTCTGGCAACGCGGAGTCGAGGGCGACGAAGGGAGTCTATTCTTTGACGATGCGCGGGTCACGGAAGTCGCGTTGTTGCGCCCCGGCAGACCGACGAAGCTCTTCAAGGTGGAAACGTGGCGCAATGAAGAAACGCTTGAGAATCAGGCGTTGCGGGATCAGGCAAAGGCTGTTCTGAACGCGCTGGCGGGCAAGGGGCAGGCGCCGGCCATCCTTTGCGACGGAGCCGCCGCCGTTGCGGTTGCTCTGGCCATGAAGCGGGCTGCTGCCGCCGGATCCACGGTAACAGTGAGCTGAAATCGAGTCTGTCAGGACGGGATGTGGGTTATGGGTAAGAACAAGCGTATTGGCCTCGGCATTGTGGGCTGCGGCACGATGGGCGGCATTCATGCGCAGCACTTTTGCGCCATTCCCGGCTGTCAGGTGATCGGGTTCTCCGACCAGAAAGTGGAGAGTGCGGAGGCCTTGGCGCGCAAGCATGGCGGAAAGGTCTATGCGGAGTTCGATCAGATGCTGGCGGATCCCGCAGTCGATGCCGTTGTGATTGCCACGGTCCAACAGGCGCATGCCAAGCAGATGGAGGCGGCGTTGCGCGCAGGACGGCATGTGTTCTGTGAGAAACCCGTTGCCCTGACGATGGAGGAGATGGATGCCGTCGGGAAGCTCGTTGAATCGGCGAAACGGGTGGTGATGATCGGGCACCAACTGCGTTTTCACCCGGTGATTCTCGCCGTGCAGAAGGCCATGCCGCAGCTAGGCGGGGTCTTCCATCTGGATCTTGAAATGGCGTTCCGCATTTCCGGTCATACAGGGCGGTGCTGGGAGAACTACCGCTCCGGCGGTTTCTTCATGGAACTGGGGTGTCATCTGGTGGACCTGTCGCGCTTCCTCCTGGGCGATATCCGCCATGTCAGTGGAACCACCCTCCGGACCGATCCCAAGCGGGTTACCGAGGACTTCACGCAATGTCTGCTTTCGTTTTCCACCGGAGCATCCGCCTCCATCATCACGAGCGCCAACCACCGGACCGTTCGCCAGGGACTGCTGCGGGGGCGCATTCTTGGGCAGAAGGGACGCATTGACTTTACGTTGTATCCGTACGGCCGCCCGTTCAACCGGGCGGTCCTGGTCTTCGATGACGGCAAGCACACGTTCATTCCGGGCGAGCGGACGAAGCGGCTAATCACGCGGTTTCCACCGTCCCCCACTCAAATCTTCCCGGGGTATTTCGATGTCTACCCGCAGGAAGCCCGTCATTTCCTGGAATGCATCCGTTCCGGCGGAACGCCGCGCGTCACCTTCCGCGACGGACGGCTCGCCGTGGAAGGCATTCTGGCGACCTATCACCAGCAGGGGATAGCCACTCGCACGCCCAACATGCAGGCGGTCCGGCGGCGTTACCAGACAGGCCCGGCGTGCCATCCGCTGCTTGCGAAGTGAATCGGAGGAGAGCATGTGCGTGAGCCAAACCGCTGAGACCATCCCGGCCTGCCTGATCATTGACGACTTTCCTCTGAACGCGACGTACTGGCGACGGGCACAACAGGCCGCCATGGGCTTCCACGTGGGGGCTTATCCCGACTGTGGCTGGTCCCGTGACTGGCCGCGCCAACGTGCGGCGCCATTCATCTCCGTTGACCACACGCGCCAGTTTGCTGACCTGGCCGAGGAGTTTGGCGTGCGCGGCAAGTTTACGGTGCTGCCGTGTCCGGGCGGCCTGGGTCGGGTGGATCAGTCCGTACGCGGATTGGAAGACGCCGCGTTGTCGGGGCTACTGGACATTGTCCGGCAACGGATCGTCCCGTCTTTCGAGATCTCCCCCGAAATTCTCACCCACACGATGGCGCAGGTGCCCGCCAGCGGCGCGCTCCTGCCGCACGCCGAGTCGGCGTGGGTCTCGCATCTCGCCGCGCGTTCGGATCTGACGGAACTGATCGCCTATCTCCGCCACGGATGGGCCGTCCTCTCGGCTGTGGGCATCCACCCCACCGGCCTGACGGTAGGGGGCATGAATGATCCCTCCGGCATCGGCAAGGACGGACTCTTGTCGGAAGGCCAGCATCGCGAAGCGGTGGGCAAAGCCATGTTCGCGGTCATGCGGGAGTTCGGCCAGTCCAACCGGCAGGCGTTCATGTTTACCGGGGCGCCTGCACGGGACCTCAACAGTGTGCGCTTCCTGATGCCCGAAGCATGCTACGAATCATCCGCTGGGGAGCGACTCTACGAACTCCATTGCTTTCCTCAGGATATGCTCTTGGGGCTGTACTATGGGGAGGGCGATGTGCAGAAGGAGACGGAGCCGTTCATCTCCGCCGACTTGAGCCAGGGCTCGCTGGTGGAGCATGTGGAAAGCGGCAAGGCGCTTGTGTTCCATACCCATTGCAGCACGCTTTCGAGCCTCAATACGGGGCTGGGATTGCAGATGCTCCGGGAAATCCTGGTGCGCCTGCGGGACCGGTATGGGAGCCGGCTGCAGTGGATGACGCCCGCCGAACTGATTGCTTGCGGGTCCGGTATGGGGACAAAGAGCATTCGATAAGTGTGGAGGTCGAGTCATGGCGAGCAATCGAATGGGTCCCAAAGTCGTTCTCATCGGGGCTGGCAGCCTGTTCTTCGGGGCCAAGACCATCTGGAGCATGGCGACGAAGGAAGCGCTCTGTTCGGGCACCCTGGTGCTGGTCGAGGTGAATGAGCAGAAACTGCGGTGGATGAAGGAGATCGCGGACCGTGTGGTGGCATCCCGCGGCGTCCCCCTGAAGGTGTTGGCCACGACGGACCGGCGCAAGGCCTTGAAAGGCGCGGATTTCGTCATCCTCGCCATGGCGCAAAACAGCGTGGCATTACGAGACCTCGACTCCCGCATCAGCACCCGCCACGGCATGATCATGTGCTCGGCGGACACCGTCGGTCCTGGCGGCATCATGCGTACCCTTCGCGAAGTTCCGATCCAGCACGCGGTGCTGCGCGATGTTGAGCGCCTGTGCCCCGAGGCGTGGGTCATGAACTGGATCAATCCCACGTCGGCCATGGGTATCGCCATGATGCGCCACTTCCCGAAGCTCAGGTCCATGGCCCTCTGCGACTGTGTCCAGAATCCGGCGTTTGACGACAACCTGATCGTTCGGGCCGGACTGACCACCTCGATCGAGAAGATCACCGATGCGCTGCGCCGCCGCGTGCGGATCGTCTCCGGCGGCATCAACCATTTCACCTGGCTGATCAGCATGACGTGCGATGGGAGCGATATGACCGGGCGGGTCAAGGAGAGTCTCAAGAAGGCTGCGGTCATGGAGCATGGACGCGAGTCCGCGGAGAAGGATCACGGATCGCTGACCACCCGCATCGCCTGGCAATTGGCGGATGCCGTGGGCTATGCGCCGATGTGCACCGGCCACACGCAGGAGTATCTGCCGTATTTCCAGGGGCATGATATCCACAAGAAAAAGGCGCTCATGATCGGACGGTGGCGGGTGGATCTGCGTCGGCAATGGATGCGTCAATATTGGAAAGAGACGGCCGGCTATGCGGCCGGACGGACGCCGATCGAGCAGTTCCTGCGTACGACCACCGCAGACTATGCCAGCGACATCATGGAGTCGATGTGGGCGGGGCGTCCCCGGCGCTTCTATCTCAACACGCCGAACAATGGGGCGATCAACAACCTGACGGCCGATGCCTACGTGGAGATCCCTTGTCGCCCGGACATGGAGGGCCTGCATCCGCTGCCCTTTGGCCCCATGCCGCGGCCGATTCTCGGCTACATCCAACGCGTGCTGGATGAGCACGAACTGGCCGTGGAGGCCGCCATGAGTTGTGACCGCCGAGTGCTGCGGCAGGCGTTCCTCGCGAGCATGGTGGCGGTCAGCATCCCGGACGTTGACGCCTGCATGAACGAGATGCTGGCGAAGGAAC
>CAYQJG010000159.1:1918-6158 GCA_964417715.1 uncultured Lentisphaerales bacterium | reverse complement strand
ATTTCATATCCGTCGGCGGTTTCCGCCGCCCCCTGCCAGGTCAAGCGGTCGAACAACAGCCCGCCCGGGGTGGCCCACACCGGCTGGACCGGCAGGCGCGGGTTGCGCAGCGGCATGCCGTCCACCGTTACCTCGTGCAGCCCGCAGTGGCCGTCCTTCGTCTCCTGGAACACCAGCCGGCAGCGTTTCTTCAGATCGATCGTATGGTTCATTATTGACGCCTCCTTGATTATGAATTCACAGTCCCAGCGTACCCTACGGACTGGAGATGCCTAGCCGCCTGCACCACGGACGTGGTCCAGATCCGCGACCGTTCCGCGGCCAGGTAATCCACCAACCGGGCATGCTCGGCGGTGTCGATGCACCAGCCGTGTGTGCCCTCGCCCTCTCCCACGCCATGGAACAGGAAGATGACCCATCCACCAGCCTCCGCTGCCTGTTCAATGTGGTAGCGGATCCGGTCAAACGCCCAGCGGTCACCGCCCAGATGCCCCAGGCTTCCGTAGTTCAGGCCGGCTGGGGTGATCACTCGCTCGACATACGTCCCCCTCCCAGCGATGAACAGGCGCCGGATCGGTTCGGCCAGGTCAATCTCGTGCGGCTTGCGACCGAGGGTCGCCTGACAGTACGTATTTCCGAACGTCCGCTCCGTCTGACCGTCCGTCAACCGCAGCAGCACGTTCGCGATCCGCATCTCCTCCAGCCAGCGCTCCACCGTGTAGTCACACAAGTTGTACGGATCGACCCCTGCGGCGAGGTCCTCACGCCGCCCCGGATGGAACAACGTGTGGTTCCCGAGTTCATGCCCGAGTGCCGCCACCGCCCGCCAGGCCTCGGCATGCTCGGTAAAGCCGGGGCTGGCGTTGAGGTAGAAGGTTGCCGCCAACCCGCGCTCCGCCAGCAGCGGGGCCACGAGTTCCCGCTGGACCGGCAACGCATCGTCGTAGGTCAACGACACGGCGCAGCATTTCCCCTCAGGCCATGTGAATCCAAGTTGGTTGTTCATGCGTCTCTCATCATTCCTCTCCTCATCCGAATATTCCGATCCGCGTCACGACATTGGAAGCGGTCGGCACAGCGGCGACCGGCCGTTGGCATTGAACGCCTCGACAGCCACCCAGGTCGGGACGCCAGCGGTCAGCGCGTTCAGTTCCAGCCGGCAGGCTTCAAGCACGTGCCAGCAGGAGTACAACTTGTCCGGGGCAATTCCCCAATGGATCACGTAACCGTCGGCGCCGGGAACCGCTTCCCAGGCGATGTCGGCCGTGCGCGGATCGTTGGTGCGGCGCTCGGCGCGCAGTCCCGCGACCGCGGCCGGGACCGCTCCCTGCAGTTCCCACTCGTCCTTCTCCGGGGCGCGGCTGCGGTAGATGGAACAGGGCTGGTCGGCGCGCGAGGCGGTGAACCAGATGGCGTCATCGATCACGCGCGCATCCGGCGCGTAGTCCTCGGTCGGCAAGATCCGCGTCGGCACGAACGTCCACGCCAGCAGGTCGGCCGAATGCCAGTAGCCACCGGACTTGGAGGGGAACATCCAGTAGCGGTCGCGGTAGAGGACCACCGAAGGGTCGGCGGCCTCGCGAAGGCAGCGCTCGGCCCAGCCGCGCACCTGGAACCGGTACGCCAAGTCCAGCGGATTGCAGTAGGTCTTCATCAGCCTTTTCTCCACGAATTGCGGCGCGGCTCTCCGAAATCGGGTTCGCACTTCACCGGAGGGTTGTCGTTCATGTCATCTTCCCGCACCGCCAACCGCCTTGCTCCGGTACGGCTCCACTTGCCGCGCCAGCGCCTCGGCTTCCTTCGCATCCTGGAAGATGCACAGCAAGTTCAACCCTTCCGGGCCCACGGCATCGAGCAGCGGCACGACCTGCTCGGGGCGGATATTCCAGACCTGCACGCTCTTGCCAGCCGCCTTGATGCGCCGGTACAGGTCATACCAGCAGAGATCGCCGCCCGGCGGAACCTTCATGTCCGGTGTCCACTCGATGGCGTCGAGTTCAGGAATCTCCAGCAGGGCGTCCAGATGCACCAGTTCACCCGAGCCGTCCAGATGGTAACAACTGTGATCCAGCCAGGCGCATTGCTGCTGCAGCGGCGGCACCACGAAGCGCCGGAACATCTCCGGACCGAACATGGCCGAGGCGTCGCACTGCACTTTGGCCACCTTGCCGGGACTCCAGAGCAGATAGGCCCAGAACACGCTGCTGCCGTCCGCCAGCCGGGTCCGGTCGTAGATCCGCTGGTACGCATCGAACCAGACCGCGTTGATCTCCCACAGTTTCTGCTCGACCCACTCCGGGCGATCCATCAGATCCTGGAGCAGCGCCATATTGCCCCGCAAGGTCGCCAGGACGTCGATATTCTCGATCAGGTCCGGGCAGCCGACCATGAACTTGCCGTGCGACCTGGCAACCATGGCGTCGATGACCTCGAGGTGCTTGCGCCACCACGCACTGTTTTCATCCAAGCGCAACGGCGGCGCCTTTTCCGGATCCGCAAGCTCCGCCCAGGGGTGGTCATACCAGATGGTGCTCTCGCCGAATTGCGGTTCACACCCCAGGAAGGTGCCCAGCGAACCGGGGCCGAATTCCGGCACCGCCACGGGCAGAATGTCCAGTCCGTACCAGCCGGCAGCCAACAGCCGGTGCATACGCTGCGCCCGCAGTTCGGTGTCGCAAAACGCGCTCCGCCGATCCGGCGCCGGCCCGGGGTCGGCCACGAACTCAAGGGGTGTCTCCACGACGGGCGGGTTCCAGGCGCCCACCACGAGCCCCTTGTGGTCCCACCAGTCAAGGAAATGCTGACGCGTCTTGGCGAAGTTTGGTTTGTATTCCAGCATGGGATTGTCCTTTCTGCATCTGGTCATGCGTAATACTGGTCAATGGTGGCATTGACGGTGGCAGCCCACTGGCTCAGGTTCCCGGGATTGTTGGCGATCGTGCTGATATCTTTGAGCACAAACTCCAGGGTGGTGCCGTGCTTCAGGCAGGCTTCGCAATACCGCGCGATCTCCTGTTTCACGGGCTCAGGATTGAACGGGAAAGTCGCGACGAATGCCGGATTGGGCTTGGCGGCCATCACATAGTCGCGGCCGATGTTCTCGGCCGCTCGTAACGGATCAGCCCAGGGCGTGATGGAGATCTTGCGCAGATTCTTGAAGCGCTTGCGCAGGATGTCGATCTTGCGGTCCATCGGCTCGCAACAGCCGTAGTACAGCAAGCCGCAGTCCTTGAACAACTCCTGGTTGTAAGCCAGGTCGAATTCGTCGTGCATGACGGGGGACACGGCCCCGAAGATCTGGGCCGCACAACGGCCCCAGGCGTCCTTCGGCCGGAAACGGCCGGTGAAGTCCGCAGCCGGGAGTTCACGGACGCACCCCGTCGTCCCATGCAGGAGGAGCGGGTGCGGGCCGAGTAGCTCCTGTTCTACCGCCTGCTTGAGTTGCGATTGCCCGATCTCCATAAAGCGCCGGGCGGTCTGATGCATGAAGTCGGGACGGTCAGTCAGGTCCGTGAGCAGGCTGTCGACTCCCCGATAGTACGCGATGGAGTCCCAAATGTTGAAATGGAGCCCGCCCCAGCCGACCACCTCCACCGGCAGGAGACCATCGAAGACCTCCTGTGCCATGGCCACGGCCGCTTCGGTGGCGGCCCGGTCATACACGATCTCCGGGGGATGCAGTTTGGCCAGGTCATCCTCAGTTTGAAGCTGATCCACGAAAGCGTGGGAGGAAATGTACGTTCCCGTATCGCCCTTGATCTGCCGGTCCTGCACCTCGATTCCGATGCCGCGAAGGTAACGGCTGCGCTTGACAATCTGGAAGGCGGGCGGAATCACGAGGTCAACCTGGAGATGTTCCCACTGATACAGGGCGCACCGCAGGGGCCGTTCCAGCCAATCCAGTTCGGGCGCGCAGACATTCGTCAGCGCGGGATCGCGGATTTCACCCCAGGGAATCTCGTCAATCAGTACCACGGGCCGAACCTTCTCCATGGCATTGGTCCGGTAGTACCGCTCGATGCGCTCTTTCTGCACATCCAGATGTGCAATTTCGCTGTAGCGTTGGGCCAACTGCCTTAACGTCTGTCTGTCTTGTGTGTTAAGTTGCATTCTTGTTGTCCTTTCTGTTGGTTGTCGTCCTCTCTACACTACGGCGTTGCGCGCGATCACTTCGCGGTAGAACTCCGCGCTCAATTTCGGGGTCCGCTTCAGGGTCTCGTAGTTCACGTAGACCAGCCCG
>CAYQJG010000159.1:0-1908 GCA_964417715.1 uncultured Lentisphaerales bacterium | reverse complement strand
GGCGATGAAGTGGTTGCGCAGGTACATGACCCGGTCGGTGTCGAGCACCTCGCCCTCGGTGGTCAGCCGGTCGTCGCACCCGCAGCCGTTCTCGCTAATATAGATGGCCGGGACCTTCCAGAGTTCATGGGCCAGGTGCGTGGCCCAGTAGACGATCTGGGGACCGACGTTGATCCAATCCACGTGCATGTGCGGATAGCCCTTGGGCATCGGCAACTTCACGTAGCCCTGTGGCGTCTCCGGCGCCGCCCGCACGTAGGTGGGCGCGTAGAGGTTCATGCCGAGGAAATCGAGCGGCGCGCCGATCGTCTTCATATCGCCGTCCTCGATGGTCGGGGCATCGGCGCCCAATTCCTGGAGATAGGAGTCGAGGTACTTCCCTTCCATGATCGGCGTGAGGTAGCCGCGCTCCTCGTGGCGCAGGGCCTTGCGCGCCGCCTCGACGTTCGCGGGCGTCTCCACCACGGGCACGAGCCCCCCGAGGTTCTGGGCCAGGCCGACCTGCAGCGGCTGGCGCGCCTGGGCGCGCAGGGCCTCCACGGCGACGCCGTGGGCCAGGATCACGTGATGCCGCACCTGGTTCGCGCGCCTGGCGGGAAGCGTCTTCTGCGGGGGATTGATCCCCCACGTGTAGCAGCAGTCCGCGATCACCCACATCTCGTTCAGGGTCATGAAGTGGCGGACCCGGTCGGAGTAGCGTTGCGCCACCAGGGCGGCGTAGTCGCCGAAGCGCTTGACCACCTCCCGCGATTCCCAGCCGCCGAACTCGTCCTCCAGCGCCTGCGGCATGCCCCAGTGATAGAGCGTCACCCACGGCTGGATCTTGTGCCGCAGCAGTTCGTCGAACAGGCGGTCATAGAAATCGACACCCTTGGCATTGACCTGGCCGGCGCCCGTGGGCAGCAGGCGCGACCAGGACAGCGACATGCGGTAGGCCTTCAGTCCCAAGTTGGCCATGATGCCGACATCCTCGCGATAGCGGTGGTAGTGGTCGGTGGCCACTTCCCCGGTGTGATCCTGCAACACCCTGCCCGGCTTCGCGCAGAACGCGTCCCATACGCACGGCCCGCGGCCGTCCTTGGCCGCCGCGCCTTCGATCTGGTAAGCGGCGGTTGCCGCGCCCCACAGAAACCCATCCGGAAACGCATAGTAATCGTTCATGGTGTTTGCCTTCTTTGTCATACCGGTTTCTTTTCCATCCGTGCTCAATGGGGTGTTTCGCGCTCAACTGCCGTAGCCAGCGGCAATCACCTTGAATGCACTGATCAGGGGACAGGCCAGCGCCTGGTCAATCGTGAGGCGCACCGCATCGGTCGCCGGAAACCTCAGGTCCGCGGCCGAGTAGTGCTTATCGATGATGGAGATATAGATCCCGAAATACACGCCTCCCTTGCGGCAGGCCTCCCCCAGCTCGCGCACAATGTCCCCCTGGCCGTTCTTCCAGGCGGAGGACTTCACGCAATGATCCGTGGTAGCCGTCTGCCAGTTGCAGAACCCGTCGTGATGCTTCGTCGTGAGAACAATGCCCTTGAAGCCGCCGGCCTTCGCGGCCTCCACCCACTGCGTGGCGTCAAACTTGACCGGGTTGAACTTCCTGGGATCCTCCTGGCCGTAGCCCATGTGATCGTCGCTCGGATAGAACGTCTTCATCCCGAAATGCGCAAACATGATGTATTCCGCCCGATGCCAGTTCAACTGGCATTGCGTCGGGACAGGCAAGAGCGGCTTCGGTTCGTGAACTGTCTCTTTCATTTCATCTCCTGATTTGAGTCTCCCCGTCATGCGAGCCCCTGCTGCAGAACAATCCGTTGGGCCGCCGCGCGACGGCGCCCCTGTAAGGAGACGCGCCACACCCCCGGACCGGCGGCGTCCAGCCCCACGTCATCAACCCCTTCGGCGGCTGCCACC
>CAYQJG010000158.1:0-6256 GCA_964417715.1 uncultured Lentisphaerales bacterium | reverse complement strand
CCGCGACGCCGTGCGCGAGGACATGTGCCAGACCGGCAACCGGACTCGCGGAGCTCGCCCCTCCCGGCGGGCCGTTCTTCCGGGAGGGCGGAGCCCGCGACGCCGTGCGCGAGGACATGTGCCAGACCGGCAACCGGACTCGCGGAGCTCGCCCCTCCCGGCGGGCCGTTCTTCCGGGAGGGCGGAGCCCGCGACGCCGTGTGCGAGGTGAGACGCCGGATGGCATCTGACCGTGAGTGGCCGGGACTCGGAAGAACCATCTGGAGCTATGTGTTGAGCCGCAGAATGTCCAACAAGAAACCGCAGAATGTCGAAGTGTGACAGGCGGACGGTGCGCCCGGCGGTCCTTCGACATTCGGAGATCGACATTCGATAGCTGTCTGGCTCACGCCAGCGTCAGCGGCTGCTCGGCGCGGGTTTCCAGATCCTTCATCCGCGCCACCCCCTGGGCCACGTCATCCGGACCGAGGAAGACGGCTGAGCGGCAGGTGCCGGTCCCGGCGCGCGAGAAGAACGCCTTGGGTTTCTGCGGCGCCAGACCGAGATCGACGCGCGTGCCTTCGGCGCGCAGTCGGGCGGCAAGACGAATGGCCGCGTCACGCTGCTCGGCGAACATGAAGCCGATCACCACGCCGTTGCGCGCGGTTGCGGCGGCATCGCCCTGCCGTTCCTTGAGCACTTCCACAACCACGACATCGCCGAATCCCATCCCCACGGCTGGCGTGGGAGCGCCGCCGATGGTGGTCAGCAGGCTGTCGTAGCGTCCACCGCCGAAGATCGCGCGGAATTTGCCGGCCGTGTCGAAAGCCTCGAACACGATGCCCGTGTAGTATGAGAGGCCGCGGATCACCGCGATGTCAAACGTCAGCCGGTCCGCATAGCCGTGCAGGGCGGCCAGCGCGAAGAGCTCGCGCAGACTGGCCAGCGCAGGCGAGTCGGCGCCGACCAGTGCGGCGGCCTCCTCGAGCGTGCGGATCGCGAGGATCTCAAACGCCTTGGCGGCGGCCTCGGGCGGCACGCCCTCGGTCTGCATCAGCTTCGCGATCTCCTCGTCGGCGATCTTGCCGCGCTTGTCGAGCGCGAGGAAGACAGCGGCGTGGTGCGCGGCGTCGATGCCGAGTTTGGCCAGCAGTTCGCTCAGCAGCGCGCGGTTGTTGACGCGGATGCGGTAGGCGTCGTCCGGCAGCCCCATGGTGCGCAGCGCGGCGGCGGCGGCGGCCAGGATCTCGGCTTCGGCCGTCACGCGCTCCTCGCCGACGATGTCGAGGTTCCACTGGTAATGCTCGCGCTTGCGCCCGCGGGTCATACGCTCGTAGCGAAAACACTGGGCGATCGTGGACCACTTGATCGGGAAGGAGAGCTGGCCCTGGCGGGCGGCGATCATGCGGGCGAGGGTGGGGGTCATCTCGGGGCGCAGCGCCAGTTTTCGGCCGCTCTTGTCCTCGAAGGCGTAGATCTGCTCGGAGACTTCCTCGCCGGCCTTGCGCTGCAGCAGTTCCAGGCTCTCGACGACGCAGGCGTCGTAAGGGGCGAAGCCGGCGAGCGTGGCGGCCTGCCGCCAGGCATCGAACACGCGGTTGCGCCAGGCCATGTCCTCGGGGTAGAAGTCGCGCATGCCGCGCGGCGGTTCGAAGGAGACCGGTTGGGGTTGGGGGTCGCTCATGGGGCAGTCCTTTGAATGGCTGCCAGTATAGAGCACCGGACAAGTTTGGCAAGGGCGCAGGGCGCGTGGCAGGTGTCGCGCGGCAGCATGAACCGGGTGTACGGCCGGGAGGGGCGAGTTCCACGAGCCCGTGTGACCGGACAGGCACCTGGTCTCGCGCACGGCGTGCGCCGTCCCCCCTCGATGTCCTGCGGTTCTGCGAGCAGCGGGCTTCGTTCGAGGACAAGGATGAGGACGAGAGCGATTGCAGAGGCGCGCCCAGCCTATTTCGCAGCCATGGCCAGAGCCGGCGTCAGCAGACGAAGACCGGCGAACTCGGCGGTGGCCAGCGTGGTGGGTGTCTGCGCGGAGACCGACAGGCCGATGGTGTTGCGCGCGGGCAGTTTCTGTTCGCATGTGGCGAACCGGCTCCACGTGGTGCCGTCGATCGAGATGCTGGCTTCGAACGTCTTGCCATGTCGTACGACTCGGAGGTGGCAGGGAAGCTGCACGGGCTGACCCGAGCGTTTGACGACCGCCGGCTTGCGTCCCGGTTGTCGGGTCTGAAGAAACAGCTCGCCGCTGCCGAGGAAGCCGAAGAGCAGGCCGGCCCCGCGGGCGGGATCCTCGCCCTTGATCAGCAGGCCGGTGATGGCAAACGGGTCGCTTTGGGCAATCGACTTGACGCGCGCGGACAAGGCATAGTCGTCGGATGCCTCCGTCCAGACAAACCGGCAACGGTCATTGCCGGTCCACATGTCCGCCCCCGCCCCCTGGATCATCATCGTGTCGCCCATCTGAAGCGTGCTGCCGCGCTGGGTGCCTGTTCCCAGATCCACGCTGCGCCAGACCGGGTTCGCGTCGGTGGTGAAATCGGGGGCAACCGCTGCGACGGCGACTGAGCCGCGTCCGCCGACCGACGCAACGATGGCCTTCACCTGGCCGCCGAACTCCCGGCGCAACCACGCAGCCGGTTGCTCGACGGTCTGTATCCGGGCGGCGATCATGAACTCCACCGCCGAGACCATTCCCAGGATGACGGTCGCGACCCGGTGGCGCCGCGCGAACGGTGCCAAAGTCCGTGATCGCACCGGCAGCCCGAAGCGCGCATAGCGCCGACGCGGCGAACCCGGGGCGTCGGCGTCCGTGGGCAGTGGCAGGTCCAACTGCGCCAGCGCCTCACGGATGTCGGCCGCGAGGGCCTCGCTGTCGGCGTGCCGTTTATCCGGGTTGGGCTGGAGCATCCGCATCACCAACTGCCGGGTGGGGAGCGAGACGTGGCGCGCGTACGTTCCGATCGGGGTCGGCTGTTGGTAGAGTCGTGCGTTAACCACATCGGCGGGGGTCTCGCCCTCAAAAGGCGTCCGTCCGGCCAGCAGGTGGTAGAGTGTGGCGCCGAGGCTGTAGATGTCGCTGCGGTTGCTATCGGTTCCGCCCCGGAGCAGTTCGGGTGCGATGTAGTGCGGTGTGCCCACGAGCACGCCGCCGAAACGCCGCGTCATGCCGGAAAGGCCGAAGTCGACCAGCTTGGCGTTGCCGTCCCGGTCGAGCACGATGTTGCCGGGCTTGATGTCGCCGTGTGCCAGCCCCTCGCGGGCCAGCGCCGACAGCCCATCCGCCACGTCCAGCGCCATCCGCAGCGCCGTGCGTTCGTCGATGTGCCCCTCCCGGTGCAGCTTCTGGGCGAAGTCCTCGCCGGTCACCAATTCCATGACCAGATAGGGGTGCCCGTTCGAAAACCCGAGCGCGTGCACCTGGGCTACGCGCGGATGGTTCAGTCTGCCGGCGGCGCAGGCCTCCTGGCGCAGTCGTTCGATGGACGCCGGATCGTCGGCGTGGCACCCGCGCACGACCTTGATCGCCACGTCCCGGTGCAACGACTCGTCGGTCGCGCGGTAGATGGCGCCCATCTCACCTTCGCCGATGCGCTGAAGCAACAGGAACCCACCCACCCGCCCGGGGACCAGGACCTCGCCGCCGCAAGCCGGACACGGGAGGCATGTCAGGGGTTTGGCGTCCGCCAGCGGAACCGCCGCCTTGCAGTGCGGGCACACCGTCTCCGCCACACATTCCATCAGCAGCCCGGTGCCTTCGGCATCCTGCTGGGGCACGCTGCGCTCGCTCTTTACCATACGCAGGCGGCTCGCGTGTGTGGGTTCGGCTGACATGACGATACCTAGTCAGCATCAGCGATGCCAGTTGCATGTCCGTGCAGCACAGACTCCATATGGGGTCGTATCCGTGCCCTTTTTGTCTAGCCGAAACGCACCTCGCCCAAGCCGCTCTCGCAAATGTGATTCTATCGCAGAAATGAGAATCCGCCGCGGCGTGTTTTCGGCATTCCCCCGGCTGCGGCCATGCGGTAGTCTGGGGACATGACTTGCTCCCGCCAGCCTGAGGCCAACGCGCCGGTCGCCGCGCCCGTTTCCGACTTCGGCGCGCTGACGCCGGACATCGTGGTCGCCGCGGTCGAGCAGGCCCTCGGCGTCGCCTGCAGCAACCTCTGCCGTCCCCTGAACAGCTACATCAATCGCGTCTACGAGGTCGGCCTGTCGGCTGGCGGTTGCGTGGTGGCCAAGTTCTACCGGCCGGGACGCTGGAGTCGCGACGCGCTGCAGGACGAGCTCGACTTCCTTCAGGAACTGCACGAGGCCGAGGTGCCGGTGGTGCCGCCGCTGGTCGGTCCCCGCGGCGCGCGGTTGCACGACTGTGCCGGGACCGCCTTTGCGGTTTTCCCCAAGAGGGGCGGGCGGCCGCTGGACGAACCGAACGCCGAGGCCTGGGAACAGCTCGGACGGCTGATCGCGCGCGTCCACCTGGTGGGGTCCCATCACCCGCCGCGTGATCGCATCCGGTTACACCCGCTGCACGCCACGCAGGCCCACCTGGCTTACATCCTGGCCTCGGGCACGCTGCCGGCGCAGATGCAGCGCACCTACGAAGCGGCGGTGGCCGGCATGGTGGCGCGGATCGCCCCGCTGTTCGACGGCGTCGAGATGTTCCGCATCCACGGCGACTGTCACGCCGGCAACATCCTGCACCGGCCGGGCGAGGGGTATCACCTGCTCGACTTCGACGACATGGCGGTCGGACCGGCCGTCCAGGACCTCTGGCTGCTGCTGCCCAACCGGTTGGCCGAAGCGCGCGTCGAAGCCGAACTGCTGCTCGAGGGCTATGAATCGATGCTGGCCTTCCCGCGCGCCACGCTGCGCCTGATCGAGCCGCTGCGCGCGATGCGCTTCATTCACTTCACCGCCTGGTGCGCGCGCCAGAAGGCCGACGGCGTCTTCGCGCGTCTGCCCGCCGACTGGGGCACGCCGGAGTTCTGGCGCCAGGAACTGGCCGCGCTGGAAGTCCAGAATCGGGAAATTGAGGACGCGCTGGATGCTTGACGCCGGTCGGATTGTCTTGGACACTCATGCCATGAATACACCGACCGAGTTCCGCAATGTGACGGCGCTGACCAAGGCCAACGTCTACTTCGACGGCAAGGTGGTCAGCCATTCGATCCTGCTGGCGGATGGCAGCCGGAAGACGCTGGGCGTGATCTACCCCGGGCAGTTCCACTTCGGCACCGACAAGGCCGAGCGCATGGAACTTGTGGCCGGGCAGTGCACCGTGAAGTTGGACGGCCAGACGAAGACCGTGGCTTACGGCGCGGGGCAGGCCTTCGAGGTGCCGGCCCACTCGGGCTTCGACATTGAGGTCGCGTCCGGTCTGCTGGAGTACGTCTGCACCTTCATCTCGTAGAACCGACCCGGGCAAGGGCCATGCACCGGCCGCGGCGGGTGCCGCGCGCGGTCAGCGCGGCGCTGGCGGCGGCGGCCGTGCTGACCGTGCTCTGGCTGCTGGCGCCGGCCCGCTCGGGCGGCGGCCGCGACGGCGTCGTCGAAATCCGCTACACCGGCCCCGGCGGACCGCTGCAGGGCGCGATGGAAGACGTCGTGCGCGAGTTCGAGCGCCTCAGCGAGGAGCGCCACCGGCTCGATCCCGCCTATCCCGTCTACCGCGTGATCTCGGGGCAGAACGCCTCGCGCAACCAAACCGAGGATCCCACGCGCTTCCTGGTGAGCGTCGCCGGCGGCTTGCCGCCCGACGTGATCCTGTTTGACCGCTACGCCGTCAGCGAATGGGCGGCGCGCGGCGCCTTCCAGCCGCTGGACGCGCGCGTGGCCCGCGACCGCACCGCCTGGGACGCGTGGCAGGTGTCGGTCGCCACGAACCCCGCGGCGCGGCCGCCGTGGCCGGGCGCGGCCGATGGCGATGCAGCCGGCGGACCGGTCGAGCCGATCCGGCGCGAGGCCTTCTACCCGGCCTGCTGGGACGAAGCCTGCTTCACGCACCCCGTCACCGGCGTGCGCGGCCTCTACGGCATCGCCAGCAGCGTCGACGACCGTGCCCTCTTCTACAACAAGGACCTGCTGATCCGGCACGGCTACACCAACGCGCTGGGCGCGGCGCAGCCGCCGGCCACCTGGGAGGAGCTGGAGACGATGGCCGCGGCCATGACCGAGCGCGACGCCGCCGGCCACATCCGCACCATCGGCTACATCCCGAACTACGGCAACGTCTGGCTCTACATGTACGGCTGGCAGGCCGGCGGCGAGTTCATGA
>CAYQJG010000157.1:0-6343 GCA_964417715.1 uncultured Lentisphaerales bacterium | reverse complement strand
GCGTACGTCGGCAGCGGCCAGTAGTCCGCGCCCACGATCGGCTCGACCTCGTCGACCGCCTTGCGCAGCACGACCATGGCCGCGACCACCGGGTCGCGGAACGCAACGGCCTTCTTTTCAGCCGATGCCGTCGCCGCCGCCTTACCCACGGCCGCCTCCAGCTCATCAACCGCTGCGGCTATGTCGGACACCGATGCGTTGAGCTTCTTCAGCAGCGTCTTCTGAGCCTTGGGCTCCTCGCCCGCCGACTCCACCGCCCCGACGCCAGCAGCCATGTCCGCCGCGAAGCCCATGACCGCCGGCAGGATGCTGCGGCGGGCCATGGAGACCATCGTCCTGGCCTCGATGTTGATCGTCTTGGCGTAGTTTTCCAGCAGGATCTCGTGCCGGGCGTGGACCTCCTTGCGGGTCAGAACGCCGTGCCGGATCAGCACCGCCGCGTTCTCCTTGTCCTGCATCGCGTTGATGCCATCCACGCAGTTGCGGACGTTCGGCAGGCCGCGCTTCTCGGCCTCCTTGACCCACTCCTCGCTGTAGTTGTCGCCGTTGAAGATGATCGCCTCGTGCTCCTTGGCGTACTTCTGCAGCAGCTTCTGCACCCGGCCTGCCAGATCGCGTGCGCCCTCGATCTCGTCCGCGATCTCGCTCAGCGCGTCAGCAACGATCGTATTCAGGACGAAATTCGGACCCGCCAGCGACTGGGACGAACCCACCATGCGGAACTCGAACTTGTTTCCGGTGAACGCGAAGGGCGAGGTCCGGTTGCGGTCCGTCGTGTCCTTCGGGATCTGCGACAGGTGCGACACGCCCAGCTGCAGCTTCCCGCCTTGCTTGGAACTGCTGGCCGAGCCGCCCTTGATCTGCGTGAAGATGTCGGTCAGCTGTTCGCCCAGGAAGACCGACACGATCGCCGGCGGCGCCTCGTTGGCCCCCAGGCGGTGGTCGTTGCCCGGCGTGGCCACCGTGGCGCGCAGCAGCGAGGAGTACTTGTGCACGGCGCGAATCACCGCGAACAGGAACACCAGGAACTGCATGTTGTCGTGCGGCGTATTGCCGGGGTTCAGCAGGTTCACGCCGTCGTCGGTGCCGATGGCCCAGTTGTTGTGCTTGCCCGAGCCGTTGACGCCCGCGAAGGGCTTCTCGTGCAGCAGGCAGGCGAAACCATGGCGTTCGGCGACTTCCTGCATGACCTGCATCGTGATCATGTTGTGGTCGATCGCCAGGTTCTGCTCCTCGAAGACCGGCGCGATTTCGAACTGGGCCGGCGAGACTTCGTTGTGGCGCGTCTTGGCAGGGACACCCAACTTCCAAAGCTCGCTGTCCATCTCATTCATGAACGCCAGCACGCGCGGGCGGATGTGACCGAAGTAGTGGTCTTCCATCTGCTGGTGCCGCGGCGGCCGGCGGCCGAAGAGCGTACGACCGGTCTGGATCAGATCCGGGCGCTGCAGGTAGAAATCGTGATCGACGAGGAAATACTCCTGTTCAGGGCCGAGTGTCGCGAAGGCGCGGCAGGAACAGTCGATCTTGAAGAGCTTGGCCATGCGTGTGAGCTGCTTGGACAGCGCATGCTGCGAGCGCAGCAGCGGCGTCTTCTTGTCCAGGGCCTCGCCATGGTAGCCGCAGAAGAACGTGGGGATGCAAAGCACGGCCCCGCCGTCGTTTTCCTTGATGAAGGCCGGGCTGGTCGGATCCCAGGCCGTGTAGCCGCGGGCCTCAAAGGTCGCGCGCAGGCCGCCGGACGGAAAGCTCGAGGCGTCGGGTTCGCCCTGTGTCAGTTCCTTGCCCGAGAACTGGGCCAGTACGCCGCCTTCGCGGTCCGGCATGAAGAACGCGTCGTGCTTCTCGGCCGTGGCGCCGGTGAGCGGCTGGAACCAGTGCGTGAAGTGCGTGGCGCCCTTCTCCATGGCCCACGTCTTCATGGCGTCGGCAACCTCGTCGGCAATCGACGCGTCGAGCGCGTCGCCCTTCAGGATGGTCGAAACGAGCGACTGGTAGGCGCGTTCCGAGAGATAGTTGCGCATCGTCTTGATGCTGAAGACATTCTCGCCGAACTGGCCCAGTTTGGTCGAACACTCGGTCGTCTTAGTCATGGGGTCCCGTTCCTTTCGTGCGCACCGTCATGGTGCGCAGCAATCGCGGTCTCATACCTAGCAGCGAGCGTGCCAACCGCATTTTTGGTCTACATCCAGCCCTTTTCATGTCTCTGCGGCGTGCGCATGGTGCAAAAATGTACTTCCAGGCCGCGTTGTACGCCAAACTTGTACGCCATCCCGCTGGATCTGCCAGGGCGATTTACGCTTGCATTCAGTCCTCATCGGGCCTACGGTGCGGCGCTGATGGACAGCTACATGGATCAGACGGTCATCCTGGCGAATGGCGACTTTCCGAGCCATCCGTTGCCTCTGCGCGCGCTGCAGCAGTCCGCCCGTATTATCTGCTGTGATGGCGCCGTATGCAAGCTTCAGCGGATCGGCTTGGAGCCGGTGGCGGTGGTCGGCGATTTCGACAGCCTTCCCGACGCCGCACGGTCGTCCTTCGCCGGGCGGCTGGTGCACGATCCGGGTCAGGATGACAATGACCTGAGCAAAGCCTTCCGGTACTGCCTGGGGCAGGGGTGGCAGTCGCTGGTGATCCTCGGTGCGACGGGCCTGCGCGAGGATCATACGCTGGGCAACGTCTCGCTGCTGGCGGACTTTGCGGTCGAGGCCGATGTGGCCATGCTGACCGACACCGGCATCTTCACGCCGATGCGGGCATCTGGTCGCCTGGCGACGGTGGCGGGGCAGCCGGTCTCGATCTTCTCGATGGTTCCGCAGGCGACGATCAGTTCGCGCGGGCTGCGCTACCCGCTCAAAGAGCTGCGGCTCACCCGTTGGTGGCAGGCCACGCTCAATGAGGCCACCGGAGAAGGCGTCGAACTGTCCTTCTCGGGTGGTCCGCTGCTCGTGTATCGGGCCTATGTCTAGAGCACCTTGCGGATGCGGGACAGTGCGGCCTCGACGTTCTCGCGGCTGTTGAAGGCGCTGATGCGGATGTAGCCTTCGCCGCAGCGGCCGAAGCCGCAGCCGGGGGTGGTGACCACCTGGGCCTTGCGGAGCAGGGCGTCAAAGAACTTCCAGGAGTCCTTCTTGCCGGTCTGCACCCAGATGTAGGGCGCGTTCACGCCGCCGGCGACCGGGTAGCCGAGTTCGGCGACGGCCGTGCGGATCAGTTGGGCGTTGCCCAGGTAGAAGTCGGAGAGTTCCCGCACCTGTTTCGCGCCGTCCGCCGAGTAGACGGCCTCAGCCGCGCGCTGGATGGGGTAGGAGACACCGTTGAACTTGGTCGTGTGGCGGCGGTTCCACATCGGGTGCAACGGGACGGGTTCGCCCGTGCGCGTGTAGGCCAGGCATTCCTTGGGCACGACGGCGAAGGCGCAGCGGGTGCCGGTGAAGCCGGCCGTCTTCGAGAAGCTGCGGAACTCGATCGCCACCTGCCGCGCGCCCTCGATCTCGTAGATGCTGTGCGGCAGCGACGGGTCGCGGATGAAGGCTTCGTACGCCGCGTCGAAGAGGATCAGCGCCTTGTTCTCGCGGGCGTAGCGCACCCATTGGGTCAGTTGGTCGCGGGTGGCGGTGGCTCCCGTCGGGTTGTTCGGGAAGCAGAGGTAGATCAGGTCGACCGGTTCGGTCGGAAGGTCCGGCACGTAGCCGTTTTCGGCCGTGCAGGGCAGGTAGACGAAGCCGCGGTACCGGCCGCGGGTGGCCTTGCCGGTGCGGCCGGCCATGACATTCGTATCCACGTAGACGGGATAGACCGGATCGGGGATGGCGATCCGGATCTTCAGGCCAAAGAGTTCCTGGATGTTGGCCGTATCGCACTTCGAGCCGTCGCTGACGAACACCTCGTCGGCCGCGATATCCGCGCCGCGTGCCTGGTAGTCGTTCCTGGCGATGGCCTCGCGCAGAAAATCATAGCCCTGTTCGGGGCCATAGCCGCGGAACGTCTTTGCACTGGCCATCTCGTCCACGGCGTGGTGCATGGCGGCGATGCAGGCCGGGGGCAGGGGCTGGGTGACATCGCCGATGCCCAGCCGGATGACCGGCTTGTCCGGGTGCGAGGCCTGGTATTCGCGCACGCGGCGGGCAATGTCGGCGAAGAGGTAGGATGACTGCAGTTTGCGGTAGTGCTCGTTGACGACGATCATGTGAAACTCCCGATGGTCAAACCAAAGGGGCGCACGGTTGCCCGTGCGCCCCGACCGGACCCGTTGCGGACCCCGTTTGCTACGCGGCGCCGAGCTGGAAGCGCACGAAACGCTTGACCGTCAGCGTGTCGCCGACCTTCTTGGCGGTGTCGTTGACCAGCTGCGTGATCGTCTGCTTCTTGGACTCGTCCTTGACGAAGACCTGATCGATCAGACAGACCTCGCCGAAGAACTTCTTGATCTTGCCATCGAGGATCTTCTCGATGATGTTCGCCGGCTTCGGCTTGTCCTTGTTCTGCTCGTCGACCTGCACGCGGTAGATATCCTTCTCGGCCGCGATCACGTCGGCGGGCACGTCATTACCCGTCAGCCAGCGTGGCGCAGCGGCAGCGACCTGCAGGGCCAGGTCGTGGATCAGCTCGATGAAGGCCGGGTTGTCGACCGTCTCGGGCCGGCCGCAGGCGACCTCAACCAGCACGCCGACCTTGCCGCCCATGTGGATGTACGAGTCGAGCCGGCCCGTGCCGGACAGGACGAAGCGGGCGACGCGGCGGATCTTCACGTTCTCGCCCGTGGCGGCCACGATCGCGACCACGCCGTCCTTCATCGTCTCGGCGACCTTCTCGTCGCCCGACAGCACCTTGGCGACGACCGCATCGGCAAAGGCCTTGAAGCCGTCCGTCTTGGCGACGAAGTCCGTCTCGCTGTTGACCTCGGCCAGGGCCATGGTCTTCCCGTCGGCCGATGCGGCCGACTTGATGATGCCCTGGTTGGCCTCCTTGTCGGCGCGTTTGACCTGGATGGCCAGGCCCTTCTCGCGCAGCAACTTGATGGCGGCGTCCATGTCGCCCTTCGTGTCCAGCAGCGCCTTCTTGCAGTCCATCATGCCCGCATTGGTGCGGTTGCGCAGATCGGTGATCAGTGCAGTGGTGATTTCAGCCATGGCGATCTCCTGTTAGGCTTGCGGGGCGGCTTCGACGGCGGCCGGTTCCTCGGCGGTCTCAATCGAGGCCACCTTGGCTGCCACGCTCTCCTGGGCCGTCTGGGCGGCCGTGCGGCGCGTGCGGGCGAGGCGGGTCTTGGCTGCGTCCGCGCCCTCGGCGGCGGCGGGTGCGGCCTCGCGGCGGCTCTTGCGCGCCTTGTCCTGCGCGTCCGCGGTTGACCGCTCGGCTTCCTGCTGGCGGTTGCGTTCGGAAGCAACCCGGGCGTACTGGTCGTGCGCTTCCTTGAGCACCTTGGCGATCGCATCGGCGATCAGTTTGATGCCGCGGATGGCGTCGTCATTGCCGGGGATCACGTAGTCGATCGGGTCCGGATCGGCGTTGGTGTCCACGATGGCCACCACCGGAATGCCCAGGCGCAGGGCTTCCTTCACGGCATTGGTTTCGCGGCACACGTCGACGATGAAGAGCGCGCCCGGCAGGTGGTCCATGTCGGCCACGCCCGACAGGTTCTTCTGCAGGGTGTCGAGCTCGCGCCGGAGGCTGGAAGCTTCCTTCTTGTGGACCGACAGCTGGCCGTTGTTGTTGCGCGCCATGGCTTCGATCTGCCGCATGCGCTTCACGCTCTTGCGGATCGTCTGGTTGTTGGTCAGCGTGCCGCCCAGCCACCGCTCGGTGACGTAGAACTGGCCGCAGGCCACGGCCGCTTCCTTGATCACGTCCTGGGCCTGCTTCTTGGTGGCCACGAACAGGATCTGCTTGCCGTTCAGCACGGTGTCGCGCAGGAAGGCCGCCGCGTCGTCGATCAGGGTAATCGTCTGGGTCAGATCGATGATGTGGATACCGCTGCGCTTGTCGAAAATGTAGCGCTTCATCTTGGGATTCCACCGCTTGGTCTGGTGGCCGAAGTGCAGACCCGCGTCCAGCAGGTCCTTGAGATTGAGCCCCGAAAGGCTCGTGGCAGGTGTTTCCATGATGCTCCTTGAACCGTTGGACCGCCACGCTGGACGGTCCGGTTAATCCGCTTTGGCCCGTGGTCCTGGCCGGTCCACGGGTCGTTCGCTTCCGCGCAGGACCGCCACACGGCAGACCGCGCTCAATGAGAGCCATACACTATAGAGATCAGGCCACCCATTGACAAGCTGATACTGCATGTTGACGTAATGGGTCAGTGACGTAGGGGCGGCGGGCGGCACAGTGTCCCGATGAAGGT
>CAYQJG010000156.1:0-6510 GCA_964417715.1 uncultured Lentisphaerales bacterium | reverse complement strand
TCGCGGACTCGGTGACGGGCACCATTGCGTACACCTACCGAGCGACGGGCGAGCGGGCGACCATGACGCTGCCGGGTGAGACGCTCCCCTGGACCTATGAGTACCAGGATCCCGAGACCACGGCACGCATCTGCCTTCCGAAGGACGATCCCAACAGCGTCTGCCCGCTTCTCAGCCGGATCACCGACGAGCAGAGCCGCCAGGTGGACTACTCCATCGACGTCTACGGCGCGCCGAGGGCCACGCAGGGCTCGCCGACCAGCAAGCACGCGTTCGTGGGCGGGCTCGGGCACCCAACGGAGGACGATACTGGCCTCATCTACATGCGGGCGCGGTGGATGGATCCGGTTGCTGGGACATTTGTTAGCGAAGACCTGGCGCGGGACGGTGTCAACTGGTTCTCGTACTGCCGGGCGAACCCAGTGAATGCAGTGGACCGGACCGGGCTCACTTCGGGTACCGACCTAGAAGTGGAGATAGCCAGTGGCGAGAGTGCCTCGATTGGAGCGGCCAGCAATGCAGCTCTCGGCATCCTGAAGGGCAAGGCAGAGGAGATTGCTCTGCTCCTGGTGAGCAAGTACGCAGCCCTTGGTGCGTTGGTGGCAGCGGGATACGCTAAGAACCAAGTCTTTGCCTGGCAGTTCCGAGATGCGATGGGGAGGATACACCTGTTCCGATTCGACACGGCTCAGGGCTTGCTGAAGCACACGTCTGCCGGATTGAGGCTTGGCATACCACATCACATGAGGTACGTTGACATCCTTCGTGACCTGACGGAGATCTTCGGGTAGCCATGGGCGCGTCCGTGCGCGAGAGGCTCCGCGCGCTGGAGGAGCAGGTGGCTGCCTTGGAGCGGACGATAGCCGAACTGCGCGTGCCTCCTCATGCGCAGATCTCTGCTGCGTGCACCGCGGCAGCGCCGTTCACGTTCGTCGATGCTGCAGGCCGCGCCCTGGTGGAGATATACGCCGATTCGGATGGAGGAGCGCTACGCGTGCTGAACAGCGCTGGTGATTCTACTGTCGTCCTGGGGTGCCTACCCACGGGTGGGTTCCTTGACGTCCTCCATGTCGCCTCGCGTGGCCGGTGCGTTGTCACGCTCGAGGCGACGGACCGAGGAGGACGCATTGAAGTGGCAGACGCGGACGGCGAGTCTGTGTTCTACTGGCCCACGGAGGCCTGAGATGCCTTGCGAGGCAGGGCGTCCGCAAGGCTCGACCAATCTAGTCCGCGAGTTGGTCCCCTTGGGCCACACGCTCATACCGAGTGCCGCACACCCGCTCGGCCCACGCGGACCCGAGTACCGCCGCGCGGGCTTAGGCCAGAACGCGCAGGTGACCTGGTACTGCTACGACGGCTTGGGCTCAGTCCTGGCCGAGGTGAGTAGCACCGGCTACATAACCGGCGCGCGCCAGATGGACGTCTACGGCGCGCCGAGGGCCACGCAGGGCTCGCCGACCAGCAAGCACGCGTTTGTCGGTGCGCTAGGCCATCCCACGGAGGACGATACCGGGCTGATCTACATGCGGGCCAGGTGGATGGATCCGGTGACGGGGACGTTTGTGAGTGAGGATCCGGCGAGGCAGGTGGTAACTGGTACGCATACTGCGGCAGCCGCCCTACAAGCGCCCGCGACTCGACAGGTTTGTTCATTGACATCCTGGTCGGGATGCTACTCGGCGCCGAGGACGATGGGAAGGAAGCCGCTACTGCCCAGGCAGTCAAGAGGTGGGGCGTTGACAAGATCATGTCCGCCGTGGCGGAGCTAACTGGAGAGATCACCGGCTATCTGATGGCGGACGAGATCGAGTCGTGGGGCTTCTCGAACGTGGGCATCTACATGAAGGTCGGAGACCGGCAGGTTCACATCGACTTCGTGAACGAACACCAGCATGGCAACAAGGGGCCACACATTGATTTCCAGCCGGACAGTATTGGGGGTAAGAAATATGCGAAGTTGTACCTCAAGGGTTTGATGAAGGGCCTTCAGGAGGCCCTGTGACGCATGTTTCCGCGCATGGCGGTCGTTCATTTCGCTGGTCTTCCTCGCCGCATTGGCCCGGTCGACCTAATGTCGGGAACGCCACAGAATGGTGGCGACCTACACGCGGGCCTGTTCACCGTCCTGTCCGACACTTGGTGCGGGGCAGTCGGCGGTGAGGCCTCACCTGGGCCCGATCCATCGGATGCGCTCTGGCGCTGGGCTCCAGGTTTCTGGGCCGACGCCGGTTGCCTCTTCGCGGTAGCGTCCATCTTGGCCCACAGCCTATGCGATCCAGCGATCTGGGTGGTTGGTGAGTACATGCCCGCTCAGGTGTACCGGCTCATGGCGGCAGGTCTGGTGCCGCCATGGATCAAGCCTGGGCCCGCAAAGGGGCTTGTCACACCGGTCACATTGGTCATGGCGTCGGGTACAACCCAGATGCCGCCACTACCTGACGAGCAGGGGCTGGGCCACTTCCCCGGCGCGGTTGCTTGGTTCTTCAACGGTGACGCGGTCCCAGCCGGCATGTACGAGAGATGGCTAGCACTGCAGCGGAGATGTGCGCCCTGCAATCCTGCATTGCTCGGCGTAACCGACACGACCGCACCAAGTTGCACGATGGCGTGGGCAGCACCGTTTGGTGCCGAGAACCGCCAGCACGCACTCCTCGCGAAGCGCGGTTGGGCCCCGGCCGAGATCGGGCGCGAGCTGGCGTCACGCCTTAGCCTGCCGTACATCGCGTGCGACGCCACGGAGGACGCCTTCTGGGAGTGGGAGGCAGAGCATGTGTTGCCGGCTGGATGCGTGGCGGCCGTCAAGGCGGTGTACCCCAGGTTCTAGTGCCTGCCATCTTGACGTCTGGCCGCAGTAGCGCCTTTGTCCGGCGCAGTGCGGCGCTGATGTGCACGACAGCGCCGACGTGTGGAAGCTTGCGGACACTGCCGAAGCCGTTGTATCATAGGCGTGGCTGACCGACGAGGGTCAGCAGAGCGGAGCCATCCTGGTGCATGAGCTGATCTTCGGCCACGGGGGTGTCCGGCACATCGGGTGGATACTGAGCCTGACGCTGGTGACGCTGGCGGTGACGCCGACGGGCGCGAACGCGTGGGACAGCCAGAACAGGCTGCGAACCTGCGTTACGGCCCAGCACACCAGCGCCTTCACCTACAGCTCCGACGGCCTGCGGCGCCAGACGGTACTGGACGGGCAGGCGACGACCCAGTACATCCTGGACAGCTCGATGGTGATCCGGGAGAACACCACAGGAGGCGTGAACGCCGGCCAGGTGACCTACCTCTGCGGGCCACGGGGCCCGGAGTATCGGCGTGCCGGCAGCGGCGAGAACCCCCAGGTGAGCTGGTATTGCTACGATGGGCTGGGGTCGGTCCTCGCCGAAGTGAGCCCGTCCGGGTACATCACGGGCGCCCGCCAGATGGACGTCTACGGCGCGCCAAGAGCCACGCAAGGCACGCCGACCAGCAGACACGCCTATGTCGGCGCGCTGGGCCACCCGACGGAGGACGAAACCGGGCTCATCTATATGCGGGCGCGGTGGATGGATCCCGTGACCGGGACGTTTGTTAGCGAGGATCCAGCACAGGACGGGGCGAACTGGTACGGATATTGCGGTGGTGACCCGGTGAATGCCACCGACACCTCCGGGTTGTTCATCGACCTTCTAGTGTCGATGATCATCGACAAAGCCGACGATAGCAGCGAATACGCAGTCGCGCGCGCCGCGCAGGCGTGGGGACGCGAGAGGATAGAGGACGCGGTTATCTACCACAGCGCGATGATCCTCGGCGCTCTGGCAGCAACCGAGATGGACATCACGGCTAACCTTACCGCAGATGGTTTCTACATCAAGAATGAGTTCAACGGGGCGCTGATACACATTGACCTCGCCAACCACCATGGCCATAGCCACGGGCCCCATATTGACTTTCAGGGATCGATCAAGGGGAGAAAAGGCAAAGTGCAGCTCTTCGTAGATGGGTTCATGGCCGGGTTTGGCATCTAGCCGCCGAGGACGCTGGTCTGGTCGCCATCGAAGCACGTTGGGCGCGGATTGACTACTTCGGGGGGACGTTATGTCGGGTTCATGGGTACTGGAGTTCGTTGTGCGCGCAGCGCGGAACAGGCTCGAGCCTGTCAGCATCAATGACACCGAGATCGCCCCTCCCTTCGTCTTCACCGTGATGTCTGAGGACCGGGCGTCAGAAGCCCTCGTCGTCGAGGGCACCGGCTTCGCAAACCGGCCGTTCGCCAACACCGCGCCGCTTGAGGCTGCGCTCTGGGCGATAGCTGGTCGTCTGCCCGGCGCCCAATACTTGTTTGCAGTTCAAGGCGTGCCCGAGATTCTCGCGGCCTTCGTTGCTGATGGGGCCATTTCAGCCGCAGAGGCTAGCGAGGTCCTGTACAGAGCTGCGGGCGGGGATGTGCGGTTCTGCGCGGCTCTGCGCCACGGTGCGCCTTTACACATATCGGCGTACGCCGGTGCCGGGCATTTGCCGGGTTTTCGGTTTGTCTCAGTCGTAGGCGGACCTCCCTGGGATCTCGATGGCCAAGGCGCCCCGCGGCATGGTACCAACGGCTTACTCGCCGACTTCCTACTGTCCTGGGGCGACGCCGTGCCGGAGATCGCGCTCGATGTTCGGCCCTACGGCCTTGAGGACCGCGACCACGTTGGCATCTGGTTCGCGCCTCCGGTTACCCGGGATCTAGTGCGAGCAGAACTTAAGGCGGCATACCAAGCCCCGTACTGGCAGGTCGAGCTATCCCCTGCGGAGTTCGCGACGTGGGAGCTCTATGGGACGATTCCACTCAATCGAGCGCTCAGGCTGTAGCGCGATCAACGCCGGGTCCACACAGACAGCCGCAAGGCAAGGTCTGCCTTGGTATGGTAGCGTGGCTTCTGTGGTGTCGGCGGCCCGCATGTACAGAGAGGGCAGGGATATGCGCCACACTGCTTTGTGCAGGGCTCGCCGATCAGTAAGTATGCGTTCGTTGCAGGGCTGGGCCACCCGACGGAATACTATACCGGCCTCGAATATCTGCGGGCGCGGTGGATGGATCCGGTGACCGGGACGTTCGTCAGTGAGGACCCGGCACAGGATGGGGAGAACTGGTTCGGGTATTGCTATGGTTGTCCCTCGAGCTTCGTCGATCCCACTGGCACCGCCGGTACCCCCACAACTACTCTGAGCGGTGGATGGGGCATTCGCATTGATGGCTCCCCAGGCGAATCGGTAGCCGACATGCACATCTGGCGTAACGGCAAGGAAGTAGGATCGATCTTCAACAACGGCACGTGGAAGCATCTTGGCAACCTCTCCAAAACGGAGGCTAAGTCGCTGATCGCGGCGCTCCAAGATCACCACAGCAAGCGGGTCAAGGGATGGTCGAAGGCCTTGGGGCGCGCAGGCTTCACGGCAGCGTGCATATCATCACTGGACGCATATCTACAGCAGGACCCGCTTGGGTTTGTTGCTATCACACTCGACTGCGCTGGTGCCCATGACACCGCCGCCCAAGTCGATAGGCTCAACGGAATGCTGTAACGATGGAGCGGTTGGGCGCCGCCGCCACGCCGCTTACCATCACAAAGGAAAGGCATCGGGCATGGCAACGGATTTCCTTCCGGAATGTGTGGACCTGGCATGCATGGTTCGCGTGGCGGCCGGTGCCTTCATCTACGGTTGCGCGGAGGACCAGGCTGACCCCGACTGGGGCCCCACCGTACCTGCGACGCGCACCTTTGTCGACGAGTTCTGGATTGATCGAACACCGGTAACATACGCGCAGTACAAGGGCTTCATCGAGGCGACGGGCTATACGCCCGCACTACGAGAGAGACATGTGGCTTGGGGCAAGGAGTTCGTTCGCTACCTTTGGCACCTCGATCGAACTTACGATGCCGGACTGGACGATATACCCGTGGTATTTGTGAACTGGTACGATGCCATGGCGTATGCTGAGTGGAGCGGACGCACGTTGCCAACAGAAGTCGAGTGGGAAAAGGCCGCCAGGGGTCTCGCCGGACAACGCTTCCCTTGGGGAGACGATGATGACATGGCTCACCACTGCAACTTCGGCGACTGCGGGGTAGGGTTGCCGACGGCGGTCCTGACACCTGTCACGCGGTACCCGGATTCGGCGAGCCCCTACGGCTGCTTGGATATGCTGGGGAATGCCGCCGAGTGGTGCTGGAATAACTACTTCATGCCCGGGCCTGAGCCTGCGGCGTTGGAGCCGGTCCGTTGTCGCCTGCAACCGCCCATCGTCTGCCCGTACGCCACACCTGTGAGGAGTGCAGCAAGGGCCCTACGAGGCGGAAATCGCCTTAGCCCTCCTGGGCCGGCGGTAGTGCGAGCGCTGTCAGACCCTTGGGTCCGTTCGCCATACTATGGTTTCCGTTGCGTGTGGCATCCCCCTACGAGGTCTGTGGAGTGCTGACTTCGCAGCTTCAGCGCGGACACCCGCCGCAGCTGGCCGCCGCGTGGTCTACCCAGCTCACAGGCGGCGGC
>CAYQJG010000155.1:0-6575 GCA_964417715.1 uncultured Lentisphaerales bacterium | reverse complement strand
CGTCTGACGCGCGCGTTTCCGGGCGCCTGCGGCGCAACCCGGTCCGCGTCGCCCAACCACCGGCGCGGGTGCGCGGGGTGGACACGCAGTTCGTGTGGCGGCCCGCGCCGGGGCCTGCGGGCGCGCCGGCGGCGTGGGCAGGTTGCGCTGCTTGTTGCACGCGGGAGGAGGCGGCAGACGCCCGCGAAGGTCGTGAGAGAAACGACAGGAGAAACGAAGTGGATTCGTTCGGGGTGTTGAACCGCAGAACACCGAGGTGCCTCTGGTCGCTGCCGATGGCCACTTCGACATTCAGAAATCGACATTCGGCAATCTGCGGTTCCCTCGTCCGATCGAACTGGCCGCAGGCCAGCGGCGCGACTGAACCCCGAGCCCTGCCCCCTCTTCGGCCACGGCGCCCCGTTCAGGCGGGACTGGACGCGAAGGCGCGGTTGGGGGATGATACGTTCCCATGGAGTTCCGCATGACGCCTCTTGTCGCGCCGCTGCCACCTGCCATCCTCTTCGACCTCGACGACACGATCGTCGCCTACGATGCGAGTGTCGAGACCGGCTGGCGCATGGTCTGCGAGCACTTTGCGCCGCGGATTCCGGGTGCCGACCCGGTCGCGCTGCATGCGGCGATCAAGCGCCAGGCCGACTGGTACTGGAGCGACCCCGAGCGGCACCGGCGGGGACGGATGGGGTTACCGGCGGCGCGCGCCGAGATCGTCGCAGCGGTGCTGGCGGCCCTGGGGCGTCCCGATGCCGAGTTGGCCCGCGCCATGGCGCAGATGCGCACCGAGTTGCACACGCAGAGCATCGAGCCGTTCCCGGGTGCCGTGGCGGCCCTGCGCGCGTTGCGGGCGGCCGGCGTGCGCCTGGGCATGGTCACCAACGGGGCGGCCGACGCGCAGCGGGGCAAGATCAACCGTTTCGACCTGGGACCGCTCTTCGACTGCATTGTGGTCGAAGGCGAGTTCGGCTGCGGCAAGCCGGATGAGCGCGTGTTCCGTCATGCGCTGGCCGCACTGGGCGTGACGCCGGCGGACGCCTGGATGGTTGGCGACAACCTGGCCTTCGACATCGCACCGGCTCAGGCCCTGGGCCTGACGGGCATCTGGCATGACGTGAAGGGCCAGGGGCTGCCGCCCGGCGCCCCCTGTCAGCCGCACCGCATCATCCGCCGGATCAGCGAACTCATTTCGTCCGCCGGTGCGTCTTGACTTCGGGGCCGCAGTTTGGTTAAGTACTCGTCCCGATTCATTGCCGGCCGTCGGATACCGGCGAAGCCGTACCAACTCGTTGAGGAACAGACAGTCATGGAAGCGACAGCCCTAGTAGCGTATGCCGTGGTGGAATCCGGTGGCAAGCAGCATCGTGTGGCCGCGGGGGACCGGTTGGAGGTCGAGTTGCTGGACGCCGAAGTGGGCCAGGACGTCAACGCCGGCCCGGTTCTCGCGATTTCGGACGGCAAGGAACTGAAGATCGGCATGCCCCACGTGGATGGCGCGCAGGTCGTGTTCACCGTGGTCGAGCACAAGCGCGGCCCGAAGGTGATCAACTTCAAGAAGAAGCGCCGCAAGGGATACGAGCGCAAGGTTGGCCACCGCCAGGAGCTGACCGTCGTCAAGGTCAAGTCGATCGCCTGAAGCCGTTTCGGCGGCGATTTCAGCTAGAAGGATTTTGAGTCATGGCTACTTCCGCATCTGCACGCAACGGCCGCGATAGCGCGGGCAAGCGTCTCGGCGTCAAGCGTTACGACGGCCAGGTGGTGTTGTCCGGTTCGATTCTGGTCCGGCAGCGCGGCACCAAGATTCACCCCGGTGTCAACGTCGGCCAAGGCCGCGATTTCACGTTGTTCGCCCGCGCGGCTGGCACGGTCAAGTTCCTTAAGGAAGGGCGCGTGGTCAGCATCGTTCCGGCTGTAGCCGGGGCGTAGTTGGCGCGCGCACAGCTCGTACGTGAAGTTCCGCAAGTTTGTTGATCAGGTGACCGTTCAGGTTCGCGCCGGCAAGGGCGGCGACGGTTGCAGCAGCTTCAGGCGCGAAGCGTGTGTCGAGCATGGTGGCCCCGACGGCGGCGATGGCGGCCGTGGGGGCCATGTCATTTTCCAGGGCGACCACGACGAGGACTCCCTGCAGCGCCTCTTCTTCGAGCCGCTGATCCGCGCCGAAGAGGGCGGCGCCGGCCGCGGCCAGCAGATGCATGGCCGCGATGGCCGCGACCTGGTGATCCGGGTGCCCTGCGGCACCGAAGTCTACGACGAAGCCACCGGCGAACGGCTCTTCGACATTGTCGAGCACGGCCAGGAAGTGATCGTCGCCAAGGGCGGTCGGGGCGGCGTCGGCAACATCCACTTCAAGACATCGACCCACCAGGCGCCCGAGGAATGCACGCCCGGCAAGCCCGGCGATGAGTTCGCGTTCCGCGTTGAGCTCAAGCTGCTCGCCGATGTCGGTCTGGTCGGCTTCCCGAATGCCGGCAAGTCCTCGCTGCTGAGCCGGATCAGCGACGCGCACCCCCGGATCGCGGCCTACCCCTTTACCACGACCAATCCGATCATCGGGACGATGCAGTTTCCCGACTACAGCCAGATCCGCGTGGCGGACATCCCCGGTCTGATCGAAGGCGCCCACGAAGGCGTGGGACTCGGGATTGAGTTTCTGAAGCACATTGCGCGTTCGCGCATGCTGCTCTACGTGATCGACATGGCCGGCACCGATGGTCGCGATCCATGGACCGACTACCGGACGCTGCGGCGTGAACTGCGCGCGCATGACAGCCGTCTGCTGAAGCTGCCGTCGCTGATCGTGGCGAACAAAATGGATGTCGATGGCGCCGCCCTCAAACTGAAGAAGTTCACGCGCGAGACGCGCCAGAAGGCGCTGCCGATCTCGACCGTGGACGGACAGGGGCTTGATGCCCTGCGGGCGCGACTCTGGGATACCATCCAGCCCGTGGCGCGCCGTGCCAGCGAAGCGCAGAAGCCCGCGACGCCTCCGCCCGCGGGCCCGGTGACGGACCCGCAGGACGACATCATCTCCCCCGAACGCCTGCTGGCCGCGAAGTTCTTCGACTTCGGCTCGCCGCGGTCGCGTCAGCGACGGTAGGCGCTCACATTCCCAGCATGAACTGCATGGCCTTCTCGGTCATGCCGGGCAGGCCTTCGTGGCCGTAGTCGGGATAGAGCGCGAGTTGCTTCGGCGACGTGATCTTGTTATACGCCGCGAACTGGGTCGATGGCGGGCAGACCGTATCCATCAATCCGACCCCCATCAGCACCTCGGCGCGGATGCGCTTCGCCAGGTGCTGGCAGTCGATGTACCCCAGCTTCGTGAAGATCTCGTCTTCACGCCGGTGTTCCGGGTCATGGACGCGGAAGAACCAGCGCAGCTCCTCGTAGGCGTCCTTGGCCTGATCCATCTCCCAGACGCGACGGTAGTCGCAGAGAAACGGAAAGACCGGCACGGCGCGGGCGATGCGCGGCTCCAGCGCCGCGCACGCGAGCGTGAGCCCGCCGCCCTGCGAGCCGCCGTTGGCACCGACACGCTTCGGGTCGACTTCCGGGAAGCCCATCACCAGTCCCGCGAGTTGGGCCGTATCGAGATAGATGTCGCGGAAGAGCAGGCGGTCGGGCGTGTCCTGCAGGCCGCGGATGATGTGGCCGCGATGCGTGTTGCCGGTGACGCCGCCTGGGTCCTGCGACAGTCCGCCCTGGCCGCGGCAGTCGAGCGCCGCCACACAGAAGCCGGCCGCCACCCACGCCAGCTTCTCGATCCAGTCGCCGCAGTTGCCGGTATAGCCGTGGAACTGCACCACGGCGGGTCCGCGTCCTGCCGGCCGCGCCGGCCGCGCGTACTTGGCGTGGATGCGCGCGCCGCGGACGCCGGTGAAGAAGAGATCGAAACACTCGACGCCCGGAACCTGAAAGGTGCTGCGCACCCATTCAGTTTTCGGGTCGACCGCCCGCATCTCGGCCAGGGCGCCGTCCCAGTAGGCATCCATGTCGGTTGGGCAGGGGTTGCGGCCGGCATAGGTCTGCAGGCGTTCCAGCGGCATGTCAAACAGCAGGGGCATGGCTACAAACTCCGATCATCGCCGGGCGGAACGTTCCGCCGGTTGCGACGTGGCGCTAAACATAAAGGGTCGGTGCGCGGAGGACAAGCCGGAACGCAGCGCAGGGGCCCCACGCCCACGCGACACTTTGGGTATTTATGTCTTGATCCGCTCAGGGGAGTGTGGCACGTTAAGAAATAAGAGGGCTGCACTTTTTCGCTGGGCAAGCGTGTGTTGGCCCATCACCCACGTGGAGTCAGTCCATGAATACACCTCTGGGTATCCTGCTCAAAGCCAAGGGAAGCGCCGTCACCACGATCAGTCCGGATGTCACGGTCTTTGACGCCGTGAGCAAGATGGAGACCGAGCACATTGGCAGTCTGGTTGTTGTCGACGCCAAAGGTGCCATCGTCGGCATGCTGACCGAACGCGATTGCCTGCGCAAGGTGCTTCTGAAGGAACGCAACCTGCGAACCGTAAAGGTGCGCGAAGTCATGGCCGCGCCGGTCTTCACACTGCCGCCCGACACGCTGATCGAGGAATGCATGAAGCTGATGACCGACAAGCGCGTGCGCCACATGCCCGTGGTCGATCACGGGAAGATGGTGGGCCTGATCTCAATCGGCGACGTCGTCAAGTTCCTCTGCACCGAACGCGAGCAGGACATCAACAACCTCGAGAAGTACATCACGGGTTCCGTCTGATCCAGCAGTAGCCACGCCCCATCCGCCACGCCCGGTTGCCGGGCCCAAGGAGCCATCCATGACCGACGCCAAGACGTGTTGTGCATGCAACCCGGCCCCGCTGACCGACGAGCAGATGCTGGTGCAGATCGAACCGATCCTGCAGGAGTACCAGGCCAAGCCGGGCGGCTTGATCCCGGCCCTGCAGGTGGCGCAGACGCTGTTCGGCTACCTGCCGCAGTCGGTGCTGAAGCGCTTCAGCACCGTCTTCGACAAGCCGTTCAGCGAGGTCGCGGGCGTGGTCACCTTCTACTCCTTCTTCTGCACGGTGCCGCGCGGCAAGTACCTGATTCGCGTCTGCCTGGGCACGGCCTGTTACGTGCGCGGCGGCAATGAGGTGCTGCGCGCCATCAAGGAGAAGCTCGGCATCGATGTGGGCGGCACCACGCCCGACCGGCTCTTCTCGCTCGACGTCGGACGCTGTTTCGGCGCCTGCGGCATGGCTCCCGTGCTGATGGTGAACGAGGAGATCCACCAGCGCGTCAAACCCGCCAAGGTTGGGTTGATCCTGGAGAAATATCGCGCGCAGGCCGCGCCGGTCGAAGCGGAGGTGAAGGCATGAGCGCGCATGTTCTGGACCGGATCGATTCGGCCGCGGCGCTCGCGGCTTGTCGTGATCGCGCGCGCCCCGCCGCGGCGCGCAAGGGCGCGGCCGCGAAGCAGGAGGTGCTGGTGTGCGTGGGCGGCAGTTGCCTGGCGTCCGGCGCGCGCGAAGTCGAAGAGGCGCTGCGCGCCGCACTGGGCGAGGCCGGCCTGTCCAAGAAGATTGCCGTGCGCGAGACCGGCTGTATGGGGCCGTGCGTCCGCGGGCCGGTGCTGCTGGTGGGAGCCGACCGGACGTTCTACCAGGGGGTCAAGCCGGCTGATGCGGCCGAGATTGTGCGCGAACACCTCGTCGGCGGCAAGGTCGTCGAGCGGCTGCTGGAGCATGATGCGGCCTCAGGCCAGGCCCAGCCGCACTGCGGCGACATCCCGTTCTTCGCGCGCCAGACCCAGGTGGTGCTGCGCAACTGCGGGCGCATCGACCCCGAGCGCATCGAGGAGTATATCGCCGCAGACGGCTATGCCGCGCTGGCCAAGGTGCTGGGCGGCCTGACGCCCGAGCAGGTCGTTGCGGAGATGAAGGTGTCCGGTCTGCGCGGCCGCGGCGGCGCGGGCTTTCCGACGCACCTGAAGTGGGAGTTCACCCGCAAGGCGGCGGGTGACAAGAAGTACGTCCTGTGCAATGCGGACGAAGGCGATCCCGGCGCCTACATGGATCGCAGTGTGCTGGAAGGCGACCCCCACAGCGTGATCGAGGGGATGGCTATCGCCGCCTACACGGTGGGCGCGGATCAGGGCTACGTCTACGTGCGCGCCGAGTATCCACTGGCGGTCAAGCGCCTGCAGAAGGCCATCGACCAGGCGCGCGCCTGCGGCCTGCTGGGCAAGGCGATCCTCGGCAGCGACTTCGCGTTCGATCTGGATATCCGCATGGGCTCGGGGGCCTTCGTCTGCGGCGAGGAAACGGCCCTGATCGCTTCGATCGAAGGCCAGCGCGGCGAGCCGCGCCCGCGTCCGCCCTTTCCGGCGCAGAAGGGGCTGTGGGGCAAGCCGACCGTCCTCAACAACGTCGAGACCTACGCCAACGTCCCGGCGATCCTGCTGAACGGCGCATCCTGGTATGCCCAATGGGGCACGGCCCGCAGCAAGGGCACCAAGGTGTTCGCGCTGGCGGGGTGTGTCAAGAACACGGGGCTGGTGGAGGTGCCCGTCGGCACGCCGCTGGGCGAGCTGATCTATGACATCGGCGGCG
>CAYQJG010000154.1:0-6603 GCA_964417715.1 uncultured Lentisphaerales bacterium | reverse complement strand
TCCAGAGCTACGCGCCGTGGACCATCACCGGCAACTCGGCGACGGCCACGTTCGCGGGGACGCGGATCGCCATAGCCTTTGCGTTTGGCGCCGGCACGGCCGTGGAACTGCTCCACGACCCGGACCGCGTCGATGCCACCATGAAACCCGTGTTCGCGTTGATCGTCCGCAGCGCGCCCACGCTCGTATTTGACTTGCAGACCGTGCTGAGTTTCGTGCAAGGCTGATCGTCTTGGGTCGAGAATACAAAGGAACCTGAATGAAGCTCACACCATTGCTTACGCACCATGCAGTGGTCCAACGCCACCAGTCCATTCCTGTCTGGGGCTGGACCGACCGACCACGGACGCGCGTCAGGGGCACTCTGGGCTCCAGCCGGGCGGAAGGAATCTCGGGCGACGACGGCCGATTCCTGCTGCGCCTGCCGGCGCTGCCGGCCGGCGGCCCGCATACGCTAATCGTGGAGGACCTGGACGGCCGCGAACGGGTCGCAGTGGATGACATCCTGGTTGGCGAGGTCTGGCTGGCCTCGGGCCAATCCAACATGGAGTGGACGATGGCGGCCGCCGAATGCGCCGCCGAGATTGCCGCGGCCGGGCCGAGCCAGATCCGCATGATCAAGGTTGCCAATTGTGCCGACTTGGCTCCGCAGACGACAGTGAAGGGGGCGTGGCTGCTCGCCACGCCGGACACGGTGGGGAACTTTTCCGCCGTGGCGAACTTCTTCGCCCAGCGGTTGCAGGACGAGCTCGGCGTGCCGTGCGGCATCATCAATGCGAGCTGGGGCGGCACCTTCATCGAGACCTGGATCAGCCGGGAGCGCCTCCTGCGCAATGCGGCCACCCGCGGCTGGACGCTCGACTACGAGGCGATGGTCAACAGCGCCGCGGGCTGGGAAAAGCGCAACCCGGAAGGTTTTCTGCCGGTCGACCCCGGCAACCACGGGCTGGAGAAGGGCTGGCACCAGGCGGGGTTCGACGATACAGGGTGGGGCCTCATGACGCTGCCCGGCCTTTGGCAGCAACACGGCCACAACTATTCCGCGGTCATGTGGTTCCGCACTCGCATCGCCCTGCCCGGGCCTCTTCGCGGCAAGGCCCTGATTCTACACCTCGGGGCCGTGGACAAGCAGGACATCACCTATGTTAACGGCGTGGAGGTCGGGCGGATGGGTTCGGGTTTTGACGAGACCGTCTGGGCGCAGCACCGCGCATACACCATCCCGGCCGAACTGACGCGCGGGACGGAACTGGTTGTCGCGGTACGGGCCTATTCGTTCCAGTATGGCGGCGGCCTGTCGGGGTCGGCGGCTGCGATGCGCCTGGTCGCGGCCGATGCGTCGGAGGGGGCTTCGATTCCGCTCGCAAACGACTGGAGGTTCCAGGTCGAGCACAACTTTGGCTTCATTGATACTGGCGCGGTGAGCATGGGGCACGGCCAGCCCAATTCCCCATACATGCTTTTCGAGAACATGATCAAGCCACTGCTGCCGGTGGGTATCGCCGGCGCCATCTGGTATCAAGGCGAGTCCAACGCCGGCAAGCCCGTCGAATACCGGCAACTGCTTCGTGACCTGATCGAGGATTGGCGCTTCCACTTCGGTGTCGGCGACTTTCCCTTTGGCATCGTGCAACTCACCAGCTTCATGGCACCCCAGACCTACCAACCGGATTCGAGCTGGGCGCTCCTGCGGGAGGCGCAGCAGGACGCGTTAGCCTTGCCAGGCACCGGCTTGGCGGTGATTCTCGACGCTGGCGACCCGGTGGATATCCATCCCAAGGACAAGCGGACGGTCGGGCACCGGCTTGCGCAGTGGGCGCTGGCGAAGGTGTACGGCCGGGCGCTCGTCCCCGGTGGCCCGATCTACGCGGGGAACTGTGTGGAAGGAAACCGGATGCGCATCCTGTTTGACCAGGCCGGCGCGGGTCTGGCCCTGCGCGACGGCGACCGGGTCCGGACGCTGGTCATTGCGGGCGCCGACGGCCAATTCTTGCCGGCCGAATCGGCCATCGAGGGCGGCAGCCTGGTGGCCTGGCACCCGGATATCCCATCACCGGCAGCGGTCCGTTACGCCTGGGCTGACAATCCCGATCGGGCGAATCTCATCAACACGGCCGGCTTTCCGGCAGGGACCTTCCGCACCGACCGTAAGGCCTGACATTCAATACAAGCGCACACAGGGAGACGGAACATGAACCGAAATGATGGAACTGACCGACTGACGATTTCCTTCTGGATCTGGGGCATCTTCAACACGAAGTCCAACCCCTTCTACGCCGATCTGGAGCGCCGGATGGTGGAGCTCAAGGAGCGGGGGTTCAATTGCATCCGGCTCGAAAGCGGCGCCGGGTTGTGCCACGATCAGGCCGGGCGCCCGCGCGGGGAGTTGGTCTTCCAGGAGATTATGCCCGGGGCGCACATGCGGCTATTCCGCGGCGGGGCGGACCATATGATGGCCGGGCGATGCGATCCCCTGAAGCGATTGATCGAGCTGTGTACCCTGGCGAAGCGTTACGAGGTGAAGGTCATCCTGTCGAGTTGGTACTACCTGCACACCTTCTGGTTCGCGGACGAAGCGATCAACGCGGAACTCCTGGGGCTGCCGCCGGCGGAACGATTCATTTACTTTGCCCGGGCGCTGGACTTCATCCTCGTCGAGCTGGAGCAGCGCGGGTTGCAGGACACGATCACCTTTGCGGAGATCTTCAACGAGGCCGACGGCCTGCCCTTTATCGGCGGATACGGCGAGAAGAAGCAACCGCAGGAGGAATTGAACCGCTGGCGGAGCTGGCACGAGGACGCGCTGGAGTTCCTGAAGGCGCGTCATCCGGCCATCCGGTTCGCCCTGGACACCTACACCTCATGGATCAACCCGGAGCAACTGCCGCGGAACATGCATCTGTGGAATTTCCACAGCTATTACCTGTGGTCGGTCTATGCCGTGCTGGAGGGCGCCGTCACCTGGAAAGAGGGTTCGGAGGAGCCGGTGGTCAACGAGTCCATCCGGCGCTTCCTGCGCCGCGATCTGGTGCCGTATCACGTAGTCCGCAACTGCCGCGGCAACCGGCCACCATTTGCCCTCGATTGGTATCAGCGGGTCTGGCTCTATCGGAACGTGGAGCCCGCGGCGCTGCCGGAGGTGGAGCGACTCCTCGAGGACAATCTGCACAGGAACCTGGGCCAATTCAAGCGGGATGCGGAAAACGGGGTGGCGCAGGCCGTGAAGCTGCGGGATCAGCACTATCCCGGCATTCCGCTGGTCCTTGGCGAGGGCGCGAGCTACTGCGCTCTTGATCGCATGCGGTGGGAAGAACGCTCCGACGCCTACTGGGAGGTTGTGGAGCATGCCGCGCGCGCCTATCGCGAGCATGGGCTGTGGGGTGCGATGGCGCGGACCCATTCCGGCCCGGATGATCCCGCCTGGCACGAATATCCCGACCGCTTGCGGCGGGTGAACGAGGTGTTCCTGGGAAGACTGAGTTGAAAGGAATAGCGCTCATCATGCAGAACCAGAACATCCCGCTCAAGGAACTCATTTCTGTCAGCCGCCAGGCGGCGTGCGAAGGGATGGTGTTGTTGAGGAACTTGGAGGACGTCCTGCCCTTGAAGGCGGGCGAGACGGTCTCGCTGTTTGGACGTTGCCAGATCAATACCTATCGCAGCGGCACGGGCTCGGGCGGCGCAGTGAACGTCCCATACGCCGTCAATGCCCTCGAAGGGCTGCGGGCCAATGCGCGGATCTCGGTCAACGAAGAGCTGGCCGCTGTCTATGAATCGTGGGTTGCGGAGAACCCTTTCGACGACGGGGGCGGGGGCTGGACGTCCGTACCCTGGTTTCAGCAGGAGATGCCCCTCTCAAACGAGATGGTTAGGAAAGCGGCAGAGGTGTCAGGCAAGGCCGTGATCTTCATCGGGCGGACGGCCGGAGAGGACAAGGACTACGCCGATGCAACCGGCAGCTATCGTCTCACGGATTGGGAAGCGGCCATGATCCGCGCGGTCGCGTCCCGCTTCAGCAACGTCGTCATCGTCTTCAACACCACCAATGTCATCGACATGTCCTGGCTGGAGACGGTCGCCGGGAAGGACGCCATCAAGGCGGTGCTCTTCTGTTGGGCTGCCGGCATGGAGGGTGGGCATGCCCTTGCCGATATCCTTTCGGGCGACGTCTCGCCCAGCGGGCGTCTTACGGATACCATCGCCTACAAGCTGGAGGATTACCCCTCCTCGGCAGACTTCGGAAGCAGGTCCTTCAACTGCTATACCGAGGACATCTATGTGGGCTACCGTTACTTCGAGACCTTCAAGCCGGAGGCGGTCCAATTTGCCTTTGGCGCCGGGCTCTCCTACACCCGGTTCGAGCGCGAAGCCGTATCCCTTACCCGGGAGGGCCGTGGCGCCGGGCAGATCCTCCACTTCGATATCACGGTGCGGAATGCCGGCGCGACGCATGCGGGTAAAGAGGTGGTTCAGCTCTACTGCGAAGCGCCGCAGGGCAGGCTCGGCAAGCCTGCGCGGGTGCTGGTCGGGTTTGGCAAGACCGGGATGTTGCCGCCAGGCGGCGGCGAGACCCTGCGCATCACCATTTCGCTCAAATCCCTCGCCTCCTACGATGACGGGGGTGCCACGGGAAGCCGTTCCTGCTATGTGCTCGAGGCCGGCGAATACCGTTTTCATGTGGGCGGAAGCGTCCGGGAAGCGCAGCGGATCGCCGCGGTTGTGACGCTGACGGAGCTCCTTGTGGTCGAGCGTCTTGCCGAGGCGCTGGCACCTGTCCGTGCTTTTGGCCGTCTCAAACCGGGGAAGCGGAAGGATGACGGCACCTATGCGGAGTCGCGCGAAGCAGTGCCAATGCGGACCGTGGATCTGGCGCGGCGAATTCAGTCCAGGCTTCCGCCCACCCTTGAGCCCACCGGTGACAAGGGCATCCGTCTCGGCGATGTGAAGGCCGGGCGCGCGACCCTGGAGGCTTTCGTTGCGCAAATGACGAAAGAGGAGCTCTCCATCCTCGTCCGCGGCGAGGGCATGTGCAGCCCCAAGGTGACACCGGGGACGGCCGGGGCCTTTGGTGGGACGACGCAGAGTCTCTTCAGACTTGGTATTCCGGTGGTGGCCGCGGCGGATGGCCCGTCGGGTATCCGTATGGACAGCGGCCACAAGGCGACCCAGGTGCCCATTGGCACGCTTCTGGCCTGTACCTGGAACCCGGCCCTCAACGAGGAGCTTTTTCAGCTCATGGGGCAGGAACTTCTGGCATACCAGATCGACACCCTCCTGGGGCCTGGCATCAACATCCATCGCCATCCTCTGAACGGCCGCAACTTCGAATACTTCTCCGAGGATCCTTTCCTGACCGGCACCATGGCCGCGGCCCAGACCCGGGGTCTTGCCCGTTCCGGCGTGTCGGGAACGATCAAGCACTTTGCCGCCAATGATCAGGAAACCGCCCGTGTCGATGTGGACAGCGTGGCCTCGGAACGCTGCCTGCGGGAAATTCACCTCAAACCCTTCGAGATGGCTGTCAAGCTGGGCCGGGCCTCAGCCATCATGACCTCGTACAATCTCGTAAACGGGCACTGGGCCGCCTCCAACTACGACCTCAATACCACCGTCCTTCGCGGCGAGTGGGGTTACACCGGACTGGTCATGACCGATTGGGGGGCCAAGATGAACCACAATGCCGAAGGCGGCCAGGCGTCGTGCTCCTTCACCGGTTTCATGGTTCGTGCCCAGAACGATCTTTTCATGGTGGTGCGGAACGACCAGGCCGCCTTGAATCCCAACAATGACAATATGCTAGCGGCCCTGGAGAGCGGTGAGCTCACGTTGGGCGAGCTGCAGCGGGTGGCGATGAATATCTGCCGCTTCATCTTGGCCACTCCCGCCATGGGACGTCCCCTGGTTCCATACGATCCCATCAAGAGCTTTGCCGCCCGGAGCGATCTGCCGGGAGAGGTGGTCGCCTTGGAGCGAGGCATTACATTCAACACCAAGGTCAATGCCAGCGCTGTCATGCGGGTGGCGGAAGCCGGGGTCTACAGGGTTCTGGCTTATGCCCGCTACCCGCGAGACAAGGTGGCCCAATCCTCCTGCAGTCTCTATCTGAACGGGACATTCGCCCTGTCGATCCCGGTCAGTGGGACCGAGGGGGAGTTGATTGAGGTGCAGGGTATCCCGGTCAGGCTGGAGCAGGGCTTGTATGAGCTCGCGCTGGATTTTGTGAAGCCCGGCCTGGAAATTGCCCGACTGTCGTTCGTTCGCGAGCAACATAAAGATCACGGCGAGTCTTTGATGAATCGGAGGGTAGGCACATGATGATGAACGTGAAATTGACCCGCTTCGCCGGGAGCCGCGAGCAAGACTGTTTTTGCCGCGCTTTGGCGAATGATGGCGCCACGTCGCTGACAGCTTCCTTTGCCGGCGCGGAGTGGCATATCGCCACGACGCTGGGGCCGGTCACCGGTCAGCCGGACGCGGTGGAGGGCGCGGTTTCCTTCCGCGTTGCGCAGGGGACGGCGCGCGAGGTGGCAGTCGCGGTCGAGTGGACAATGGCGACCTGGTCGCGCGAGGTCTTCGTCATGCTGCCGGCTGCCGCCTACAACG
>CAYQJG010000153.1:0-6926 GCA_964417715.1 uncultured Lentisphaerales bacterium | reverse complement strand
CTGGCACAAATACAAGCGCTTTCCGGCATCCATCAAAAATCGGTCATGCACCCAGGGAACTGCGCGCGGTGCGAAACGGCTTCCGGCACCGGGGTGTGGTCGGCTATGATGCGCACATGGCTTACAGGTTCTGCAACGCGCCGACCCATCTCGCGCGACGTCCGACGGCCTGCACGGCGCGAGTAGGAGCGCCATGAAGACGTCGCTGCCGACATCCTTCCACTGGCTCAACACCACCCAGTTCCTGGGCGCGCTGAACGACAACCTGTTCAAGCAGTTCGTGGTCTTCTTTCTGATCCTGGCGCTGGGCACGGAATCGGTCAACCGCGTCTCGGCGATGGCCGGGGCGATTTTCGCCGTGCCTTTCCTGCTGTTCAACAACGTCGCCGGCGTGCTGGCCGACCGCCACAGCAAACGCACCATCATCGTCGCCACGAAGGTGCTTGAGATCGGGGTCATGTGTCTCGGCCTGACCGGTTTCTGGCTGCATAGCCCGCCGCTGCTCTATGCGACCATTTTCATGATGTCGACACAGAGCGCGCTCTTCGGCCCATCGAAATACGGCATCGTGCCGGAACTTGTGGACCGCGACCGGCTGTCGCAGGCCAACGGCCAACTGGTGATGTGGACCTACCTGGCGGTGATCCTCGGCACTGCGTTCGCGCCCTGGATCGGCGAGACGCTCGGCCGTCGCTACGATCTGGCGCAGTACGTCTGCGTGGGCGTCGCCGTGGCAGGTGTCGGCGCATGCCTGGGCATCCGCCGCACGCCGGCCGCCGGCTCAACGCGTGGCGGCACGGTCTGGATCGTGTCGGACGTCTGGCGCACCATGCGCACACTGCGCGGCGACCGCCACCTCCTGCTGGCCGTGCTGGCGTCGGCCTACTTCAGCCTCATCGGCGCCTACATGCAGGTCAACCTGATCCCCTATGGCATGCAGCATCTCGGCCTGACGCAGGAGAAGAGCGGCTACCTCTTCTTCCTCGCGGCCCTCGGCATCGCCTGTGGCGCAGCCCTGGCCGGCCGCCTGTCGGGACGCAATATCGAGTTCGGCATCGTGCCGCTCGGTGCGGTGATCCTCACCGGCGCCTCCGTCGCGCTGACGTTCGTCGCGCCCGCGGCCGGCACCTCGCGCGGCGAGGCGCTCGCAGCGGTTGCGGCCGCGGCCCATCCCGCGTGGGCTTACATCCTGGCGCTGCACGACGTGCTGGCGGTCGTATTTGTGGCAGGTGTCGGCGCCGGCCTCTTCCTGATCCCGGTTGACGCCTTCGTCCAGTTCCGCGCGCCGCGCGCGCGCATGGGCGAGATCCTCGCAGCCGGCAGTTGGCTGGGCTGGCTTGGCGTGCTGCTCGCCGCGGGACTGGTCTGTCTGAACCCGGTGCTGCACCTGACCGCCGCGCAGGGTTTCCTGTTGATGGCCGTGCTGACGGTCGTGCTCACGGCCGGGGCCATGTGGGTGCTGCCGGACTTCCTGCTGCGCTTTGCGATCCTGTTGCTGACGCGCGCCGCCTACCGCATCCGCGTCCTCGGTCGCGCACACATCCCGCTGGAAGGACCGGCACTGCTGGTCTGCAACCATGTCTCGTACATGGACGCCCTGCTGCTGATCGCCACACAGCAACGGCGACTGAGGTTCATGATGGGGCGCGATGTCTTCCGTAGCATGTGGTACTTCCGGCCCTTCTTCCGCCTGATGGGCGTGATCCCGATCTCGGAGCACGACTCGCCGCGCCAGCTCGTGGCCGCCATCGCCGCGGCGCGCCACGCACTGGACATGGGGCACATGGTGGCGATTTTCGCCGAGGGCGCACTCACGCGCACCGGCGGCGTGCGCGCCTTCCGCCGGGGGTTCGAGCGGATCGTCAAAGGCACCACGCACCCCGTCATTCCCGTCTACATCGGCGGCGGCTGGGGCTCGCTGTGGAGCTACTACCACGGCCGTTTCGTGAGTCGCTGGCCGGCCTGCGTCCGTTACCCCGTGACGGTTGTCTTCGGTGCGCCGCTTCCGGCCGGCACGCCGCCGGCCGACGTGCGTGAGGCGGTGCTGGAGCTTTCGGTCGCCTACTTCGAGGACCGCCGCACGGACCGCCAGCCGCTGGCCGACGTGTTCGTCCGCACGGCTCGCGCGCACTGGTTTGATCGCGCGCTTTCCGATGCCACCAACCGTCCCCTCGCCTACGGCGCCACGCTGACGCGCGCGCTGGCGCTGGCCGACTGGTTACGCCCGCGCCTGACCGGGCAGGACCGCGCCGCCGTCTGCATGGCGCCCTCGGTCGAGGCCGCACTCGCCAACCTCGCGCTGGAGCTGCTGGGCAAGACGGCCTTGAATTTCAATGCGGCAGGCGGGCCGCCGGCCGACGTGGCGACGGTGCTCGCGGGACGCGAGGGAGACCGCGTCTCGACCGGTGGCGGACGACTTACCCATCGCGTTCACGAAATCCTCGCGGATCTCTCTGCTCTCGCCTGGCTGCGCGCCTGGCTCGGCGCCCGCTTCATGCCGGCGCGCTGGCTGGTTGGACGGGGATGCGGGCGCTCACCGGACGATGTGGCCGCCGTGACCTTCGACGGCGCCGCACCCGGCGCGCGACTTACGCACCACGGCATCCTTTCGAGTGTCGAGTCCCTGCGCACGGTTCTCGCGACGCAACCGCGCGACACGGTCTGCGGCGGACTCCCGTTCCATCAGCCGTTCGGACTGGCCGCCACGCTCTGGCTGCCGTTGCTGTCGGGACTGGCCGTGGCGTACCCGGCCACGCCGCTTACAGCGGCCGGCGCGGCGCGCCTGGCTCGTCGCCGCCGCACGGCCCTGCTCCTCGCCACGCCGGCGTTCCTCGACGCCTGCGTGCGGGACATGCCCGATAGCGCGTTCGGCACGCTGCGGCTGGCCATCGCAGCCACCGGCAACCTGGCACCGGAAACGGCGGACGCCTTCGAACGCAAATTCGGCGTCCGCCCCCTGGCAAGCTATGGCACGGACGCCCTGCTCCCGGCCACGCTCAGTGTCGCTCACGCAAACGTCGGCGGCATGTTCCAGGAAGGATGGCGTGGCGGAAGCATCGGCCTGCCGCTGCCGGGCGTGGCGGTCCGCGTGGTCGACCCCGCCACCGGCGCCTCGCAGCCGCCCAATGTGTGCGGCATGCTGACCGTCAAGGGACCGGTCGTGCTATGGCGCGGCACCCCCGCGACCCGCCTGCCCACGGATCCCGCCGACGATGGCTGGGCGCGCACCGGCGACATCGCGCGCATCGACGCCGATGGATTCGTGCACCTTGGCGACAAGGCCGCGCCGGCCATGCCGCAGTAGCCGAGCGAATGTGGATCTGCCTCTGCGTTCATCGCTTCATCCAATGTGTGCTCATTCAGGATAGAGAGCGAAACCGGGTGCCCGCAACGTGAGCCCGGTGGCGGGCCAAGCGAATCCCTCGGTTGTTCGAAATGGTGCAGGCGTACAGGCTTCCTCGTCAAGTCGACTCAGTTCCAGCGAAAACCCCAGTGCGGTGGCCGCTGTTCGCATATCCAGCGGCACGGGATCAGCCGCCTCGTAGAGCACGCCTTCCGCATAGGCGCCGTCAGGATCGAAGTCTGCCTGCCAGCGCACGGTCTGCCCGAACGGCGCCGCAGGCAACGACTGAATCGTGATGCGCCGCGCGCCCGCCGTGAGAATGCAGCGTCCGTCGTCCAGAACTCCGGCCTTCGCACCCGCACTCACGACTTGCACGCGCACGACCAGCCGCGAAGTCGGGAAGACCGGCGCCGCTGGGCGGTCGGCAATATGCTGCACATCGCCCATGTTACCGGCAAACGACACGGCGGCCAGAATGCGCGGCCCGTTCTGGGCGCAGCGCAACACGCAGGATGCAAAATCGTGGCCATCCCGCAAGCAGCGCACGCGCAGAATCGCAGGGCGATCGCTCCCCGCCACGACCCAGTACCCGATCAGCGGCCGACGCTGATAGGTCGTGTTATCGAGCGTGGCCGAACCCAGGCAAGCCTCGGAGTCCATCCACGTGGTTCCGTAGACGGCGATTTGTGGTGGTGCGCGGTTGATGAAGAGTCGCCGGATCGTGGACGCCTCAGCCGCCGGAATGCGAAAGCGGTCGGCCCATTCGGTCGGCACGGCCAATGCCCACGGCGGCGCGTCCTTGAGCGCGTTCGACACGGGACAGCGCCCGCGAATGAAGTGGCTATCGGTCAGGTCGCTGTAGGTCCGGCTGAATGGACCGGCCCACTGGCGCGTGGCGACATGGTAGTGTTCGGCCACCACCTGCCACCCAACATCCAACAGCGCCCGTGCCGCGGCGCAGATTCCGGCGTCGGTCGTGACATACAGGATCTTCTCCAAAGCCTCGATCGCCACAGGGGTATAGACGGGACTGTTGTACTCGGCGAACCCCTGGTGATACGCCACGGACGCCGCCGTCTCTTCCATTCGCAGACGCGCATGGGCCAGCAAGTCGGCACGTCCCAGCAGCTCGCCGGCCGGAGCCACTGTCGCCGCACCCAGCAGCGCGATGTTGGTGTACTCTGCCCGGATCGGCCGACGGACGATGCCCGTGGCGGCACGTTCCAATGCCTGCATCGCGATCTGCCGCGTGGAACTCGCCAGCCGATCACCATGGTGCTTGAGCGCAATCGCATAGAGGACACCGAAGAAGCAGGGCGTGTTGGTGTCGGTGATCGTCTGCGAACCCACCGGTTCCTCGGTAAGCCAGGGCCATACACCGTAGTTCGTGTCATCCGGGGTGACCACCTGTTGGGCCGCCACCGCCTCCAGAATCTGTCCGGCACGAGCGTGCATCGCGGCGTTCTCACCCCGCAGCAGGCGCAGCGCATATCCGAGACTATCGCCGAGAGGATGCACGCGCAGACCCGCTTCCAGCCTCGTATGCAGCGCGTGGGCATGCGGACGATGCGCCTTGACGAGCAGGTTACAGGCAGGATCAAAGTCCTCCCGTGAAGGCATCGCACCCCCATCCACTGGACGATCTGACAGCGAAGCAGGAACGCTCAGACGCTTCACTTAACGCCCTCGCCACCCGGTTCGGCGGGTTGCCCGTGGCCGTCTCCGGTTGCCGCCGGTGGCTCAGGCGTCTGGGCCCGTTTGGGCAGCAGGTCGATCTCGCGCAGACGCACCTTCATGCCCGCTGGATTACCATTCTTGAGCAGTTTGAGACACACGGTGTGCCTGCCTTCCGACAGTTCGCCCGTGCCGAAACCCATGCTGCCACTCAACCCCTGCGGTGCGCCAAAGTCTTTCCCGTCCACCAGCAACTGCACCTGGCCTTTGTCCGTCTGGGCGTGCGTCACAATGTTGACCGCGTAGTTGCCAGCCTTGGTGATGTCCACCCCGAACGCCACGCTGTCGCCTTCGCCAACAGGCTGCCACAGGCGGTACTTCACGCCTTTGCTCTCGGCATCGGAGAGATGCCCCTTGGTCTTGCCGATCACAGGCAGGTCGGCGATGACAAATTTGATCTTGGCGGCCTCCAAAGCCGCCGCCGCGGCTCTCTGCGCGGCGGCCTTGTCGGCTTTCGCCTGATCGAACGCGGCTTCCTGGTCGACCTGCGCGGCGTCGCGCAAACCGAGTGTATCGAGTGCGGCCCGTCCGCCGCCAGCGGCTCCCAGCGCAGTCAGCGTATAGGTCAGCGCGTTCGCGCCCGCCTTGAAAGACGCAACCCCATGACGGACGCCGTCCTTCTTCGCCAGTTCAGTCGCTTCACCCACCTTCTGACCGTTCACGGCGAGTTGGTACAGCCCGCCCTCGTCCGTGGGTTGTGTTCCGGTGTTCACGTAGTAACGCCGCGCCTGATCGACCGTCACCGTGAAGGTGATCGCGTCGCCGACCTGTTTGCCGTCCAGCACCAGCCAGGCATAGCCACCGGATGTCTTGCGTGTCTCCTTCGTCACGTCCACGCTCTTCGCCGCAACCGGCAGATCCTCAACCTGCAACGCGACGTTGGCTCCGGCGTACTCCCTCTCGAACGCCTCGACCAACGCTCTGGCATTCGCCAACACCTTCGGGTTGGTCACACCCACCGGGCCAGTCAAGCCGGCGTTGGCCGGACCAAAGACCATCGGCACGCAACCTGGCAACTTGAGCGCCTCCGGGTTGACGCCTTTGAACGTCTCCAGCGTCTTGCCCCCTGCCATGCTGTGCGCGTCGGAACCGGAGAGCTTCTTCCACTCCTCCCACGTCTTTGCACCGACCTCCTGGGCGTCGTCCACTAGCCATGCGCCAACCGCGCCGTTCAGATCATAGACGTTGTAGTCCATGACGAGCCCTTTGGGCAACGCGACCGCGTTCTTCGAGCGGATCAGGCAACTCAGCTTGGCGCCCGACTGCGCCTGGAAGCGATTGTTGAAGAACACCATGCGCGAGCCATCGCGCAGCATGCCGGGTTCCCAGCCGCCGCCGCGCCCGTCGTCGCCACAGATCGCCGGGCCGGTCAGGTCCACGAACTCGTTGCCGACGAAGTACCACGTGCCGCCGTCGAAGATATACGGCATCACCCAGATATCGCGCAGGACGTTGTTGCGGAAGATGATGCCGCCGGCGGCGCCGACCGAGTTCTTGACGAAGCTCTTGGACGCGCCTTTCACGAACTCACATTGCTCGACAATGCCCATGCCGCCATGATTGACCAACTTGCCGTGTCCGGCCCCGTCGCGAAACCCCACGTCCATTAGCGCATCGTCGCGCCAGTTCTCCAGCTTGCTGTTTCGAACGAGGAACGGCTGCACACTCTGGATGTAGATGCCGTCGTTGTTCTCGCGGCCGGTCTGATCATGAATCCAGGCATTCTCGATCAGCAGCGGTCCGGGCGGGTAGATCATGAGGTCCGGTTCGTCCGCATGCATATAACCGATCTTCCCCTCGCCCACGCCGCTGGCCACCCAGATGCCGCCACCGCAGGACCACTGATCGC
>CAYQJG010000152.1:0-7142 GCA_964417715.1 uncultured Lentisphaerales bacterium | reverse complement strand
TCTTGCCAAGCTCGAGGTTCTTGTTGATCGTGACCTGCCCATCCGACGTGAACGTGAATCCACCGCCGATCTGCATGTGGTGACTGCCCTGCACGACGAGCTCACTATTCGCGGAAACGATGTGACCGCGAGCCGGCGCACCCGCCGCTCCGCTGTTGACCCGGTAATCCCCATAGCAATCCACTCTGCTGGAGGTGCCGGTCTGCACAAGAAAGCCCGGGCTGGCGCTCGTGTTGCCGAAATCGGTCCCATCAACACCGAGATCGCCCATCAGCAGGTTGCCCGAGACACTCATCTTCCCGTCCTGCACGTGATAGGACCAAGGCCCATATCCCCCACCGCAGGCCAAGCGCAGATCATTCCCGACCTGAATGTTGCCGCCCTGCTGCGTAATCGCCCCCGAGCAGTCCGTCCCGTTTGCCAGTCGCAGGTCGCCATTCACACTCACGTTAAACTCGAAAAGCCCGGCCGCATCGCCCAGGATACTCAAGTTCCCGTTGTCCGCGTTACCGGCATCCAGGCGCCAGCCGACGTCCAACCCGGTAACGGTCACATCCGCCATGTTCAGGCCACTATCACGCGTATCGATCGTGACATCGCCAACCCAGACCTCATCGCACGCTCGCGGCATGCCCTGGAGGTTGTCCTGCCCGGTCGTATCCGTCCAGTAGTTCAGGTTCCATGGGGCGTCGGGCTGATCACGCTCCCAGACTATACGGACGGGCGTCCTATCCACAATCGTGACGCTGGCGGCATCGGGGGCGCCCACCGTGTAGTTCGTGCCGGGCGCCAGCGTCACGACCACGGTCTCGTTCGATTCGACCACATCATCCAGAATGGCGTCGAAATCAATCGAGCCATAGTTGTTACCATCCGCAACCGTCACGCTGCCACTCAATAGCGGCGTATAGTCCACACCGTTCGCGGCCGTACCGGCAACCGTATAGTTCACGACTAGCGGATTGATGGTGCCGTTGCGCACGACCTCTACGCTACCCCCACTTTGTTCTTCAATGGAGTCCATGGGCACGCGAAGCGTGACCTCATAGGTCGCCTGGTCATCGGACACAAGATTGAGGGTAAGCGTGCCGGTCGTCCCGAGCCTGTAGTTGTAGGCTGAGTCGGCTGCCAGCTTCAGCGTTACGGTCTCGGTGGGTTCCACGGTCGGATCGTCGATCGGCCGTACGACGAGGTTGGTACTCGTGACACCAACAGGGAGCGTGACGGAACCCGTGGGAAGCGGGGCGTAGTCCACGCCGTTCAAGGCGGTTCCACCGAGCGTGTAGTGGATCGTCATGGGGATGCTGCTGCCGCCGCTACGGGAAATGGTGAAGTAGCCGGTGGCCAAGCCCGCCTCGGCGGCACTGTTGTCGGGTACGCTCGCGGTCACTGTCGTGAGCGGCTGATTGACAGTAACCGTCAGACTCGACGTGACGCTCAACTCGCCATCCGTGGCACGGCAGCCGATGACATAGGTTCCGGGCGAACTGAAGGAGACGACGGTCGAGGCGGCGGCCGCAGAGCAGTTCTCCGAGAAGGTCACGCCGGGGGGACCAGATTCCCTGAACCAGACGATGGCCGGTTGCGGGCCGTCGGGGTCCGTGGCGGCGGCGGTCAGGGTCGTGCTGAGCACCGGCGCCGTGATGTTGGCGGGCGAGGCTGACGGCCCAGCGGAGAAGACGGGAGCCCGGTTTCCGGCGGTCATGTTGCCCAGCGCCACCAGCGCCTGTGCGCCGCCACTGGCGGGGCTGCCGCTGTGCCATTCGCGGTAGGTGACGAGCGCGTAGAGCCTTCCGTCCGCGGCCGCCAGGTCGTCCAACTGCATCGTGTTGGCCTGAACGCCGAGCGGGAACTGGAATGACGTCTTGGCGCCATTCGCCAGAGCGAAGCGATCCACGTACAGGGTCAGGTCCGACAGGATGCTGGTGCTGATGTAGTTGTCGAGGCTCGTGGCGGTCTTCACATAGGCCACGTAGAGCGCGTCGCCGGCAATGAGCTGCTTCGTGTTGGTGTTCACGTCGTGTGCGAGGACCGGCGTCGTCCCGCCGCGCGGATACTGGTAGGTCCACAATACCGTGCGCGCGGTCGCGTCCACCATCGAGAGGCGCGTGTTCAGGGCGGCCGCGGAATTGGTGGGGTTGATCTGGGGCGCGAGCGAGTCAAAGGTTTCCACGGCTTCGGGAAGCAGGACCGATACATACTGCCGCCCATCCGCCGCCGTGCGGTCGGCGTAGGCGACCTGTGGCCGCCAGGTGGTGCCGCCACCATAGTAGCCGAAGGATTTGTACATCGTGCATCCCTCGCCGGTAATCCCCAGCGGCAGGGCGAAGGCCACGGTGCCGGCGGTGCGGTCCAGCGCGGTGAGAACCATGGGCTGGGAGAAATCCACGGTCGCATCCGTCGCGGTCCACGAGGCGCTCTCGGTGACCACGAAGAGGTTGTCGCGCCCCAGGCACCAGGGCTTCACAGCGGAGGAAAGGTCATGGTCTGTGGCCACGAACGTGTTCGTGGTCTTCCAGGTGAACGAGCCGTTGATGCCGTTCACGAGATTCTGATTGCCGACCGACGCGGTCTGCCCGAGCACTTGGAACCCGCGGACAAACGTGCCAAGCCAGTTGCGGCGCATCGAACTGGTCGTATAGTCCGCCCAGCCCAGGTCGGGGTGCGTTGCGGCGCCGAGCGTATAGATCCAATCGCCGTCCATCAGCACCGGGCCGCACCAGGTGAACAGGTTGTACGTGGCCCCGCTCGCGGCGCCAAACTGCTTCGTTCCCAGCACGGCCCCGTTATCCTGCAGAACGAAGTAGCGTTGCTGCCCCTGATGTCCGCCAATCGAGGAGACGTTCCAGATCGAGTTATCGGCCATTGTGAAGTAACCGGACTGGTTGGATCCGGAGGGGCCGACATTGGACTGGAGGGCACCATCCGAAGCGCGGATCACGGCCCGCTGCATGTTGTCGCCGTGCGAGCGGCAATAGACGTTCCCGTTGGCATGCCAGTACACCACGTGCTGGCCGTTACGCAGATCGCGCCCTTCGATGCCGAGGTCATTCCACTCCGCATCCCCGGTCTTGGTCAGCGGGGTGGGGAACGCCCTGAGGACCCCGCCCAAGTCGGCATCATAGATGGCCAGCACGGCCGAGGAGGCACCCGGCGCGAGCAAGGCAATCTCGCCGTCGCGAAGCACGATGTTCTTGGACCGCATCGACCCCGTGAATGCGTAACCCGGCCTCGAGTTCCGCGTCTGGGGATCCAGGCGCACGATCCATCGGACGCCGAGGTTCGCGCCGATCACCGTCGGCGACGAATTAGCCGCCGTCCCGCCGCCGTTCAGCCCCGGCCAACTATCCGCCATCACAGATGCTGTGAACAGGAGCGCCCAACAACACCCGATGCTTGAAATCAGCCTCTTCATTCGCATGCCTCCTCTCTGGCTCCCGTCCGCGTCGCCACCGATGTACGGCTGCCGCGATCATGATCGTGCGCCTCACTCCATCCGCGGTCTGAGTCCCTCGCCCTCTACTTCCGTGCGGACTTCCGCGACATACGGCGCGGACCGTTCTTCGCGGGCCTTGATCCGGACGTCCACTTCACCGCCGGCAACCAGGTCGCCGGGAAGTATCAGCTCCCATCGCTTCCACCCGTCGTACGCCCAGAACCAGCTCATGGTTCCGCGCCGCAGCTCGAACCGCTGACCGGCCACAAAGACATCCGCGACGGCTTCGCGGCACATGTGGGTTCCGGTGACGACCACCAGGATGTTTGTCGCACCCGGCCGCACGGGCAATCGGCAGGAGAGCGCCTCCGGGAACGGGATGGCGTAGCTCTTGCCGTGAAACGCCGCACCGCCAGAGAAATGCCGCCCAGCAAGAATCTCGCGCGGGGCCATATCCCGCAGGAGTTCCGCGAGCTGGTCAACGAAATTGGGCAGGTTGTGGACGAGGTGAGGCCGTCCGTCGAGACAGCGGCGCAAATCGGCCAGCCGCCGCTCCCCTTCGGCGAGGGCTTCGGGCGACCGGTCGTACACACGCACCCGCAAAGCGTACAGGCACTCCTTCAGGGCGGAGAAGTAGTCGTGCCGCTCCCGCAGATTGCGCGTTTGGCGGGACAGTTCGTCCAGTGGGTGCGGCGCGGGGAAGACGTGGTAGTGCAGGGTAGGCGCCATGGCGGCCGGCGCGGCGTGTCCCGCGGCGGCCAGGGCCTCGGCAAGTGCGCGCTCCGCGCCCTGGACATGGACTTCGGCAAGCTCGATCTCGCGCCGGAAGGTATAGTCTCCCGGCTCGAAGGCCAGATCGCGCTCGCCCACGAACAGATTGCAGGCGCCCCGCACGGTGTGGTTGAACCAGTTATGGACCACCCAAGACCCATCCACGAAGTACATGCGCCGGACCGCTTCCCAGGCGTGGTCCAGCAACCGACGAGCCGCCGGTGCCGCCGGGCCATAGGTCCGAGCCAGCCAGGCTGCCTCAACATCGGCCGGGGAAACCCCCGGATCGTTCAGGAGTGCGCCCACCACCGCGATGTTCAGCTCCATCGGCTTGTCGAAGGCGTGTCCGCCCAGGCGATCGCAACGCACCACCGCACCCGAGCAACCGTGCTCCAGCGCGAAGAGCAGTTCGTCCGAATAGTAAGCCGCATTGGCAGCAGGCACCTCGCACTCGCCCCAGAAGTTCGCGCCCAGATCCATCTCCACAAGCGTCTGGCGCTCGCCCTCCAGGGCCGAAATCAGCCCGTCGCGCGGGTAGAAGAGCTGCCAGTCCATCGGTGTGGCCTTGATCTCGACAGGCACGCTCGGATCGAACCCGCGCAGGGCTTCGCGCAGGGCCGCATATTCCCATTCGCGCCAGCAGAAGGCCCGCAGGATCCATTTGCGGCCAAGGCGCCGGTGCTCGGCGTTCATCCAGTCGAGCAACCGCCGGGTATAGGCGGCACGGGTCGCGGGATCGTCCGACAGATGATAGATGGGGATGTCGGACTCCTGCACGACCAGCACGATTCCCGTCAGATCCGGCAGCGTTCGGTATGCTTCTTCGAGGCGCGCCCGCATGAAGTCCCAGATCACGGGGGAATCGAGATCGGGAACTGGCAGCCGCTTGTCGCCGGAGAAGTCGTGGATATCCCTCCGGAACCCGTCGGGATGCAACCGGGCCAGGGCCTCAGGGAAGTTCACCTCATGGTGCCAGAGATAGGTCTCGATGCCGGCTTCCCTGGCACGGGCCGTGATATTGCGGAACAGCGCCACCCGCGCCTCCACATGGGTGCGCGGTTTCCCGATGGCGGCCTCAAGCCCCGGTGTAGCCACGTAGTGGACGAACTGGTCCAAGTCGTTCTCAACGCTGTTGTTGGCGTAGTGGAGCTGGTTGTACCCGTATCGCCTGGCCCGCTCCAACAGGAGGTCAAGATACTCCGGCGGCATCTCCGTGCCATCCTTGGGCGAAAGATGGCTGGGCGACAGCGCACGGATCGGCGCGGAACGGCGCGGAACGCGGTAACTGGCCAAGTGAAGCGGCATGCGCACGGTGGATTCAAGCGACGGAATCATTCCTTCTCCCAGGATTATGGCTTATAGGCATCCACGGCCATCATAATGATGCAGAGGAGTCCCAGCGCAAGGCTGGCCATGCCACGGCGAAGCAACTTCTCGCCTAACAGGATGACTCCGATGAGAGCGGAGCCGAGGAAGCTCAACTGGCTGACCGGCAGCACCAGGCTGGCATCTCCCAGCTTCATGGCCGCGGCCATGAAGAACACAATGCCGCAAACCAAAACACCCGAGCCGGTGCCGTACCCCAGCGTCTTGAGGTGTGAAGCCTCCGTACGCTGTTCGAGTAAGACGAAGAACAGTACACCCGCAATGGCCCAGACACCGCCGTTGATCAGGAGGAAACTGTTGCGGTCAGCCCCCGCTCCCATGCCTGCCTTGTAGGCGAGTCCCATGCCGGCACGCAGCAGGCTGGCGGCCACGATCATCCAGAACAAGCGGCCGTGGTGACGGTGGGTGGCTGGGGCATGGCCGGCGGCAGGTCGCCGCGGCATGAAGAGAAGCACGGCCGCCGCGGCGCAGAGGATACCCGCGACTTTCCACACGGTGACCTGCTCGCCAAGGAAGATGAAGGCCAGGATGGCAGCGGGTGCCATGTTCAGGCGATAGATGGTGGCGGACAGCCCGATGTCCAGATGGGTCAGGCAATGAATCAGCATCAGGTTGCTGGCCGCGCCGAAAGCACCGGCAATGAGCCCCCATTTAAGCGTCACCGGGTCGAATTGAAGTCCGCTGGTCAGATGGCCGGCGACCCCGAAGACGGTGCACCACACCAAACCAATAACCCCGACATAGAGGCCGCGCGGCCGGCTTTTGCGGGCGTAGAGCTTGAACATAACGTCATTAAGGACCGCAAAGAACAAGCTGCCGAGGGCCAGAGGGAACGCCATGGTCACTCCTCCCGCCGGAGCAGGTTGCTCGTCCAAGCACGCTTTCCGTCAGCGTCCTCAATTTCCAGGAATGCGTAGGCCCAAGCTTTGCTGTCAGTGGGCCATCTGACGGAGGCTGACGTGATCAGGGTGCCATCGTGGGTGTCGGGGCGGCCGCTGCACGAACTCGGGCCTACCAGACGGATGTAGCGCACGGGCGAGGTCGTGACGTGGAGGGTGGCACCGTCACATTCCAAACCGAGGATGTCCGGGCCGCAGCTCGAGTAAAAGGCACCGTTGCGGATAGCGGCGAGGATGGCGTCACGCGTGCGCTCCGGTGCCCAGATCTTGATCCAGCCGCCATTCCATCCGGGATGCTTGTGACTGAGGTGGGTGTCGTCGGCGGCTAACAGCAGGGTACCCGGATCGCGTGCCAGCATGGCGTGGGCGTGGGCATCACTGCGGCTCTTGCCGTTGATCCAGCCACATACGTGGTTGTAGAGTTCAACGCCGTGGAACCCGTAGCGGGTGGCGTCCTCCAGGGAATTGCCCATCCACAGCGGGTGGGCGAGAATGAGCATGGCTCCCTGGCGGCGGGCCGATTCCAGGGCACCCACCAGGCCCAGCTTCTGTCTATCCAAGTCGGTTACGGTGCCGAGGCAGACGACATGGTAGGCGGAGCCGCTGTGGTCGCAGCCGTCCAATTCATTGCCATTGAGCCAAAGCAATTC
>CAYQJG010000151.1:0-7154 GCA_964417715.1 uncultured Lentisphaerales bacterium | reverse complement strand
TGAGCCTCTGGGCGGCGGACAACTACGGCGCCCAGAAGGATCCCTCCTACGCGGCGGCCTTCGAGGTGGTGTCCTGCGACAAGGACGGCAACGCCTCTGCGGCGACCGACGACTGGGTCATGCTGCCTTGGGAAGACAAGCGCCAGATCCCGGGCTATGTCCACACGCTGACCCGCGCGGGGTTGCGCTGGAAGCAGTACGAGGCGGTGAAGAGCGTCCGCGGCGACTACTTCCGCGTCCGCTTCTGCTGGCCCAAGGCGCAGGGGCGCGGCGAGTGCCATTTCACCGATGTCCAAGTCGCCAGCGCTGCGACTGCAACCGCGTCAACGACTCCGGCCGCCGCCGCTGCGACGCCGGCTGCCGCCGCCAGCCGCTACACGCTCGAGATCAGCACACCGACCAGCGGCAACCTTTTCTCCGTCGAGGAGCCGCTGCGCTTCGAGTTTCTCCTGTACACGACGGACGGCAAGCCGGTCGGCGAGCTCAAGCAGCCGGTCATCAAGTATGACATCACCGACTACGAGCATTTCCATGTGGCCGCCGGGGCCGTGCCGTTCGCGGACGCGAAACCAGCGGTTGGCAATTGGGTCAACAAGACGGTGAAGGGGAAACGTGCGCAGAACCTGCGGCTCTCGGCCGTGCTGCCCGAGGCTGCCGCCAAGGCCGTTGGCCGGGAGTTCTTCATCCACGCCGCGCTGATGGACGGTGCCGCGGTGCTGGCCGAGGACACGGTGACCTACGCCGTGGTGAACCCGCGCCGGATCACCGATCCCAAGGAGTTCGCCAAGTGCCGTTTCACCGCTTTCCAGGGCATTCAGACCGAGAAGCTCGGCGTCTCGCTGTACCAGGACTGGGACTATGTGGGCTGGAAACACGCCCAGCCCGTGAAAGGCGGTCCGATCACCATCAAGCCCCGCGCGGACTTCCCGAAACTGGTCTATATCCCAAACCTCGAACAGGTCCGCAGCCGCAAGCCGGGGCATCCGTGGGGGGACGTGGGCACGATGGCGCCTGCGTGGGCCGTACTCGACGACCCATTCAATCCCGGCTGCAAGACCTTCGACATCGACGGGTTCGTCGCCTACATCGTGGCTTTCGTGCGTACCAACCGCAACAGTATCGTGATGGTGGTGCCCTCCGGCCTGGAGCGGAACATTGACGCGCGGACGATGGAACTGCAGCGCAAGGCGTACGCCGCGCTCAAGAAGGAGTTCCCCGATCTGCCCGTGGGCATGATGACCTGGGGGCTGCCGGGCAGCAAGGAGGACGCGGACTGGATCATGAAGGAGAAGATCTACGAGATCGCCGATTTCTTCGACTCGCACATCTACGGGGCCTCGGCCGTCTGGGATGGATATGAGAAGTCCAAGGTCAACTTGCAGGCGATCGGCCTGAAGCGCCGCCTGATCTCGACCGAGTTCGCCTACGTGGGCGGCAACGACCAGCTCGCGGGCAGCCGGGACATCATCAAGACCGCACTGGACGCCCATGCCCATGACATGTTCCCCATCACCGATTACACCCAGACCTCGGGCAACGCCTGGACGCGTCAGCCGGTCCTGCGCGGCGAGTTTCCAGGAGACAGCTTCTCGTTCGATCAGGCCGCGGACCGGCCGCGCGTATCGGACATCATCGCGGACAAGTCCGACAACTCGGTCTGGGGCTCGACCATGCCGATGCTGAAGACCGTCGCCTACTACAACCTCGTGCAGGCCGTGGACTGCGCCGATTTCAAGCTGGCCTTCAAGCCCACGGAGCGGAGCATTGCCTACGTCTATGCGCGCGACGGCAAGACCATCTGCTACCTGTACCTGAGCGAACCGAATCCGGCGGTGACGCTGGCGCTGAGCACGGATGTGCCCTACACCCTGCAGGACCTCTACGGCCGCACCGACCGGGTGACGCCGGCGGGCGCGTCGCTGGTCTGTGCCACGCTCGATCCGCTGCTGCTGAGCTTCGAGAGTGAAGTGCCAGCGCTGTACGATGCGAAGACCGCGGGCACAGTGCTCAAGCCGGTCGATGGCGGTCTGGCGTTGCCGGGCATCGCCCGCGGCTCATCGGCCAAGGCGACGCTAACGGTGCCGCCCGTGTTCAACAAGGCGTTCAAGGCCAAGGTCGTGGCCACGGTTGACGGCACATGGCCAAAGGTTGATGCGGAAAAGGTCAGAGTGTCTGCCGACAAGGCGGGCACGGTGGAGCTGCCGATCGCCATTGCGGCGGAGCAGGCGGCCGGCGCCTTCACCTTCACCACGCGGCTCTACGACGGCGACAAGCTCGTCAGCGTCCTGAAGCAGCCGCTGCAGGTCGGCGAGATCCTGACCGCCCAGCTTACCGGCATCCCGATGACGAAGACGCAGGACCCGGCCATCGTGGTGACGGTACGCAGTCTTGGCGACAAGCCGATGAGCGGCACGGTCCGGATTGAGAACCGGTTCTTCGGCGAGGGCTTTGGGCCGACAACGATGGAACAGGCCTACACAATCGCGCCCCGGGGCACGGCCGAAGTCGGTTTCCCCGTGCCGCGCGCACAGGCCAACCTGTCGACCACCTACGAGATGCGCGTGACCATCACCGACAAGAGCGGATTCACAATCGCCTGCGCGGACGAGGTGAGCTTCCAGGCCTGCGTGAAGACGAAGACGCCGATCACGATCGATGGCGATCTGTCGGACTGGAGCCTGGACGAACTGACGGCTATTCCCTACGAGAAGTGTTGGCCTGGCGGCGAACGCGATCCGAAGGAGTTCAGCGGCCGCTTCTACACGCGATGGGACGACCAGAAACTCTACTTCGCCGCCGTGTTGAACGACAGCACGCCGGTGGCCAACGGCAAGGACGGGGTGATCTGGACCGACGACAACATCATGTTCACGTTGTATCCGTGGACGTGGCATATGGGCGAGCCTTTGAACTCGGGGTATTACCGCGAGCACATCGGCCCACTCAAGGGCGGCAAAGCCGCCATTTCGCGCAACGGCTACGTGGCGGGTGGCCCGGGAACAGCGGCGGGCGCCGAGATCGTGGTCAAGCGCACGCCCACGGGGTGGGTCTATGAATGGTCATATCCCAAGACTTGCCTGCATCCGCTGGTGCTGGAGAAGGGGAAAGGCTTCCGCATCGCGATGAGTGTCTTCGACCAGACGAAGATGGACAAGAAGACCGCGGAGGACTGGGGCACGTTCACCTGGCTGACGCTGGCGGGCTTCAACACCAACGTAAACGCGCGGCCGGATCTGTGGCGGCAGTTTGTGTTCGTGGAGTAGGGCAGCGGGCCGGTTGCGACTTCTGTCGCTGGGGCCTTCTGTCGCGAGATTGCCATGTTTTGTGGCGAACTGAATGGGAAGGCGGGAAAATGAGCCAGGAACCTGAGTTGTTCAGGACCACCGTTCGGGTGCCGGTGCGAACGAAGTACCTGCTGTATCTTCCTGAAGGCTACTGCGGGTCAAGGGCGAAGTGGCCGCTGATGCTGTTCCTGCACGGGGCCGGCGAATGCGGCAGCAATCCTGATGCGGTCGCGCTGCACGGCCCTCCGAAACTGGTGGCGAGCGGGAAACGGAAGTTCCCGTTCGTCATTGTCTCGCCACAGTGCCCCTGCGGGGAGTGGTGGAACAACAGGCTGCAGATCGCAGCGCTCGGAAAGCTGCTGGACGATGTCGAGGCGCGCTACCGGATTGACCGGAACAGGGTCTATGTGACTGGTTTGAGCATGGGCGGGTACGGCACGTGGAGTCTGGCGGCAAGGTTCCCCCGTCGGTTTGCAGCCATCGTGCCGATCTGCGGGGGCGGCAATCCGGCTGACGCCGTCAAGATCGCACACCTGCCCACCTGGGTGTTTCACGGGGCCAAGGACGGCGCGGTGCCGCTGCAGAAGTCGCAGGAGATGGTACAGGCCCTGCGCAAGGCCGGCGGCAAACCGAAATTCACGGTCTATCCCGAGGTCGAGCACGATTCCTGGGTCGCTGCGTATGACAATCCCGCTCTCTACAAGTGGCTGCTGAGGCAGACACGATAGGGTATGGGAACGAGTGGAAACCGGTTGACGATGACGGCGACGATTACGGATGACGAGGAGAAAACTAATCGTGCCCCGTAATCGTCGCCGTAATCGTCAACCGAAAGGACCATACTGAATATCGCCGAAGGCCATGGTCGAGCGTGCGCCGTCGATCAGAATCGGTTCATGAAGACGGCACAGGAGCACGCATTCCAAACGCTCTTATTGCTGGACCTGATGGTTGCCAGGCATGAAACCACGGAATCTCGCATTGTCGATGGCAAAGCCATTCAGGCCCGGGTGATTTCGATGCTTCACGCGTGGTGCGCGAAGAACGAGCGAAGAGAAGGGCCGACGGAAATCTGACGAATTGGTTGACGATGACGGCGACGACTACGGATGACGAGGAGAAACTCACTTAATCGTATCTCGTAATCGTCGCCGTAATCGTCAACCGCAAAACCTGGCTACTGAATCGGAGTTCTTGAAAAGAAACGAAACTAAGAAGGCCACTATGAAAACACGCATTGCCATGATCGGAGCCGGTTCGGGGTTCTCCCTCGGCGTCGCCACCCCCCTCTGCAAATCTGAGATACTGAAGGACGCGACGTTCGTCCTGATGGATCTCAACGCCGAACGCGTTGAAAACATGGGACGACGGGTTCGCGAGGTTGCGGCGAAGGCGGGCGCGGCGTTGCAGGTGGAGACGACCACCGACCTGCGGCGCGCGCTGGAAGGCGCGCAGTTTGTTGTGACGGCCTGCGAGAAGAACCGCGGGCCGTACTGGATCCGCGACCTGGAGATTCCCCGCGCCCATGGCGTGCACCAGCTCCTGGGTGAGAACGGCGGGCCTGGCGGTCAGGCGCACGCCCTGCGAAACATCACAATGTTCATGGATATCTGCGCGGCCATCCGCGAGGTCGCGCCCGACGCTTGGCTGCTGAATTTCACCAACCCGATGTCGTTCATCTGCACCTACCTGCAGAAGCGCTCGGGCGTAAAGTCGCTGGGCTTCTGCCATCAGGTGCACGGCTCATTCGGCGTCGTCGCCGAGATGCTCGGGTTCGAGCCCGGCGAGCTTCAGGTGATCACCGGCGGCATCAACCACATGAACTTCCTGATGGACATCCGCAAGCGCGGGACCGGCGAAAGTTTCAAGGAGGAGTTCTTCCAGCGTGTCCGCAAGAGCGAGTGGTGGCAGAAGAACCGCCCGCTGATTCCGGAGCAGACGTTCACGCTCGAGATGCTCGAGGCCTTTGGCGTCTATCCGGTAGGTTATGACGGCCACATCGTCGAGTACATTCCGTTCTTCCATGAGCAGGAGCGCTGGGCGGAATTGAACTTCAAGCCCTTCGATGTCGAACTGAGGAAGTACATGGAGTACGACAGGCAGAAGAAGGCGGCCAGGGAGAAGGCTGCGGTGGAGCCCAAGGAGACCCATCTCCAGAAGGTCGAGATGCAGGTGGAGCGGTTTCCCTTCCCGCGCGACCCGGACCACCCCTATTACAAGGAGGACCCGGCGTACGTGATGGAAGCGCTCCTTATCAACAAGCAGGCCTACTTCGACGCCATGGTACTGGTGAACCACGGGGCCATCGACAACCTGCCTGATGATGCGGTGGTCGACGTGCCGGCGCTCGTTGTGGGCGGCGAGGCGCGCGGGGTGCATGTCGGGGCGCTGCCGCCCTTTGCCGCCGAGTTGTGCCGCCGCCAGATCGCCATCCACGAACTGGTCGTCGAGGCGGCCCTGACCGGCGACCGCCAGATCGCGCTGCAGGCCATGGCCCTTGACCCCTACGTGCGGTCGATTACGCAGGCCAGGAACATCCTGGCCGACTTCCTGCAGGAGTACCGCGATGAACTGCCGCAGTTCCAGCGCTGAGACGGAGCAGGTTCAAGCTGCCGGGCGAACCAATGGTGACCAGGAAAAGAAGGCGCGCAGAATGACCTCCACGAGAACCATGATGCCCATCGAGCACATCCCAGATTGGGAGCAGCGGATCGCACGCCAGGACGCCTTTTGGGATCGCGCCATCCTCGACCGGCCGGTGGTGCTGGCGACGGTCTCACGCCCGAATCCGGAGTATCCGTGGCCGACGGCGAGGCGCTATCCATCTCTCCGTGAGAAGTGGATGGACTTCGAATTCCGGGCCCGCGAAACCGTCGCCGGCGTCATGAACACGGAGCACCTCGGCGACGCCTTGCCGACGGCCTTTCCCAATCTCGGCCCCGAGGTGTTCAGCGCCTTCTTCGGTTGTGAACTGGAATTCGGCGAGGACACTTCCTGGTCCGTCCCGAACCTGCACGACTGGGCCCAGGTGGACAAGATCAGTTTCTCCAGGGATAACTGCTACTTCCGCAAGATCGAGGAGTTCACGGATCTCCTGCTCGAAGCGGGCAAGGGCAAGTTCTATACCGGCTACACCGACCTGCATCCCGGTGGCGATGCCATTGTCGCCTTCCGCGATCCGGCGAACATGAACCTCGACATGCTCGAGGCGGTTGACGAGGTGAAGCGTCTGCAGACCTACATCGACCGCACGTTTCTCGAGTTATTCGATTACTACTGCGACAAGCTCCAGGCTGCCGGACAGGCGAGCACAACCTGGATGAACATCACGTCCACCAGGCGCTGGTGGGTGCCATCCAACGACTTCTCCTGCATGATCTCAAAGACGATGTTTGATGACATGTTCCTGCCGGGCATCATCGAGGAATGCCGGCATGCCGAGGCCAGCATTTACCACCTCGACGGCGTCAACGCATTGCAGCACCTCGATAGCCTGCTCGAGATTAAGGAACTCGACGCCATCCAGTGGGTTCCCGGTGCCGGGCAAGTCCACAAACGCGCTGTCGACTGGATCGATCTCTACAAGAAATGCCAGGCGGCGGGCAAGGGGCTGTATCTCGGCCTGGGCGTGGATGAACTCGATTTCTTCATGGAGAACCTGCATCCAGAAGGGTTGTGGATCTCGCTCGGCGGCATCCAGAGTCGCGAGCATTTCTCGGTGCTCGAGAAGAAGATCGCGAAATGGCGCTGATGGAAAGGAAACGTGTGACATGACTTCGCGTGAACGCTTACTGACGGTGATCCGCGGCGACATACCGGACTGCGTGCCTGTTGCCCCGGACTTCTCGAACATGATCCCCGCCCGGCTCA
>CAYQJG010000150.1:0-7167 GCA_964417715.1 uncultured Lentisphaerales bacterium | reverse complement strand
CGCCGATCCCTGCGCAGAAAGACGAGCCAGGAAGTCAAGGCGTTTGTACTCGATATGTCCACAACGGTGGTGACGTGCGGGAAGATCGAGGTCTATATACCCTGCGGAAGGAGCGCTGCACGTGGGCGTAGGAGTAGCCGATGCTTGGCAAACAAGGCCTGCACGGAACAGCGACGACCTCGCCCGCGCGGTCGGGGAGCCGCGCACCTTGTTCACGGCCAGCAGCGCCCCCTGGGTGCGGCAGACCTCGTGGGACTGCAAGGACGGCACGCGGAAACAGGGACTCGTCACCGACGGCCCCTACCTGGTGCGCTCGCAGGGGCGGTTGCTGTTGCTCGGGTCCAGTTTTGGCGTGGATGGGTATGTCATGGGAATCGCACATTCCGAAAGCGGCACACTTCACGGTCCGTGGCAGCAACAAGCCGCGCCGCTCTATGCCAAGGACGGCGGTCATGGTATGATCTTCCGCATGTTCGACGGCCGGCTGATGCGCTTCTGCAGGATCCACGAGATCCAGCCCTATTGGCTGACCATGTGGGCTCTTTTTCCCGGCACGCTCGACGGGGTCAACTGCCTGCTGTGGCCCAAGTCCTGTCCGACCATGGCTCACCCGATTCCGCTGGTTTATGATCGAGCCAGGGGGAAGGCTGCGTCCATCGATTACGAGAGCGGTTTCGTGTGGATCGAGGACTGGGGTTCCGCGTGGGACTCTGGTTTCGCCCGCCCCCGCAGGCGGGACAACGACACGAATGGCGTGTGGAATCAAAGCAGACATTAGGAAGCATGGACTTCGCGTCATGCTTGCATTCGGTGGCAGGAGGAGTAGGCCTTGACATTTATCATCTTGCAGCAACCGCCGCTGGCGGTGGTTCCCATCTTGATCGGCCCGTTACAGGTATTGCTGGCGATCCTGCCCGCCATTCTGGTGGCCTTGGGCGGCGCGATCCTCGCCATGCTGAAGCCGTCGTCGATCAAGATCGGCATGCAGGTGCTTTGGAACAACAAGCTGAGCACCCTGGCAGTTGTGGCCGTGGTCGCAGGCGCGATCTACGGCTCTTCGTTCATTCCAGGTTCCCGCCGCGGCCAGGTCGCAGCCTATCAGGGTAAGGCGGAGTGGACCATGTTTCGCGGCGGACTCGAGCGCCGCGGCGGCGGCTGCGATGGCGCGCCGGATCCTGTCGCCGGCGGCACGGTCTGGTCGTTCGCGCAGAACTTCAAGACCTACTACTCCTCGCCGGCCGTGGTGGGCAACCGCGTGATTGCCTCCGCCGCCAGGAAGGAAGTTTTTGCCGACCGCGGCGGCATATATTGTCTCGATGCGCAGAGTGGCGCGAAGGTCTGGGAGTTTGCGCCGTCCGACTTCCGCGCCACCTTCTCCTCTCCGTCGATCTCCGGCGATTACGTGGTTTGCGGCGAGGGACTCCACGAGACGCGCGACGCCCGTCTCTTCTGCCTCTCGTTCAAGGATGGCAGGAAGCTGTGGGAGGTGCGTACCGGCAGCCACGTCGAGTCCTCGCCGTGCTTCTACAGCAACATGGTTTTCTGCGGCGCGGGCGCCGATGGCGTGTACGGCCTTTGGCCGGATACAAAAGGCAAAACCAACCCCGTGGCGTGGCATGTCAAGGGGCTGCACGAGAAGGCCACGTTCCATTGCGACGCCTCGCTAGCCGCTGCCGACGGCCGCGTCTATCTCAGTTCTGCCGCACTGCATGACAACGACTGGAACGGCATCGCCTGCCTGGATGCCGCCACGGGCGCCGAGATCTGGCACGTGGACACCCCGATGCCGGTCTGGGGGCCGCCCACCATCGTCAGCAATCGCCTTTTCGTCGGCATGGGCAATGGCAATTTTGTGGAGACGGCGGAGGCGTACTGGGGCCGCAAGCAGGAAGAGCTGCGCAAGGCCGGCAAGACCCCGGCGGAGATCGCGGCGCTGGCGCCGAAGTACGCGGCCGCCGGCGAACTCTGGGCCATCGACCTCTCGTCCCATCAGGTGCTCTGGACGCGCAAGTTCAAGCTGACCCTGCTTGGCGCGGTGGCCGCCGCCGATGGCAAACTCTTCTTCTCCGCCATGGACGGCCTGTTCACCTGCATCACGCTGGACAACGAACCGGTCGCGCAATGGGACGCGCACGAGGGGATCAAGACTTCCCCGGCCATCGGCAAGGACCATGTCTACGTGGTCACGGACAGCGGCGGCTTCTTCGGCCTCGACCGCCGCACGCTCAAACCCGTATGGCAGACGCGCCTCGGCAACGGCGACCTCTTCACCAGTTCGCCGGCCGTCGGCAACGGTCACATCTACATCGGCACCCCGGAGAACGGCTTGATTTGCCTTGGCAGCCCGGCTGACCAGCTGGTCGAGAACATCTGGGCTGGCAGCCGCGGTAACCGCGCCAATGCCGGCTCCGTGGACGGCAGCAGTCTACCCGCCAGGGGAAGTTTCTCCTGGCGCTGGCCCGCGGACCTCGAAGGCTCCGGCGCCGCGCCGCCGGTCAGCGGCAGCCTTGCCTGCCTCAACCAAACGCTCTACGTCCCCGTCAACTGCGGCAGCCTCACCGGCCTCGCCGCCCTTGCCGTGAGCGGCAGTTCCAAGGCGCCGGACAGCAACAAGTGGGTTTTCGCCACCACGCGCCCGGTCTGCGGCGGCGTGGCTGCCTCGACCGGCTGCGTCTATTTTGTGGGATGCACGGCCGGCGACCCGGAGGAGAGGCTTCGTTGCCTGGATGCCGCCAACGGCAAGGAGTTGTGGCAGGTGCCGGTGAAGGGTTCACGCGGCGAGATTCTGCTAACCACCTCGAACATTTTCGTCTACGGAGGAGGCCGCCTCAACTGCATCGGCGTGAAGGGCGCCAATGCCGGAAAGATCTGCTGGTCTTCAGCACCAATCGGCGGCGCCGATTCCGGCGCACCCGGCATGGGGGGCGATCTCGTGCTTATCGGCACAGGCGAAGGCCTCCACGCATTGCGGGCGGATAGCGGGAAATTGGCTTGGAAAACAGGTATCACGTTGTCGACGCCGGTTGCCAACGACGATGTCGCCGTGGCGGCCCGTCCAGACGGACAGTTGGTTGGGCTCAGCCTGGTCAACGGGGCTGAACTGTGGAGCGTGAAATGCGAGCCCTCCAAGGCCCCGCTGGCCGCGGACGAGAATCGCGTCTACTGCACCACGACCAACGGCGAGATCGTCGCAGTCAGTTGGGACGGCGAGATGCAGTTCCGCCTGAAGAACGCCGTGCCCGGCCTGCCGCCACTGCTCTCGGGCGACAAGCTCCTCTACAACACGCCTGCCGGTCTGCAGAAGGTGGACCTCTCGGACAAGAACGCCGAGAGCCGCTGGCTGGCCAGCGCCTGGCTGGGAACGATCACCTCGTCGCCGATCCTGGCCGACGGCGTGGTCTACTTCGCAACCGCGGAAAAGGGGCTGATCTGCGCCCGTCAGGGGAAACGATGAACCGTCGCTGGACCCATTTCTTCGGGCAGGGGATCGTCGAGGGCGACCCGGAACGCAAGGACATCCTGGGCGGCAAGGGCGCCAGCCTCGCCGCCATGAGCAAGGCCGGTCTGCCGGTGCCGCCCGGGTTCACGATCTCGACCCAGTGCTGCCGCCTGTACCTGGACAACCATGGCCAGTGGCCCGAAGGGCTCGAGGCGGAAGTCCGGGAGCAGCTCGCGCGGCTGGAAGAAATGACCGGCCGGAAGTATGGCGCCAGGCCGCCGCTGCTGGTCTCGGTGCGCTCCGGCGCCGCGGCCTCCATGCCCGGGATGATGGACACCATCTTGAATTGCGGCCTCGATCCCGCTGCCGCCAGCCTGACCGACGTCAACTTCTGGCGCGTCTATTCGCAGTTCGCCCTCATGTTCGGCAAGACGGTCGCAGGCATCAGCCCGGACGACTTCGAGACTGCCGGTCGCGAACTCGCCTCCGGGCAGAAGTCCGCGCGCCACAGGCAGCACTCCGAGGTCGATTCGCGCCTGCTGGCCGAGCGCTACCTCAAGCTCTACACGCTGCGCACCGACCAGGCGTTCCCGGCCACGCCGTGGGAGGCCCTGACGCAGTGCATCGAAGCGGTCTTCCGCTCCTGGAACAACGAGCGCGCCATCACCTACCGCCGCGAGCACGACGTGCGCGGCTGCGCCGGCACGGCCGTCACCGTGCAGTCCATGTTCCCGTCCGAGGTCTCGGGCATCGTCTTCACGATGAACCCGAACAACCTCGAGGCCAACGAAATCATCATCGAGTCCTCCTACGGTCTCGGCGAGGCGGTCGTGAGCGGCGACGTCCACCCGGACAGCTTTGCCGTGGACCGCCAGACGCTGGAGATTCGCCGCCGCGTGATCGGCCACAAGGCGCACATGGTCACGGCGCTGGGCGACCAGACCACCGCGCACGATCCGGATGCGCCATCGCTCGCCGACGTCCAGATCCAGGAGCTGGCACGCATCTCGATGGGCATCGAGAGGTTCTTCGGCAAGCCCATGGACATCGAGTTCGGCCGCGCCGAGGGCAAGTTCGCCATGCTGCAGTCGCGCCCCATCCGCGGCCTGGACGTGCTGGAGGACGTCGAGGTCGGCCGCAAGGAGGAGATCTACCGCCTGCGCGAACTGGCCGGTCCGCACCGCCGTGTGTGGGTGACGCACAACCTCGGCGAGACGCTCCCGGCCCCCACGCCGCTCACCTGGGACATTGTGAGCGGGTTCATGAGCGGCAACGGCGGCTTCGGTCGCATGTACCGCGACCTCGGTTATCAGCCCAGCCCGGAGGTCTGCCGCGAGGGGTTCCTGGAGCTGATCGCCGGGCGCATCTATGCCGACCCCGAGCGTGCGGCCATGCTCTTCTGGTCCGGCATGCCGCTGCGTTACGACCTGGATGCCGTGGTCAGGGACCCCAAGGTCATGGATGCCGCGCCTTCCCTGTTCGACCCCACGCGTGCGGACGGCAGGTTCCTGGTCTCGCTGCCGTCGCTGATCTGCCGCATGCTCACCTGCTCGCGGAACATGAAGGCGCTGCGCAAGATCGTGGTGGAGCGCTTTGAGAAGGAGATCCTGCCGCCGTACCTGGAATGGGTCGCGGCAAAGCGCCGCCAGGACCTCGGCAAGCACAGCACCGTCGAACTCCTGGCGGAGCTTCGCGAGCGCATCGACCGCGTGCTCAACGAGTTCGGCGGCGAATCGCTCAAGCCCGGTTTCTTTGGCGGCCTGGCCGACGCCTCGCTCAAGGGCACCCTGACCCAGCTCATGGGGCAGGAGGCCGGCACGCAGCTGGCCTTGACGCTGACGCAGGGGCTGGAGGGCGATACGACCATCGAGCAGGGGATCGCCATCAGCGATGCGGCGCACGGCAGGCGTTCGCTCGAGTCGGTCGTCGAGGCGTATGGCCACCGCGCGGTTGAGGAGATGGAGCTTTCCAAGCCGCGCTGGCGCGAGGATTCCTCCTATCTCAAGCAGATCATGGCCATGTGCCAGAGCCCGTCCACGCGCATGCCGGAAGAGCTGCACCGTCGCAACGTCCAGCGCCGCGAGGCGGCGGAAAAGGATCTGCCGGCGACGCTGCGCCACTGGAGCGGCAGCTGCCTGTTCGAGGATGTGATGACGGACCTCACGGATGCCCAACGCATGTTGCCGTACCGCGAATCGGGCAAGCACTACCTGATGATGGGGTACGAGACCATCCGTCGGGTGATCACGGAACTCGCCGACCGCTGGAATCTCGGCCGCGACATCTTCTTCCTGACGCTGGACGACCTGACGACCTACGAGAGCCGCCGCGCGGAGCTGACGCCGGTCATTGCGAGCCGCAAGCTCCGATGGCAGTCGGCCAGGCGCCTGGAGATGCCGGCAGTGGTTGACTCGCAACACCTCGACGACCTTGGGCTGCCGAAGCTCTATGACGGCGCCAAAGAACTTTCCGGCGATCCAATTGCCGCCGGAGTGGCCACCGGACAGGCGCGCATCGTGTACGATCCTCAAAAGGCGGATGATCTCATGACCGACTATGTGCTGGTCTGTCCGTCCACCGATCCGGGTTGGACCGCGCTCTTTGTGCATGCCAAGGCGCTGATTGTGGAGCGCGGCGGCGTGCTGAGCCATGGCGCCATCGTGGCGCGCGACTTCGGTATCCCGGCGCTGGTCTGCCCGGACGCCACCCGACGCATCCCGGACCGCACCATGGTCCGCGTGGATGGCAACCGCGGGCTGATCACCTTTGTGGAGGGGAACTAATATGATGCAAGCCCTCACTCTCTGGATCGTCAACGCCGCAGACTGGATCTTCGGCTGGATCCTCTACCTGCCGCGTGACGTCAAGCTGTTCTGTGTCGCCATCCTGACATCCGCCTCGCTCACGCTGGTGCGCAAGTGGACCACGGACCAGGAATGGCTGCACCGTGCTGTCGCCGACGAAATCGGCCAGAACCAGCTGCGGCGCGAGGCCAGAAAACGTGGCGACAAAGAAGCCGCGAAACGGCACCAGGACATCATCACGCGGATCAAGCTGAAATCGCTGCGTTTTGAAGGCAAACCGCTCCTTTGGGCGCTGATCCCCGTGGCGCTTCTGGCAACCTGGGCTTTTGCGCGGCTGGCCTACGTCCCGCCGCGCATCGATCATCCCGTCGAGGTTCGCGCCTGCGTGCCGCGTGCAGCCATCGGCCAGCGGGCACATCTGGCGCCGGAGCCCGGCATTGAGGTGGTGGGCGCCTGGGTGCAACCGGTGGTCGAGGACCAGCGCGTGGTTTCATCCAACACCTGGGACACAGCCGGACTATGGATCGGCAACCGCATCCGCGGCTTGTATCAAGGGCGGAACGCGGCGCGGGCTGCCTCAGCACCCGTCCGCGGCGGTGCCGCAGTCTGGCGCGTGATGGTTCACGACACGCAACCGCACACGCTGAAGATCCGCTACGCCGGGCGAACCTACGAGGCCCCCCTCTGCGCCGGCACGCGACGATACGCCGAACCGGTCACGCTTTTTCCGGACGCGCCATTGCAATCCGTCGAGGTGGCACTGCAACCCATGCGCCTGTTCAACTTTGTTGGTAGCATCGACTGGCTCCTGCTTCCGCCTTGGTTGGTAGCCTACCTGCTCATCGCCATCCCGTTTGTAACCATCCTGCGTAGGGTCTGTCGCGTGGCGTAGGAGCGGCTGCAGGGCGGGGAGGGGGAAGAGGG
>CAYQJG010000149.1:0-7168 GCA_964417715.1 uncultured Lentisphaerales bacterium | reverse complement strand
AGTTCGGCCCGCGCGACCGCGTCGACCCCACGCCGGACAACGTGCCGGTTTACGATGCGCTCAACCAGACGAAACAAGCCGCCGAGCATCCCGAGCGCGAACTGCCGTTCTTCGATACAGGGCAAGGGATCATTGACTACGTGATCCCCTTCCACGACGTGGACCAGTACTGGAGGGCACTGGAGAAGGGCAAGCACGCCTATGCCGCCTGCTGGGAGATGGTCGACCACAGGCCCTGGGCCGGTCCGGCAAGCGCCATGGACTACCGCCTGATCCGGAAGGATGAGGTGATGCCCGCCTTCGCCAACGCCTCCTGCAACACCCCCCTTCATAGTGGACTCCGTATCTACCACACGTACGAAGGGCTGACCGCGAAAACGCTCACGATCAAGCCGGGGTCGCTGAATGCCGATATAAACAGGCGCGGCCAGAATGAGCATGTGGACGGCTCCTTCCCGCCCAACCTGAAGGGCAAGACGCTCGTGCTTTCGCCAGGCGCCAAGACGCGAACGGTCTTCCGCATCGCTGGCAACACGGCAACCGAACTGACGATCGAAGAGGGCGATCTGCTGGCGGATGCGCCGCCCTCCCGGAAGCTGACGCCGGGAGGAAAGGGTAGGGATGGCGATGCCGGTGCCGCGGAGGATGAAGCGGTGCCGGCCGAGAAGAAGCCCCGCACGTTTCTTGTGTGTGATGGCGCGCCGCGCGGCACGTGGAACGGGCATTTCCAGTGGTCGACAAAAAACCAGAACTTTGACCCCAAGAGCGCCGAAGACGACATCGTGGACGAGTCCGGCCGCCTGGCCATCTGCCTGCGCGTGACGAAGAACCGGTTCAGCGACTGGGACGGCGACTCCGCCACGGCGGACGTGACGCCGCGGCGCTGCCGGAAGTTCAAGCCGGCGCCAGGCGGGAAGGTGCGTTGGGAAAACTGGGACCTGAGCGATCCGGCAAAGCCCGTCAAACGGGCGGAGGGCGAGGTCGTCGCCGATGCGCACGGCCTCGTGACGGTGCCGGGGTTTGTTGTCGGCCGCCACGGGTGGGGCAGCCGACTGGTGTTGATCAACCGTCCGCAAGCGGACACAACCGGAGGAAGACCATGAACACACGACGGAGGAAAACCATGAACACACAGACACAGCGAGCGTGGGTGGCAGTGCTGGCGATGGCTCTGCTGGCGGGAACGGCGGGGGCGGCGGAGTTCCAGGTCAAACAGAGCGGCTCGCCCTACTACTCAACGATCCAGGCGGCGGTCGACGCGGCCCGTGCCGCCGGTGCGGGCACGCACACCGTGCGGATCATGGATTCGGAAAACTACGCTGAGTCCGTCAAGCTGGACAATGCCGGCTTCAACAGCATCAACCTGACCATCGAGGCGGCCAGCGGGCAGACGCCGACACTGCACTCGTTCAGGACGACGCCCACGACAGCGATTGCAGCCATGCCTGGCCTGACCCTCAGGCGGCTGAAATTCGACGAAAGCCTGGGCGCGACCACGACATTGGGCGCGGTGGAGATCGGCAACGGCGGCAGGTTCACCGGCGACGTGACCGTCGAGAACTGCACGTTCACGGCGAACGCGACAACCTCGTGGTCGCTAGGCATCTACTGCCGGATGAACGATGCCGCCTACAAGGTGACGGTGACGAGCTGCAACTTCAACCTGTCGGGGACCACGCAACTGCGCGGTATCGACACGGTTACCGGCTCCAACTTGATGGGCTTGGAGGTCTCGGACTGCGTATTCGTCGGCAGTTCGTCCCTCGTCCATTATGGAATCCGGGATCAGAACACCGCCACCAGCGGCTCGGCGGCGGTCAACATCCACAACAACCTCTTCTACTATCTGCGTGCGGGGTTCATCACCGGTTCGGGCACTGCTCAGATAACCCATACCACCATTGAGAACAACACCTTTGTGAAGTGCGACGGTACGGCCGCCTCGTTTGGCAGTATTCTCATCGCGGCCCGCACCAACCCGATGGCCATCATCAAGGATAATTTGGTGGTGGGCGAGCTCAGCGGCGCGAATGGCTTCGATGGCTTGGTGTGCAATGCGGCGGTGACAGACTGGAATGCCGACTACAACGCCTTTGTACAGACGAAGGGCAACTACGTGGGCTACTGGGCGAGCGCGGCGAAGTCAGTCACGGACCTGAACAACCTGGCGAGCGCCGACAACAACCAACTCAACAACACCCTGACTCCCGCCAATCTCTTCGCAACCTACAACGGCACGGACTACCGCAACAACTACCGGCTGAAGTCTGGCGTGTGGGCGCTGACAGCCGCTTCTGACAGCAGTCACGTCGGCGCCTTCGGCCAGGAGCGGCCCACGGTGACCGTCACGGCCAACGATGCCGCGGCGTCGGAGACGGGGCCCGACAACGGGCAGTTCACGGTCAGCCGCGGATCCCGCACGGATGGCGCGCTGGTGGTGAAGTACACGCCCAGTGGCACAGCCACGCCGGGCAGCGATTACACGACCTTGACGGGCAGCGTGACGATTCCCAATGGCTCCTCGTTCGCCACAGTCACGGTAACGACGCTTGAAGACTCAATTGCGGAGGGCGCCATCAAGGAGACCGTGGTCTTGACGCTGGCGTCCGACGCCGCCTACGTGGTCGGCTCGCCGGCCAGCGCCATCGTCGAAATCGAGGACAACGACGCCGGCAACGCGGCGCCAGTCGTCGACGCCGGTGCCAACCAGACGGTGGTGGTGAACACGCTGCCCACCGGAAACGTCACGCTGGATGCCACGCTGCTTGCCGATGACAACACGCCTGCCGCGGCGACCTTCCTCTGGAGCAAACAGAGCGGCCCGGGCACGGTGACGTTCCCTGGCGGCGACACGGCGCTGGACACCACGGCCACCTTCAGTTTGGCCGGCACCTATGTCCTGCTCCTGACGGCCGACGACACCGCCCTGCAGGGATCGGACACGGTGACCATCGTCGTACAGGACAACGAGGCGCCCACGGTGGACGCCGGCAACGCCCAGAACGCGACGCTGGCCGCAACAGTGAGCCTTGATGGCACCGTCACGGTCGACGACGGCCTGCCGACCTCGCCCGGACTGACCTATCTCTGGACCCAGGACAGCGGCGTGGGCACGGCGACCTTCGGCACCGCCGCCAACATCGACAGCACGGTGACGTTCGATCAGGTCGGCGCGTACGTGCTCAAATTGACGGCTACGGATGGCCTGGGACTGTCCGGATCCGACACGGTGACCATCACCGTGCGCGCCAACGCGGCGTTCACCGCCATCGCCAACGCCCGTTTCAACGCTGCGGCGACCTGGGACGCGCCCGGCGGCGTCAGCGGCCCGCCACTCGCGGGCGACACGGCCAGCATCACCACCAACACCGTCGAGACGCTGAGCGCGAACGAAGTGCCGGTGTCGGCGATCCTGAACCTCTCCGGGTCCGGCATGCTGCGCTGCAAGGACGGCGGCGTGGCCCTTTCGCCCGTTGCCGCCACGGCGACGATCAACGTGAGCACCGGCGGCACGCTGCGGGTCGACAACCTCAACAACCTCGTCGGTACGGTGAACCTGAACGGCGGGCGGCTGATGCAGCAGAACGGCAGCGACATTCAGGCCGGGGCTACGTTGAACGTGAACGCCGATTCCGAGATCGCGGCCGCGGCCACGGGCGACCGCTGCCGCATCCGGGCCGCGGTCCACGGCTCCGGCAAGCTCACCGTCACGGGCAACCCCGGCAGCGTGACCAGCGATGGCTTCGCGTTCGCGGCTGGCAGCACCTGGAGCGGCGCCTGGGACATCCGGAGCGGGTACGTTCGGGTCAACACGGCGCAGGCACTGCCCGGCGACCTGCGGATCGCCAACGCCACCGCCGTGTCGCACGTAGACTTTGCGCTGACGATCAAGGGCGTGCGTTCGGGCGGCGGCAGCAACCATGTGTACCAAGCGGGCACCTTGACGGTCGGTAACGGCACGCTCGCCACGCCGGGCCGGGGCTGGTGGAGCCCGGGCGACGTCGGGGCCAACGAAGGTGTAGGCGTCGCAACCTTCGGCAACGCCTCCGCCGGCTACAGCCCGACGTTGCGCTTCGCCAGCAACTCGACCTACGTGGTGGATATTCGCGGCGTCACCTCCGACCGCTATGACCGGACCGTGGCGTTTGGCATGGGCACGGGCACGGGCAAGGTGGATATCGCGAACGGCGCGATCCTGACCGTGAACCTGTGGTCGCCGCCGGGCCAGGTGACCCTGAACGCGAAGATCATCGACACGACCACCGGCACGGGTGGGGAAGGTGTGCTGACGGGCAGCTTCAGTCAGACCAACTGGGTCAGTGCCGTGGGTTGGCTGAATCTGGGCGTGAACGTCATAGGTAACGACCTGTACGTGACCGGCCGGCGCCCGCCCAGTGGCACGGTGATCCTCCTGCGGTGACGGCCGACATGCAGTCAGGACGCACGACGGGCATCCTGTTACGTGAGGACTGGTCGGGTTTCCCGGCCGGTCCTCTGCACCGTGACAACAGCGCGCGCGGCGAGTACATGGCGCTGACGGTGCCGTCGAACCCGGGCGGGTGGTACCATGCCGACAAGGCCACCCGCGGCAACCCCGACCGGCAGCACTCGCCCGTGCGCATCGCCCGTCGCGGCGGGCGAGTGCGTCTGGTCAAGGATGCGGCCACCCACGCCTGGGGCAAGGGCCTGGTGCTCACGCGCGGACCCGAACCCTGGGCGGACTATACGCTGACGGTCGAACTGTCGGTGACTGGACCGGGAACGGTCGGGATCGTGGCGCGCTACCGTACCGCGCGCGATTTCTACGCGGCCGTCTTCGAGGATGGCCAACTCAAACTGCTGCGGTTGCTGGAGGGTGTGACGACGGTCCTGGCGGCGGCCCCGATGGCACCGCCGCGACGGCCGATACCCGTCGCGCTGGAAGTCCGCGGCGACCGCCTGACGGTGCGTGTCGGCCATCTTGCGCTCACGGCGCGCGACGGCTGTATCGACTTCGGCGGGATCGGGCTCTGGGCCGACGGGGCCGCCACGTTCGGATCGGTTGCGGTGCGTGCCTCGGTGGCAGAACGTACCCGTCTGATGCAGGCGGCGCGCCGCGAGACTGTGCGCCTCGCCCGTGTCCGCCGCGACTGGCCGGCGATGGAACTGCTCGCCGACATCGACGTGCGCGGTCACGCCCTCGGGCGGCAGTTGCGCCTGGCCGACCTCGACGGCGACGGGCGGGACGAACTGCTCTTCGGCATCCCCGGCGGCCACGCGGGGCGCCGCTGGACCTATCAGAAGCTCGTGCGGCTCTCGGCGCTCGACCTGGACGGCCGCCTCCTGTGGGAGCGCGGCCGCTTCGCGCCCGACTCGGCTGCGGTCACCTGCGACCTGCCCTTCCAGGCCGCCGACCGCGGCCGCGGCATGGAGATCGTCGCCGCCTTCGGGGCTTCATTGGAGGTGCTTGATCCGCGAACGGGCAAGACGCGCCAGCGCGTGCCGACACCCGTACCGCCGCGGATGGAGCCGTACTGGGAGGAGATCAGCCATTACTGGGGCGACGGCCATGGCGACGACGTGCCCCGCCTCATCCCGGACAGCCTGCGGCTCTGCAACCTGACGGGGCGCCACCCGCTCGGCGACGTGCTCATCAAGGACCGCTACCACTGCGCCTGGGGCCTCGACGGGCGGACGCTGCGCCCACTCTGGTCGCACCGCTGCAACACCGGCCACTTCCCCTTCGCCTGCGACCTCGACGCCACGGGGCGCGACACCGTGATCCTGGGTTATTCCCGCCTCGACCACCGAGGCCGCCTTGTTGGCCGGCTGGTCCTCGGCGACCATCCGGACGCCTGCTTTGCCTACCGCGACAGCCACGGGGTGCGGCACATCCTGCATCCGTGCGGCGAGGCCGGTTTCGTCGACGACCGCAGCGACGGCAAGGTTGACGAGATTCATCTTGGGCACGTGCAACACCTCTCAGTGGGCGACTTCGATCCCGCGCGCCCCGGGCTCGAGCGCATCGTCACGATGTTCCACGGCAACGAGGGGATCATTGCGCTGCTCGACGAGCAGAACCGGCTCGTGCGCAAGACCGAGCGCTACGCCGCGGGGGCCGTCTGCCAGCCGGTGAATTGGACGGGTGACGGCCGAGAACTGATCGCCTTCTCGCCGCGGCCGGGTGACGGCGGACTCTGGGACGAGCGTTTCGACCTCGTGGTTCCCTTTCCCGACGGTCCGCGTCCGGCCAAGTACCTCGAGGTGCATGATGTCCTGGGACTCGGCGTGGACCAGCTTGTCGTGTGGGATGAGGAGCGGTTGCATGTTTACGGGCCGGCACGCCTGCCGCGTCCCGGCCGGCGCTGCTACGCGCCGCTGCGCTCCTGGCCCAACACGTCGAACTACCAGGTCAACTACTCGCTGCCGGCGTGGCGGCCACCGCACCGTGCGGTGATCGAGACCGGCGCAGGACCGCGGGCACGCCGATGAAGCCCCCGCCGACATAACCGCCCATGGCGTGTAAACATGCGCATCAACTGCCAAAGCACATGGCTGGTCGTGTCGGCGCTCGCCGGCCTCTGGGCGATTCCGGCCGTCACGACCGGGGCGGATCGCTGGCTGCTGGTGGACTTCCACGACAGCGACGCCGCCAGCACGTTCGGCGCTCAGTTCCCGACATGGAACACGGTCATCCGGGACACGGCGCACACGGCTTACGTTGATCCCGACGGCAATCCCGACCACAAGGGCGTCGCCGATTCCGGCGCCAGCCCTGGCGACAACGTGGCCTACTACGGTGTGCGAGGAACGGTGCCGATCGATATGCGGAGCCCTCAACGGGTCATCGCTACCTTCTACAACATCTCCGGAAGCAGCAAGACCTTCCAGGCGCGGATCAGCTTCAAGGACCCCGACAGCGCGACCAACGCCACCTGGGCTGCGCCGTGGTACCAGATGTACCGTGCCGGCTTGACGGTCGCGTCCGGCGGAATCACGCTGCAGGGTCACGGTACCGGCGAGCTGTACCTGAATATTGCCGATGCCTTGCACGTCGACGCCCCGCTCGCGCCCGCGACCAGCGGCACCAACTACCTTGTCAACATCACGCTATCGCAATTCGATCCGGAAGTCGTGTTGACCAAGATCGAGTTGAGTGACGAGCAGGACGTCACCCCGCCGACCGCGC
>CAYQJG010000148.1:0-7234 GCA_964417715.1 uncultured Lentisphaerales bacterium | reverse complement strand
TCAACGGCAAGGTGCGCGGCAAGATCGAACTGCCCGCCGGCGCCGACAAGGCGGCGATGGAGCAGGCGGCCCTGGCCGACCCGCAGGTCCAGCGCCATCTCGCCGGCCTGGCCGTGAAGAAGGTGATCGTCGTGCCGGGCAAGCTGGTCAACATCGCAGCGGGGTGACGGCGGCGCACGAGCCGGAATCAGTGTGTCTTGCCGGACTGCGGCTGGTCATTTTCAGACTTGGCCCAATGCGTGGCGTGGTGAATAAGCTCCGCCGCATTCCGGAAGCCGAGCTTACGCTTGATATGCTCGCGGTAGGTCTGGATGGTCTTGCTGCTCAGCTTGAACTGGTCGGCGATCTTCTGCGTGGACATGCCATTCCCGAGGCAGGTGTAAACCTGCAACTCGCGGTCGCTGAGTTTCTCGGCGTCGGTCTGCGGCGCGTCGCCCCCCGGCTTGTTGGAGACGAACAGCCGTAACATCCGCCCCGCGATGGCCGGGCTGACGGAAGGCTCGCCCTTCAACACGGTACGAATCGCTGCGATGACCTTCGCCGCGGGCTCATTCTTCATGATGTAGCCGTGCGCGCCGGCGCGCAGTACGCGTTCGGCGTAGACGCTCTCCTCGTGCATCGAGAAGACCAGCACGCGGACGCGCGGGTACCGGAGGTGCAGGTCCTTGAGGAGGTCGATGCCATGGGTGCCGGGCAGGGAGATGTCCAGCAGGATCAGACTGGGGGTGTCCTTCGCGAGCACCTGCAGGACTTCGTCGGCACTGCCGGCCTCGCCAAAGACGGCGAGGTCCGGCTCTGCCTGAATCAGCGTGGCGATGCCCTGGCGCACCAGCGGATGGTCGTCAACAATCATAATGCGCCTGACGGCGTCTGGGGGTGTCCCGATCTTCATGTTTCCGCATCTCCCAAATACCTGAAGCCGCACACCACCCGTGTTCCGCCGCCCTCGACGCGTTCGACGGCCAGCGTCGCGCCGATCTGGGCGGCTCGGTAGTGCATGATGCGAAGACCAAGGCCCGGGCCGGCCGGGTGTCCCGCCGGCATGCCGACCCCGTCATCCTGGATCGTCAATTCGCCCCGCTCACCACGTCGCTTCAGCCCGACCGCGACATGCCGCGCCCGGCCATGCCGAACGGCATTCGTAACCGATTCCTGCGCGATCCGGAGCAGGTGCGTGGCCGCCAGGCGACTGGTCACCGTCACCTCTTCGTCGGCCTGCAGCACGCAGGTCATGCCATGGATCTGCTGAACCCGCTCGGCCATGTCGCGCAAGGCGTTCGCCAGGCCATTCGGCGTCGGGGCAACCGGCGTAAGGCCACGCGCCACCTGCCGCACCAGGTTGACCGAGCGACCGGCCTCGTCGGCGAGTTGGGCCAGAGCCTTGTTGGTGACGGCCTGGGGTTGTTTCGCCCACGCCGGCACCAGGGCCTGGATCAGGTAGGCCAGACCGGCGAGTTGCTGTCCCAGCGTGTCATGCAGGTCCTGCCCGATGCGCGTCTTCTCCCAATCGGCGATCTGGAGGATCTCGCCCTCCATCCGCCGAGCATCGGTGATATCTTGATGCATCATCACGAATCGCTGCTGTCTGCCGCCGGCGCTGTCTATGGGAAAAACCGTCGCACGTACCCAAATGGGTTTGTTCGGCAATTCGGGCCCGACATCGTGCACATTGTACTCCATGTCTGGAAACCGCGTCACGTTGCCGCACTTGGCGCGCAGCACCAGTTTTCTCAGCGCCGGCCGCCTGCTGAGGTCGTCAAAGATCGAGAAATCCGCCGGGAGGACGGCGCCGAAGAGCCGGGTGTGCGCCGCGTTGACCCGGAGCGTGAAGCCATTCTCATCGAGAACCTGGATGGCCGTCGGGTTGTTCTCGAAGACGCCCCGAAACAGTTCCTCCGCCAGCCTGCGCTCGGTGATGTCCTGAACTGTACCCATCCACTTCACGGGCTCACCCGAAGCGTTCCGCATGATCTCCGCCTGTTCGTGAACGATGCGTTCGGCGCCATCCGGCAGGACGATGCGGTGGTCACGGCTGAACGGGGTTCGCGCATCCCACGCAGCCGTGATGGCTTCCTGCATCGAGGTCCGGTCCTCCGGATGCACGCTCTGCAGGAACAGCGCGATCGTGGGGCTGAAGGTCTGGGGGGCATACCCGAATATGCGAAACGTCTCGTCCGACCACCGCAGTTCGTGCGTGGCATCGTCCAACTCCCAACTCCCCAGGTGCGCGATCTGCTGGGCCTTGGCAAGCACGGCTTCCCTCTCCCGCAACGCCTGCTCGACCTCCCTCTTCTCGGTTACGTCCCGCAGCATGCCCCGCATCGCGACCACTTGGCCGGCCGCATCCAGCACGAGCCGGCTCGAACTCCGCACCCAACGGTACGTCCCATCCTTGTGGCGGAGCCGATAGGCGGCGTGGCGAGAGCGCCCCGCCATCGCGTCGGCATAGCTGGCCTGAAACTCCGCCAGATCGTCCGGATGCACGAACGGCACATAGGGCGTGCCAAGCAGTTCGTCGGTCGTATGGCCGAGCATCGGCTCCACCGCCGGGCTGATATAGGCGATGCGCCCCTGCATATCGACACTGTAAAGCACATCGTTGATGCTCTCGACCAGCTCACGGAACTTCTCCTCGCTCTTCTGCAGGGCCAGCATCGCCTGCTTGCTCGCCGTGATGTCGTGGGCGACATGCACACTGCCGACGAGGCTACCCGACTTGTCGTGCAGCGGCGCGACCGTAACGTCGAAGATCCCACCGAGCTGAAGCTCGGCGATCTCCGCGTGCGCCTGTTTCCCGCTGAGCAGCACCTGCGCATGCGGGCAGCACGCGGGGGGCGCGGAGAGACCGTGCAGGACCTCGTAGCAGCGACGGCCCGCCAGTTGCGCGGGCGCGTACCCCAGCCGTTCCGCCATCGCCCGGTTCACGCGGGTGATCCGGTGATCCGTATCGAGCAGCGCGATCAGGTCCGGGACAGCGTCAAACGTACGCTCCCAGTCCTCCTTGGCTCGGATGACCTCGTGCTCCATCCTCAACCGTTCGCTGATGTCGCGGGAAACCCCGAACAGAACGCGACCGCCATCCCATTGGCCAAGATGCACCTTGGTCTCCACCTCGACCAACTGCCCGCTCCGACTCACCAATGGAATCCGGCACGTCTCACACCGGCCGGCCACCATGTCGGCCACGACGGCGCCGACCTCCTCGCGCCTCTCGGGCGGGTGCAAGTCCAGGACCGATCGCTGAAGCAGTTCCTCCGCCGTGTAGCCCAGCGCCTGCAGTGCGGCTCGGTTGGCGTGCAGGATTCGCCCCGACTCATCGAGGATGAACAGCATATCGGTAATCGTATCGAAGAGCGTGGCCAGGTTCTGGCGCGCCTGCCGGACGGCGTCCTGAGCATCGAGATGCGTGACGGCGCCGCCCATGAGTCCGGCGACGGCCTCAATCGCCAGTCGCGAGGCGGGCGCGAAGTCATCCACCGTATGCGAGGCCAGATTGAGCGCCGCGACCACGCGCCCTTCGAACTGCTGCGGCATGACGGCCAGCGCGCGCAGGCCCTCGCGCGCCAGCACCCCTTCGGGGTCGATGCCTCGCATCGCGTCGTGAACCACGTAGAGGGGCTGCCCCTGCAGGAGTGCCCGCGCACGGCCACTGCCGGGCGGAACATGGTCGACCGCGGCGACGAATTCCATGCCCAGGCCGCGATGCGCCAGCAAGTCCGCCTGTCCGCTCGTTCCATCCACGTGGTACACGCCGCCGCCGTCAACGCCCGGAATGCGACAGGCGAACTCCAGCACCTTCTGCAGTGCCCCCTCCAGGCTGTCCTCAGCGAGAACAGCGACGACCAGATCGCGCTGCAACCGCAGGAGATCCTGCGCCTCGCGACACTCGGAAATGTCGGTAAAAGACGCCACGACACCCTCGACTTCGCCGGCGTCGTTGATGAGCGGGGCGGCGCTGCTGTTGATCCAGCACACGGTGCCGTCGTCGCGGCGAACGCCCATCTCCACGTTCGACACCGTACGCCGTTCCTGGAATGCCCGCTGGATGGCCCGTTCCGCGTGCGGTCTTGGCGTCCCGTCGGGACGCAGCCCTACCCAGGCAGAGTCATTGCAGTTCCGGCTCTCAAAGGCAGTCCGGCTCAGGCGCATCATCCGCAGCGCGGCCGCATTGGCCTGAAGAATGCGCCCATCGGGCGCCACGAACACGACCCCGTCGGCCATCGTGTCGAACAGCATGCGATAGTGTCCCGCATCCTGCTCGCGAAGCCCGCCCTCCGCCGCCTTGCCTCTGTGATCGGCATCCATACGAACGTAAGCCTAGCAGATGCGCCAGCCGTGTGCACGTAAACAGTCGTTCGCCCCACACGCAGGATGGACTTTCGCGCCCCGACTTGCTAGAAAGGAGGGTAACCACAACTGAAAAGAACCTGCGCACACCGGAACAGGTCCCGTGCGCGAGCCGGCCTATCTCATGGGCGGCCGGTTGACATGCCGATGACTTCCCGCACACTCGCCACCAGTCTGCTGGTGCTGGCGACGGGCCTACGCGCCCTTGGCCAGGACCTTTCCGCAGCCACACTGCCGGACGCGTTGACGCGCCTGCTGCATGTCGCGCACGCGTCCAACCCGCGTCTGCAGGCGGAGGAGGCGCGCACGGTGGCCGAACGCGCGCGCGCTGCGTCCCTGGCTGGATTCTATGATCCCCGCTTGGCGGCTGCTGCCGGCTGGGTTAACGGGCCCGTCGCCGTGCCGGGCGCGCCCCTGCCCACGTCGCCCGACGATGCACTGGCCGCCCAGGGCTCTCTCACCCTGCCCGTCGATCCCGGCGCCTATGTGGCCACCTCGCTCACGCACTGGGATTCGCTGGCAGACGGCAGCAACGACACCACGCGAACGGTCGCCGCGTTGACCGTGGAGGTGCCGCTGCTGCGCGACCGCGGCTTCCGCATGCAGAGCCTGCGCACCGAAGCAGCCGCCAGCCGCGTCCGCGCCGCAGATGCCGAACACGCCACCCTCTGGCGGGACACCTGCCACCAGATCGTCAGGACATACGCCGATTGGCTGCGCGCGCGCGGCGAACTGGACGAGGCGGCCTCGGCCACCGGCCGCGTGATGCGCCTGCTCGCCGAAACGGAGGAGCGCGTGCGCCTGCAGGTGACGCCGGCCTACCAGGTGCACGCCGCCCGCATGGAAGTCGCCTTTCGCGCCGACGAGGTCCGCCAGGCCGAAGCGGCCCTGGTGGACGCCCGCGTGCGGCTCGAGGAGGCGGTCGGCGCGGCGCTGCCGGCCGACCTGGCCGTGGCGCCCGGCGCCCTGCGCGCCTGGGCCTCCGCCTGTGCCACCTCCGGCGTGGGCCTGGCGGCCGCGTCAACGGCCGGCATGGGCCGACCCGAGATGCAGGTTGCTTTCGAGCGCGCCGAGGAAGCCGGCTCGCTGACGCGCCTCGCACGCGAGGACGGCCGCGACGATATCAGTTTCCAGGCCGGCGTCGGCTGGACGCTGGATGATGCCGACGACGACGGGCACACCCACTCCGGCAGCGGCTGGCAGGCGGCCGTCGTCTGGCGCCGCCCGCTCGGCTTCCGCGCCGAAACCGCCACCCTCGCCGCACGCGCGGCCGACGCCGAAGCCGCGCGCCGCGACATGCAGGCGCTGCAGACCGCCATCGATTCGGAGATCGCCCGCGCCCGCGCGGCCTGGCAGGCCGGCTGTGATCGGCTGGCGCTCGTGGATGTCGCCGTAACCGAGGCGCGCAGCGGCCTCGAGGCCGAGGAGGATCGCTTCCGCCTCGGCGAGGGGCGCAGCCGCAATGTGCTGGATGCCCAGAAGGACCTGACCACGGCCGCGCGCCGCGTCTACGCCGTCGCCGCCGAAACCATCCGCGCCTACGCCGACCTTGTCCGGGCGACGGGCGCGCCCTTCACCCAGGAACCCCGCATCGAGTAACGCCATGTCGATTTCATCGAAACTGTTCGATCTCATCCGCAAGCAGACACCGGGCGGCGACTCGCCGGCCGTCGAGGAGATCCTCAAGGAAGGCCTGTTGCAGGCCGACCAGCGTGATCGCTTCGAACATGACATCCAGATCCTCGACGACCAGCGGGTCGGCGACGGCGACATCCAGAAGGAAGCCCAGAAGCAGCTGCGCGAGGCGGCCGAGACGTCGCTGCGACGCCTGCACGTGATCCAGCGCGGCCGGTGTCCGCTGTGCGGCGACAGCCTGCGGCAACATCTCTTCGCCTCGGTGTGCGACAGTTGCGGCTGGTATGTGTTCGATGCGCCCCGCCAGGGCGGCGTCCGCATCCACCTCGCCAACAACCCCGGCGCGGTCGAGGGCGATCGCTGCTACGTCGTCAAGAACGGCGCCGTGCTCGTGCTGCGCAACGATGTCGTCGTGGCACGCGTCCCGCCCGGCTCGGTAAGCTGGGTCGAGTACGTCTGGGCCGACGACGAACTCGACAAGCGCCATAAGGACGTGCTTGAGCACCTGACCATCTCCTGCGGCTGGTGTGGCAAGGTCGCGGATCCGGAAACGGACGGCTTTCACATGGCCCAGGTCGCGTTCGGCACGACGCAGGAGCGCTACTGCTTCTGTAGCGATGAGTGCTTTGAAGCCTTCCGCAAAATGTACCCGGCGCGTGTGCACCGCAATTGTTACGAGCGTTCCTGCACCGACTGCGACCTGTGCGTCAAACGCTACGAGGACGAGGCTGACGGGCTCCGGTCGCTGGCCAAGGACTACCTCAAAGAGCGTCGCCGCTAGGTTACGGACAGACAGAACGGACGGTTCACGGTTCACGGTTCAGGGTTTACGGTTCACGGTTCACTGGTTACTAGGATAACTCCATGGGAGAACACCGCACCACGCGGGGCGAGCCGCCCCCGCCCACCGCCCGCGAACACCGCCGCTGGCTCTGGCGCTCGCTCGCTATCACCGTGCTGACCCTGGGCGGCATCGGCGCAGCCGGCGCCTACATCCAACTCGACCGTTACGCCCCCGCCACGGGTTACGTGACGACGCTGGAGTATGCCGAAGTCCGGGCGCCGGTGGCCAGCCCGGTCCTGCGCATCGTCGCCGGCTCCGGCGACAGCGTCAAGCGCGGCGACCTGCTGGTTCAACTCGAAGACGCGTCGGAGCGCGCCGCGCTTGGCGAGATCGAGCGCGAGGTCCGCAAGAGCGAGGCCGAACTCGCCTTCCGCGAGGCCGAACTCGCCGAACGCCGCCGCCTGCAGG
>CAYQJG010000147.1:0-7249 GCA_964417715.1 uncultured Lentisphaerales bacterium | reverse complement strand
TCATGAAAAAGTTAATGACAGCTCTCACGATCTGCGCCGTGGCGTCCTTCGCCACAGCAGCCGATGTGACGAGTCCGAATGTGGTCGGGTACATCACCCGTACGATCAACACTGGCGCCGGAGAGTTCATGTCGAATGTCGGCGTTCCGCTGAAGTGCATGAGCGCTCTGGATGGTTCCTATACCGTCGCGAATAACCTTTTTGACTATGTCTGCCAACCCGGCGACACAGTGTATGTTTTCAATCCCGCCAACTGGGATTTGGATAGTTATTCGTACAACGGAATCGGGCTGGGCTGGTTTCTTGCCGCATCCGATGGCACAACGCACACGATAGCGTCGTTTCAGGTGATGGTTGGAGCGAATATCTTCTTCGCCCCGGCCAATGGCAGTTCGCCGTTGACAATATCTGGTGAAGTCAAGACATCCGGCGCGCAACAGGTAGTCTTCGATGCATCCGGCAGCGACTACATATGGCCGATCACCAATCCGTTCCCAATCGAGACAAAATTTAGTGACATTGAGACCTTTGCACTGGCTGGAGACACAGTGTATGTCTTCAATCCCATGAACTGGGATTTGGACAGTTACTCATACAACGGCGTTGGCTTGGGTTGGTTCTTGGCTGCGTCCAACGGGACAACCTCGACCATTCTGGTGGATCAGGTTCTGTTTCCTGTTGGAACGGGTGGGTTCTTCATGACCAGCGGTGGTTCGCGTACGTGGACCGTAACTCTGAACTACACACCCTGAACATGACTTCTTTCCGTCGACTGTTTCGGCGGGAACTAGATGCAAGAAATGATGCAATAAGGAAAAAGTGATGAAACTGAAGAAGATGATGATGCTGATGGTCGCGGTCATGGCCGTAGTCGGGGCCGCCTCTGCTTCCAACGTGAAGTGGGGTATCAGTAGTGGTGCTCTGAACGGCACTGACTTTGCCGCCGGCAGCACACTCTACTTGGTATGGGACAACAACGGCGGCGGAATGACCTACGACGGCGCTCTGGCGACGCAGACATCGTATGCGATCGGCAATGTGACCGACTCCCAGGAAGGTAGCGGCTCACTGGTGGCGGGCGCGTACTACAACGCGTTGGGGCAGTCCATCGTACCCGCGGATGTGGGCGGGACCGCCGGCAGCAAACCGTTCTATCTGGTGGCGATCAGTGCTGATGGAAAGACGATTGCGTACACAGCAACGAAGCCCTTGAACATTCAGGCTTCAGCACTGTCGCAGACGGCCAACTGGTTGAACACCGACTTCACGGTTGTGCACGCAATTCCTGAGCCGACCTCGCTGGCTCTCTTGGCGTTTGGCGCCGCGGCCATTGGTCTGCGTCGCAAGTTCCGCAAGTAAGATCGCGTAACAGCGTATCTTTCGAAAAGAACCCTGGCTTAACCGCCAGGGTTCTTCTTTTCGTGTGGATGGAGTCTGGTTGAAGGGCGAAGCAGCGCAGGCGACAGGATCGCGTTGGGTAGGGCGCGTTCCCCGAACGCGCCGCAGAGACGTGGCAGCGTTCTGGACGGTCGTCGTCCCTGACGGCCTGATGCCGACAGCGCGGCAGGTGCGAACCAGTCGCTCAGGGCGCGAGAGACCACGCCCCTCACGATGGGCATCAATGTGCGCCCACGGTCTGCGCGGTGCTCTGGAGGGCCGTCGTCCCTGACGGCCTCTTCCGGGCCGGGGAACCTCCGACAGGATTCACAGGATTTTGCAGGGCGCGGTCCCTCGCACCCAAGCGACCGACTCGCGCCTGTCCCGATGCCCGGCTGGCAGGGACGCCGGCCCTCCATCTCCAGACAAGACGACCAACAGTCAACGTGGAGGGCGAGCGTCCACTCGAGCCGCATCTCCATTACCGGCGAGAGCTCTGTGCACCTGGAGTCGACGTGCTTCAGCGAAATTACAAAACGAACTCAATCTCCTGCGGTCCAGTGGAGGCCGGTCGGCCCTTCCACCACCCACCACTCACTTCCCCGCCGCCTTCTTCACCTCGGCGCAGATCGCGCGCTGGATATCGTTAGTGGGTGCCGGCGCCCAACCCTCTTCAACTGCTTTGCGATACGTCGTGGTGCGGGACGGCTTCATCCCCAACTTCTGGGCCTGCATCATGATTTTGTTGAAGGGTTCGGGACAGATGCTCTTGGTCTTCAGCGCATCGAGATCCGCCGGTGCGAGCACCGGCTTCAGCAGGCAATGCTCGAAGTTGGAGTTCGCGGCGCCCATCAGGTAGCCGAACGCCCGCCACGTCTCCTTCTGCACGCGTTCGGCCAGCACCTGATCCGACACGCCTTTGCCGCCCAACGCGGCGACGTTGACCAGGGCCCAGCGACTCTCCGGCGCGATCAGCAGCGAAGGCTGGTTGGCCGCATCGCAGATCACGATGACTGCGGCGGTGTGGGCGTTGGCCAGGGCTTTGGTCGCATCGGCGACCGGCTCGGTTGCGACTTGCTCACTGACCATGCACGGCAGGCGCAGCATCTTCTGGATCTGATCGGCGGCCTCACGCAACGACGCGGCAGGCACGCGCTTCTGCGTGTTGAGAAACAGGATGGCCGGACCGATGACAGGAGACTGCACCATGCCGCCGGTGCGGGCCAGCAAGTTTGACATTGCGGTTGGGTCGAGAGCACGAGTGCCGCGGGGTAACGGCGACGGTGTCGCGGCAGTTCCCGCGGCCGGCTTGGGCACAACAACTTGCGCGAAACACAGAACGGCGTTCATGGAGATGGCGGCGATGGGGAAGAGTATGTGGCGGGTGTTCATGGTGGGTCTTTCCTTGGGTTTGTGGTGGCGGTCAAGAAACTGGACTGGAACCGGCAGTTCATGCACCAGCAACGGAGAGATTGGCGTGTACGAGTACGTGTACGAGTAAGTGGAGCGGGTTTCCTGCCGTTCTTCTTCCTGCCGTACTCGTGCACGTACTCGTACATGCGAATCTCCTCAGGCCTTCAACCAATGGGTGACGCGACAGTCAGAGAGGTTAGGATTGAAGTCCTCCTCGGCGTGGCATCGGCTCCCCCTTCGACATTCGAAAATCGACATTCGTCAATCTGCGGTTCTCCCTGCGCGACCCAACTGGCCGCCTGCCTAGTGGCGGGACTGAACCCTGAGACCCTGAACCCTTGGTTCCCAGCCCCGTCCTCTGCCTCTCCGTCACGGCAGGACTCCCTTCTCCACCAGCGCCTTCTCTTCTTCCGGCGTCAGGGTGATATCGGAGATGGGGCGGGCTCCCTGTTCGATCAGGCTGAGGTTGATCTCGCGTTCCTTCTTTGCAAGTTCATTCTCCGTGATTTTGCGTGCCAGTTCCTGAAGACGGTCGCGGGCGGCTTGTTCAGCGGTTGCCTTCTCTGTGCTTTCCTGCTGTTTGCGGTCACGCAGACGTTCCATGTAGGACTTGATGTCTCCGCCCTCTTCGCGCAACTTGAGAAGCTCGTCGCGCTTCCGTAATGCTTCAAGCAATCCCTGTTTGGGGATGTAGGGGCGCGCTGGCATGCCGTCTTGAGAAGACCGCAGAACCAATGCCGGACGAACGTTGGCGGTCTCGGGGGCTACAGTCGTGGCCTGAGCCTGAACGGTCGCGGACGTGGCTGGGACGGTGGCCGTCGGCGTGCGGCTCGCGAGCGCTGGGATTGGCGACGATGGCCCTGTCTTCACCCCCGTCAGCGTGAACGTCAGCCGGGCGCCGTCCTTTTCGATCTCGGCGGTTTCCTCGTCCAGGTCGGCGGCGACGAGCGTCAGGCCGTCGACGACCTCGCCCACGTAAAGGTAGTAGTTCTTGGGCGGCTTGGCGGAGCTGTCGATCAGTCCGGCGGCGACGCCCTGGTCGGTGCGGGTGACGGCGCAGAGCCGGATCTGCTTGGCCAGGGCCTGCTCGGCCTGCGCCTGCTTGGCTTCGTCGGGCTTGACTGTGGCCGCGGCCGGCGGCGGCTGGCCGAAGGGCTGGCGGTCCAGGATGATCTGGAAATGGGCGAAGTCGGGGATCAGGTTCGTGACACTGCCGCGATGCGCCCCCGCATCCGGCACCCCCAGCGCGAGCGTGCCGAAGGTCAGGCCAACGGACATAGCTATGAACAGAGACCTCATGCCGCAATCTCCCGTGCAGCCAGAATGCTAGCATGTTCCACGCCGCAGCGGAAGAGCGGTTCGGCGGTTGGGCGGTCGGACGGTTGGACGGTTGGACGGTTGGACGGTTGGGCGGTTGGGCGGTTGGGGCGGTTGGGCGGTTGGGCGGTTGGGACGGTGGGGCGGTCGGGCGGTTGGACGGTGGGACGGTGGGGCGGTGGGAGGGTGGGCGGTTGGGCGGTTGGGCGGTGGGGCGGCGCAATTGGGAAAAACCGCAGATTGACGAATGTCGATTTTCGAATGTCGAAGTGGCCATCGGCATCGACCGGAGGCACTTCGGTGTTCTGCGGTTCGGCATTCGTCAATCTGCGGTTCTGGGTGGCAACGAGTGGGCGCGGGTTCGAGCCGTAAGTCTGGAGTGCGGCGACCTATCCTGTCGGGAATACGCTCCTGCCTCGCCATGTCTCGCCGGCGGCGCGCCCGCAGGCCCCGGCGCGGGCCGCCACGCAAAACACCTGTCCACCCATCGCATCCGCGCCGGTGGCTATGCGACGCGGACCGGGTTGCGCCGCAGGCGCCCGGAAAAACGCGCGTCAGACGGGTTCGTATGCAAGGCGGAGCGGGCGCCGCCAGACTTCCGGTCTGCGGCGTCCCGCGACAACGCCGCAGACGAGCCCGTATCACGCGCGCGCTTTCCGGCCCGGGACGCGTCGCGGTGACTGGGCGGGACGCTGGACCTGAACTGGAGGCGCAGCAAACCGCAGAATATCGAATAACCAACCGCAGAATGTCGAAGTGGGGGACGGCAGGTGCGAGCCGGTCGCCCAGGGCGCGAGGGACCGCGCCCCTCCAGAACGGCATCAGCCTCTGCGCTACGGCCCGCGTGTTGCTCTGGAGGGCCGCCGTCCCTGGCGGCCTGCTGGCGGCCGCGTGGCAGGTGTGGGCGCCACCGTCCGCAGATTACGCAGACGACCGCAGATTGAGAGGTCGCGTGCATGCTACCGACCCTCTCCTGCCTCAATCTGCCTCCGCCCCTCCAGTCTCCAGATATCCTTGCAGAACACAAGCTATACACGTTACTATGCAAGCAAATGGAGCGTATATGGTCTACAAAACCCGCTTCGCGCAAGCCAAACTGAACGAGTACGGGAAGTGGTTCAGGGCCGTTCTGGTTCTCGGATCACGTCAGGTTGGGAAGACGACGCTACTGCGGCATACCTTCCCGAGCCTTCCCGTGATCACGTTTGATCCGATACAGGACATCCACGGCGCAAGGCAGGACCCGGATCTCTTTCTGGATAGCTTCCCGGCTCCTTTGATTCTGGACGAAATCCAGTACGTGCCCGAACTGTTCGCGGCGCTCAAACGCCGCATCGACCTCCTGGATAGACCAGGGCAGTACTTCCTGTCCGGCTCGCAGAATCCTGCCATGCTCCGGCAGGTTGCGGAGAGCATGGCCGGGCGCGTTGGCATCCTCGAATTGGACGGGTTTGGCGTCGAGGAGTTGGCGGATGCCGGCGGCCGTCCGCCGTGGCTCAAGGTCTGGTTGGAGTCCGGGGGCGAGGCCAACCCCGCCCATTACCATTGCCTGCCGGTACCGACCGGCGGCTTGATGGCGGCGCTCTGGCGCGGAGGCATGCCTGGCCTGATCGGGCTTCCCGACGCGATGGTGCAGCCCTTTCTGAACGCCTATCTGCACACGTATGTTGAGCGCGATGTGCGGGTTGTGGGCGAGATCCGCGATCTGGGCAGTTTCGGGATGTTCGTTGCGCTGTGCGCGGCGCTGACCGCCCAGGAGATCAACAAGTCGCAGTATGGACGCGAACTGGGCATCGTTCCGGCCACTGTCCAGAAGTGGCTCGACACCTTGAAAGCCACTTACCAGTGGCACGAAGTGCCGGCCTTCGCCGGCAACGCCATCAAGCGGTTGGCCGGCAAAGGCAAGGGGTACCTGACCGACACGGGCTTAGCGTCCTTCCTGCAGCGGTTGACGTCGGTTGAGGCGTTGAGCGCGTCTCCGCTGCGTGGCGCGCTGTTTGAGACTTGGGTTGTGAACGGCATCCGCAGACAGTTCACCGCCCTTTCGTCCGCACCGGGCATGTATCACTGGCGTACCGCAGGCGGGGCGGAGGTGGACGTCGTGCTCGACTTGAATGGCATGCGGTATCTGATCGAAGCCAAGTGCCAGACCCAGTTGTCGGGGCACGACTTGCGCGGCCTGCGCGCTTTCCGTGAGACCTATGGCACGCAGGCGCCAGGAGTGGTCATCTACGCTGGCGATTGTTGCCGGAAACTGGATGCGGTGACGCTGGCGATGCCGTGGAATGCGTGTCCTGCGGCGGGATCGCGTCTGGTGTAGTCATCCGCGGCTTCCTATGCTATGTTTTTTTCATGACCGCGAAGCAGTTCTACGATTGGCAAACGTCGGGCGGAACCGATGACGTCATGCGGCTCATTGATGTTCTTGAGCGCGGGGACGTTGCCTGGTGTGTCATCGGCGGCGTCGCCGTGAACCATTGGGCGGAACGGCCGATGGTGACCCAGGATGTCGATCTGGTGGTTGCGTCGGATGCCGTGGAACGTGTCGTGTCCCTGCTGGAGCAGGCCGGGTTTCGTTCCGAGCGGTTTGCGTGGTCGGTCAACTTCACCGGCCGTGCCAGTGTCACCATTCAGCTGAGCACCGAGGCGTTCTATCGCGATTACCCGTCACGTGCCGTACCGGGAGACGTGCATGGTATCCTGATGCGGGTCGCCTCGCTGGAAGACACCTTTCGCGGGAAGATCAAGGCATGGTCGGAAGCCAGTCGCCGGCAGAGCAAACGGATCAAGGACCTCGCCGACATCGCGCGATTGGTCGAGTCACACCCCGAGCTCTGGGAACGCCTTCCCGACGTGCTGAAGCCGCAGATTGAGCAGCCGGCTTGAGCGAGGGGCGAGGACATTGGACCGCTTCACCACAGCGGGCTGACGTGGGTCCCGCCTCCGAGCGGGACCGGTCCGAATCGGAGTTCCGCCCTCCCGGAAGAGCAATCCGCCGGAGGCGCGAGGGTCGGAGCGAACGGTCGGGAGGGGCGAGCTCCGAGAGACCGTGCGGCTGGCCACGCGCCCGGCCCGTCGGCGGCGCGCCCGCAGGCCCCGGCGCGGGCCGCCACGCAAAACACCTGTCCACCCATCGCATCCG
>CAYQJG010000146.1:0-7249 GCA_964417715.1 uncultured Lentisphaerales bacterium | reverse complement strand
CGCTTGCTGATAACCCCACCCCATCCCCGGCCAATTCAGCTGCGCGCGGGCCAGCCCCCCGTTGGTCTGGCGCACGTGAGCCGCGTCGCCGACGCGGAAAATCCGCCACACCGTGGAGTGGTCCAGCACCACGGTTTCAGCGGCCGCGACCGGCGCCACCCACGCCGACACCAGAGCCGCCATCGTACCGATCATCAACCATAGTTTCGTCTTCATCACAATCCTTTTCCGCCCCGATCAGAGCCTTTTGTGTCGCGCTACACGAATCCTGATATGAACAACTTGGGCGCGTATTCTGCAGGCAATCGGGTTCGCTGTCAACCCGCCCTGCCGGGGTCCCGGTTGGCGCGTCTGGTTCGCCGTGCTGCATGTACAAGAGCAGCGACCCTGGAGATGGGGGTGGAGCCACCGGCGGGTCAGCACCAACGAGCTGCTGAACCTGGGCACGAACGGCACGGTGCTGACGGTTAACGCGCTGACCATCTACACTACGAACTACACCAAGGGCGGGACGTACACGACCCACAACAAACGGAACGGCTACGGCAACCCCGGCGCCAACGTCACCGGCGACGGCGCGATCTACCTCGTGACGTCTCCTATAGCCGCGGGCGCTGACCGCGGCGATCCGGGCGAAGCGTTGCAGACCCGCTCCGACAGGGAAGAACCGCGGCTCGGAGTGTCGCGCGACAGTAATTGCAGAGCACACGTTTCTGTGATTGCGGTGCGCAGATTAGAAGTGTACTTTAATGACATGCGAGACGTGTTCTGCCGGTGCTCCGATGTAGCGCGACACTGTGCGGTTTCGCACATGGACACAACGCTCTTGCGCGGCGATTTTCGTGGGAATCAGCGGGACGTCGTGCATAGAGGCAGCTCTCCTGGGATCGGGGCTGTACCCCAGGGACGCAGTCTAAGGAAGGAGCAGGGCATGAGTGTTCGACTGATGATCGGAATGGGCGGGGTCCGGTCGGACCGCGTGCAGTTCAACGAGATCAGCCTGTGGACCGGCAATGAGACGTATACGGGTTATCGAACTCAAGCTGGCGCCGGGTAAGACGGCGCAGCTTGGAAAGGATTTGGGTGTTAGCACGAATGCCTTTCGGTAATTCATGGTTTGAGCGGGACAATCCTGTGGGAGAATCGGTCTAAAGAAGAGGAGGCAACTCATGAATCGGCTGATCGAGAACAAGAGAATTCTGATCACTGGTGTGACCGGCTTGATCGGACGGGCCTTGGCGCACGTTCTAGCCCCGCGTAACCATGTCTACGGCGCGGCGCGCTTTGCGGATGATGACATCGCCGCTGAATTGTCGGCGATCGGTGTGGAGCCGGTTCGAGTTGATTTTTCCGAACGGCAGTCCATCGCAACCCTGCCTCGCGACTGCGACGTGGTGTTCAACATGGCTGTGAAGTGGGGCTATGATCGGAATGCCCCGTGTCCGGCGGCCGAGTACCAGACGGTCATGCATGTGAATGCGCTGCTGGCAGCCAGCCTCATGCGCCATTACGCCGGAAGCGGCGCCAAGCTGGTTATGGGGTCTACCGGAGGCGTTTACCCGGCGGCCAAGGATCGTCAGAGCCTGCATCGGGAGGATTTCACGGCCTGTGCAGGTGGCGATGTTTACTCCGACAGCAAGATCGCCGGGGAACAGATGGTCCGTTGGTGCTCGGCGGAATTCGATGTTCCGGCTGTGGTGCTGCGTTATTACTGGCCGATCGTTCCATTTGCCGCGCGGGGAGGCGGCGGTGGCGGCGGCAGAATCGCCACGATCGCGAAACTGATGCGGGAAGGGAAACCGGTTATCGTATCTGCAGATCACCCGTGGCTGCAAAACCTTGGCTATATTTCGGACATCACGGCTGCCTCCGTGGCGGCGGTCCATCGGGCGGCCAACCCGGCCGTCTTCTATAATGTCACCGGCGAGGAGATCATCAGTAGTAGAACAATCGCTGAGGCGCTCGCCGCAAAGCTGGGCGTCGAGCCTGTTTATCAAATGGCGTTGGAAGAGTTTCCCTGTGGTCTGTATATCGCCGATGTGGGCAAGATGAAACGGGACCTCTGGGTGCCGCAAGTCGGATTGGACCTGGCGGTGGACCTTTGTCTGCGCGGTCTGGACGAGGGCTCCGCCCACCCGCAGGACTGGATGTTCGAATACAGCTAAGGGCGAATGGCCGGCAGTCAACGGATGCGGCGCGATCTCATTCATGATGCAGTCACTCCAATGCGCAAAGATATGAAAACCTGTCCGGTACGCATCCCTGTCCGCCTCGCCGGAGAGCCGGACGTCCGCTACGGCCGCGAACCGCTGACCTTTGGCGTGCCGTTCGCGGATGGGGCGTTCCCCGCCGGCACGGCGTTGCGCTGTGTCACGGCCGACGGCCGGGAACTGCCGCTCCAGACCGCCGCGATGACAACGTGGAGCAACGATCTCAAACACGTGAAGTGGCTGCTGGCGGACGTGCAGGCTGATCCGGTCGCGGACGGGGAGACGGTGTGGCTGGAGGCGGCGGGGGAGTCGTCGAGAGAAGCGGGCGAATCGAATCAATCGCTTCGTTCGATTTCTTCGAGCATCCGCACTTCCCATGCCGACGGCCTCCTGATGATCGACACCGGCGCGCTGCGGCTGAAGCTGCGCACAGACTTTCCGCGCTGGGTCAAGCGCGAGTGGGATTCGCCGTTTGTCGGCTGCGAAGTCCGCGCCGCGGACGGCGGCTGGCGCGAGGCGCTGCACGGGCCGGGCATCCTGCTCTACATGAAGGACTCGCGCGGCAACCTCTACACCTCGCTCGGCGCCTGCCCGGCGCCAAAGGTCGTGATCGAGGAGCAGGGGCCGCTGCGCGTCTGCGTGCTGATCACCGGGCATCTGACCTCGGACCAGGGCGTCCGCTTCTGTCCCTATCGCCTGCGCCTTCATCTCTACGCCGGCAAGGCCGATGTGCGGATCTTCCACACATTCATCTTCGACCAGGATCCGACGCGGATCGAGCTGAAGGCGGTCGGGGCGAAGGTGCTGGTTCGCGCGGGGGACGGCACGGCGGCGATCGGCGCGGGACTCGTCCGGTCTGACCTGTCGGACCTGTCCGACAAGTCTGACGCTGTCTCCCTCCTTCAGTCCGACGATCTGCACTACACCGTCGCGCGCGACGGCGCGCCCGCGGGTTCGGGCGAGAAGGCGCCCGGCTGGGCTTCTCTCGGCGGGGCCAACGCGAGCGTGGTGGCGGCGGTGCGCGACTTCTGGCAGGAGTATCCCAAGGGGTTCAGGGTCACGGCCGATGCGCTGGATGTCGGCATCTGGCCCGAGGATGCGCCGCGGCCGCTCAGTTTCCTGACCCCGTTCGACGAACCGCCCACGTACTTCAATGGCACCCGCGACGAGGCGGAGATCAAGCGGCTGCTCGCGCAACGGCCGACTGCGCCGCTCGCGCTCTCGAGCTTCGGTATCAAGAATATGGACGACCTGCGCTGGGTCGAGGATGTCGCCGAGCGCCTCGCGCCTGGCCGGGTGAAGAGCTACTGCGATTTCATGGGCAGCGACACCGGAATCGGCGCGGCCAAAACCACGGAGATCGTTCTGCGGTTCGCCGCCGGACCGGCGGCCGATGCCGCCGTCTTCGCCACCGCGGTGCAGGAGCCGCTGGCGGGCATAGTGGACCCCGGGTATCTCTGCGGCACGAACGCCTTCGGTTTCCTCCTGCCGGCGGGCCACCCGCAATTCGCCGACCTGGACCGCCATCTGACCGACCGGTTCGAGCGGATCCTGATCGAGCCGCTGGTGCGCTGCCGGCGTTACGGCATGATGCTCAACGGACACCTGGTCAATGCCCACGGTTCGCCGACGTCCATGCTCTACCATCTTTACAAGGACAGCGCGCCCGAGAGGGCGCTGCGTTACGTCGGGCCGTTCGGGAACGAGGCCGCGGACCTGGTTCTTGGCGTCTGGGGTCAGTTCCTGCGCACTGGCGGACGGCGCTACCTGCGGCAGGCGCAGGTGACGTCACGCGCCGTCGCGGATATCAGCTTCGTGCACGCCTACCCGGGGCACGAGGAGCGAATCGGCTGCATCCACTACCACGGTCCCCATGTCTGGAGCAACGGGCTGTGCTGGTCGCACTCCGAGACCGGGTTCATGATGGCCGACTACTACCTGACCGGCAACCGGCGGAGCATCGAGGTGGCGCTCGAGGTCGCCGACGGCGTGCTCGACAAGCTGGTGCCCTCCGGGATCGTCAACAGTTTCGCCGCGCTGTACCGGGAGTTCACCGGGCCGGTGGCGATCCTGATCGAGGTGTACCAGGCCACGTGGCACGAGAAGTACGGCACGCCGGCCGGGCGTTCGCTCAACTGGCTGATGCGCGCGGTACGCACGCCCGGTTGGATGCCCCGGAGCATCTACACCCGCGGCCCGCGCGGGGACGAGGCAGTCGTGGATCCCGACGTGCCGCCGAACCGGATCGGCGAGAACTCGTACCATGCGTTCACCCCGGCCCTGCGTCTCTTCCCGTCGCGGCCCCTGCAGGAGTTCGTCCTGGCTCAGGCGGACTACGCCTCCCTCCATGGCCAGAGTGTCGGTCTGTGCGAGGCCTACGACCTGACCCGCGATCCGCGATATGCGGCGGCGGCGCTGGCCCTGCTGCAAGGGCACAAGACCACCATCGAGCCGGACGATGTGCTCTGCTTCTACAGCTACGCCTGGAGCGAGGAGCTTCCGCGCCTGATGAAAATCGTGGCCCTCGCTGCGGAAACCGATCCCAATGGTTTCTTGGAGTTCGCGCGGAAGTGGCGCGAAGCGCGCGATGCCAAGCGGACGACGCCTCCCGGGCCGCCGCCGGGCCAGAAGCCGGAAACCAGTCTCGGCGTGCTGAGCACGGAACGATTTGTGGAGCAATCTACACAACCCACGGTTTGACTAACGGATGCAACATGAGTGACGATAATCCGGCTACGACGCTGAGCGTGCTGTGGCACCGTAATCTTACAGCTTGTGATCTGGAGGCCAGCATGACATCGGAAGCAGTACCCGACCGCACTTCACGAGTGCCGCAGTTTGCCTTTGCCGAGACATTCGCGGCGCAGGAAACGCAGTTGGCGGAGAATCCGCTGCTGCAGCGTTTCCGGAAGTCCCGCGAAGCGTCTCGACGCGTGGACGATGCAAAGCATATACCCGGCCTGAGACCGAGAAAGGAACCTCAATGACAACGAAGACCCTGATCCTTTCCGACCTCACCCGCATCGAGCTGCTGTTGTCCGCCGACGGCCTGTTCCGCGGCCTGGGCGATATCACGGTGCGCGGCGTGCCGCTGCGCAACGGCGCCGTGCCGCTGCGCTTCCAGCTCGACACCCACGACGGCATCCTCTACGCGCAGCTGCGGCTGCGCGAGGTTGCGCCGCTCGCCGGCGGCGGGCACGAGCTGCGGCTCGACGCCATCGGGTTGCCCTGGGGCCGCCGCGAGATCCACGACGACTATGCGCAGGCGGAGGTCCGCCTCGACACGAGCGACGCGACCGTGACCGACGACCTGCGGCTGGAACTGCGTCCGGTCACCCAGCAGCTCGGCGGCCGAGAGTGGAGCGGGTTCGCCTACCGGCTGCGCTTCAAGAGTGCCTCCCGCCAGGTGCACCGTGCGCTGGTGCGCGCCACCTGGGAACTGGGCGGCGCGATCACCGGCAACACGGTCCTGATGCCGGGCCAGTGTAACCCGCCCGTCTGGCGGGGCAGCCGGGAGCGGCATTTCACCACCGCCTGCCTCAAGACCCTGGATGCCTACGGCCAACTGCACGGCAACAGCTTCCAGCTCGGGCCGCGCGGCGGCATGTGCCAGGCCTTCGATTTCCAGCATGGGCCCGACGGCGTGCTGCTCGGGTTCTGGCCCGAACTCGACGGGCTCTCCAGCCTGATCGAGTCGCGGCCCGGCGAGGAGGTGCTGCATGTGGTTGATGAGTATCGCCTGCCGCTGGCCAACGAGCTGGTCACGCCGAGCAAATGGATACTGTTCACGCCGGGCCATCTTCCCGAGCACGAGGCGCGGGACCTGTGGTGGGACGTGAACCGGGCCGTGCGGGACGGCGTCATGGCGCGCTTCGGCCTGACGCCCTCGCGGATGATCCCGGAAGGCGCCTACCATCACAACTTCATGGGCATGATCCAGCGCCGCATCCACAACGGGATCCACCAGCTTTCGCTCACCGGGGACAACTGGTTCAACCATTATGAACTGATCGACGCCTACGCCGACCAGGTCCTGCCGCGCCTGGCCGAGCTCGGATTCCGGCGTTTCAAGCCCGACCCCGTGACCGAGAGCGATGTGACCGTGATCGGCATGGTGCGCAAACTCGACTGGGGCGCCCACGGCGACCTGCACTGCGCCAGTTGCTGCGCCACCCAGCGTTACCTGCCGAGCAACTTCTTCGGCGGGATGCGCGCCTGGCGCCGCATGGTCGAACGCGGCCACGAACTGGGGTTGGAGATCGGCGCCTGGATCTCACCTCATTTCAGCCCCCGCGCCCCGATCTTCGCCGAGCATCCCGAGTACCGGATGATCGACGTCGTCGGGCAGCCCGCCGGCGGCGGCTACAGCTTCCAGACCCTCGTCACGGCCGACTGGAACAGCGGGATCGCCGACTATGTCTTCAACGACCTGAAGCGCTGGAAGGAAGAAGGCGGCATCGACTACCTCTGGGTCGACTCGGTATCCAACCTGGGCATGGTCCAGGTGAACTATGCCGAGCGGATGCGCACCAACTTCGCGGCGTACAACCGTTTCCTGGCGAGGCTGCAGGGGATCAGCATCGCCAACCTGACCTTCGAAGCGATGCCGGTCATGGGCTGCCCGAATTTCGGAATCGTGGACCTGCAGGGATCGCATGCCGGGCAGCGCAAGGACGTGGCCGGGCAGAACGACTTCGGCTGGTGGGCCGACGAGCCGGACATGCTGTGCGAGATGGGGCTGAATGTTGACGGCGCGGTACGGAAGCCCAAGGAAGCCGCCCGAATCCAGTTCCAGGGCATGGCCAGCCGCGGCATCGTGTTCTACGCCCAGCATGCGGCAAACGGCGGATTCATCACCCGCGAGCCGGGAATCCCCGACTGGTGGAAACAGAATATCGCCATCTTCAACCGCGCTGAAACGTTCATGCGCGGCACGCGGCGGCTCCTGCCCGACCGCGCCGGCGTGGTCTGGCACTCCGACTCCGGCCGCTGCGTCTGGACGTTCAAGGCGGCGGAGGTGCCAGTCAAGCCGGGCGAGA
>CAYQJG010000145.1:0-7277 GCA_964417715.1 uncultured Lentisphaerales bacterium | reverse complement strand
CAGTTCTACATCCGCACCACGGACGTCACGGGCGACATCACGCTGCCCGAGGGCGTCGAGATGGTGATGCCGGGCGACAACGTGTCCGTCTCCGTCAAGCTGATTTCGCCGGTGGCGCTCGAAGAGAAGATGCGCTTCGCCATCCGCGAGGGCGGCCGCACGGTCGGCGCCGGTACAGTCGCGAAGATCACCAAGTAAATCTCCCGGAGATGAACGTACGGCCGGCCCCCAGGGTCCGGCCGTACGTGCCTTCCGCGAACGGAGTGCAGGCAATATGCCCCGAGAACAAGCCATTATGGCGTGCACCGAATGCAAGCGTCGGAACTACATCACGACGCGCAACAAGCGCACGACGACGAACCGGCTGGAAATGAAGAAATTCTGCTCGTCCGAGCGCAAGCGCACCTTGCACCGGGAAACCAAGTAGGCGCGGTTTTGTCGATTCCACGCAGGCCAGTAGCTCAATTGGTAGAGTAGCGGTCTCCAAAACCGCGGGTTGGGGGTTCGAGCCCCTCCTGGCCTGCCATTATCAGTAGGGCTGCCGCAGTCGCTGGCGATTCGTGCGGCGGCGGTTGTTTGTTTTCCTTGGAGAGGCACCCGAGGGCCAACCCAATATGAACTCTGTCAAACAGATCATCCGGCGACTGGGGACGTTTCTGGGCGAGGTGGCCGTCGAATTCAGGCGGATCGCCTGGCCGGCTCGTCAGGAACTGATCGAGTCGACGGTGGTCGTGATCTCGTTCATCGTCTTGCTGGCCGTAGTCGTGCTCGCGTGCGATCAGGCGATCCAGTACGTTTTGAAAATGATTCACGCCTAACGGGACGGGGCCCCATGACCAAGCAGTGGTTTGTGTTGCATACCCTCACCGGCCAGGAGCAGAAGGTGAAGCGCTACATCGAGGCGCAGAGCCGGCTCCAGGAGATGCAGGCGTATATCGGCGACGTGGTTGTGCCGACGGAGAAGGTTTCCGAGACCAAGAACGGCGTCAAGACGACCGTGACGCGGAAGTTCTTCCCGGGCTATGTGCTGATCAGTCTGGTGCTATACGATGAGACGCGTCAGTTGATCGAGCCGACGTGGCGGTTCCTGCGGGAGACGCCCGGCGTGATCGGTTTCATTGGCGGCGAGCGGCCGATGCCGCTGTCGACCGCCGAGGTCGACGCGATCGTCAACCAAGTGGAGGCGAAGAAAGAGAAGGTCCGCCCGAAGGTGGCTTTTGAGCCCGGCGAGACCGTCAAGATCACCGACGGGCCGTTCATGAATTTCACGGGGTCCGTCGATGAAGTCGATCCTGATCGGGGCAGGCTGAAGGTCTCGGTGGCGATCTTCGGACGCACCGCCCCGGTCGAGCTGGAGTATTGGCAGGTCGAGCGTATAACGGCCTGACGCTGCTCCGGACGTCAACAGTCGGCTCGTTTGGACCGGGTGGGATCCGGGAGGGCCGCGAACGACAAGGTAATCCAACATGGCAAAGAAAGTCACAGGCATCGTCCGGTTGCAGATACCGGCCGGTCTGGCCAACCCGGCTCCGCCGGTGGGTCCTGCGCTTGGCGCGCAGGGCGTCAATATCATGGCCTTCTGCAAGGAATTCAACGCCCGCACGCAGGACAAGTCGGGCCTTGTTATTCCGGTGGTGATCACGGTCTTCGCGGACCGCAGTTTCACCTTTATCCTGAAGAGTCCGCCGGCATCCGCGCTGCTGAAGCGCTCGGCGGGTCTGGCGAAGGGCTCCGGCGTGCCGAACCGCGACAAGGTCGGCAAGGTCACCCGCGCGCAGGTTCGCGAGATCGCGAAACTCAAGGCGCAGGATCTGAACGCGTCCTCGGACGAAGCGGCGATGCGGATGGTCGAAGGAACCGCGCGCAGCATGGGCATCGACGTGGTCGAGGGAGAAGGGTGAGCCATGGCTAAGCACGGCAAACGATATCGGGACATGAAGGCGAAGGCGCCCAAGACTCCGGTGACCATCGAGGAGGCGCTGGCCTTCATCCAGGCTCATCCGGGGGCGAAGTTCGACGAAACCATCGAGGTCGCGATGCGGCTCGGCGTGGATCCGACCAAGTCGGACCAGACCGTGCGCGGCACCGTCAGCCTGCCGCACGGCACGGGCAAGAGCATGCGCGTGATTGTGTTCGCAGCCGGAGCCCAGGCCGACGCGGCGCGCGCGGCCGGCGCCAACGAAGTGGGTTTCGAAGACCTGATCGAGAAAGTCAAGGGCGGATGGACAGACTTCGACGTGGCGGTCGCGACGACCGACGCCATGAAGGAGGTCCGCAAGCTCGGACGCGTGCTCGGACCGCGCGGCCTGATGCCGAACCCCAAGACCGGCACCGTCACCGACGACGTCGGTCCGGCGGTCACGGCGGCCAAGGGCGGCAAGGTGGAATTCCGCATGGACCGCAACGGCAACGTGAGCGTGCTGTGCGGCAAGCGCGGATTTGAAGCCGCGAAACTGGCGGGCAACGTGCATGCGGTGCTGGATGCGCTGCGCGCCGAGAAGCCGGCGGGTGCCAAGGGCGCCTTCATCCGCTCCTGCACGCTGAGTTCGACGATGGGCGTGGGCGTCAAGGTGGTCGTGAAAGATTGATCGGAGAGGCAGTCCATGAGACCAGAAAAGCAAGCGATCATGAACGAGATCACGGCGCGTCTCCAGTCGGCCGACTACGCGTTCGTGCTGAACTATGGCGGGTTGAAGGTGAGCGAGCTGACGGACCTGCGTAAGGTGCTGCTGCCGTTCAAGGCGCGGGCGATGGTGGTCAAGAACACCTACCTCGGTCGCGCCACCAGCAGCCTGGGATGGGAAGATGTTTCGAAGATCCTGACGGGCCCAACGGCCATGGTCACCGGGACGGGCGACGTCACGGAAATGGCCAAGGCGCTGGTCAAGTTCGTCAAGGCGCATGAGAAGGCCGCGATCAAGGGCGCCTGCCTCGACGGCAAGGCTCTCAGCTCAGCGGACGTCGATGTGCTGACCAAGATACCGCCACGCGAGGTTATGCTCGCGATGTTCGTCGGTACGTTGGCGGCGCCGATGACCCAGCTGGTTGGCGTGTTCAACCAGAAGCTGTTGAGTCTGCTGTATGTCCTGAAAGCGGTCGAAGAGAAGAAGAACCAGGCGGCCTAACCGGTCCGTCCAAATCCAAAAGAGGAACAGTATCATGAGCGAAGACACCAAGATTGAAGTCAGTGGCAAGATGGCGGAGTTCATCGATTGGGTCGAGACGATGACGGTGCTCGACCTGTCCAAGCTGGTCAAGGCGCTGGAACAGCGTCTGGGCGTGTCCGCGGCGGCTCCGATGGCCGCAGCAGCGGCGCCGGTGGCGGCGGCGGCGGCTCCGGTCGAGGAGAAGACCGAGTTTGACGTCATCCTGTTGGAGGCCGGTGCGAACAAGATCGCCGCCATCAAGGAAGTCCGCGCGATCACGGGCCTGGGTCTGAAGGACGCCAAGGACCTGGTCGAGGGCGCGCCGAAGCCGGTCAAGACCGGCGTCAGCAAGGACGAGGCTGCCAAACTGAAGGATCAGCTCGAGAAGGCAGGCGCCAAGGCTGAAGTGAAGTAATCGCTTCCGCCACTCCCGAGGGCCGCCTGCGTCACGACCGGGCGGCCCTTGGTTTCCCTTTTCTCCCGGCTCCGATTCTTCGCTAACTCACGGTAAACAGAGGCAGGCTATGGTTGCTCGCAAGGTTTTCGGCAAGCTGAAGGCCGTTACTCAGCCGCCCGATCTGATCGATATCCAGACCGCGTCGTACCACGATTTTCTGCAGCTTGATGTTCCCGCCGGCAAGCGCGAGAACAAGGGGCTGCAGGCGATCTTCCGCGAGGTCTTCCCGATCAAGAGCTACGATGGGCGCTATACGCTCGATTTCGCGAAGTACGAGTTGTCCGAACCCAAGCTGAGCGCCCTTGAGGCGCTCTCCCGCGGTGGCACCTACGCCGCACCGCTGCATGCCACGTTCCGGCTCAAGGACGGCGACGAGATTCGCGAAGAGGACGTCTACATGGGCGAGATTCCGCTCATGACCCGGGACGGGGCCTTCGTCGTCAACGGCGCCGAACGCGTGATTGTCAGCCAGTTGCACCGCTCGCCCGGCATCTGCTCCGAACGCGCGCTGCATCCCAACGGCCAGACCCTCTACTCGGTCCGGCTGATTCCCGATCGCGGCTCGTGGGTCGAAGTGCAGTTCGACACCAGCGACGTCATGTGGGTCTACCTCGACCGCCGCCGCCGCCGCCGCAAGTTCCATGCAACCACCTTCCTGCGTGCCCTCGGCCTCGGCTCCGACGAGGACATCCTGGGCAAGTACTACCGTTTCGAGAAGCTCGATGTCCGCGCGCAGGGCGACATCGAGAAGTATGTTTTCAAGGACGACATCATCGACGTCGACTCCCAGGCCGTGCTGGCGCGGCGCTATGAGCCCGTGACCGAGGCCGTGCTCGTGCAGATGGCTGCCGCCGGCTTCTCCACCGTCGACGTCGTCGACACCTCGTGGGATGAAGGCGTGCTCATCCGCACCCTGCAGGCCGACCCGACGCGCAGCGAGGAAGATGCCCTCAAGGACATCTACCACCGCCTGCGCCCCGGCGATCCGGCCACGGCCTCCAATGCCAAGCAGCTGATCAAGCACCTCTTCTTCGACCCCCGTCGCTATGACCTCGGCCGCGTCGGCCGCTACAAGATCAACCAGAAGCTCGACCTGCGCGGCAAGGTGCCGGACGACCTGCGCACGCTGCACGAGAGCGGCGTCGATGTCATCGAGGCCATCCGCCACCTGGTCGACATCCGCATGGGACGCGCGGTGGTCGACGACATCGACCACCTGGGCAGCCGGCGCATCCGCACGGCCGGCGAGCTGCTGGAGAACCAGTGCCGCGTGGGCCTGGCCCGCACCGAGCGCCTGATCCGCGAGCGCATGACGCTCTTCGATCCCGCGACGGGCGTGTTGGCCCCGGCCCGGCTGGTCAACAGCAAGTCGCTGTCGGCCGTCGTGCAGGACTTCTTTGGCCGCAGCCAGCTCAGCCAGTTCATGGACATGACGAACCCGCTGAGCGGCCTGGCGCACAAGCGGCGTCTGTCGGCCCTGGGGCCGGGCGGACTGAGCCGTGAGCGCGCCGGCTTCGAAGTGCGCGACGTGCACAGCTCGCACTATGGCCGCATCTGCCCGATCGAGACGCCTGAAGGTCCGAACATCGGCCTGATCTCGTCGATGGGCATTTACGCCCGCGTCAACGACTTCGGTTTCATCGAGAGCCCCTATCGCGTGGTGCAGAAGGGCTGTGTGACGGATGAGGTCCATTACCTGACCGCCGACCAGGAAGAGAAGTTCGTTATCGCACAGGCCAACTCGGTGCTGCGCGACGACGGCCGTTTTGGCGAGGAACGTGTGGTCGTGCGCTACATGGCCGAGTTCCTTGAGGTCGAGCCGGCCAAGGTCCAGTACATGGACGTGTCGCCGATGCAGGTCATCTCGATCGCCGCCGGCCTGATCCCGTTCCTGGAACACGATGATGCCAACCGCGCGCTGATGGGCGCGAACATGATGCGCCAGGCGGTTCCCCTGCTGGTGCCCGAGCGTCCGTTTGTGGCGACCGGCCTGGAAGGGCGCGCGGCCTGCGATTCGCGCGTCACCGTGCTGACCGAGGAGGATGGCGTGGTGGCGTACGTCTCGGCGACCGAAGTGGTCGTCACCGAGGACGGGCGCCTGCCGGCCAACCGCACCCGCAAGGCCAAGGGCGTTCAACGCTACCCCCTGCAGAAGTTCCGGCGCTCGAATGCCGGCACGTGCTTCAACCAGAAGCCGGTCGTCAAGACCGGCCAGAAGGTCAAGAAGGGCGATGTTCTGGCCGACGGTCCGGCCACCAAGGACGGCGAGCTCGCGTTGGGCAAGAACCTGCTGGTGGCGTTCATGCCGTGGAGCGGGTACAACTTTGAGGACGCCATCCTGGTGAGCGAGAAGGTCGTCCGTGACGACGTCTTCACCTCGGTGCACATTCAGGACTTTGAAGTGGGCGCCCGCGATACCAAGCTGGGGCCCGAGGAGATCACGCGGGATATTCCCAACGTGGGCGAGGACGCGCTGAAGAATCTGGGCGCCGACGGCGTGGTGCGCATCGGCACCGAGGTGCGGCCGGGCGATATTCTGGTCGGCAAGATCACGCCCAAGAGCGAGACCGAGCTGGCCCCCGAAGAGCGTCTGCTGCGTGCGATCTTCGGCGAGAAGGCCGCCGACGTGCGCGACACGTCGCTGACCGTTCCGAGCGGAACCTACGGGATCGTGATGGACGTCCGGGTGACGTCGCAGCAGGAGCCCCCGCGCCGCGGCGGAGGCGCCGCGGCGGCTGCCGCGCCGGCCGGCGGCGTCAACCAGGAGCAGCAGCGCGAGATCCGCGACATCGAGGAGGACCGCAAGAAGAAGCGGCTTGAACTCGAGGAACAGCTGACCACCGCGCTGAGCAACATTCTGCTGGGCGAGAAGATTCCGCTCGACGTCATCGACGTCGAGACCGGGGAGATCATCATCCCGGCCAACCGCAAGATCACCAAGACCCTGCTGGCCCGCCTGGCCCGTTCGCACGATCACATTCAGATCGAGAGCAGCCCGGTGCAGCAGAAGATCTCGCACATCATCGACGAGTTCAGGCCCAAGTTCGTCGAGCTCGACGAGCAGGGCGCCGCCAGTTTTGGCGCCGAACTCGAAGGGATCGTCGACGAGGGCGGCGTGATCAAGCAGGTCCGCGTGTACGTGGTCTCGAAGAAGAACCTGTCGGTGGGCGACAAGCTGGCCGGACGCCACGGCAACAAGGGCGTCGTCGCCAAGATCGTCCCCGACTGCGACATGCCCTTCCTGCCCGACGGGACGCCGGTCGACATCGTGCTGAATCCGCTGGGCGTGCCTTCGCGCATGAACCTCGGCCAGCTGTTCGAGACCTATCTCGGCGCCGCCTGCAAGGTGCTCGGTCTGTACGCGGCGACGCCGGTGTTCGACGGCGCCACGGAAGGCGAGATCGACCAGCTGATGCGCGATGCCCGCGAGGTGCAGAAGAAGCGCGCCGGCGAGCGGGCGTGGATCTGCGAGGACGGCAAGACCGAGCTGTACGACGGCCGCACGGGCGAACCGTTCGACCAGCGCGTGGTGGTGGGCCAGATCTACATGCTGAAGCTGCATCACCTGGTCACCGACAAGATCCACGCGCGCGCCACGGGACCGTACTCGCTCGTCACGCAGCAGCCGCTGGGCGGCAAGGCCCAGTACGGCGGCCAGCGCATGGGCGAGATGG
>CAYQJG010000144.1:0-8260 GCA_964417715.1 uncultured Lentisphaerales bacterium | reverse complement strand
GTGCCTATGAGCGCATCTCTCCTGCCGCCTAACCTACTTCTATGTCGTGCACCCGCAAAGTATCGGAGTGCATCGCCGATGTGTGCCATTGACACGACCGTCTGCCAGTGACACCATCGCGCCATGTTCAGCCGCGCCGCACATGGCATCGTTTCTTGCCTCAGCCTACTCGCGAGTGCGTGCCCGAGCATGGGCGCACCAAGCCTGTTGACTGATTGGGCAGACGCCGATACGGCGATAGTCGAAGCCTATGCCGATCTGACAGCAGGTCGTTCCTAGACGGAACGTCGGGGTGTCGGAACTATGAACAGTAAGTCCATTCTGGTTGCCCTTGCCATCGTTCTTGGAGAAGTTGCCTTTGCGACGGCAAAGGAGCCGCTGAGGCCGGACGAGCTCAGGAAGTTGGCCGATGCGGCAGAGGCGCAGGCACGCGTGACTGGCTGTGAGGACGCAGCCGGGGTGGTGGATAATTTGGTCGAACTCCGTCGCAAACCGGCTTTTCGCGCACTCGAGACTGCGATGGTTGATTCATGGGCCGCAGCCTTGTCCAATCTGGACGGTATTGCGGCTGATGACATGCGAAAGACCATCGTGCTTTGTTCGAGCTGGGCGCTGCCAAAGCCCTCATTTGTAGCATTTCTCAGGACCGCGGTCGGTCGTGTCGAGCAAGGGGGTCTCGACCGGCAGGTATTTCTCTGGTGCCAATGGCCACTCGAGGGCCCACTGAATGGCTTTCTGATCAGGAACCACGCGGACCCGGATGTGCGAGATGTCATCATTAGGTCGCGGGATATCTTCAAAGACGTTCCGACCCGAGCTGCGAGCTACGACAGAATGCTGACAGGCGAGGCGCTCAGGGATCTGACTGACTCGGAATTCAGGCAAGCCGACAGGCCGCGCGCAGCGGCATCCGCCGATGGACAACGGAAAGCTGTAAACTCTGCAACGGCACGATCAGGAATCTCTGAGAAGCCAACACGGCCGGAAGGAAGACCTGTGCTGGGCAGAAACGTCCTTCTGTCGACCGTTGGGTTGGTTCTCGTCGCGGCCGCCGCGTTCCTGATTCTGCGGAAATGGTGACCGGGCGCAGAGACTCCGCTCATCGGGACCGTTTCCGCGCCAGATTCAACGCCAGCAGACGTTCGAGAATCTGGTCGTCCGTCAAATCGGCGGGCCAGCCGTAGGCGGAAGCGACGGCGGCGTCGAGATTGCGGTGGCAGGTGTCGAGCCAGGCGGGGCGTTCGTTGTAGAGTCTGGTCAGCGTGCGCGCCGCGAGGCGCCGGGCGCAGGCGGCATCGCGCGGCACGATGCGCGGGTAGCGGGCGATGGTCCCACGGTCCTGCACCTGACGCGCCGCGGCGGCGGCGCGACGGACGGCCTGTTCGGCTTCGAACAGATCGCGCGGCGTCCACCCCTCGTTCGTCTCGCGCACACCTGCCACTGCGTCGGGCGCCCCGGCGATGAACCCGCGCCAGGGGCCATCGACTGACGCAGGGAACTCCAGAGACTCGCTCTTGGTCCACTCGGGCGGGTTGAGCCAACGCTCACGCAAGGTGTTCAGTTCCCTGGCCGCAGCCGCGATTGCAGAGAGGATAGAATCCAGGGCTCGGGTTTCAGGAATGACGCCAGGGGGGAAAGGGAAGGTCTCGAAGCAGGTGGAGGGGGTGTAACGCGGACGCGTCTCCAACCGCGTGCCCATGCGCAGCGCCCAGACTTCGTGTATCCGGGAATGCAGCACGCCGAAGAAGAGGTCGTCGGATCGGCCGAAGGCCACGAGTTGGTGGTCGGGCAGCGTGGGACCCGTCCACCATGCGAAGATGCGGTGCTTCGCAACCGTGGGCGTGACGAGGAAGCGCGGCAGGGACGCGATGGCCCTGCGCATCCTTGCGCAGGGCTCCGCGTGTAGCCACCACCATTCGCGGTATCGCTCGCGCTTCACCTTGGCGCGTTCGGGTCTGACGCGTTCATCGACGATCCGGTACGGCTCCTGATACAGCGCCGCTTCCGCGCAGGGCATGTCGGTGCCGAAGTCGACGATCCAGACGCGGCGATCACGGCGCAGCACGTCGAGGGAGTTGATCCACGGCCGGATGACGTCGCTGCTTGGTGCGCCATGGGGGTTGGGCGTGGCCAGCAACGCCAACGCCTCGGGCTCCGCGACGTCGAACCGCCCGGCCTTCACATCGGCGATGAAACCGATGTCGGCGTTCTCGCTCAGACGGCAGGCGGTCGTCGTGTCGGACAGCGCGGTGAGGTTCGGGTTGATGACGGGTACGGGCTTTCCGTCGAGCCAGCGCTCGGTTTCGCTGCCGTCGTCGAATCCGACCATGCTGACATGCACGTTGGCGCCGTTCAACACCCACTCGCGGTCCGATTCGGCCCAGAAAATGCCGCCCGTCTCGCTGATCCGTTTGAGGACTTCCCGGTTCAACCCACCGCGAATGCCCTGCGTGGCGAGCAGGCCGGCGCGTTTGCAGAGCCCGGCCGCGATGTGTGCACGTGCTCTTTCGAACCAGTAACAGCAGAGGTCGCTGAAGTTCGGAATGCGTTCGGCGTAGGCGGCGAACAGTCGCTCCACATACGCGTCTCCCAGTTCCGAGCGCAGTTTCTTGGTGCCCAGGAACGGCGGGTTGCCGACAATGAAGTCCACCTTGGGCCATTCGGGTCCGGGTCCGTCCCCACTCGCAGTCCCGCATTCCGCGCTCAGGATGGCATCCATGAGCCGGATATTGTCGGTCAGCCGGCGTAGAACCGGGTCCTGCGGGAAGCCGAAACCGTTGGCGCGCACCCACTGCAACCAGCCGATCCAGACGGTCATCTGCGCCAGGTCGTGGGCATAGGCGTTGACCTCGATGCCGTGTAATTGCCACGGCCCGACCATCGGCAGGAATGCGCCCAGGTTGTTCTCGATGGCGAACACGATCGCCTCTTTCTCCAGGTCCTTGAGCCGCAACAGGGCCACATAGAGGAAGTTGCCTGAGCCGCACGCGGGATCGAGGACCTTGACGTTCTGCAGCCGCGTCAGGAACTGGTGCACCAGACTGGCCGATTCGTCACGCGCCTTGCGTAACGCGCCCGCAGTGGGCGGCTTGCCCAGCGGCTTCTCAGCCATTGCCGGTGCCTTGCGGCCGGTAGCCAGCAGTCGCGTCACCGTGTCGCGGCAGGCGGTCCATTCGCGGCGCAGAACGGACATGATGACGGCGTCCACGACCCGTTCGATGTCGGCGCGGCCGGTGAAGTGGGCACCGAGCTGCGAGCGTTTGGCCGGGTCGAGGCCGCGCTCGAACAGCGTTCCGAAGATGGATGGGTCGACGGCGCTCCAATCAAGGGTGGCGGCCGCCGCGATCTTGACCAGTTCCTCGGGCGTAACATCGAGGACGGTGCGGTCGTCGAACAGGTTGCCGTTGAAGTGGCGGATACGTTCCAGCCCGAAGTCGCCGCCCGTGGCCATGCTCTCGAAGAGCTGTCCCAGCATCTTGCCGAAACGGGCCGGGTCGTTGGCGCCGCGCGCCGCCAGGCGCGAGAAGATCATCTCGGGCAGCAGGCCGATGTCCTCGGCGAACAGGCAGAACACCAGACGGTCCAGAAAGTGGGCCACGGCGGCCGCGTCGCGGCCGCGCTGGCGCATCGCGGCGGCGATCTCCGCGAACTGCCGGGCCGCTTCGCGGGTCACCGCCTCGCTGGTGCGGCCGGGGCGGAGCTTCGTTGGATCGTGGAAGACGGCGTGCAGGATTTCGATACTGCGTGGCTCGCCCAGGCGCGCGAGCGGAATCTCGTGGCAGGTGGAGACCGTGCCGGTGAAGTTCGTGTGGACGCGAATGCGGTCGAAGTCGCACGTCACCAGCAGGGGCGGACTGGCCAGCGCGTCGCGGTAGAGGAGGAGTTGGTCGTAGGCCGCGCCCAAGTCCTTGTGACGGCCCTTGTACTCCCAGGCGAAACAATCCTTCTTCCAGACGTCGGCGAATCCGTCGCCGCCGCCCTGTTTGGCGGTGCCTCTCTCGAAGCAGAAGGTGTCGCCGGTGGGATCGGCCGCGGCAGGTGTCGGGTGACCGACCAAGGCGCACAGGTCGAGAAAATGCTCCTGACTGGCGGACCGCTCCTTCAGGTCCGTGCGCGACCACTTGGCGATGAACTCGGCGACGGTCATAGGATCGACATGGTAGCGGCTGGCGGGTGCGGTAACAAGGGGAGAATCGGTCCTGATCGGAAACGGCGCTTGAAGGATGCGGCCTGATTTCATAAGGTAACCTATTCCGTGTGAACACGTTTCGGCAGGGCGAAAGCGAGCGAGATCATGAAACAGATCGGGGTCGGATTGCTGGGATTCGGGACCGTCGGCGCCGGCGTCGTCGAAGGGCTGCGGCGTAACCGCAGTCTGCTGGCGGCGCGTGTCGGTGTCGATATCGTGCTGAAGCGCATCGCCGACGTGGACCTGGAACGCGACCGCGGCGTGCAGGTGGACCGTGCCATTCTGACCCGCGATGCGCGCGAGGTGATCGCCGACCCGTCGGTGGACGTGATCGTCGAGCTGATCGGCGGCACGGGCATTGCGCGGACGCTGGTGACCGAGGCGCTCAAGGCGCACAAACCCGTCGTGACCGCCAACAAGAAGCTGCTGGCCGAGTATGGCGACGAGATCTTCGGCGTGGCCGAGCAGGGCGGCGTGGATCTCTATTTCGGCGCCAGCGTGGGCGGCGGCATCCCCATCATCCGCGTGTTGCGCGAGGGGTTGATCGGCAACAGCGTGCGCAGCATCCATGGCATCCTCAACGGCACCTGCAACTACATCCTGACGCGCATGGAGAACGAGGGGTTGCCGTTCGATGCTGTGCTCGCGGCCGCGCAGGCCGCCGGCTATGCCGAGGCGAACCCCGGCCTCGACATCGACGGTTTCGACACCGCCCACAAGGCCGTCATCCTGGCCTCGCTGGCCTACGGGTTCCACGTGCCGATGGGTGCGGTGGGGATCGAGGGCATCCGCGGGCTGGCCGGCATGGACGTGCAGTATGCCCGTGAACTCGGCTATCGCATCAAACTCCTCGCCGTGATCCGGCGCGAAGGCGACGAGATCGAGGTCCGCGTGCACCCCACGCTGGTGCCGCTAAGCCACATGCTGGCCTCGGTGAGCAACGTCTTCAACGCGGTAATGGTCCGCGGCGACATGACCGGCGATACGCTCTACTACGGCCGCGGCGCCGGCAGCGAGCCGACCGCCAGCACGGTGATCGGCGATCTGGCCGACGTGGCCCGCAACCTGGCCGTGAAGCAGCCGCGCCACAAGCGGGGCGTGCCCAAGGGCGCGCAGCCGTCGCCCACGATCCGCCCGCTGAGCGCCGTCTGCAGCCGCTACTACCTGCGACTGATGGTGCTCGACCAGGCCGGCACGCTGGGACAGTTCACCAGTATCCTGGGCCGCCACGGCGTGAGCATCCTGGCGGTGACCCAGAAGGCCGCCCCCGAGCAGGGCGGCTTCGTCCCGGTGGTGGTCCTGACGCATGTGGCGCGCGAATCGGACGTCGAGGCGGCCCTCGCCGAGATCCGCGCCGCGGGCATTGTGGGCGAGGCGCCGGTGCGTCTGCGAATGATCGAGGGTTGAGCAAACGGAACGTCAGGTTGCGGGGAGTGCTATGCTGAAAGTCTGCAAGTTCGGCGGGACATCGCTGGCCGATGCCGTCCAGGTGAAGAAAGTCTGCGATATCGTCCTGTCCGACCCCGACCGTCGCATCGTCGTCGTGTCGGCGCCCGGCAAGCGCAACAAGACCGACGCGAAGGTCACCGATATGCTGATCGACCTGGCCAACCGCGCCCTGGCCGACCAGCCGGTCGAGCCGCTGCTGCGAGAGGTCGTCGCCCGGTACGCCGAGATCCAGGTCGCGCTGGAGCTCGAGCCCGGCATTGTGGCCGAGATCGACGGCGATCTGCGCAAGCGCCTGGCCGGCAGCCGCAAGCATGCCGGGATGTTCCTGGATTGCATGAAGGCGGCCGGCGAGGACAACAGCGCCCGTCTGTTCGCGGCCGCCCTGCGGGCGCGCGGCGACGATGCCGAGTATGTCGACCCCCGCGACGCCGGCATGCTGCTGACCGCCGAGTTCGGCAACGCCCAGCTACTTGAGGAGTCCTACCTGCACCTGGAGCGCACGCTCAAGGGGCGCCAGGCGCGCGTCGTCTTCCCCGGCTTCTTCGGCTACACCCATGACGGCGCCGTGGCCACCTTCCCGCGCGGCGGGTCGGACATCACCGGCGCGATCCTGGCGGCGGCGGTCAAGGCCGACGTCTACGAGAACTTCACCGACGTCGACTCCGTCTACGCCGTCGATCCGCGCCTCGTGCCGGACGTGAAGCACGGCATCGACGTGATGACCTTCCGCGAGATGCGCGAGCTCTCGTACGCCGGCTTTGGCGTGTTTCATGACGAAGCCGTGCTGCCGGCCGTGCGCGCCGGCATTCCGATCAACATCCGCAACACCAACCGGCCCGATGCCCCCGGCACGCGCGTCGTGCCCAAGCGCGACTACACGCACGGCAAGGTCGTCGGGGTGGCCAGCGACGTCGGCTTCGTCAACCTCTATGTCGACAAGTACCTGATGAACCGTGAAGTCGGGTTCGGCCGCCGGCTGCTGACGATCCTCGAGGACGAGGGCGTCTCCTACGAGCACATGCCCTCCGGAATCGACAATGTCTCGGTGGTGATCCGCGAGTCGCGTTTTGACGAAGCCCGCGAGGCGCGCGTCGTCGCGCGCATCAAGACCGAACTCCAGCCCGACGCCGTGCTCGTCGAGCGCGGCCACGCCCTGATCATGGTCGTGGGCGAGGGGATGCAGTATACCGTCGGCATGGCGGCCCGCGCCACCCGCGCGCTGGCCGACGCCGGCGTGAACCTTGAGATGGTCAACCAGGGCGCGTCTGAGATCAGCATGATGTTCGGCGTCAAGGCTGCCGACCGCGTCCGTGCGGTGCAGGCGCTGTACCGCACGTTTTTCGACGAAGTCTAGGGCGGGCGGATGTCTCGGTTCGGGACCTCCTTCACCGGCAGGCACCAGGCCGCCGGGGCCGGGCGTCCCTGACGCCGGGTCGCCTTAGCGTTTTGACGTCAAAACGGCATTGTGCCATAATGTGCGCGATGAAAGGAGCGACCTCCATGAGCCCTGCTTTGGCGACAGCCCCCAAACGCGCGACCATCTATTTCCGTTCGGAGCTCCACAAGGCGCTCCGGCTGAAGGCGGTGGAGACGGATTCGTCGATCTCCGAAGTCGTCAACGATGCGGTTATGCTCGCGCTTCAGGAAGATCTTGAGGACATCCAGGCGATCAACGCGCATGAGCATGAGCCCACCATGACGCTTGAGGCCATGCTCAAGGAGTTGCGCCGCGATGGCAAACTATAGCGTTCTTGTTAAGAAGAGCGTCTACAAGACGTTGGCTGCGCTGCCCAGGGCGGACGTCAAGAGGCTGGCCGGTGCGATGACGGGCCTGGCGGAGGATCCGCACCCGCCCCAGAGCAAGAAACTGACGAACGATGACCGATATCGACTGCGGGTCGGCGACTACCGGATTCTCTATGTGATCGAGAACAGGATTTTGGTCGTTACCGTGGTCAAAGTGGGACACCGACGCGACGTGTACCGCTAGCCGCGGCGGCATGGGGGGAGACTGGATATGGACAAACAGCCGCACAACAAGGTTGAGCTCTACGACACCACGCTCCGCGACGGCGCCCAGGCCGAGGGCATCTCGTTCTCCGACGCGGGCAAGGTGCGTCTGGCGCTGCGCCTGGACGACTTCGGCATCGATTTCATCGAGGGCGGCTATGCCGGCTCCAATCCGCGCGACCGCAAGTTCTTCGATGACATCCGCAAGGAACATTTGACACACGCCCGCATCGCCGCGTTCGGCAGCACGCGCCGCGCCGATCTCGATTGCGCCGCCGACCCCCAGTTGCAGGGGTTGCTGGCGGCCGAGACCGAGGATTGCACGGTCTTCGGCAAGGCCTGGCGGCTGCATGTGCGCGATGTGCTGCGGACCTCCGACGCCAACAACCTGCAGATGATCGCCGACACCGTGGGCTACCTGCGCCAGCACGGGCGGATCGTCATCTTCGACGCCGAGCACTTTTTCGACGGCTTCAAGGACGACGCCGACTACGCCCTGGCCGCCCTGGACGCCGCCGCGCGCGAAGGCGCGGTCTGCCTCGCGCTCTGCGACACCAACGGCGGCTGCCTGCCGCACGAGATCTTCGACATCACGCGGCAGGTGGTGGCGCG
>CAYQJG010000143.1:0-8275 GCA_964417715.1 uncultured Lentisphaerales bacterium | reverse complement strand
CGTACATATCCATGTGCACGGCCTCCTTGCCGCGCGTATCCACCCAGGCCAGCGTTGGCGGATTGACATTGTTTCGCCAGAGCACGGCGATGGTGGTTTTTTCCAGCGCATGATGAAAAAGTTCGACCTGCACACCTTCGAGCGGCGAGAAACGCCCCGCCGGATTCCCGAACTGCAGTTCCTTGGTGCAGTTGTAGATGCCGACGCGTTCCAGGGTCATGTACAGGCTCCAGCCACCGCCCACCGTAATAGGCGCACCCGTTGCCGTGCGGACTTGCGTCCTCCAGGGACCGGTCCACACCCCGTTCCCATCCAGACTGAGGGCGCCGGCATGGCCGTCGAGTTCCGGCCGTTTGACGAGGAAGCACTGGACATAGTCCATGGTCTTCTCAAGGTTCTCGCCGCGGATGTCCGACTGCAGGCCGGCCACACACCACTCGAACCACATGAGCTTGCTTACGCCGTCCTGGATCGTGCCGGCCGGCTGGGTGATGCAGTGGCGCAGTCGCTCGCGGCTGTCCCGCGAGCCCGTGTAGCCGGTCTCGCAGAGCCAGACTTCAAAGTCGGGCTTGCCTTTTTTGGCCACCGCCTGCTTGATAGCCCCGGCGCTGGTGAAAGACGTGCTGGTGTAGTCATCCGCCACCACGCCGTCGATGAGGTCAAGATGCTTCCAGTTCGCGATCCGGTGCGCGTTGTAGTCGAACTTGGCGATGACCTTCAACCGCGGATCAACCGCCTTGATCGCCTTGGCCGCGGCGACCGCCATGGCCTCGATCTGCGGATTGTCGCAGTCGACGCCCTCAGGCGAAACGATGGCATAGGTCAACAGGTCGGAATGACGCGCGAATTCCCCGACGTACTTGCCATAGGCCTCGGGATCGCAGGTGGTTCCGCCTCCGGTGACTGACCACTTTGGTCCTCCGAAGCCCTGCGTGTAATGGAACATGCACATGCCGGCGCGGCGCTTTTCGAACGGCACAGGATCCTTGAAGGTGTTGTCATTCTTGTCCCGGCCAAAGGTGATGGGGCTTTCGCGGGTCGGCTGGCGCCACGCCCAACTGTTATCCCACTGATCGTATGCAATCTGCTCGTAGTGGGCCGTGGGGCGCTTGAAGTTGATGAAATGGGCCTTCATGGCGTCCAGAGGCTTGGCCGGCGGCACGGGATCGACCACGCTGAAGGGCCGCTCGAGCGCACCCCAGGACTTGCCGTCGTAGATCCATTCCGCGCTCAGGGCCAGCCACTGGTCCTTGAACTCCTTGACCGATTCAGGCAGAACGAATCCGGCCCCGCCGCAGGCCTCGGCCTGCCAGAACTCGGGCGTCACTTCGCCCTGAGCCAACACGTTGTACTCGAAGTCGCGGATGCTGTAGCGGATTTTGACCTTGGCGGGGTCCAGCTTGGGCAAAGCGGCGACAAACTCCTGCGCCTGCTTGGCGAGCGCCTCGCGCCCGGCCTTGTCGTCCTTCGCCAGCTTCTCCGGCTGGCGCACGGCCAGGTCGTACCACTTGCTGACCACATACGTCATGCTGAACCCCAGCCGATCCTTCATGGTGAAGCCGTTCAGGGGCGCGCCGTCCAGCCAGAAGACGCGCTCGGGATCGACATAGACCGCTGCCTTTTCCTCAGGCGTTGTGTTGACCGCTCCGCCCGCGACCAGTTGCAGGTCGTCCAGCCAGGCTTCGCCGACGACATTGGCGATGGCGTGTGCCGCGCTGACGTAGCTCGACCACGAGAAACCGAGCCGGAACTTCTTCGCAGCCTTGTGCGCGGGGAACGAGGCGCTGTGGAACTCCCACCGCAGCGCGTGCGGCTCGAAATCACGCGAATGATATCCCTCCTCGCGCGGCCGCATGGTGACGGTCTGCACGCGTTCCTTACCGATCTCCTTGCCGTCGGCGTCCAGCCACATGACCAGCACGACCGCGCCGTAGCCTGGATCCTGAGCCAGGATGATGTTCGGAGCCACCCAGAACTTGGCGGTATAGGCGGACTGGTTGTTATCCATCGCGGGCGAGAGCGCATAGGTGCCGGCGGCATCCTTGCCCCACGTTGTGATATGCAGGCTCTTGCCGGTGCGCCCGGTGTCGGTGACAGCGGCATCGCCGTGCAGTTCCCACGTCGCCGCCTGTTCCGTCGGGTCGAAGGTCATCCTGTACAGCACATCACTCGCCGCGGTTGCCGCGCTTGCAGACAGCCCGAGCAGAACGCCAAGCATGCCAAACCAGTTCTCCATCATGTTCGTCTCCTTTGGGTGTCAGCTCGCGACAACAAGAGCTCAGCTCCGGGCTCGGGTAAGTCGGTTGACGATAACGGGCGCCGAGAGCGGTGGACGAGTGTTCTCCACACCGATCACCGATCACCTTCTCCCCGCCCCTACTCCACGAACACGAACTGCCGCCACAGGTCGGGCCGCGCGTTCACGTTGGTGTTGAACCCCGCCAGCGTCAACCAGGTGAATGTGCCCCAGTCGGCCTCGGTCCTCTTGTCCATCTTCGTCTGGTCGAAGACGCTCATCGCGATGCGGAAGCCCTTCCCCTTTTCCAGCGCCAGCGGGTGCAGGCCGGCCCTGGGATAGGACCATTCGTAGATCCAGCCCGTGGCCGTGCGCTTGATGACGATCTCGGCGCCCTCCGCCGTGCCTGGCCCGCCCGCCACGTATCCATTGCGCGAGATGGCGGCCTTGCCGCCTTGGAGTGGCCCGATGTGCTCGCGGTAGTACCCCGAGTTCAGCGCTTCGCCCATGTGCCAGGTCCACGGGTAGAGCGTGAACATGATGTTGTCGTCGGTCCAGAAGACCCCGGTCGTACCGTTGGCCACCGGCGTGCTATCGTTGAATTCGGCGGCGAAGTAGAGCTTCTGGTCGTCCCAGCGCGTGTAGAAGCGGCCGCTGAACTCCTTGCGATCACGCTCGCCGGGAGGGAAGCACTTCTCGTACGGGATCTCCAGCAACTCGTCCAACTTCCAGTCCGAGAGATCACCATCGATCGTGAGCGGCGTCTTGGCCTTTTCGCAGGCCTGGAAACTCACCTCGTCCGCGCAGGCGATCGTGAACCCGCTCCGGTCCGTGACCGTCGCGCGCATCTCGTAGGTGGTCGCCAGGTTGGCCTGCCCGCGCGGTACGGGGAAGCGGACTTCGGCCGACCCGCGTGGCCCGACCGTATACGCGCCCTCCAGCGGCGCCGCGGCAAAGCCCTCGCCGAAGAACCGGTTCTCAATCCGGACCGTGCCGCTCATCGGCTTGTCGCCAAGACTGCGTACCGTCACCACGATGGCCGGGTCCTGCGTCTTCGTCATCGGGATGCCGGTAAGCTGGGCGGTCAGGATCTCGCCGACCTGCAGCGGCTGCTTCAGGACGCTGACGAGCCTGTCGCCGTCGTAGAGGCGCGTGGTGAAGGTGAAGGTGCCAGCGGCCTGCTCCGCCACGACGGCGATCGGCAGGTCCACCGTGCCGGCCTTGTCCGGCCCCACTTTGACCTTTTCCTCGCCTACCTTCGGCCAGGTGCCGTCCACCGTGGCCACGACCTTGGCCTTGAAGTCCTTGCTGAACACCGGCGGCACGGTCAGGGTCACCTTGGCCGAGGAGCCGCGGGCGATGCCCGGCAACGCCAGGCCGCCCTCGACCGGCTTGAGCACCGTGCCCGCGGTCTTCGCGTCATACAGCGCCGGCACTTCGCCCTCGAAGCTCAGCAGCAGCGGGTCCAGCGTGGCGCAGATGAGCGACGCGCCCGCCGGCGTCACCCGGTCGGTGCGGCCGTAGAGATCCTGCAGGGTGTAGGGCACCTCAGTGTTCAGCGCCAGCGTCACCGCCGGATTCGGTTCGCTCAGGTACAGGTAGCAGAGGGTCTGGCCGCCGCGCGCATAGACGTAGGCGATGGTACGCTCCGTGGGCCTCAAGACCGCTTTGAAATCGGCGCAGTCCACGGCCTGCACGAGGTTGTAGTAGGTGGTTGTCTTCAGTAGCGGCATGGTCGAGCCCCAGATCGCGTTGTCGGACTTGTCCGCGATGATGTCGGATACGCGCGGCCGGTCCGCGGCCTGGTCGAACGAAAAGCTGTCACCGGGAAATTCGCCGCGCAGGACCGGCTGACGCGTCCAGGCGTTGCCCGAGGTCTGGGTGTAATCGGTGATGGGGAACATGTCATGGGCATGGGCGTCCAGTGCGGTCTTGACGATGTCCCGGCTGCCCGCGAGTTGGTCGTTGCCACCCACATAGGCGAACTCGGTCGAGATCAACCGGCGCTGCAGGCCGATCGCCTTCAAGTTGGCCTTGGACTTCTCATAGCCATCCCAGACCGCCGAGGCGCCGTAGATGTGCGAGTCGAAGAAATCGGCGATCTCGTAGATCTTCTCCTTCATGATCCAGTCCGCGTCCTCCTTGCTGCCCGGCAGCCCCCAGGTCATCATGCCCACGGGCAGATCAGGGAACTCTTTCTTGAGCGCGGCGTATGCTTTGCGCTGCAACTCCATCGTCCGTGCGTCAAGGTTCCGCTCCAGTCCGGAGGGCACCACCATCACGACGCTGCTGCGGTTGGCACGCACGAAGGCCACGATGTAGGCTACAAACCCGTCGATGTCGAAGGTCTTGCAGCCCGGGTTGAACGGATCGTCGAGCTGGGCCCAGGCCGGAGCCATCGAGCCGACGTGACCATACGGGTGGTTCGGCTTGCGGCCGCGGATCTGCTCGAGGTTCGGGATATAGACCAGCTTCGGGAAGTCCCCGCGCGGTTTGATGGTGATCGGTCCGCCTTTCACGGGCTGCGCACCACCCCAGCCCCAATAGTCCCAGTCCTGATAGAGCGAGACGCCGAGCTTCTCCGTCTGGATGCCCTGGAAGGCGGTGAAGCGGCACTTGGCGAAGTCCTTGGGATCGGTGATGCGGCGCGGATTCACCACCGCGTAGGTCACCGTATCCGCGGCCAGCACCGCGGCGCCGTCCATCAGCGCGGCGTGGATGAAGAATTCCTGGCCAACCGCTTTGGCGGCAGCCTCGGGCAGCACGGTCGAGAGCCGCAGGTTCTGCGCACGTTTTCCCCGCGCATCCTTGTTGACCCAATTGCCAACCGCCGGTTTCGCATCCGCGAACGGTACGGTCCCGGCGGCCACATGGAAGTGCTCGTAGTCGGTGATGTCATACTTGATGACCGGCTGCTTGAGTTCGCCAACGGGCTTGCCGTCGGTCGTGTACAGCAGGAACTCGAAGCGCAGCGGTTCCTCGATGGTAAAGAGGTTGCCGCTGGTCGCCGTGCTGATCTCGAGCGTGAAACGACTGGCGGTGGCGACCGGGACCGCAGCCGCGGCGACTGGGGTCGCAGACACGGCCGGAGTCGCGGCGCTGGCAACTTGGACATCGGTGAAATAGCACTCGCCGCGCCCCTGCGCCTTGGGCCAGCAGAAGCGGATGCGGAAATGCTCGCCGCGGACATTCTTCACCGCCTCGTAGTACTTCCAGCGCAACCCTTCGCGGGTCAACGTGTGGGTGTAGCCGGGAATCTGGCGCTTGTCCTCCCAGGGCAGCATGACCCAGTCGCCGGTCGCCGCAGAGACGTTGCCGTCCTTGTCGCAGGGGACGACCTCGAAGGCCGCCGCGTACGAGGGATCCTTCTGGGCGCTGTAGTTGTCGGCCGCCCAGAGGCTCACGCGCACCGGCGTGCCGGGGTTCTTCAACACCGGGCTGAGCCAGGCGCTGTCGACCTCCTCGTCCTTGGTCTTGCCGATGACCAGGCTCTTGCCGCCCGGCCGCCGGGCGACATCCGACACCGTGGCGTTCTTGACCGCCGTCCAGTCCTTCCCGCCGTCGGCGAACGACGTTTCATAGAGCGCACCCGCCGAGGCGGCCCATGCGCCGGCCTGTATCAAGAGTGCTATGCCAACCATTGCAGTCCAGTTCTTCATCATGCTCATCTCCTGTCTCACCGTAATGTGGGCTTTGCCCACAACCCAGAACACTCACCACGAAGAACACGAAGAGGGATAGGATTACTTCGTGTTCTTCGTGACCTTCGTGGTGAACTCATCTTGTAAGGTTTCCGATTAAGGGCCACGAGTAAGGTTGGCCTCTGCTCTCCTCGTTATCCGTTCTCGTCCACCGATCACTGCTCACTGTTCACTGTTCACTGCCCCCCCCTACTTCCCCGCTCGCCCCTTCAACTCGTCATGAAACACCGAAATCTCGCGCCACTCGGGCTGGCCGTAGCTCTTCTCCGTCTTCGGCTTGTCCCAGCCGCTGTTCCAACAGCGGATGTAGCGCGCCTCCTGCGTCGGAAAGATAAACAGCCGGCCATCGGACGTCTCCTCGTAAGTCCCGTTCTTGGACACATCCCACACCACAAACTCCTCGCCTTGGAACGCCCCGGTGGCCGAGGCCGCAATCTTCACGTCGCGGAACACGCCCTTCGTGCTATGCCAGAGGCGGATCATGTTGACCTTCTGCGTGGCGACGAGGTCCACCTGCAGCCAGATCGGACCCGTGCCCCAGAACTTCTCTTCGCAGTCCGTGTACGGGAACCCCTTGACCTCGCCATCCGTGAACTCGGCCCAGGGCCACCACATGCGCGCGGGGTGCTGACCAGTGACCGGCTTCTTGGAGGCGAGGTTGACGTTCGGTGCGAAGCGCGCCGGCGTTTTGCCGGCCAGGATCTCCTTGAGGCTCGCCTCGCGGCCGTACAGCGCCCGGAGATCCTCCTGGTCCAGCGCGGTGCCGAACACGGCCACGTCGTCGATCACCGCTTCGAGTTGGCAATCTTTTGTGCCGAAGCTGGCGATATCGAGCCAATCGGCCTTGATCTCGTCGGTGAAGAACCCGCGTCCCTTGCCCAGGTAGATGTCGTAGCAGTCACCATCGAGATAGAAGGCCAGTTCGCCCTCGCCCTCGGCGTTCTTCCAGGTTATGGCCACGTGGTGCCAGGCGCCGGCCTTCCAGGACACATCCTTCGTGGTCACGTGCTTGGTCCCGAGATGGAAGGAAAGCCGGTCATACTGGTCCTTGCTCAGTGTGACCGCATTCCCGATCGCCAGCAGCCGCCGGAACTTGCCGTTTTTCATCTCGCCATCCGGCTTGAACCAGAAGCCGATCGTCCCCTCCGCCCGGTTCAGCGTCTTCGCGGTCAGCGGCAGCCGCAGCGCGGTTCCCGGCCCCACGTAGAGCCCCTGGCCGAACTTCCCTTCCCGAAACTCCTTCTTGCCTTCGATTTGCAGCGCGGAACCCGGCGTTTCCGAAGCCAGGGAACCCTCCAGCGACAGCGCCGCCAACGGCGCCTTGCCACCAGCAAAGGGCGCAGAGTTCGGTTCCGCCGCGAAGGCGGAACCGACGGCGAGGAAGAGGATCGTGAGCGTGAATATGCAGCAGGCACTCGTTCTCATACGTAGACCTCTATCGTTAAGATGAATAACCAATATCCAACAGGGAATATCCAATATCCAAGTCTGCGAGGAGGGAAAATGGCTTACCGTCGGTCCTTTCATTCGCCTGCCTCGCTCCCTTGTTCATTGGGAATTGAGTGTTGGATATTGGATATTCGTGTCCGTCCGGCGGCACCGCGCCTGGGGCCGCACTGAAACCTGAAACCCGACACCTGAACCCTCTCCTCAGATCCCCTGCACCTTCAGAATCATCTCCGCGACCGACCGCCGGTCCTTCTGGTCGTCTCCGCCGCCATAGGCATTCCGGATCAGCACATCGTCGAGGTCGGCCCGGATCATGGCCAGGCGGTTCATCCGCTCCGCATCGGCCGCGAGCGTCTTCTCCTTGGCCTCGAGCAGATTCACCAGCGTGTAGACGTAGCGGTAGTCGTCCACGCCCGCACGGTGCCCCGCGTAGCGGATCGTCAGCACCGGCCCTTCCTTCGAGCAGCCGATGGTGTTCCAGTCCTCGTACTGGCCGTCGGTCCCGTCGTACGGGTCGCCGAAGAAGGTGAGCATCGTGTAGTGCAGGTAGCAGTCGGCCGAGAGATTCCATGTGCTATACCCGGCCAGGCTCTTCAACTGGCAGCCGTTGCCTGTGCGGGGATCCCAGGACTGCGTGTAGCCGCCCGCCGCGGCCCCGTAGCGATGCGCCTCGCGGGCCTTCGAGCGCGTCCAGGGACCGCCGTTGCCCATCGGGTACCCCATCACCTTGTGCATCTGCTCCCAGCCGTTGTTCACGCACATCCAGGTCTCCGAGCCCGCGGGCTTGATCATCGCCCGCCGCCTTTCCTGGAGCTTCCAGTCCGGGCTCTCGTCCTCCATGGCCAGCAGCGGCAGGGGATAACCGTTGGTCTTCGCGAACTCGACCCCC
>CAYQJG010000142.1:0-8448 GCA_964417715.1 uncultured Lentisphaerales bacterium | reverse complement strand
TGGCGGAGGTCGAGCACACGCGCGGGACGTGTGCCGGGCACCCGGCACTCGCCCGGGCGATTGCCACCCTGTTGCGGTGCCAACGCGCCCAGTTGAACCAGCGGGCGACCAACACCGTTGCTGCAGCCAAGGTCAGCGGGATCGTGGGCGCGTTGCTGATCGGGGTCATTGAGGCGGCGAAACATCTTTTTGGGAAGTAGGATGGCGGCGTTTCAAAGGTTCAAATGTTTGACATTTGTTTGGAAGCCTTGCCCAGTTGCGCCGGAAATCACACAGTGTCACAACTCCAGCATCTGACGCGTAACATATTCTGGCCATGAGTGTTACAGCGTTTCTTGTCTTTCATGTGATCTCGCCAAAAACGGCTTCTCCCGATTTGGGACCAAAAAGTCGGGGGTTCAAATCCCCCCTCCCCGACCATCTTATGGTCGGCAAGAACCCTCGCAATCCTTCGGGAGTGCGAGGGTTTTTCTTTGAGCGCACACTTGACTTTTCAGACCGCGGCGGCGAACATTTTTCATCTGCGCGGATCGGCCATGACGGGGGCCGCCGCACGCACAACCGGAGGATGGCGCAATGTATGATCGCAAACTGAGAATGGGCATGGTGGGCGGCGGACTGGGGGCTTTCATCGGCCCCGTGCATCACATGGCCGCCACGCTGGATCACGAGGCCGAACTGGTGGCGGGCGCCTTCTCGCGCGACGCGAAGAAGTCGGCCGAAAGCGGCCGGCACCTGCTGCTCGACCCCAAACGCGTGTACGCGAGCTGGCAGGCCATGGTGGCCGGCGAACGCGCCCTGCCCGCCGACCAGCGCATCGACTTCGTCTCCATCGTGGTGCCCAATAGCGGCCACTTCGCGATCGCCAAGGGGTTCCTGGAGGCCGGCTTCAACGTGGTCTGCGACAAACCGATGACCTTCACGCTGGCTGAAGCCAAGGCGCTGCGGAAGGTTGTGGCCAAGAGCGGCTGCGTGTTCGCGCTGACTCACAACTACACGGGCTACCCGATGGTCAAGCAGGCCCGTCACCTGTGCCGCACCGGCGCGCTGGGCCGCATCAACAAGGTGGTCGCCGAGTTCCCGCAGGGGTGGATGGCCGGACTCATCGACAGCCCCGGCAACGCCATCGGCATGTGGCGCATGGACCCCAAGGTGGCGGGTGGCTCGTGTTGCATGGGCGACCTCGGCACACACGCCCACAACCTGCTGCACTATGTGACCGGCCTCGAGATCGACGAGCTTTGCGCGGATCTCAGCGCCTTCGTCAAGACCAACAAGCTCGAGGACGATGGCAACGTCCTGTTGCACTTCAAGGGCGGCGCACGCGGCATCCTGTACGCCTCGCAGATCTCGGCCGGCGAGGAGAATCCGCTTAAGATCTGCGTCTACGGCACCAAGATGGGCCTCGAGTGGCGACAGGAAGACCCGAATTACCTGCTGGTCAAGAACCCGGCCGGCACTGTGACGCGGTTCTCCAAGGGCAACAGCAACCTCTGTGAGGACGCGCAGAAGGCGGCACGCCTGATCTGGGGCCACCCGGACGGCTTCATCGAGGCGTTCGCGAACATCTATCGCGCGGCCTACGCGTCGATGCGCCTCCGGCTCGCAGGCAAGAAGGTCCGGATGGGCGACTTCCCCGGGGTGGATGATGGCGTCGCGGGCATGGCGTTTGTCGAGACCGTGCTGGCCAGCGCCAAGTCGCGGGCTAAGTGGACCAAAATGAAGAAATGAGGAACGACAGTATGATCACCAGAATTGGCATCATTGGCGCAGGCGGCATGGCGAACTACCATATCCCGGGGTTCCGCCAGGCCGGCGCCGAGATCGTGGCGGTCGCGGATGTGAACGGCGCGGCGGCGGCCAAGGTCGCGGCCAAGCACAACGTGCCCAAGTCCTATGACTCGGTCGCACGCATGCTGGCGAAAGAGTCGCTCGACGCGGTCTCGATCATCACGCCGAACAAGTACCACAAGCCCCTCGCCATGCAGGCGCTGGCGGCGAAGAAGCACGTGTTCTGCGAGAAGCCGCCCGCGCTGAGCGCGGCCGAGATGGCGCAGATGAAGGCCGCGGCCGCCAAGGCGCGGCGCATGCTGATGTTCAACTTCAACAACCGCGCCCGCCCCGAGGCCTACGCCATGATGGCGTACCTGCGCGGCGGGGCGGTCGGCCGCATCAACTCGGCGCAGGCGCTCTGGATCCGGCGCACCGGCATCCCCGGGTTCGGCGGCTGGTTCACCACCCGCAAGCTCTCGGGCGGCGGACCGGTGATCGACCTGCTGCACATGATCGACCTCGCGCTCTACTTCATGGACTACCCGGACCCGCAGTGGGTGATGGCCCAGACCTTCAGCGACTTCATCGACAACAAGGGGTTCAAGGGTCCCTGGGGGCTGCCCGATGTTGCGAAGGGCGTCACCGATGTCGAGGCGGCCGCGCACGGCTTCATCCGCTTCAAGACCGGCCAGGTGCTTTACCTGCGCAACTCGTGGGCCGAGATGAACAAGCGCGAGGAGGTCAGCGTGACCTTCCAGGGCCAGAAGGCCGGCGGCCGCGTGCAACGGCTCTTTGGACGCGACGGCCTGGACGACACGAGCATCGACTCGTGCGAGCTCTACGTGCAGGAGAATGGACGCTCGGTCAACAAGGAGATCGTCGTCGATGCTGATCCGAGCATGGGCCGCATTCGTTCGGCGATGAACTTCGTGCTGGCGGTCGAAGGACGCGAGGCGCCGCTCAACACGCCTGATCAGGCGCTGAAACTGATGAAGATCATCGACGCGATCTACGCGTCGTCCAAGACCGGCGCACCGGTCCGGGTCAAGTAGCTCGAGCCGTGCCGGCACCGGCGCACCGGTGCCGGCACGCGCATCAGATCGACGAGAGGATGCGGCGCGACTCGTCCAGGAAGATCCCCTGCAGGTTCATGCGCAACTGCTCGGGGTTGCTGGCGTATTCCATCCCCTCCGCCTCGGACACCAGTCGTTCCTTGATCAGGTTGTAGATCGCCTGATCAAACGTCTGCATGCCGTCCTCGCCGCCGGTCTCGATCGCGGCGTGAAGCACTTCCAACTGATTCTTGGACAGCAGTTTGCGGACCGTGGGCGTGTTGAACAGGATCTCGACCGCCGGGATCATCGCGCCCTGCGTGTCCGGCAGCAGGCGCTGGCAGATCACGGCATGCAGATTGCCGGCGAGCGCGCTGCGCATCTGGTCGTGCTCGCTGCGGGGAAACTCGTCGAGCAGCCGCGGAATGGCCTGGGACGCGGACGAGGCGTGCAGCGTGGTAAAGACCAGGTGACCGGTCTCAGCCGCGAGGATCGCGATGCGGAGCGTCTCCGGGTCGCGGATCTCGCCGATCAGGATCACGTCGGGGTCCTGACGCAACACCTGCCGCAGCCCCGAAACGAACGAAGGCGTGTCGAGTCCCACCTCGCGCTGGGTGAGAATGCTGCGATCATCGTCGAACGTGTACTCGATCGGGTCCTCGATGGTGATGATGCGGCGCTGATACTTGCGGTTGATGCCGCCGATGAGCGCCGCCAGGGTGGTCGACTTGCCGCAACCGGTGGTCCCGGACAGGATCACGATGCCACGCTGCGCGTCCGAGAGCCCTTCGAGGATCAGCGGGAGCCGCAGTTCCGCCACGGTCGGAATGCGCGCCTTCACGTAGCGCATCGCGATGGCGGGGTCGCCCTGACCGTGAAAGACGCTGACGCGGAAACGCCCCACGTCCGGCTCGCGGTGCGAGAAATCGGCTTCATGCGTCTGCGCAATGGCCTCGCGCGCATGCGGCGGCACCAGGTCCTGCGCGATCATGCGCACGTCTTCGGCGCTGAACAGTTGGCAGCCGGCGGGCTGCAGGATGCTGTTGATGCGAAAGTACGGCTGCTGGTTGGCTTTGATGTGCACATCGGAAGCCCCCATCTCGACCGCGCGTTCAAGCAGTTCGCGAATCACGGACATGCACGCACCCTCCCGCGCCGCACCTGTTCGGCCGGCGCCTGTTATCTTTGTCTGAAGAACATGACCAGCCCCGCCGTCAGGAACGTCAGGTTGGGCAGCCAGGCGCCCAGCCAGGGCGACAGGTACTCCCGCTTGGCCAGGATCATGCAGCCGTTGACGGCCGCATAGAAACCGAAGAACAGGGCGATGGCCATCAGAACGCCCTTGAACACGCTCTGCCGCCCGGTGGCCACGCCCGCGGGGATCGCGAAGAGCGTGATCACCACGCACGACCAGGGCGCGGCCAACCGGTACTGGATCTCGTACCGCTTGGACATGACCTCCTCGCGGCCCAGGCCGGGGTGCGACTTCAGGTAGCGCAGCATGTCGCGAACCGAGAAGAACATCCAGTCCTTGGACTCATTGATGAAATCCACGGGCTTCTCAGTCAACTGCGGCATCGCGCGCAGCGGCAGGTTCGCCAGCGCCGGGGCCGGCGAAGGGACGGGCTGATTCAGCGCATCGGAGTAGCTGTACTGGGGATAGAAGAGCCACCACATGCCGTCCAGATACTCCGCGCGCTTGGCGCGGATGTCCAGTTCGCGGCTGCCGTCGGGTCGCTCGAAGGTGATCCGCACGCCCTCCAGGACGGACGGGTTGTCGGCGTTCATGCGGTCGATGCGCCAGACGCGCCGCGCGATCCGGTTGTAGTAGGGCAACGCCTCGCGAATGTCGGGCGCCAACGGCTTGAACTGGCTGCGCTGGATGCGCTTCATCTGTTCGGCGGCGCGCGGCGCGTAGAACTCGCTGTTGACGGCGCAGACGACCGCCAGCAGCGTGGCCACGGCCAGCATGGGCGCCACAATGGTCCCAAAACCGAGTCCGCTGGCGCGCATGGCCATGACTTCGTTGTGCCGGCAGAGCTGCCAGAGGGTGTAGAGCGAGGCCAGCAGCAGCGAGGCCGTGAGCACCCATTCGAGAAACGGCGACACGAATCCGCCAAAGTAGGCAACCGTCATGCTGAGCGGCGGCTTGGCCACGGTGATCTTGCCGAACACGTCGAACAGTTCGATCAGGACATAAAGGCCGAGGAAGGTCGCCAGGCAATACGCCAGGGGGACGAGAAACTCAAGCAGGACATATCGGGTGAGGATGCGCATGACGTCAGGTGGGCAGTGTCCGAAAGCCACGGCCAAATGTCAACCACGACGCTGCACCGCCACGCGCCTGACATAGCTGACCCACGGGCGGGTGGCACGGTTGCTGTGGAACGCGATTCGTGTGGGGAAAAGGGCGCTTCCGGGTTTGTGGAGGTTTTCTGTGGATGGATGGGGGCGTGGTGAACGGAACCGAGCAAGCGAGTCGGTTAAGGGTAACCGAGTAAGTGGGGCGGTTAAGTGTCAGAAACAGCGCCGGGAGAGCGGTAACCGCACTCTTAACCGCCACCCCTAACCGCCGTTCTTAACCGGATACCCTTAACCGACCCACTTAGGCGCCTTTCAGAGCGAGACTATGCGCGATGGTTAGGAGAAAGAACCGACGAGAACCCGGAAGCACCCGGAAAAGGCGGTTGTGAAGGCGGTTGCGTGGGAATAATGGGACTGGGCGGGACTCTTCTTGAGCACTCTCATCGCCACTCAGTTACATATACTATTCTACTGCAATGTGTTACGCATCTTCAGCGTTCTCCCGCACGTCCGTTCAGTCCCACGCGACATTTTCGGCGCTTCCGGGTTTGTGGGATGATCTTCTGTGGGTGGATGGGGCGCGGGGAACGGAATCGAGCAAGTGAGTCGGTTAAGGGTAACCGAGTAAGTGGGTCGGTTAAGACAGAAACAGCGCCGGGAGGGCGGGAACCGCACTCAACCGCCATCCCATTGTGCGCGACGCCGGGGGGATCAACGAAGCTGGTTCGCACCTGGCATTCAGGAGACAGAAGTCAGAATCCAGAATGGATTGCCAACGACTTGCACATGACGCTGCCTCTCCATAGTGTCCTCGAGAACACGGACACACGCGACTTAGGATTTCTGGTTTCTGACTCCTGTGCACGTCCAACGAAGTTGGATCGTCCCCGCGACCCCGTCGCCGTCTTGACACCGCATTTGTCGCCTGCGTAATGGCCCTACCGGCTCTGCCGGACCGTGCGGTCTAACCACGGGTGGTGGTCAGAAACAACCATCGGTTCGGGTTGACCCCTCGTCCATGATCCGATAATCTTTAGGGTAAACAAGGGACTGATGCCATGCCAGCGGTGATGACCAAGGAAGAAGCTCATAAACTGGTGGATCGCCTGCCGGATCGGGCGACGTGGGATGACCTGATGCACGAAATCTACGTGCATGAAGTCATCGAACGCGGTCTTGCCGACAGTCGGGCTGGGCGTACGGCGGACGTGCGAGAAGTCCGGGCAAAATACGCCCTGCCGGAATGAACGTTCACTGGACAGAAACGGCGCAGGAACACCTCGCCGCGATCTATGCGTACATCGCGCGGAATTCAACGGAGTACGCCCTGTGCATGGTTGACCGCCTGACCCGCCGGTCGCAGCAGATTGCCGATACGCCTCTCTCTGGTCGTCGCGTTCCGGAATATGATTTGGACCAAATTCGCGAATTAATCGAAGGGCCTTACCGCGTCATCTACCACATCAAACCGGACCAGATCGACGTCATTGCGGTGATCCACGGAGCCCGCAATGTCCTGCGCGCTGGAGAGAATGACATTTGACCGGGCAACATAATGATCGCCTAACACATGATTGATGCGAGAGGCAAGATGGCGTACGATATAGCGTACGAATGGAGACAGGCCCATGACAACGCTAACCGCCACAGAAGCTCGAAAACAACTCTACAGTCTGCTGGATGATGTGAGCGACTCACATGCGCCGATCCATATCACCGGCAAACGCCATTCAGCCGTACTCATTTCAGCTGACGATTGGCGCGCCATTGAAGAGACGCTCTACCTTGAATCCATTCCTGGCATGAAAGACTCCATTGTCAAGGGGCTGAGAACACCGGTCGGTACATGCGGCAAGGAGCCGGGTTGGTGAGTTTGCAGCTTGTCTACACCAGGCAGGCCCAGAAGGATGCCAGGAAACTTGCCTCCTCCGGTCTTAAGCCGCAAGCAGAGCGGCTGTTGGCGATTCTCGCCGACAACCATTATCAGACGCTGCCCTTCATCGAGAAACTTGTCGACGATCTGGCCGGAGCCTATTCCCGACGGATCAGCATCCAGCATCGACTCGTGTACGAAGTGCTGGATTCGATCAAGACCGTCAAAGTGCTTCGAATGTGGACCCACTATGAATAGCGCGACAGAACGCCAGGGCTCGGCGCAAAGAGATGACGAAGCCATAGGATGAAACTCCGCCGGGTACTCTTGGTGGCTATGGCGCATTTGCTGGTCACGGCAGGTGCCGTCTTCTTCGTGCTGCCTTGGCTTCTCACGCCCTCAGTTGGATCGCAGGACTTCGAGCGTTGCATGCGCGCAGGGGAGATTGCGAACTCTGTATTGACCTTCCCAGTAGGACTCTTGCAGTCAGGGTTGCCCATCATCCCGATGGTCATGAACAGTCTGTTCTGGGGTTGGGCCATTACCGCAGTTGTCACATTGATCCGGGGACCTCATGTTGCGCCAACGGCTGGTACTCCAGCGGAGGGCGCATCCGTGGTTGCGCGTCCAATCACCTTGGCCGCATTCACGCTGGCGGTGTTCGCCTTCGCCATCACGCCTGTCGCGGGTGGTTCTGCGATCGGCATCTTCGGATTCTTCATGATTGTCCTGATGGTCACTCGATCCGTCTTTCGGAAGTTGGCTCAGAAGAAGGGTTGGACACCACGGGAGACGGTGTCCAAGTTGTACGGACTCATGAGCATCCTGTTGGCGGGGTTCAATCTCCTCACCTTGGCGCCGTGGCCTTGCGTGTCGGCAGGCGGACTGAAACGCGGCGCACACGCTTCCTTCTCCGATACTGTCGTGCACGTGAAACAACTGCAGGACCGGTGGATTCCGTTTCACCTGATGATGCTTGGAGGAATTCGGTGGCGCACGGACTTCAACGCGAATCAGTACTTTGCGATTCTGAACCGGCTCTCACCGGAGCCGGGATGGGCTCTGGACTACGTGTACGCATACAGCCAACTTGGCGGCAGTCCGGTTCTATACGCGAGACCGACATGGAGCCTCCCCTTTCTGACGTATTCAGCCTACCGCAACGCCAAACCCGAAGCCGACACGGAAGACCAACCGGCGTTTTCCCAGCATGTCAGAACTGATGGAACGCCCGAGGGGTTCGCGCAACTCGCCGTCCTCCACACCGTGGCAAACCAGTTCTACCTATTCTGGCACGGCAACTACAATGATGAGCGTATCGTTCATGAGCGGAGCCAATTGGATGCTTTGCTCGCAAAGCAAGACGTGTTCAAGAAGCCAAGTTCAAAAGAAAGGCGCTTCCGGGTTTAGCGTGGGATGTTTCATTGAGCGGGATAGAGGTCGAGT
>CAYQJG010000141.1:0-8454 GCA_964417715.1 uncultured Lentisphaerales bacterium | reverse complement strand
ACGGCGGCTGCCTGCCGCACGAGATCTTCGACATCACGCGGCAGGTGGTGGCGCGATTCCCGAAGCTCCGCGTCGGCATCCACGTCCACAATGACGGCGGCATGGCCGTGGCCAACTCCATCGAGGCCGTGCGCGCCGGCGCCAGCCAGGTGCAGGGCACGATCAACGGCTACGGCGAGCGCACGGGCAACGCCAACCTGATCACGATCATCCCCACGCTTGAGCTCAAGCTCGGCCGCACCTGCGTCGGCCACGACAACCTGCGCAAGCTGCGCGACCTGTCGCTGCTGGCCGACGACCTGGTCAACCAGCGCCCCGATTCACGCCAGCCGTACGTGGGCCGCGCGTCGTTCAGCCACAAAGCCGGCGCGCACGTCAACGCCGTGCAGAAGAATCCGCACACCTTCGAGCACGTGCCGCCCGAGTCGGTCGGCAACGAGCGCCATGTGCTGATGTCCGAGATCTCCGGCGGCTCGAACGTGCTGATGAAGGCCATCGAGCTCGGTGCCGACCACCTGGCCCACGACAAGGCCGCGGCCCGCGAGGTCCTGGACGAGCTCAAGAAGCTCGAAAAGCAGGGCTACTCGTACGAAGGCGCCGATGGGTCCTTCCGCATTCTGATGCAGAAGGTGCTCAAGAAGCACAAGCCGTTCTTTGAGCTGGACGGCTTCCGCGTGATCGTTGAGAAGCGCGGCAAAGATGTGCCCTGCCTGTCCGAGGCCACCGTCCGGGTGACGGTCAACGGCCAGACCGAGCTGATGGCGGGCGAGGGGCACGGCCCCGTGGACGCGCTCAACAACGCCCTGCGCGCGGCGCTGACGCGCTTCTACCCGCGCGTCAACGAGGTGGCCCTGACCGACTACCGCGTACGCATCCTCGACCCCGAGGAAGCCACCGCCGCGATGACCCGCGTCGTGATCGAATCCAGCGACGGCCAGCACCAGTGGGGCACGGTCGGCGTGTCCGAGAACATCATCGAGGCCTCGTGGCAGGCGCTGCTCGACAGCGTCGAGTACAAGCTCTTCGCGGACGAACAGGCCGAGGGTGGCAAGGGGTAGGGGACTGGCGGGCTGTTCTCTCGCGTTCCTCGCCGTGTGGACGGAGAAGAGCGCGTCGTGCAACCCGGCCGAACCGCAGATTGACGAATGTCGAACCGCAGAATGTCGAAGCGAGGGACTCGGCCCGTGGCAGGTGGTCGTGGGCGGGCACCGGTCGGCAACGGGTACTCGAGCGCGCGATGCGGCTGTTGGTCCCGCGCACCTGGCGGGACGGGAGGGCGAGCCGCCGAAGGGCGTGTCGGACCTGACAGCGACGGTGACTTCCTGGTCGTCGTGCCGGCACGAGTACGGTATGCAAGCGAGCGACCGGAAACCCTCTCCACATACTCTTACACGTACTCGTACACGCCAATCTCTCCGTTGTTCGTGCCTGAACTGCCGGTTCCAGGATGATTCCCGCCGTCCGCCCTGTTCGTCCGCCCATCAGGTGCGGTACCAGGCTCCCTTGCCCGTGCCCTCCAGAACCAACAGCCTCTTCCGGACCAACTCCTTCAGGTGGACCTTGATGGTATTGCGGTTGGCGCCGGTCAGCCTGCAGATGTCGCGGACGGTTGCGCGGCCGTGCTCCCGTGTGAAAGCGAGGATGTCCTGCGAGAGCTTCGGGACTTCCAGCAGCGCCTTCTCGCGGTCGAGCTTGCGGGACAGGACCTCGGTCTGCGTTTTGAGGGACTGCAGGAAGAAGATGAGCCAGTCGCCCAGTCTGGCGTTGTCGGCGTAGAGGGTCGTCTGCGCCCGCCGCAGGGCGAGGTAGTAGCGCTCCTTGTTCTCCTCGACGATTCGCTCCAGCGAACTGTAAGGCACGTAGAGGTAACCCGCCTTGAGCAGGAACAGCGTCGTCAGGATCCGCGAGAGCCGACCGTTGCCATCCTGGAAGGGGTGGATGGCCAGGAAGTGGACCACGAACACGGCGATCAGGATCAGGGGGTGATGGTGGCCGGTGTGGGTCTCCCGCTCGAACCACGCGACCAGTTCCCTCATCTTCCGCGGCGTGTCGAATGGCGTGGCCGTCTCAAAGACGACGCCCACGATCCTCCCATCGGCATCGAAGTCCGCCACGTCGTTCGGCAGCTTCTTGTAGTTGCCCCGGTGCCGTGCATCCCTGGACGCGTGCTTCAGCAGGATCTGGTGCAATTGCCTGATGTGGTTCTCATCGGCCGGAATGTCGGCGTAGGATTCGTATACGAGGTTCATGGCCTCGGCGTAACCGGCCACCTCCTCCTCGTCCCGTGACCGGAAATGCGCCGGCCCCGCACTGGACAGGAGGCGTTCGATCTCCCCGTCGGTCAGCTTCGAGCCTTCGATGCGGGTGGATGACCCGACGGACTCGATCGCCGCCACCTTGCGCAGCAGGCTCAGCCTGTCCGGTGCGATGTTCTGGAACGCCCTCCACGCCCCCTTGAACTCGTCGATACCGGCGACGAGTTGAAGGACTTCCGGGCTGATCGTGACGGCTATGGCATCCATAAGAACACCCATATACACCCAAAAGATCCCGTCGTCAACCGGGGGCGCATCCCCGTTTCATTGACCTCCACATTCGGCGCGGGCCGAAGCGCGGGAGCGCCGTCGGCCAGTCTCGCGCCCGGCTTGGTTCTCGGGGTCGGGGTCGGTATCGGTATCGGGGTCGGCGACCTTGCTCAGGTCGACGTACGCGATGGCCGCCGGGTACACGGCAAGGTCATCGTGGACAAACGCCAACTCCGTCTCCCTTCGACCCCGATACCGATACCGACCCCGACCCCGATGTCGATCCCGCCCAGCTTCCAAGCACCCCGGGAGGCGTCGCGGCTGCGCCGCAGGCGCGCGCAGCGACTGATCGACACGCACCGTACCCTCCGGGCCGGCGCGGAGCAGGCAAGTCAGTGAAACGGGGATGCGCCCGCCAACCGGCTTTATGGGTGATTGCGGGTGACAATGTGGGCGCTCTCCCACGCGCGTCGCGGTGCGCGGGATCGAAGACGGTCAAGCGCGCGTGCAGGTGTCGGCGCTCCAGGGGCCGCGCAGGTAACCAGAGCAGCGCGGCGGCTCGGCGCGTGCCGTAGCGCAGTATCGATGACCTGTCCCTTGGCCGACCTGCTGTGCGGACGGAAGAGTAGAAGCCCCTTGCAAGGGCTTCCATCCTACGCTTTCGCGTTTGACGCCACCGGCCGCAAGTGGGACAATCCCACCATGACGACAACGGCAGACAGCAAGAAACGGATCGTGTTGCCGGCGGCCACCCCGGGCGATGTGTTTGACATCCAGAGGCAGGGCGAGGGATTCTACATGCTCGTACGCCTCGCGCGCCCGGAACCGCAGACGCGGTTGACCCGGACACAATGCCTGAAGGCGATTAGCGCCACGCCGCTCCGACCCACAATGGATTGGGAAACACTTCGGAGGCTGACGCGCGAGCCATGATGCTACTGGACACGAATGTGCTCATCTACGCGTCGGACGCGCGGTCTCCTTTCTGTCGTTGGGCGCGACGCATGATTGCCGGGGCCGTATCCGGTGAAGGCGCGGCCGTCAATGCGGTGAGCGTGGCGGAGGTGTGCGTGGGCGATGCCGAACCGCATACCGTGACCGACCGGATTCGGTCTTGGGGCGTGTCCGTACTGGATGTCCCCGCCGCCGCGTCAGTGGTCTGTGCGTGTGCGTATCTGACCTATCGGACACGGCGCAAGGCCGACTCCGGCAGGGAAGCGCCGGCGGTTCCACTTCCCGATTTTTTCATTGGCGCACATGCGCAGGTTATGGGCTGGACGCTCGTGACAGCCGACGTGGATCGCTTCAAGACGTACTTCCCGTCGGTGTCGCTTGAATCGCCGTAGGTGGTCATAGGGGAAGTGTAGAAGACCCGTCCCTTGACCCTGCCGACACCGCGCGGTAGGCTGTCGGCATGTCATCCGACATGGATGGACGCGGTGTCAGAACAGTTGCGGATGCGGCATCGTGCGTCTGCTCGGACCTTGGGGTAATTGTGTGATGGGGTGCGCACTGGCGAAGTCCACATTCGCCATCTGAGCCGTCAAGATCCGGCACCCCGTGCATAATCCACGGAGCGTGAGCATGCCCGGACGCCGTCCGTCACGGCCAGCCCATATGCCAGCTACGCCGTATCCATCCCAGCCGGCGCAAGTAATACGCTCATGGTCATCGGGGGCTTCTCCGGCGCTCAGAACACCAACGCCTACACGTTCGCCACCACCACCAGCGGGGCCTCCTGGACCCTTACGCATGCCGGCGGCGAACTGGTCGAGACCGTGACTACAAACAGCCTCGACAACGGCGGCCTGATGACCACCTATACGCGCGGCGCGACGGGCGCGGCGCCGCTCTCCGTCGAACAGGACGTCAAACGGCCGGTGGGCGGCATCCTCCTCCTCGTCAGCCGCACGCAGGACCCCGCAGGCGCCGCCTTGACCACACACTGGACATACACCACAAATGCCCTCATCGATACCGTCGTCCACCCCGATGGTTCATGGGAACGCTACACCTACGATTCCGGCCGGCGACCGCTCTCAATTGCGTCTCCGTTGGGCAACGCCGACACCAACGCCCTGGACAGCGCCTGTCGTGTCATCGTCAACTCCTATGCTCCCGTCGATCCCCTTGAGGACACCGCCAGTTCCCGCGTCGCCTGGCTCAGCGAACCACGCACGATCACCGAGTACGTCGCGGGCATTCCGGTCCGGCGCTCCTATCGCGCCCTCTACTTCACAGCCGGTAACGAAAAGGTCGATATCGAGGAACAGGCCTGTTCCTCAGGCGCCGCCTACGGTGCCGTCGGCAACCTCCGCACCAAGCGCACCTGGTACGCCGAGTCCGCCAACGCCCCCTCGTCCGAACGCATCCGCCAAGTCATCCGCCCCGACGGACTTCAGGATGACTACACGTATGAGACCGGTTCGTATTCGACCAATGGCGCACCGGCGGACTGGTCCTTCACCGCCAGCGCCACGGGCGTCTTCGTGCGCGTCACCGTCACGCACGGCACGGCCGACGCGCCCGCCGGCATCGCCGGCAAGACCACGCGCGAAGTCTCCATTGAGGACCCCTTCCGCCGCGTTCTGCGCCAGGAGACCTGGGTCTATCAGGGCGGATCAAGCTACGCCTGCGTCGCTTGGACCGCCACCTCGCTCGACGACCTTGGCCGGCCTACTGCCGTCCGCCGTTCAGACGGCAGCCTCAGCGAGACCACCTGGGGTTGCTGCGGCAAGGAATCCGAGACCGACGCCGCTGGCGGCGTAACCGGCCTGTCCTACGATGCGCTCAAACGCCCGGTGATGACCGTCCGCGAGGGCGTCGCCGCCTCCGGCGACTGGCCCGCGCAACCCGACCGCTACACCCTCACGGCATACGACGCCCTGGCCCGCCGCCTCAGCGAAACCGTCACCGACGCCGCCGGACTCAGCCTCACATCCAGCAACGTCTACGACAACGCCGGCCGTCTCATCCGCTCTGTGGATGCCGCCGGTCTTGTAACCACCCACGCCTTCGACCCCGCCAACCGCACCGAAACCGTCACCCTTCCCGGCGGCGCCACCCGCATCACCACCCGTTACCGCGATGGCCGCACCGCCAGCGTCACCGGCACCGCCGCCACCGCGCAGTACTACGCATACGGCGTCAACGCGGACGGCACCGAGTGGACGCTCACCGTCCAAGGCACGCTCCCCGCCACCCTCCAGCCTCCACCCGCCACCTCCCCCTGGTCCCGCACCGTGACCGATTTCCTGGGGCGCACCCTCCTTGAAGAACGCCCCGCCTTCGGCGGCGGCAGTCTCGTCACCTCCAATGCCTACAGTTCAGTGGGTCGCCTGGTTGCCACAACCGTGAGCGGCGACACGGGCGTTCTGAACCGCACCCTCTACGTCCACGACGAACTCGGCAACCAGATCGCCTCGGCCCAGGATCTCGACCTGGACGGCGTCATCGACTACACCGGTCCGGACCGCGTCCAGGGCGCCGATACATGCTACCTGTACACCGAGAGCGCCTGGTGGCGCCAGAACGCCTCCTGGATATGCGCGCTCCCCGGCAGTGCCCTCGCCACAACTACGTCCGTCCAGCGCACCCGCCTCACCGGTCTCGGGCAGACCTCCGCGCTCGGTCTTCTGACCTCGGAGTCCGTCTCTCTCGACATCCAGGGCAACCGCACCACCAGCCGCACCGTCGTCGACCGGGCGAACCGGCTGGCATATCAACTGGTCGACACCCCTGCATCCAGCATCGATGTCCAGTCCGTCTCACGCAATGGCCTCGTTCAATCGCGGCGCACGGCCACAGGCCTCAACACGACCTTCGTCCATGACGGCCTCGGCCGCCAAACCGGCACGACCGACCCCCGCATGGGAACCAGCATCGTGCACTATGACACCCGCGGCTGGGTGGACTACGTGCGCGATGCCGCGACTTTCCAAACATCATACGGCTATGCTGCCGACACTGGCCGCCGCGTCTCCACGACCGACCCGCTCTCGCACACCGTCTTGACCGCCTATGATCTCCAGGGCCATGTCGTAACCAACTGGGGCGCCACCTATCCCGTGGCGTATGAATACAGCAGCCACGGCCGCATGACCGGCATGTGGACCTGGCGTAACACCAGTGAAGCCGGCGACAAGACCTCGTGGCTTTACGAAGAAGCCACGGGACTTCTCACCAACAAACTCTACGCCGACAACAAGGGCACATCCTACACCTACACGCCCGACGGCAAACTCGCCACGCGCACCTGGGCGCGCGGCGTGACCACCACGTATAGTTATACCAATGGCGCAGATCTGGCCGCTATTCACTATTCAGACGGCACGCCGGATGTCTCGTTCCTGTATGACCGGCTCGGTCGTCCCATCCGCATCACGGATGGTTCCGGCACGCGCGCCCTGGCCTACGATACGCACCTGCGCCTCGCCGCCGAAACCAACTCGATTGCTGGCCTTGTCCGGCGCTACGACACGCTCGGCCGCGAGATCGGTTTTGACCTTGGCGATGCCTACAGCGTCCGGTATGCCTTCGACAACGTCGGCCGTTTTGCATCTCTGACCTCGGATGTCGGATCTCTGACCTCCTCCGCAACCTATTCCTATATCCCAGACGCCGACCTCATCGCGGGCGTGACCAACACCTTCGGTGCGATCACCATCCGCAGTTACGAACCCCACCGGCCGTTGATCACCCAGGTGCGCAACACGATCGGATCCGAGCGCGTGATCTCGCAGTATGGCTATCAGAACGATGCCGCGGGTCGCCGCACCAGCATCGCCAACTCGGGCGAAGCGTTCAGGGCGATCACAAACACCTGTGATCTCGCGGCATTCAACGCGTATGCCTACAACGAGCGCGGCGAAGTAACGGGCGCCGTCCGCTACTGGGGCACCAACACGGCCGACACCGCCGCACCTGTCTCGGGGCAGGCCTACGGCTACGTGTTCGACAGCATCGGCAACCGCATCTCGGCCGCGGAAGGCGATGCCACGCGCACCGCGTCCTACACGGCCAACCCGCTCAACCAATACACGCAGCGGCAGGTGCCCGACCAGACCGACATTATCGGCACGGCCAACACCAACACCACGATCACGGTCAACGACCGGGCGGTCACCCGCCAGGGCGCCTACTGGCACGACGTGTTCCCGGTGGACAACACCGCCGCCGCCGTATACAGCCAGGCTGTGGTGCGCGCCGTCTACAACCCGCCAAGCACCAACGCGCCCGACGTGGTCTCCGCCGCAACCGGCCGCGTCTTTGTGGCCCGCACGCCCGAACAGTTCGCATATGATCTGGATGGCAACCTGCTGTCCGATGGTCGCCTCACGTACACATGGGACGCAGAGAACCGCCTGATCACCGTCGCCACCCGCACCGACTTGCCCGCGGTGGTCCCCCGCGTCAGGCTGCAACATGCGTATGATTACATGAGCCGGCGCTTCCGCACCGTATCCTCCTTCTGGACAAACGGCGCGTGGCAGGTCTCCGCCACGAATCTCTTTGCATACGATCAGTGGAATCTCATTCACGAGCGGTCCGACCGCCCGACTGTCCAACCGTCCGACCAGTTCTACATCTGGGGCCTCGACCTGAGCGGCACGCTCCACGGCGCTGGCCGCATTGGCGGCCTGCTTTCAGAGGTCAGGAATCCACCGGACAGCACGCAGCCTTCAGTTTTCGCTCTGTTCTATGACGCCAACGGCAATGTTTCAGAACTCATAGGCGCCGACAACACGATCGCCGCACACTATGAGTATGGGCCGTTCGGCCAGACCGTCGTGCAGACCGGGCCTGTTGCCGCTGCCAATCCCTTCCGTTTCTCGACCAAATACTATGATTCTGCCTCGGCGACGTACTATTACGGGGCGCTTCCGGGTTTAGCGTGGGAAATCCCGTTGGTTGATGTAGACTGTGCGGC
>CAYQJG010000140.1:0-8556 GCA_964417715.1 uncultured Lentisphaerales bacterium | reverse complement strand
CACCTTCATCGGGACACTGTGCCGCCCGCCGCCCCTACGTCACTGACCCATTACCAGCGTACTTGAGCCGCTATTGACGAGGCGTAGCGCCCACTGACGATCGGCGTTGCCCGCGGAGCCGACGGCGCGGTCTCCTGAACCCGTGGTGCCGTAGGACATCGGTTCAATCGAGCCGATCCCGTTGCTGGCCAGGTAGGTTGTGAAGTTTGCGTACCAGCCAACCAACGAAACGTTGTCGGTCCACGTATGCGTCACATCTTCGACCGCGCTGAGAGCGTCGAAACTCTGGGTGTAAGCGGGACCGGTGGGTTGGTAGGCGATCTGGGCGGTTGCCGTTGCGACTGCGGACACAAGGCCGCAGATCCATATCACCGATCTCCGATGTCCGTTCATTGGGAAGGGTTGATGATTCATTGGATGACCTCCTTAGTGCTTATTAACTGCGAGTTGGGGATTGTGAGATTCAAGACGGAGCCTCCGCCGAGAGACGCGCGGGACGAAAACGGAACCGCCTCGGTCGGGGCGTCACGTTCCGGGTGGTCGATGCGCTCGAGCAACATTCGGACGGCGGCCTCGGCCATGGCAACCTCGGGCACCAGCAGGGCGGGTGTTCGGAGGGGATACGACTGCACGTCGCTTTCGCTCCGAAACGTGACGCCGACGAGATCGCGCCCGAGCCGGCAGCCCCGCTCGGCCAGCGGAATGCCCAGCACGCGCGATTCGAATTCCGAGTAGGCGACGAATGCCGTCGGGGCGTCGCGTCCCAGCAACCGCTGGGTGGTGCGCTCGAGGTAGGCGTCGAGCGGACCGTCCACGCGGTTCACCAGGAGCAACGGCTTCCGACCGGCCTGGCGCATGGCGGCGAGATAGCCGTCGCGGCGGTCGAGTTTGCTGTAGTGCAGCACGTCGGCGCTCTGTGCGAGCCCAAGCGAGGCATCCAGATACGCGATGCGCTCGTGCCCCGCCGCCAGCAGCGCTTCGGTTGCCTGGCGACCCGCGCCCAGGTCGTCCGGATGCACCGCGCAACGCGGCAGCTTGGCATTGATCCAGACCGCCGGAATGCGGTAGTGGGCAATCAGGTCCAGCAAGCGCTTCGGGATCCCCGCATCGTAGTCGATCAGCAACCCGTCACACAACCAACTGCGGAGGAAGCCCGGCAGAAAGGCTGGATCGGTCAGACGCTCGTCGGACACGTGGGCCAGCACGAGGTGGTAGCCTTGGAGATCCAACGCGTCGTGCAGCGTCCCGAGCAGCCGACTCGGGAGATGACTCGTGAAAGGGCGGGTCCCTACGACCAGCGCGACGTTCATGTGGCGACCGACCGACGTGGCCCGCGCGGCGGCATTGGGCCGGTACCCGCACTGGGCCGCGACGACGCGCACGCGCTCCGCCAGATCGTCGCGGATGCCGATCTCGCGGTGCCGTCCGTTGAGGATGCGCGACACGGTTGGTTTGCTGACACCAACGAGCGTGGCAATGCTCTGAAGCGTCGGGCGGCACGCGGCCGACACCGGTGTCGTCTTCGTCGCGCGGTTCCGCGGCCTGCTGGGTCCTGCTCCGGCTTGCATGGGGTACAAGATAGCTTTCACAACCGGTTGTGTCAAAGGAATTGTGCCGCTTTTTCTGTTGCGCGCCAAGGGCGGAATCTGGCATCCTGCGTCGCAACACCCATGTCAACCCAGCCCAAGAACATCCTCCTCATCCTGACCGACCAGCAGCGCTTCGACACGCTGGGCGCCAATGGCTGCCGTGTCGCGCGCACGCCGCACCTCGACGCGCTCGCGGCCCGTGGAGTGAACTTCCGTAACCACTGTGTCACGAATCCGGTCTGTTCGCCCTCGCGCGCCTCGATGATGACGGGCCTGATGCCGGGCGCCTGCGGCCTCTGGGGCAATGGGTGTTCCCTGCCGGGCACGGTCCGGACCCTGCCACAGGCCTTCGTCGAGGCGGGATTCCAGACCGCGCACGTTGGCAAGCTGCACCTGGTCCCGATCATCAACCGCACGCTTCCACATCCGGCATATGGTTTTGAGTCCTGCGAGGTCGGCGAGGGCGACCAACAGCTCACGCATGACGACTACTTCTGCGACCTGCGGCGCAAGGCGCCCGACGCCTTCCTGGACTACGTTCAGGAACTGTACCGCGAAGGGCAGTCGGACGGCTACGCCAGCAAGCTGCCCGAACCGCTGCACCACAGCCGCTGGGTGACGAACCGCGCCATCGATTGGCTCCGTCAGCGCCGTGATCCGGAACGGCCGTTCTTTCTGAACGTGGGGTACTTCGATCCGCATCACGCCTTCAACCCCTGTGAACCCTTTGCCTCGCGTTTTCATGATGCCGACGTGGGTGAACCGTTCTTCGATGCAGAGGAATTTGCAGCGAAACCGAGCCAGTATGGACAGCGCTTCAACGCCGTCCGCAGCGTAACGCGCGATCCAGTACGCTGTGCTGCGATGCTGCGCGCCTACCATGCGATGGTCGCGCACGTCGACGCCTGCATCGGCGATCTGCTCGACACCTTGGACAGCCTCGGGCTCGCGGAGAACACCACCGTCGTCTTCTCTTCCGACCATGGGGAGTTCGCTGGCGAACACGGGCTCCTATGGAAGGGGCCGATGCTGCTCGATGACCTGCTGCGCGTGCCGCTGATCGCGGCCCCGGCCGCGCGCCAGTGCGGCGTCCCGAGCGGAGCGTTCACGGTCGACGCGCCCACCTCGTCGGTCGACCTGATGGACACGCTGCTGACGCTGGCGGGCGCGGAGGTGCCGGGCAGCCCCGGCGGGCGGCCGTTGCTCGACGCGGCGTGGCGGACGCTGCCGCAGGGGGCGCGCGACGCCATCTTCTGCGAATGGGACGACGACGGGACGGGGCTGACGCGGTCGCTGCGATGCCTCCGAACCGCGACGCACAAGTTGGTGCGCTATGCCGCCGCGGCGGACACCGTCGGCGAGCTCTACGATCTCGTGGCGGATCCCCACGAGGCCTGCAACCGGTTTGCCGACCCGACCTATGCCGACGTTCGCGCGGACCTCGAGGCGCGTCTGCGGGCCGCCTATGGCGATGCGTTGGAGTTCCGTCCCGCCGTCCCGCGCGAAGCGCCTTGGTGACTTTCGGCCGACGCCGAGTCTGACCTCTTGCACCCGCCGTTCACGCGGTGTCACGGAGTTACGTCTGCCGAATCGCGGATGCCCCTGACGACCGGCTTGCATCGGGCGCAACCCTGTGCTTTAATGAAGGGACCACATCAGGAATGACCCGGTCACGGACGGGTCTGCCAACCGGGGACGGTAACCCACGGTGGCGTCTTCAACGTTGGTGCGTTGAGGGATGCGCTTCGCCGTAAGGCGAAGACAAAAACCTGTAACAGAAACAGGAGCCGTCCAGATGTGGGGCGGCTCCTTTTATTTGGGCTTAGTACCATGAGCAAACTGCTGAACGCGCATGTCTTCACGTCCGAGTCGGTCTCCGAAGGCCATCCCGACAAGGTCTGCGACCAGATCTCCGACGCCATCCTGGACGCCTGCCTGGCACAGGACCCGACCGCCCACGTGGCCTGCGAAACCCTGACCACGGCGAACCTGGTCGTCAACGCTGGCGAAATCACCTGCCACAACTGGAACAAGGTCGATCCCCAGGCCATCGCCCGCGCCGTCGTCCGCGACATCGGCTACACCAAGAAGATCGGCGACACCGCTCCGGGCCTCGGGTTCTGCGACGAGACCTTCACCTACGTCGGCGCGATCCACGCCCAATCACAGGACATCAACCAGGGCGTCTCGCGCAAGAAGCCCGAGGATCAGGGCGCCGGCGACCAGGGCATGATGTTCGGCTATGCGACCACCGCCACGAAAGAGCTGATGCCCGCGCCGATCATCCTCTCGCACCGGCTGCTCGAACGCCTGACCAACCTGCGCAAGAACGGGGACATCGCCTACCTGCGCCCCGACTCCAAGGCCCAGGTCAGCGTCCTGCACGAGGGCGGCAAGCCCACGGCCATCACCGCGGTTGTCATCTCGCACCAGACCGACGACGTGCCGCTGGCCCGCATCCGCAAGGACCTCATCGCGGTCGCGCACGACGTCCTCGACAAGACGGGGCTGATGCGCCCGAACACGCGCTTCTTCATCAACCCCACAGGCCGGTTCGTCCATGGCGGACCGCAGGCCGACTCGGGCGTCACCGGCCGCAAGATCATCGTGGACACCTACGGCGGCGTGGGATCGCACGGCGGCGGCGCCTTCTCGGGCAAAGACCCCTCCAAGGTTGACCGCTCGGCCGCCTACTACTGCCGCTATGCGGCCAAGAACATCGTGGCGGCCGGGCTGGCCGACAAGTGCGAGATCCAGGTGGCCTACGCAATCGGCGTCGCCAAGCCGCTCAGCATCAACATCTCGACCTACGGCACCGCCAAGATCGACGAGAGCCGCATCGTCAAGATCCTCACGCACAGCGACATCTTCGACTTCCGTCCGGCCATGCTCATCCGCGCGCTCGGGCTCACCTCGCCGAAGGGCTGGAGCTACCGGCTCACATCCAACTACGGCCACTTCGGCCGCAGCCTGTTCCCGTGGGAGAAGGTCGACCGTGTGGAAGCCCTGCGCTCGGCCGCCGGCCTCAAGGGCCGCAAGTAGAACCGCACACACGACACCCGCTCAGGAGACTGACATGCTGCCATACAAAGTCAAGGATATCGGGCTGGCCGACTGGGGCCGCCGGGCCATCGAGATCGCCGAGAAGGAGATGCCGGGCCTGATGGCGACGCGCGCCAAGTACGGCCCGCGCAAGCCGCTCAAGGGCGCCCGGATCATGGGCAGCCTCCACATGACGATCGAGACGGCCGTCCTGATCGAGACGCTGGTCGAACTCGGCGCCGATGTGCGCTGGGCGAGCTGCAACATCTTTTCCACGCAGGACCACGCCGCAGCCGCCATCGCGGCCCGTGGCATCCCGGTCTTCGCCTGGAAGGGCGAGACGCTCGACGAGTACTGGTGGTGCACCAAGCTGGCCATGACCTGGCCGGACGGGTCCGGGCCGTCGTTGATCGTCGATGACGGCGGCGATGCCACCCTGCTGATCCATCGCGGCGCGGAGGCCGAGCGCAAGCCCGGCCTGCTCGACGAGCCGACCGACGTGGAGGAGCTGCAGATCATCAATGCGCTGATCCGCAAGACGCTCAAGGAAGAGCCCGGTTACTTCGCGCGCGTGGTCAAGCAGTGGCGCGGCGTCTCCGAGGAGACGACGACCGGCGTCCACCGGCTCTACCAGATGGAGAAGGAAGGCCGTCTGCTGGTCCCGGCGATCAACGTCAACGACTCGGTCACCAAGTCGAAGTTCGACAACATCTATGGCTGCCGCGAGTCGCTGGTTGACGGCATCAAGCGCGCCATGGACGTGATGATCGCCGGCAAGGTCGCGATGGTCTGCGGCTACGGCGATGTCGGCAAAGGCTCGGCCGAGGCCATGCGCGAGCATAAGGCGCAAGTATGGGTCTCGGAAATCGACCCCATCTGTGCCCTGCAGGCCTGCATGGCCGGGTATCGCGTCTGCACGGTCGAGGACGCCCTGCCCCATGCGCTGTTGTACGTGACCACCACAGGCAACTGCGACATCATCACGGCCGAGCACATGTCGCGCATGCGCGACCAGGCCATCGTCTGCAACATCGGCCACTTCGACAACGAGATCCAGATCGCGCGCCTGAAGACCTGGCCGGGCATCAAGCACGTCAACATTAAGCCCCAGGTCGACAAGTACATCTTCCCGGACGGCCATGCGATTTACCTGCTGGCCGAAGGCCGCCTGGTCAACCTGGGCTGCGCCACGGGACACCCGAGCTTCGTGATGAGCAACTCGTTCACGAACCAGACGCTGGCCCAGATCGCCCTCTGGACCGAGAAGCGCCCGGTCGGCGTGACGCGCCTGCCGAAGGAGCTCGACGAGGAAGTCGCGCGTCTGCACCTGGAGCACCTGGGTGCCAAGCTCACCCAGCTCACGCCCGCACAGGCCGCCTACATCGGCGTGCCGGTCTCCGGTCCGTTCAAGTCGGAACACTACCGGTACTGAGGCGTCGCGCCAGTCGCGGCAGGCCGGGATCGCGCGCGCCGAAGGTCACGAGCGCGGTTCCCGGTGCCGCGGCGGCCGTCATCTCATCGGCCGCCGCCTCAAGCGAAACCACATTGCGCGCGGGCACGCCCCGCGCCGCCAGACGCTCGACCAGATGCGACCCGTTCACGCTGCGGTCGGCGCTGCCCCCCATGTCATAGACGGGCAGCACCAGCAGCGCGTCGGTCGGCCGCACGACGCGGGCGAACATCGCCGTCAGGTCTTCCATCATCTTGCGCAGCGGGCCGTAGCCGTGCGGGCGCCAGACAGCCACCACGCGCGGGAAACACGCGGCCAGGGTGGTCCACGCCGCTGCAAGTTTCTCGGGATTGTGGGCGTAGTCGTCAATCACCGTCGCCCCGCCGTACACGCCGACGCGCTGCAGGCGCCGCTCCACGCCGCCGAACGTCGCCAGCGCCGCCGCCAGAGCAGCGGCCGGCGCTCCCAGCACGCGGCACAGACGCACGGCATGCCAGGCATTCACCACATTGTGGCGCCCCGGCAGCGGCACCGTGAACCGCACGCCCTCGAATTCGAATCGCCCGGCCCAACCGTCGAGTGTCAGCGCGGTTGGCTCGGTCGGATTTCCGGCCTCGGCGCCATCAATCACCGTGCCGCGCACGCGGGCGCGAAAGCGGTCGAACAGCGTCACCGTCTCCGCCAGCGCAAAATGGTCGGCCGATGCGTTGGTGATCACCGCATGCTCGGGTTCGAAAACCATGAGGGAGCGGTCGCTCTCGTCGGCTTCAACGACAAACCAGGGGCCGCTGCCGTGACGCACCGACCCGATGCGCCCGTCGCCATCCCAGCCCACCACGCTGGCGCCATTGACCACGGCGGGGTCGAACCCGGTCTCCTGCAGCAGCCAGCCGATCATGGCGGTAACCGTGCTCTTGCCGCAGGTGCCGGTGACGGCGATCAGCCGCCGCCCCCGCGCCAGTTCAGCCAACTGCGCCGCCCGGTGGACCACGGGTATGCCCAACCGGCGGGCCGCAACAAGGTCGGCGTTGTCATCCTCGATGGCCGTGCTGACAACCAGTCGCGCCGTCGCTGCCGTTACGCCGCTGCCATCCTGGGGGAAAAGCGCCACGCCCTGTCCGCGCAGCCGCTGCAGCGTATCGGTGGCGTCGCCGCCGTCCAGCAACCGGTCGGAGCCTGAGACGGGTGTGCCGGCATCCAACAGCGCCTGTGCCACCGCGCTCATGCCCACGCCGCCGATGCCGACAAGGTGATGGGTCTTCATCGACGGCTGATCTCCACCGCCGCAACCGCGCCAGGCAGGGCGTCGGGCTTGGCGATCATCACCGTGACACCGACCACACCGGCAAAGCCGAGGCAGGTGTCGGCTACACGCTGCGCCAGATGCTCGATCAACCGGCTGGAACTGCCTTGCACGACGCGCACGACCGCGTGGGTCAGCGCCGCATAGTCGGTCGTGTCGGCCAGATCGTCACTCGCGCCCGCCCGCGCCAGATCGCAATCCAGCGTGATATTCAGAACCACGCGCTGAGGCTGCGTCCGCTCGTGCGGCAGGACGCCGACGATGCAATCGATCGTCAGGTCCCTGATGTGAATATGGTCCATACGCTGAGTCCTGTTCGCTCACACGAGATGCTGGCCGCCGTCGACGTACACGATCTGCCCGGTGATGGCCGGACTGCCCAGAAGAAACACAACCGCGTCCGCAACCTGTTCCGGGGTCGGCCGACGGCCCATCGGAATGGCGCCCGCCGTCTCGCGATCAGTGCCGGCCGGCGGCGGCAGCACGGCCCCGGGTGCCACGCCGTTAACCGTGAGATCAGGTGCGAGCTCACGCGCTGCGCCAAGGGTGAAAGCCGCCAGGGCCTGTTTGCTGACCCCATAAGCCAGACAACCCGCCCCCGGCCGGGCGATGCGCTGATCGAGCAGGTTCACAACACCTGCCACGGGACGCCCCGTCGGCAAACGACGGGCCCGGACGTGCGCCGACAGCGCGCGTGTCAGCATGACAGGCGCCAGCGTGTTGACCCGCCAAGCCATCTCAAATGCAGCCGCGTCGGCCTGGGCCAGCGACGAGAGCGCGAAAACGGCCGCGTTGTTCACAAGGCCGTCGATCGGACCAGCCGCCGCCACGGCCTGCCGGAACAGGTCTTCCGCCCCGGTCGGTGTCTCGAGCGCGCCCGACACCTGCCACGCACGCCTTCCAAGGCCGCGGATCTCGGCGCACAACGTGCCGGCGGCGGCGGCCGAATGCCGGGCATGCACGACAACATCTGCACCGGCCTCGGCCAGGGCCAGCGCAATCGCCCGGCCCAACCGCACCGCGGCGCCGGTTACCAGCACCGTCCTGCCTGTGAGTTCGACGCGTCCCATGTCGCCATTCATCATACACCAAACCGCGCTCGTGCCAACAGCCGCAAGGGGTGCATGACCGATTTTTGATCACGCTGCCGATTTGAGCTTGGCGGAGCGCCA
>CAYQJG010000139.1:0-8560 GCA_964417715.1 uncultured Lentisphaerales bacterium | reverse complement strand
GCTGCAGGCGGTACGGTACACCCGCTTCCGATTGCACGGTGAAGGCCAACGTCGATGCGTCACCCGAGAACGCGCTGAACCAGGAAACCGTGTCCTTGCCCGTACCCAGACCTTGAACGGCAAAGAGGAATGCATCCACGCCGCCGTCGTTGTTCGCGATGTTCAGCGTGGCCATGCGTGCGCCTTCCGCGGTGGGCGCGAAAGCGACCGTGAAGGCCGTTGATTCACCCGGTTCGACCAGCGCTGAGGGCGGCGCCGTGACTGCGAAGTCTGCGGCGTGTGCTCCACCCAGGTTGATCAACGGCGTTCCTGTCAGAACCAGGTCACCGTCGCCCGTGTTGCGGATCGTGAAGGTCCGGGCGGAGTCCGAACCAAAGTCCGTGTGATCGGCTGTGGAGGGTGTTGTGTCCCCGTCGGCGACCCGCACGCCGTTGCCCCAAACATCCATCGCAGGCGCGGTTGACCCGGCACCCTGGATGGCAAAGTTGTAGGGGGATTCGTCCCCGTCATTGCTGATGAGGCTCAGGACCGCATCACGCATCCCCCCGGCCGACGGGTCGAAACGCACGCTGAAGGTTGTCGCTCCGCCCACCACCACGGGCGTCGGCGGCTGCGTCGTCACGGCGAAGTCGGATGCGTGTACGCCCGTTACGCTGACTCGCGGCGTGCCCGACAGATCGAGCGTTGCGTCACCCGTGTTGCGAATCGTAAACGTGCGAGTGACACTGCCAGCCGCTGCGGCCACCGTTCCGAAGTGCGTGTGGTCGTCTGGATTGGGGGTAGCGTCTCCATTCGCGATGGCCCTGCCGTTACCCTCGATGCGCACCTCCGGGGCGGCGATCCCCACGCCTTGGATGACAAAGTCGTATGGGTTCTCATCGGCGTCGTCGTTCGTGATCCCCAACGTTGCGGTGCGCATGCCACCGGCTGAAGGGTCGAAGGTCACCGTGAAGTTCACCTCGTCGCCTGCGCTCACAGAGGCCGCCGGCTGCGTTGTCACCTCAAAGTCCGTAGCATGCGCACCCGCTACGCTGACCCGCGGTGTGCCCGTCAGGTTTAGCACCCCGTCGCCGGCGTTCCGAATCGTGAAGACACGCGACACACTCCCCTGCGCCGTCGCGACCGCGCCAAACTCAGTCTCGTCCGGCGCGCCGGGCGTCGCGTCACCATCCATGATCGAGACACCGTTGCCCTGCACGTCCATCTCGGGGGTAATGGATCCCGTTCCCTGAACCGTGAAAGTGAATGGGTTGTCATCCGCGTCACTGTTGCTGAGGCTCACAGTCGCCGTGCGCAGACCCGCAGCAGAGGGGTCGAAGGTCAAAGAAAAACTTGTCTCGCCGCCGGCCGGCACAGGCGTCGATGGGTCGGTCGCCACCGTGAAATCGCCCGCAGCCGCACCCGATAGCGCGACCAAAGGCGTCCCCAGCAGGTCGAGACCCCAATTGCCCGTGTTGCGGATTGTGAACGTGCGCGTCACGCTCCCGCTGGCGACGGCGTTCGTGCCGAAGTCCGTGCCGTCTACCGCGCCCGGCAGCACATCGCCGTTGCTGATCGAACAGCCATTGCCCTGTACGTCCATGTCGGAGCCGGTCCCAAGGTCAAAGACATAGGCTGATCCGCGCCGCGAGCCGACCAGCACCGTGACCCCGGAAAGAGCGACGCTGCATCCGAACTCATCCAAAGCTGCGCCATCGCGGGCATTCAGTTTAGCCCGTTGCACCCAATCCGACCCCTGCCGTACGAACACATAGGCGGACCCGGACCAGCTGCCCATATCGGTATCGCCGTTCGCCCCAATGATCGCCGTATCGCCTTGGAGTGCGATGTCACCCCCGAAGAACTCGAAATCTGCCCTGTCGTTTGCGATCAGCTTGGCTTGCTGCACCCAAGTCGCGTCCTGCCGGACGAAGACATAGGCCGAACCGGCATTGGAGTCGTCGCCAAACGCCCCGATGAGCGCGGTATCGCCAGCGAGTGCGACCCCACTGTAGCCAAAACTATCGCCCTCGGCACCATCGCTGGCTGTCAACTTGGCCTGTTGCACCCAAGTCGTGCCCTGCCGGACGAACACGTATGCCGACTCCGACGTCGCGCCGACGACCAAAGTGTCGCCCGCAAGCGCCATACATCTTCCGAACTGTTCGCCGGCCTGCCCGCTGCCGGCTGTCAGCCTCGCCTGTTGCACCCAGTGGGTGCCCTGCCGGACGAACACGTACGCCGCGCCGGCATTGTTGTCATGCCGACGGGCTCCGACGACAGCGGTATCGCCTGAGATCGAAAGGCTTGAGCCTAAGTCGACACCGGCCCCATCGTCGGTGAGCAGCTTCGCCTGTTGCGTCCACGTGGTGCCCTGCCGCACGAAGACATAAGCCGAACCGGATGATGAACCCACGTCCGGATCATATCCTCTGGCCGCGATGAGCGCGGTATCGTCCGAGAGTGAGACCGCAGACCCAAAGTAGCCATACTCCACCCCGTCGCTCGCGACCAGCTTGGCCTGTTGCACCCAGTTGGTTCCCTCGCGCTCGAAGACGTAGGCCGAACCGGATCTGTACCCCTTCTCGTCGTCGTTCTCCGCCCCGATGATCAAGGTGTCGCCCGCGAACGCCAGCACATCTCCGGCCGCTCCGTCACCAGCCGCCAGTTTCAGGTCATGCAGAACATCCCAGCCCGCACCCTTGACCGCGAACTCGTATGCACCTTCGTCGGGGTCGTCGCTGGCGATGTTCAGCGTTGCGGCCCGCCCACCGACTGCCGACGGGTCAAACCTGACAACGAAAGTTGTCGATCCGGATGCCGCAACTGGCGTCGTCGGCTGCGAGATGACCGTGAAGTCGGCCGCGCCCGCGCCGGATACAGATACTGGCGGCGAGCCAGTCAAAGCGAGATCGCCATCGCCGGTGTTGTAGATCGTGAACGTGCGTGTGACGCTTCCGGTCCTGGCGGGCACCGCACCGAAATCGCTGTGATCGGACAGACTCGGCCCCAAGTCGCCGCTGGCGATCGACACGCCGTTGCCCTGCACGTCCAGCTCGCGGGATGAGGCGGTGTCGAACAGGTGAGCCGACCCGGAGTCCAAGCCCTTGTCGTCGTCGCAGTAGGCGCCCACGAGCAGCGTGTCCCCCTCCATGGCGATGCCGTATCCGAGCCGGTCGCCTGCGGCGCCGTCAACGGCGTTCAGCTTGGCATGCTGCAACCAGTTGGTGCCCACACGCGCGAATACATAGGCCGAACCGGAGTAGTCGCCGCGGTCGTAGTCGGCATATGCGCCAACCGCCGCCTTCTCCCCCGCGAGCGCGACGGCACACCCGAAATTGCCGCCGTACTCGCGCTTGTTGGCGCGGAACTTGGCCTGCTGCACCCAACTCGCGCCCTGGCGCACATAGACATAGGCCGAACCATAGTAGTCGTCGTTCGGCGCCCCTACCAGCACCGTGTCGGCCGCCAGCGCCACGCTGCGGCCGAAGTAGTCGCCACCGGCCCTGTCACTGGCGATAAGCTTGGCCTGCTGCACCCAGGTCGTGCCCTGCCGCACGAAAACATAGGCCGCCCCTCTGTTGGAGTCGTCGCCATCCGCTCCGACAATCGCGGTGTCGCCGGCGAGCGCGACGCTGTACCCGAAATGATCGGACACCGCGCCGTCCTCAGCGACGAGCTTGGCTTGCTGCACCCAGGCCGTACCCTGCCGCACGAACACATAGGCGGCACCCGATGCCCCCCCTTTGTCATCATCCCAACCCGCTCCGACGAGCGCGGTGTCTCCCGAGAGCGCAACGGAATAGCCAAAGGCATCCCCGGCGGCGCCGTCGCTGGCGGCCAACTTGGCCTGCTGCACCCAGGTCGTGCCCTCGCGCACGAACACATGGGCTGCACCGGCGTCTGCCCCCATGCCGTCATTCCATGCCGCGCCCGCAATGGCTGTATTGCCGGCCAGCGCGATGGCATACCCGAAGCAGTCACCTGCCGCCCCGTCGCTGGCAGTCAGCTTGGCCTGCTGCAGCCATCGTCCCCCCTCGCGCACGAACACGCAGGCCGAACCGGATGCCGAACCACCGTCGTCGTCGGCGTACATGCCCACGAGCGCCGTACCGCCCGAAAGCGCACCGCTGCGGCCAAAGCTGTCCCCCGACACCCCATCAGCGGCCGTCAGCTTGCTCATATTTGCGACCGCCGTTCCCACGCCTTGGATGGCGAAGCTGTAGGGGGTCTCGTTGCCGTCGTTGCTGGCAACGCTCAGCGTCGCGGCATGCAGCCCCGCGCTGACCGGCGCGAACAGCACGCTGAAGGTCGTCTGTGCTTCGTCTGCGACCGGCGAGACGGGTTGCGTCACAACAGAGAAGGCGGACGCATCCGGCCCGGACACCAGCACGCGCGGCGAACCGGTCAGGCTGAGCACGGCGCTGCCGTGGTTTCGGATCGTGAACGTGCGCGCGGCAGTGAAACCGGGAAGGAACGCGGTTTGGAAGTCCGTGTGGTCGGCCGTGCCGGGCGTTGTGTCACCGTTCACGATCGGCACGCCGTTGCCCAGAACGTCCATTTCGGGGTGACCTGTACCGGAGCCCGTTCCCTGAATCGCGAAGTTGTAGGGATTCTCGTTGGCGTCGCTGTTGGCAATGCTCAGGGCCGCGGTGCGCAGGCCCTCTGCGCTCGGATCGAACGTAACGGAGAAAACCGCCGTGTCGCCTCCGGCCACCGGTGTGACCGGCTGTACCGCCACGGTGAAGTTGGCAGCATGCGTGCCCGAGACGGTCACTTGCGGGGAACCGGACAGGTTGAGCGCCGCGCCGCCGGTATTCAGAACGGTGAAGATCCGTGTCACCGTGCCGGCGACGATATCCGCCGAGCCGAAGTCGGTGTGATCGGCTGTGCCGGGGACCGTGTCGCCGTCCGGGATGGACACGCCGTTACCCCGCAGGTCCATTTCGGGCTGGGCAGTCGCCGTGGCCGTGCCGCGGATGGAGAAGTTATAGGGGTTCTCGTTGCTGTCGTTGTTGGCCAGGGTCAGCGTGGCGGTGCGCACGCCCGCGGCGGCGGGGTCGAAGGTAACAGCGAAGGTCGTCGTGGCACCGGCTGCCACCGGCGTCGCCGGCTGCGCCGTCACAACAAATTCGGCCGCATACGTTCCGGAGACGGCCACGCGTGGCGTGCCGCTGAGGTTCAGGTCGCCGCTGCCGGTGTTGCGGATGGTGAAGGTCCGCGTCACGGTTCCGCCCGTGACGACAGCCGAGTCGAAGTCGGTCAAATCGGCCGGCTGTGGAGCCGTGTCGCCATCGGCGATCATCAAGCCATTGCCTTCGACGGCCATCTCCGGACTGCCCGCGCTCACGCCCGTGCCTTGAATGGCGAAATCAGAGGGGTTCTCATCACTATCGTCGTTGGCGATGGTCAGCGTGGCCGTGCGCAACCCGGCGGCAAGAGGGGCGAACGAAACCGTGAAGGTGGTTGAAGCGCCGGTCGCCACGGCGGACGCGGGCTGGGTCGTCACGGTGAACTCCGCCGCGTGCGTTCCAGAGACGGCCACTCGCGGATTGCCGGTCAGGCTGAGGGTGCTGCTGCCGGCATTGCGGATGGTGAAGGTGCGCGTGGCAACCCCGCCGGGAACGTTCACCGAATCGAACTCGGTATGGTCAGTGGCGCTGGGCGACGCGTCACCGTCGGCGATCAGCACGCCGTTACCCTCGACGGCGATCTCCGGAGAGCCAGCGCCGGCGCCCTGGATGGCGAAGTTGTAGGGGTTCTCGTCGCCGTCGGTGTTGGCCATGCTCAGCGTCGCGGTGCGCAGACCTTCGGCAGCGGGATCGAACGAGACCACGAAGGTTGTCGACCCGCCGATGGCTACCGGGGTGGCAGGCTGCGTCGTCACAGTGAACTCGGCGGCGTGAGCGCCGGAGATGCCCACGACCGGCGAACCGGTCAGGTAAAGCGCGTCATCGCCCGTGTTGCGGATCGTGAAGGTGCGCGTCACGGTCCCGCCAGCGACTGCGGCGGAACCGAAATCCGTGTGGTCGGTCGACGCGGGCGACGCATCGCCATCGGCGACCGACACGTCGTTGCCCCGCACGTCGATCTCGGGCATGATCGTGCCCGTGCCCTGAATGGCGAAATTGTAGGGGTTCTCATCGGCGTCGCTGTTGGCCATGCTGAGTGTCGCCGTGCGCAGGCCGCTAACACTGGGGTCGAACGAAACGGTGAAGATCGTGGATGCGCCGGCAGCCACCGGCGTGGCGGGCTGCGACGTTACGGTAAAACTGGACGCGTGCGCGCCGGAGACCGCGACCCGCGGCGAGCCGGTCAGGTTCAGCGGCCCGTCGCCCGTGTTGCGGATCGTGAAGGTGCGCACCACAGTCCCGCCGGCGACCGCCGTGGAGCCGAAATCCGTGTGGTCAGTCGTACGGGGCGACGTGTCGCCGTCGGTGATCACAACGCCATTGCCCTGAACGTCGATCTCGGGAGCGGTCGCGCCCGTGCCTTGGATGGCGAAGTCGTAGGGATTTTCATTGGCGTCGTTGTTGGCGATGCTGACGGTCGCCGTGCGCAAACCCTCGCCGCGGGGATCGAACGAAACCGTGAAGGTTGTGCACTGGTTCCCCGCCACCGGTGAGGACGGTTGCGCCGTCACGGCGAAGTCAGACGCGTGCGTGCCCGAGACGGTCACGCGCGGCGAACCGGTCAGGTTCAGTGCGCCACCACCTGAGTTGCAGATGGTGAAAGTACGGGCGACGGTTCCTCCGGAAACAGCGCTCAAACCAAAATCGGTGTGGTCGGTCGTACGGGGCGAGATGTCGCCGTCGACAACCGATACACCGTTGCCCTGGACGTCCATTTCGGCAGGTGCAACGGCGACGGTTATGTTGATTCCCCAGCGATTCCCGGCAGTCCCCGTGCCGGGAATGGAGGAGAGGCCGCCCGTGCTCGGGGTGTAGGTCACGATCGTCGAACTGCTTGCCGTAATCTCGGTCTGGGCACTGCCCACCAGCGAGCCCGCGGTGGCCGTGACCCGGTAGGTGTGCGTCGCTGGAGAGGATGGCGTGGGCACCAAGACGGCATAGATGCCCCTGCCGTCTGTTGCCACTCCAGACAGCGTCGCACCGGTGGTTTCGTTGAAGGCAACGACGGACGCGCCGACCAGCGGCGCTCCGAACGCGTCGAGCACCCGCCCGCTCAGGACCTCACCCGCATGGGACGGGAACACATTGAAGATGATATTTCCCAGCACGGAGAAGGAGTACCCGCTGCCGCTTACCGTCGGCAGGTTGTACCACGCGTCTTCATTTCCGGCCCAGCCCATGTTCACATGGACGTACAGTTTGCCGCTGGAGTAACCATAGCCATCCCCGACAACCGCGTGCCCGCCGCTACTGCCGAATATACCCAACACGACCGGATACCCGGCATCCAGGTTCGCGAGTGCGGCGCGTTGCAGATACCCGTCAACGCCGGAGGCCTGATCGGTCACTTCATGGGCACTGGCGTACCCTAACCGCTGCGAGAAGGCAATGGCCAGATTGGAGAGATGCGCTCCGGATGAGGAGGGCGAATACTGCATGTAACTGGCCACGCCGACATCGTACGTCAGTCTGCCGATCGCCTGCCGCTGGATGGTCGTAATCGCCGAGTTCGGCACGAGGGGCATGCTCGACCACGCATATGTGCCGCCCTTCATCGTCAGGGTGGTCGAGAGACCATTCACGAAGCATAGGTACGAGCCGGCGGTTACGGGCGAAGACGGATGTTGGTGATAACGCATAAGTTGCGCACCCGCAGTGGCCACGCATCCACAGACAGAGTTGTTCGGCGTATAGTAGTTGTACGTCGTATTCCCACTGACATCGGCCTGACTCCACCTCGACTGGACCAACGGACTGACGCGGATGTCGCTGATTGTGGACAGCCCCAGGAGCGAGGCGACGGGCTTGGTGGACAGAAGCGCCGCCCACTCCGCCGCCGCGGAGATGCCATCGACCGGAATCGGTGCACCGAGCGGCTTCACTTGCCTGGCCGCCAGCCGCTGCGGCATGTCGCGGTTCAGCAGCACCCAGAACGGGTTATGCTCGTCGTCCACCAGATCGTCATTCGAAGAAAAGGCGATGACCGGAAGGATGGCGTCGTCGGTCGAGGTGACCACGAACCCGCCCCCAGCGAGCCGGACCACGTGAAACAGCGGCCTCCCCGCGCCGTCGAAACACGTTCGGGCATCCCGCACACTCTGCCCCAACGCCATGCCCAAGGGGCGCGCGTCGCGCCGAACCCAGTTTCCGATCGCCGTCTTTGCCTGCTCCCGCGAGATCTCAGCCGCCCGCAGCACCCCGGTCCCAAGCGTCAACGAGGCCAAGGCGGTTACGATCCATCGACATGCACGCATCATTATGGCTCCGTTGGAATTGGACGGTCTGCGGGTGGCAACCATCCTGTGACGAATCGTCGATTTGTCCCGACGTCCCGCCTTTCCGGGCAGCGCCAACCGCGTGCCACGCGTGGTGTCGGGGCGGGGCCGAGATCAATACACGCAAACTAGCAGGTACATGCGTATGAGTCAAGGCGTCGCACACGGCCACAC
>CAYQJG010000138.1:0-8700 GCA_964417715.1 uncultured Lentisphaerales bacterium | reverse complement strand
TCGTAAACCGGCACGTTGTCCGGCGTGGGGTCGACGCGGTCGCGCGGGCCGAACTTGGGCACGACGTTTGGAGTCCACCGGTTCCAGCGCGAATCCAGTGCCCAGTTCCAGATGCCCTCGTCGGCAAAGGCGGCGGCGAACACGTCACCGTTCCGGGAGCCGATCAGGTGCGTGCCGGTCCCACCCATGGAGCCGCCGAGGATGCAGAGCCGCTCCGGGTCCACCCGGAACGGGAAGTTCTTCGGCCCGGAGGCCAGCCAGCGGGCCACCTGCATCACGCGCCGTTCGGTGAAATTCACCACAGGCCCGGGCAGGGTGCTCTTGCCGTCCGGTGCCAGGCGGGGGAGCTTGTCGTTGTAGCCAAACCACCAGGTCAGGTGGTAATCCAGGAGTCGGATGTTCACATGCGTATCCGGCCAGCAGTAGGGTATGTCCCAGTCTTTCCACGCGCTATAGGCATGCAGGCGCACAGCCGCGGGATACGGCTCGCTTGTGCCCTTGGCATCGGCCTTGGGCGCGCGGATCTGGAACACGTGGGCGTAGCCCTCCCAGTTGTCTTCCACGCCGTCCGAATTCCAGACGTCGTAGTCGCAGAAGAAGGCATAGAGGTAGTGGCGGTCGCCCAGCTTCCGTTGCAGGACCGCTCCGGGCGTGGCGACGGTCTCATCGACCGGTGCCGCAGCGGCCGCGACGACGGCGCGGTCCTCCTGACCGCTGCGCTCCACGGTCACGGCATAGTAGGTCTTAGCCGGGGCGTGGATGGTGCGGACGAACAATCCCGTGTCTTCGGGGAGCTGCTTCGCGCCGGTCTCGTCGTCCTCGATCTGGATGGCCCGGAACCACGGCTCCTTGGCGAGGTCGGCGAAGAACCCCCTGCTGTCGGCGGCGACGTTGCGCAGGAACTGGAAGCGGCGCGAGCCCTCGGGTACTTTCGCCACGCGCCTGGCCTGGTCCAGGTTCGACGCCGTGATCGGCTCCGCGGCGGCGTAAACACAGTACCACTCGCCGGTGACCGAGGCGTCCTCCTGCCACGTCACGAAGGTCTGGCCCTCTCGGTACATCGTCCGAAGGTCCGTCGCCTGGCCCGCGTGCGCCAAGGCGGCCATCCAGACCGCCGACAGGCTGGCCGCCATCACAAGCTTTGTGCGCCGCATCATCAAACCCATACTCCCTTGGAGACATCATCCCTTCAGGACGAACACGTGCGACAGACGGATGCCGTCTGCCGCCAACCGCACAACACCGTTGGCCGCGTCGAACGGCACGGGCGTCAATGCGCCGCCGAACTCCATCGCGAAGGCCTCCCGCACCGGCGTCTCCCGAAGCAACTCGATGCGCGCCGAGGCTGCGGCCTGCTGGCCGTCGAGGTTGACGAGGTGCACGATCTCGGCGTCTCCGGCGCGCGTGTGCTCGGCGACGATCCGGGCGTCCGTCGCGATGCTCAGGCGCCGACGCCCACCGAGACACCACTCCAGCGCGTCCAGGAACGCCGCCGCGTTCCTCGGCATCGCCCAGAACTGCGGCGACACCGTCCAGAACTCAGGACCACCGCCGGGCTTCACCGCGTAGTCGAAGTCCGCCAGCGACGCCGCACGGCCCTGCCCGCGTTGCACGCGCGCGTCCGACTGCAGCGCATCCCCGAAGAGCGGGTGCAGGACGGGACGGATCGCCTCCGCGGCCTCCGCTGCGCCGGCCGACTGCACGGCCTCCGGCTCGCGGCGGTAGGGCCGCCGCCAGTTATCGAAGTGCCCCACCTTCCCGACCGCGAGGACCGCTCCGCCGGATTCGACGAACCGCAGGATCTGCGCCGCTTCCTCCGCCGACAGGCATTCCGCTCCCGCGAGTACGAGCAACCGATACTTCGAGAGATCGCCCAGGTGCGTCTTCCAGACCACATCGAAGGGGATGCGGTTCTCGATCAGCACCTCCTCCGCCGTGATCACGGCCGCGTGCGGCATCAGCATGCTCCAGCCCAGCGACTCCCGATGCCGCAGCACGGCCACCTCGGCGAGCGTCTCGGCACCGGCCTGGAGGTGCTTGTGCGCGTGGTACCAGGCGTTGATCTCCGTCGTGCCGCCTTCGCCGAAGCCGTTCGGATTGAAGGCGAAGGATTCGGCCAGTGAAAGCGGGTCGCCGTCGCAGTAGACGATGGCCGTCATCCCGGCCGCACGCGTGAACTTGTACTCCCGGATGCGCGTGATGTACTGGCCGTGGGGTCCGATGCCGGGCCGCTTCGCCGCGGACTCGTCGAACGTCATGTCGATCATCGGGTAGACGATCTCGTGGACGACCGAGTTCAGGTACTCCATGTTCGAGCCGAATCCCTTGCCGCTGTTGGCTTCGAGCAGCGCATCGGGTTTGCGGCCCTTGATGTGCGCGCGCATTTCGGCGAGCGCCTCGGTCAGGATTTCCGCCCGATATCGCACCCACGCCTGCTGCATGGAGACCTTGATCTCGCGCTGCATGACGGCCTGATTCCACCGGTTGAACCAGGGGAGCTTGGCATGGCGGAAGTCGGTGTAGCCGAACAGACGCTCGCCGAGCGCCCGCGTCGCCGTCGACCCGTTCCCGAATTCCCGGTCCAGGCAATCGCGGAACCCCGCGACACACCGCGGGCAGCGGCAGGTATCCGGCTCGGGATTCGTGTAGACGTTGTCGAAATGGATGCCGTCCATGTCGAGATCGAGGAGCGCGACATCCACCACGCGCTTCATGTACGCGCGCCATTCGCGGCAGTTGTAGCACGGGCGCACCCGGAAACACTGGAATCCGTTGTAGCTGTAGCCGGCGGGCTGACCATTTTCGGCCACCTGCGCCCACGTCTCGCAGCCCGGCTCCTCGAACGCGAGGGTCTCGGGCACGATCGTGCCGAACGTGCAGTAGGCGACGACCCGCATCCCGAGGCGGTGCGCCTCCGCCACGAGCGACCGGTTGAGATCCTGCTCGCGCTTCTCGAACGCCAGGCCGTAGCCCTTCCAGTGGTGGGTCCAGATGTGGTTGATGCCGCGGGCATGGAGTTCGCGGACGAACGCGGGCGTGTGCTCGAAGCGCCAGGCGGCATCGGCGTAGGGCCGGCCGGTCTGCTTCATGAAATACGAGGGCTCCCACATCCCGTGGTAGACAAAGCCCTCTTGCCACAGCCATTTCGGTTCGTGCGACATAGCTATCGGCGCCGTCGTTCGCCTCTCCAGGACGTACGCGGCGGTCCTACTCCATCCGGTCAATTGTCTGGGCCTTGATCTCGCGCAGTTTTGCGACTGCCAGCCAGCAGCGCAGCAGGTAGCCGCAGTTGGCGAGGTTCTCCTCAGTCGGCGGCCCGCCCGCGCGTTCGTGCGAGAAGTGGATGCCGTCCTTCTGAAGCAGTTGCGTCTGCCACGCGCCGTCCGGGGCGCGGGTGACGAATTCGCCATACAGGTCGATGAGCGGAATCTTCCGCGTGCGCGCCAGCATCAGGTAGGCGGCATTGTACTGCCGCGTCAGGGCATCCTTGCCCTCGTTGGCCCGCGGCGCGAGGAGCTGCAGCACGGGGACGGTGCCGTTGGCCAGCAGGGCGTCGAGGATCGCCGCCATGTCCTTCGCAACGTCTTCCGGCTTCCGTCCGGCCGTGGCGTCGTTGGCCCCGAGCAGCACGAACGCCACCTGGGGCCGGTGGGTCTGGACGATCGCCTGGAGCGGCGGCAGGCCACCCTTGCCACCACGCAGGTACTCGTCGGTCTGCACACCCGAGGCCGCCGTCTCGGAGCGGCCCGAGGGGCGGTCCACGGAGGCCAGCCACCAGCCGTCCGAATCGTCTGCCTTGCCCGCGTGCGACCAGGCGAGCACCGCCTTCTCCTCGGGCTTGGCGCCGGTCTGCGTCCGCGCCCAACGCGTCGACTGGTTGGCGTACGAGAGCGAATCGCCGAGCGTCAGCACGACCCCCTCGCGGTTCTTGGCACGCCCGCGCGCCACGACCGCGCGCATGGCTGCGGCCCAGTCCCAGTCCTCGCGCGTCACGCTCGTCGGCCGCGCCGCGACGGCGGGGACCACCACCGGCGCCGCGGACGACGCCGCAGGCATCGCAGGCGCCGCGGGCTTCGCAGGCGCCGCGGGCTTCGCAGGCGCGGATGCGCCGCCTGCAGTCGTGCGCGCGGCAGGCACCGCGGCAGCCGGACGGACCACCGCGGGACGCGCTGAACCTTCGTAGAGCACCATGCTGACGAACTCGTTGCGCTTCGCCCCTTCGGGCACGGTGTAGGTCTCCGGCCCCTTGAGCAGTTTCGCCGCGGCGACCTCGTGCACGAACGTTTTGCCGTCGTAGCCGTGGGTGACCATCAGGGTGCCGACTGCGGGCGCTGGCTGCTCGCGCACGTAGCCGACATAGATGCGCAGACCGCGGACCACGCCCCAACCCTGGCACACGACCTTCACCTCCGCCTCGCCGCACGGAGCGAAACGAGCCGAGCCGTTGACATTCCCCTGCCAGTGGTCGACGCGCGTGGCCGGGTCGAGGCCCCAGGCGCTGCAATCCGTCGAACGCCCGACCATTTCAGTCGCACCGGCCGGTCCGAGATGCAGCTCGACCCATTTCTTCGGGTCCGGCGTGCTGCCGATTCCGGCGATTGCGCAGGCACCCAGTTTGACGATCCGGCAGCCGGGCGGCGCCTGCACGGGGATCGTGACCGAGCCGCTGCCCGACAGCTTGCCGCCGCTGAACGCCACGCTCTTCTCCGGCGCCCACGTCAGTCCCGCATCGACCCGTGCAGTCGCGGCCAGCGCCTCGGCGCTGCTCCAGTCGGGCACCCAGGTCAGTACGTCGTAGTCGGCCATCGCGGCGACGACCATCGGAGTCGGCCCAGAGCCGACGCGGGGCAGGCCACCGGGATGGAGCATGCCGCGCGTCGTGACACGCGTCAGGCCTCCGGCGGGAACGCGAAGCAGATAGTCCCATCGGTTCAAGGCCGCCGCCACGATGCCGTCCGCGGGAAGCGGTTGCCAGCTGCGCCCGAGATCGGTCGAGTAGGCGACGGTGCCGGTCGCCTCCACGCGCGACGACGTGATGTTGTAGGGACAACGCACCGCGAGCACCGCCGTCCCGCCCTCCCGCCACAGGGCGTCGGCGGCGACTTGGGCGGCGTCCCTGGGCGCGTAGACCAGTTCGCAGAACCCCTTCATCCGCTCGTCCACCTTCCTGGATGGCGGTGGGATCTCCCCCCAACCGGCGGCGTCTCTGCTGAAGTAGCGGGTGAACGTCTCGCCCGGGCGCAGCGACAGGCTCATCTCGTGGCCCAGCATGTGACCGTCCTGGAACAGGTACGACTTGGTGGCATCGATCCTTTCGACCCATGCGCCGTCGCCGTCGGCCCGGAAGAAGTTGTCCGACTTGAACGTGGTCCGGTCGCCGTAGTAGCCCTTCCGGTCGGCGATGACATCGGCCATGGACCACACGCCGCGCACGTCGTCGCCCGCGTACCCGCCGATGTCGATATCGAAGTAGTGCCAGCGGCCGTCATAGTAGGCGTCGGTCACCGAGTGCACGATCCCGGCCAGGAACCAGCGCCGCGCGTCGATCGCCGGGCGACCCGGCGTGCCGCCGGGCCGCGACTGGTAGAGTCCCTCCAACAGCCCCGACTGGATGCCGCAGTAGCCCGAGCCATACACGTTGAGCAGCAGCACCGGGTCGAGTTCGATCAGCCCGGCGACGGCCTGCGGCTCCTGCGAAGTATGCGACCAGAGCGTCAACCCCTCCTGGAATTCCTTGAAGCTCTTCCGGCGGCCGTCGCAGTAGACGTCGAAGAGGCGGCGGCAGAAGGCAGCGGGGGGCAATCCGGCGAAGGCCGGATCGGCATGCAGACTCTCGACGGACCAGACGTTCGGGCACGGCTGACCGTAAGGCGCGGCGCCCGAGGTCACCCACGGATTGGCCAGGCCTGCCGCGCGCGCTGCGCCCGCTGCCAGCAACGCGGCCAACACCCACGGCCAAACGCCGCGGGCCGCGTCCGCGCGCCATGCCCACGCCTCTTCACTCCGGATTGCCGAGCTGTTTCGCACTACTCACAACCTCCCGCATTGGCCCGCTCCGGACATCGGGACTGACTATGCATCGACAGACCCGAAGCCAAGAGTAAGGTCAGGATACGCTCAGGAGGTCTGTTATGTCAACCATGTCTTTTATGTGTATCTGCTCGTCTTCGCCGTCCCGGACCCCCGCCCCGGCCCGCGAAAGTTGCGCTGAACCTCTTCGTCGGCGAACCAGTCGAGTTGATCGCTCTGCCAGTAGCGCCGGGTTTCGAGATGGACGATACCGCAGTTCATGCGCCTCTCGCAGGCCTACGCGGACCTGATCGTCCAGCGCACCCGTGCCCAGACGCCAGTCCTGCCCCCTGCCCGGCGCAAACCCCGCCGGCCCTGGCGGCGGCGCGATTTGGATGCGTTCGCCCGGTTCCCCCTTGACGGCGCCGGGCCACCGTGTCATCTTCCGCGCTATGCGTTTCGCCAAACAGATCCGTGACGCCACACCGCGCAAGGTCTCGCGCGACCACATACGCCGCCTCATCGCCGTGCGCTACCGCCGCGGCGACCGGCTGCCGACCTACGCGGAGTGGTGCGAGCGGTTGGGCGTCTCGCTATTGACGGTTCAGCGCGCCATGGGCGACCTGGCCAAGGAGGGGTTGGTCTACCGCCTGCACGGCAAGGGTTGTTACGTGGGTCGGTCGTTGGCCGACGGTCCGCGGCCGCTGTCTCAGGTGGGGCTGGTGTTCAGCGCCTCGCTGACCATGCTGTTGCGTGAGCCTTACCTCAACCAGGTCCTGCTGGGCGTGCTGAGCGCCTGCGAGTCGCGCAACATCGACCTGAACATCCTGTCGATCCGGGCCGCCAGCGGGCGCATTCCGGCCGCCGAGCTTGCGGCCCAGGCCGATGCGGTCGTCCTGCTGAGCATTACGAACGAGCGCTACGTGCAGGACTTCGTGGCAACCGGCGTGCCGCTGGTGCTGGTGGATAACTACATGCCCGACCTGGCCGTAGACGCCGTAACGGTCGATAACGCACAGGCCCTGCGAACAGCGGTGGGGCACCTGCTGCAGCTCGGCCACCGGCGTATCGCCTACATCAGCGGGCGGACGCGCGACCCGCTGACGGACACGTGGGTGGAGTCCTCCGACACGCACGAGCGCCGCGACGCCTACCTGGCCGAGATGGCGGCGGCCGGACTGGCGGATGCAGCCACGGTCATCGAATCGCGCGGGGGGGACCACGCGGAGTTTGAGAACGCCTTGGCGCTTGTCCGCGGGCCCTCCGGACCGAGCGCCGTGATCTGCTTCGGTGCGCCGGTGGCGGCGATGCTCCGCGCCCGCTTTGCCGAGGCCGGCGTCCGGGTGCCGCGGGACGTGTCGGTGGTGGGCGCTGTCGGGGCGGAAGGGGATGGGCGCGACGCCGCGGCCACGGTTGCCTGCGCGCGCGCCGAGTTCCGAACCATGGGCCAGTCCGCCATCGAGGTGCTGGAGCGGCACTGCCGGTCCAACCGGCGCCCCGAGCCAAAGGTCATGCGCATGCCCGTCGTGTGGACCGCCGGGGGCAGCACGGCCGCTCCCAGGCGAAATGCCCGCTAGGCCTGGACAGGCCGGCGGCGGCGCGGGGCTAGCCCGAAGTTCCTACGGCTTTTCCACGCTCTGGCATGCTCAACCAGTTGATGCGCAACGCTATACGACGGCGAACAGCAGCATTCGGCGTGGCAGGTGTCGACGAGGACGGTCTGTATGCGGCCATGGACTGGCTGATCGGGCGGCAGTCGTTCATCGAGCGCAAATTGGCCGGACGGCATCTGCACGAGGGCGCGACGCTCGACGCTCACCCGCGAGACAGAACGCAACGACTACCAGCGCAAGGTGTTCGAACGGCGTGGGACGCAGGCGGTCATGATGGTCATGATCGACGATGCGACGAGCACGACCGTGGCACGGTTCTACCCGCGGAGGACACTGCCTCGGCCTACGCTTGGCGCTGGAGGAAATAGCCGACGCGCTCATCAAGCATCGCATCATTCAGCGTGGCCATCTTACTGAGCTTGCGGCCCAGTGCACTGAGCTGTCGCTGCCTCGTCTTGCGCAGATCGTGCGCGGCAGTCTCCGGCAGCAGAATCCCTGCTCGCAGGCTGTTCCCTGCTGGTTGCTTTGCCGGCGTCCGCAGTACCTCCCGACACCGGCCCGCCCAGAGTGGCCAGCGCCGAACCCGCGGCCACCAGCGCCACGCCCGCCCATTGCACCCAGGTCAGGCGGGACCGGAAGATCACCGCCAAGGCAACCTGGCAACAGACAAAGGCTCCCCCGCAAGACAACACCATCGCCACATTGCAGTTGCCGGGCATCGCCTCGTAGATCTTCATGAGGAAGTAGATGCTGGAGGCGCCCACCGCGTTGCCGCCGATGAAACCGGTCAACCACCGTTTCGAGCGCCCGGTTTCGCCATGGCTGCCGTACTTGAACGCCACATAGGCGATGACCTGCATCGCCCAGAAGACCAGCAGATAGGCCGCCAGTTTCATGTCGCCTCCGTCTTGCGTGATGAACTACCCGTTCCCGTGGCGATGGCCGTGCCCACAATGGTCAGTGCGATACCGGCGACTTGCAGCCCCGTCAGCGGCGTGTGATACAGCCGCCAGAACACCAACTGCACCAGCACGCTGCTGCCACATGTTCCCAACACCATGGCCAGGTTGACATTCAT
>CAYQJG010000137.1:0-8820 GCA_964417715.1 uncultured Lentisphaerales bacterium | reverse complement strand
GCTCGCGCCATTTGCGGCTGACGCCGCGCCCGTGCCTGACGGCACCGCCGCATCGTGGCTGCGCCACTCGCGCCCAACACCCGCCGCCAATCCTGCAAAATCCTGTGAATCCTGTCAGAAGTTCCAACAGCCCGTTCTGGGGACCCCAAACCCCAGAAACGTAGCGGTCGTTGGCCCGTGGATACACGTGCCACGTCATACGCCGCGCCGCGCCGCCATTCCCTCCGGCGCGCCACGGCTCCAATAGTCCAGAAACTGGCCGGCCACTCGGCCGCCGACAATCTTCGCTCCGGTGCCGCTTTCTGTCCTCCGCTCCGCCCGGCGGCGCATGCCGCGCCAGCCGGCGCGAATACGACGCCGTCTGTCACGCCCTGCGCATATCGCCGTTCTCCGCTCCGGCCACCGTTCCCTTTCCCCTTCGCCTGCCGCTTGTGTGCCCGCCCCCTGTCCTGTCGCCCATCGCCCATCTGGGTGCGGCGAGGGCGAAAGGACAGGGGGCGGTCACGAATGCAAGCGGCTTTACAGCGAAGGGAGAAAGGGAACATGAAAGCAGCATCCTCACTCGATTCCAATTCTGCGGCTCCGGCTCCGGCCAGAAAGCTGTCACCTGGGGGAACTGCCTGCCAATCTGCCGGACATGCGGACCGCACCACCAAGGCCGCACGGCTGTATGTGTCGCCCAGATCCCGACCGCTGAACCAGCACGAGATGGAGACCCGCGGCCTCTCGTACCTGCTGAAGGAAGCCGATTGCCCCGACGCTGCGATCCACCTGGCCGCCCGTGAAATGGCCGCGCTCATCTGGGGACCGTGCAACCTGATTCCGGCCCCGAGTCACACCGGCCACACCACCGCGAATCTCAGACTGGCCCATGCCATCGCCGGCTACGTGGCAGGTGGCGCCACGGTGTACGACATCCTTGGGCGCGTCGCCCCGGTCGAATCCTCATGCACCCGCCACAGGACCGGCCAGCCGCCCCTGACCGTGGCCGACCACGGCATCATCCGCACCCACACCCGCCACCTGATCCCGTGCCGCCCGTCGTACATCGTGGACAACGTGACCACGTCAGGCACGACCATCCGCGCCTGCCAAGCCGCCCTTGGCTTCGGTGCCGGCCTGGTCTTCGCCGATGCCTTCCACCCCCATTTCAACTAACCCCCAACCCCGAAAGGCACCCATGACGCCATCAACGATCCTCCCACCCGCCACCGACAAGGCCCGACTCATTGCCGCCCTTGCGCGCAACGGCATCGAAGCCTCGCCGCGCACACTTGCCACGTGGATGGAGACGGCCGACAACCTCTGCAAGGCCCTGGCCGACTACTACCGCGAAACCGAACCCCAGGCCCTCCACACCATCAACAGCATCGAAGAGACCGCCGGCGAATTCCGCCTGCTGGACGTCTGACACCACGCCACACCGGCGCCGGCTTGCCCTGAGCGAAGCCGAAGGGTCAACCCGGCGCCGTCTTTCCCGAACCCTGAACCCCGAACCCTGAACCCTCCCAATGAAACCTACCCCAACCGAACGCGCCGCCCTCGATCACGCCCGCACGCTCACGCCGCTCGCCCTGGAGGACGCCGCCGCCATCGCCCGCGCCACCGACCTCCAGTCCTTCGCCCGCCGGCATGACCGCGTCCGCCTGGCGCAGACCCGCCTTGTGTGGGCCGCCGAGGAGTGGCACCGCCGCGAACTGCGCCTGTCGCTCTACCGTTACGCCGTCCGTGATGGTGACCGCACCGAGATCCACCGCCAGCGCGTGACCGCCCTCGACACCAGCACCGACCGCATCCGCCGCGCCCTCGTCACCACCCACCGCAACCTGCTGGACGCCGAAACCGCCGCCTTCCGCCTCCTGTGATCGCGCCCGGCGCGCGGCATACCGCGCGCCGCCAACCCCGTGCCGGCCGACGCCGGCCACAGGTCCCGACACCTGCCACGCCCCCAAATGCACCCTCGTGTGCCGAATTCGCACTGTTAATCACTGTTATTAACAGTGACTGCGTTCGGCGCAACAAACGCCATCGCAAAACGTTACTCCAGAAAGTAGGAATCCAGCGAAACCAGCGAAAATCCAGGCAATCGCATCCGCAACAGGCCCAGACCGACTGTTCTTTCATTGTTATCGACGTGTTTTCGCCCTGCAATGACTACTTTCCACCGCTTTTCGCGCCGCCTGCATTGACACCCGCGACGCCACGGGCGTAACGTACCTGATGTTGATGTGCGTCTGCCGCATGCTACCCATTCATGGTCGACTGCTATACGTCACGTTCGACAATAACATCCTATGAAAATACCAGTCAGTGATGAAGCCGTGCACGAGTATGCCAAATTGCTCCGCGCTGGTGGACAATTGGCTAAGGTCTTTCCGTCCCCACTTTCGGAATGTGACTTCACGGAGCAACAACGTCGGATAATCCGAGAAGCGCGCCATGCACGAACAGCCGTTCAAAAGAAACAGAGAGCAACAGAACTCAGCAATTGTTCGGGAACGTTGCCTCAGCATGTCCCACTGTGCAGAGAACCAATACCGACAAAGAAACCACTCACGAAACTCCGCAAAATGTTGTACCTGCAATCAGGACGATGCTTCTTCTGTGGCGAGGAACTCAGGGAGGAACAGGCGAGTATTGAACACCTCGTGGCAAAGAAGTGGGGCGGCAAGAGCGAGGAATGGAATCAGGTTGTATGTCATGCGTCCATCAATGAAACCTTTGGCGCAATGGATCTGAAGAGTAAGTTCGAGTTCGTGATCAAGTCAACGGGCAGACTGAAGTGCCCATAGTGAGAAGTCGAAACAGAGCAGCCATCGAACCTGCGCGCCGATGGCGCTTGACATGAACACCGCCTCACCCCCCCGCCACCTTCCGCCGCTCCTGCTTCACCATCTTCCGAGCGAACAGCACCCGCAGGGCCGGGCACGCCTTTAGCACGCGCTTGTGATGGATCTCGATCGCCGCCATCGTGACCCCCTCGTCCTGCGCGATGTCCTTGTACCGCATCCCGCGCAGACGACGCAGCACCATCCGCAAGGTGTCCGGCGGCAACGCCAGCAACCCCGCCAGGGCTTCGGCCATCGCGGCGACCGACAGTCCCCCTTCCGCAGCGCCGGGCTCCTCGTCGAACGGCACGTCTTCGACGATGCCGCCGCGCTTGACCTCCCGACCCTCGTCAAACGCCATCGTGTAGAAGGAATCCTCCTTCAGTTTGCACTTGCCGCATGGCGTCCGTTTGAATGACCGGCCGGCATACTTCCCGGCCAGAATCGCCGCCTGATGTGCACACCGATAACATTCCATGGCATCCCCCTTCGGTCTTCAACCTTCAACCTTCTCGCGCACTCACACACCACGAACCATCCTTGCGCCGTTCCGCCCACACCCACCGGATCACCGGCCACTCGACCACCGCCTGGTCGAACGCCAGGCGCGCCCGCTGGTACGATCCCAGCCGATAGGAACCCTTGACCTCGACACAGACCAGCCGCCCGCAATCCCCGGCATCCCGGTAACACCAGTCCGGCGTGTAGCGATGCCCGTTGGCGAACCGGAACGTCAGCGCCTCGAACCGGGCACCCATCCCGGCCAGGTACAGCCGCGCATACTCGGCCTCCGTCTTGTTGGGCTCGCCACGGCCCTTGCGCGCCCGCTGGCGAACGTATGACGGGGTGGGGGGCGTCATTGCCGCGGGGACGGTCAGGCCCAGCGCCTTGCGGTCGGCGGACCGCATGCACGCGATGACGGACATCGGCAGGCTGGAAAGAGAAATCGCCATGTCTACTCCCGGCACCGCCAGGCCGCCGCGCTCCCGCGCGCGCGCACCTGGCGCACTACCTCACTGCCTACTGTCTCACTGCCTGCCTGTCTCATTGTCTCCCTACCTCCCTGCCTCACTACCTCACGTGTTACCTGTCTCACTGCCTTACTACCTTATGGATATCTATCTTCTCTTCTCTAACGCGTTACATGAAACGCAACGGACGCATGTCGTAACGCGTGACGCAACGCCTTTCGAAACGCGTTACGAAACGCGTTTCACGCGATGCCGCTCGCGCCACCGCCGCAACCGCTCGTTGTCCTCCTGGCGTTTCTTGGCGCACTGGCCGTTGTGGCGCTCGTAGTTCGGGAAGGTGATCCCCTGGTCATCGACCAGCAACCACGCATGCGGGCGCGTGCTTTCCATCGCTGCCGCAAACCCCTGGTGCATCGCGATCATGTCGACCTGCTCGCGCGTGGCCCCATCCACAACCCCGGTCGCGGTCACCTCGTCGGCCCACTCCCACACGATCATGCACCTGGCCGACACGTCGCATGGGTTCAGGCCGGTCGCCCGCGCGATCTGCCCGATCTCGGGTTTGCGGTGCAACCCCTTCTGCCACCGAATGAAGTCACCGGCCATCTTCTTCCTCGTCTTTCCATTCCCCGCATCCGTCACAAGGTCCCGTGCTCGGCCAGACGCCGAACCCCGCGACACTGCTTGACGGTGGAAGCCGATGACACTCGCCGTGGGTTACCACGGCAGGCTCGCACTTCGAGCAATGCGGATTGCGCTCCCACCACCAGGCGCAAGAACTACACGTCCATTTCGTCGCTTTCATCCCAACCTCCGTTGTGCATCCTTCACCAACGCGTCGAACTCCTGGCGGGTCGCACCTGCGTGCAGCCACGCCCGCAGATCCTTGGCCGGCGGCAGGATCAGGCGCCACATGCGCTTGATCGCATGCGCGAACACCTCGGCGCCATCCCGGCCCGGGTACCAGGCCGAACCGTCCGGCCGACGGTGCGGCGCGTCGCGGTCCGCCACGATGATCACCTCCCTGATCCGCAGCCGGCGCACCAGCACGGCCAGCGCGGCGACCCCGCCGGCGCAGGACGGCCGCCCGACCGCGCGCAGCCCCAATGTCAACGCCGCCGCCGTGTCCGTGGGCCCCTCGCACACCACCAGGTCATCGCCGATCACCAAACCGGGGTCGTAGAACAACCCCTCGTGACTTCCACGCACCGCCCACTTGCGCCCCTCGAAATCGCGCAGGCGGATCCCGCAGACGCCGCCGTCGCCGTCGCGCATGGGAAACGCGAACGCCTGATTCAACGGATCGAACGCCGGCTGCAGCGTCTCGAGCGCATCCATGTCCACGCCCAGGTCCAGCGACAACCCGTCCACGTCGCGCCAGTCCCACTTGCGCCGCAGCGCCGCGTGGTACGCGCCGCAGTTCAGCAACTTCCGGTCGCAGGACGGGGGCAGGGGAGGCCGTTGTGGCGCTTCCGCGTCTTCCCCGATCCGATACACCCACCCGCCGTTGCGCGCCTTGCGCGCGCCCGCCATGCGCATGCAACAGGCCAGCGCGCCGTCATCGGTGAACGTGCACCAGTCCGGTTTCTTGCAGATCGCACACGGCGCCTGCCGCGACACCCGCACCCATTTCCGCAGTTGCATCATCCCGCACCCCAGAACCGGTGTTCACCGCTGACTGTTCACTCTCCACCCGCCCGGCCTCCGCCCTCTGACATCGGGCCCCATCACCTCCGCCGCATCTGCATCCGTTGCCATTCGCCGATCCGGCTCCACGTAGGTGATGCGCATGTACGCGCCGCCGCCCAACCGCATCCACCCGCTCTCCAATTCATCCGCATCCGGAGCACGCGCGCCAACGCCGCGCACCGGCTCACGCTGTTCAAACGCCAGATCATTCATGACGCCTTCTTTCCCCACCCCTGTCGGGTGGCAATCGCATCAATCGCCTTCCTCGTCTCATCGCGCCGCATGGGCGCCACAAACCCGTTTCGCTTCAGCAACTTCTCCTGCGCGAACGAAGCCAACCCCGCATCCCAGCGCCGGAACATCTCATTCAAGATTCCCTGCGCCTGCCCATAGGGCATGTCGGTCGGGTCAATGCCGTTCTTCATCAGCAACGCCGTTTGCTTCTCGCTCAACTGCCGGCCGCGCTCCTGCACCGACTGCCGGACCGGCTGTATGTCGAACCGGTCGAATGGATCCACGCGCGTTGCCGTGAACTGCGCCCGCGCGATCATGGCCGCGCGGCGCGCCGCCTCGGCCCGGCGCTTCTGCTCAATCTCGGCCTGCGCTTCAGTCAGCGCCTGGCCCATGTCCACCGGCCCGCCAGCCTCGCGTACGCGCTTCAGCGCCGCCTCAATGGCCTCGTCGCTCACCTTGCCGCCCAGAATATCCGCCGACGTGCAAAGTTTGTGTTTGCCCGAATTGCCCACGAAATCGACAACTTCACAGGACGGTTTGCAGCTCGCCGCAATCATCGCCCGCCGCGCCGCGTTGTCCGCGGCATCGTTCAGACTGTGCGCAATCTCTTCCGCTGGCCGCGTGGCGCGCCCGATCATCTGGGCATACAGACTGCGACTCTTGGTCGGCCGCCCCATGACCACCAGTTCGACGCCGGCATCGTCGAACCCTTCTGTCAGGCACCCCACGTTGCAGACGAACTGCAACTTGCCGGCAGCGAACTTGCGCAATACTTCCCTGCGCGCGTCCTTCTCAGTCTTCCCGCAGATCCACGCCGCGCACCCGTCGCGGTGCCGGTTCAGGATCTCCGCCAGGCGTTCCGCCTGGATGACCGACGCGGCGAAAACCAGCGCCCGGCGGCTGCCGGCGATCCGGAAGGCCGGATCGGCGATGCCGTGCAGGTTCTTCTCGAACTCCATCACTTCGGCCAGGTCGCCGCCGTTCAGGTCCCCGGCCGTGGTGCCCACGGCCGAGAAGTCCAACCCCTCGACATGCACCATCTGCTGCTCGATCGGCACCAGCCAGCCGTGTTCGATGGCGGCCAGCACCCCGTAGTCAAAGGCCACCGACTCGTACACCTGCCCCAGCGCCTCCTCATCGGCCCGGTCCGGCGTCGCCGTCACGCCCAGCACCTTCAGGTTCGGGTTGCGCCGGTACCAGTCAATGCAGCGCCGGTACGACGCCGCTGTGGCGTGGTGTGCCTCGTCGATGATGAGCACGCCGAACTCATGCGGGTTGAACTTCGTCATGCGCCCGCCGCCGTCGCCGCCGGCGGTGTGCGTCTGCACGGTCGAGACGATCACCTGGGGCGCGCCATGCAACCCATCCATGTCGGCGTGCGAACCCGCCATTTCGACCTGCACACTGAGGCCCGTCACCTGCTCGATCTTCCGCTGCGCCTGGAAGATCAACTCCTCGCGGTGGGCCAGCACCATCGCGCGTTTGGGCAGGATGCGCCGGATGATCTCAGCGAACGTCAGCGTCTTGCCCGTCCCCGTTGGCATGACGACAAGCGTGCTGATCCGCTTCTGCCACTCGCGCATCACCGCTTCGACAGCCTCATCCTGATATGCCCGCAGTCTCACGTCACCACCCCCGTCATCTCCACCTTCCACCCTCCACCAGACCCACCCACCACCATCAACCCGTCTTTCATCGCGCGGTACCCCGCGCGAGTGGCCCCGCGACGCGCATTTCGTTGCCCCGCGGTATCCGCGGGGATGGGGAAAACGGCCGCTCAGTTTGGCCCACGCCGCAAGGCGGAGCGTGCGGCGCCATACTTCCGGTATGCGCCGCACGCGACAACGCCGCGGATGGGCCAAAATCAGCGGCCGGCTTTCCACACGAAATGCGCGTCGTTGTATTCACAACACCCCCCTCACCATGCCAACCGACGCCGCTCACCCACGCATGCTCGCCGGCACCACCTGCTCAAACCGATACTCGCTCATCAGCCCCCGCCCACTGCACGCCCGGCACCCAACCCCCTGGCACATCGGGCACACGCACCACGGCTGCGCCGACGAGATCGAGAAGAACGCCTTGTCGAGATCCGCCTTCACGGCCTGGTAATTGAGTTCCCACCAGAGCGGGTCCTTGCCGTCGTTCGCCTTCTCCAGAACCACGCGGGCACGACTGATGGCCGTGGCGAGATCCTGAACCTCCTGCCGTCGGTTCCAGATCGGCAGCAGGTCCTCCGGGATATGCCGCCCGCGGCAATCCACGGGTCCCGCGTCTTCCGTTCTTCCGTCTTCCGTCTCTCCGTCCGACTGCCCCACCGCCAGACCGTCCGCCCCCCCGATCTCGGACCTCTGACATCCGACCTCCGGCGCCGCGCCCACCGGCGCGGCCGGCCGCACCGGCAACGGCGGTAAATGAGACAAATCCGGTTCATCATGCATGCCCTGCGCAACCCCCTCCGGCTCTGCCCCTTCCACGGGCGACGAGGAGAGCGCGGCAGGTGTCGTGGCAGGTGTAACCACTTGCGCCCGAACAGGCAGTGCAGGCAGCGTATAAGTCTTTCCGTCCGCCCCGGTACGCGCCAGGGCCGCCGCCCAGGGTGCGTTTAACGCAAGCTGACGGCCAGCCATTCCGGGATCGATTCCCACCAGATCGGCGATCATTTTCGCCGCCGGCACGTCCGGCAGCCCCAATTCCGCCCGGCGCGTGTAAGCCACTTGCACCGCATGCGCCTTGTCAGCATTCGTCCGCCGCGCGCCGTGCGTACCGTTCGCCTTCAGGGCAAACCGCAGCGCATCCACCCAACCGCCCTCATGCACCTCCGCCATGATCCGCTTCTGCCCCATCTCCCTGGCCACGGCCAGACGATGGAACCCATCCGCCAGCCAGTAGACCTTCACCGAATCGAGGAACACGGTGATAGCCGGGAACCGCGCGCCACCCGCCACAGCCTCGTGGTACTCGCGCACCGTCGCCGCATCGATGCTCGCGCGTGTCTGCAGTCCATCGGTCTTGATCTTCTCAACCGGCAAGTGAACGATCTTCGTCATGACATTCTCCGTTTCCGCGTGTTGTCCGACCGGATGCGCGGCCCCCGC
>CAYQJG010000136.1:0-8888 GCA_964417715.1 uncultured Lentisphaerales bacterium | reverse complement strand
GTCGATTCCAGCACCAGCCGCAACCCGGTGGTTTGCTCGTTCAAGGCCAGCGTCACCTGCCGTCGGACGTTGTCGGTGACTCGGGCCACGGTCTCCCACCCGTGCTCCCGCAGCGCCTCGATGCGGAAGCAGCGCGGCAGCCGGTCGGGCAGGGGTTGCCGCGTGCCGGGATGCTTGAAGCCTTGGTCCAGATTGGTGTCGAGGATCAATGTGGCCTGGGTGATCCGCGTGGCCTCAGCGAAGTGGTACGCCACGTGGTCGCCGGGGGCAGCGAGCCAACCGTGCGGCTCGAACGCGGCCAGTTCTTCTTCGGTGGCCCGGGACCAGGCCGGCTTCCGCTGCCAGACGAACGGATCGGCGGAAACGGGCCGGTTGATTCCGTCGCGCACCGGCTCCGGGTCGCCCTGACTGGCTTCGAGGCGCGCGCGCCGCGTGGTCTCGCCCACGTCCTGGACCAGGCCCGGAATGAAGACATCGTCATCCAGCAGCAGCCGCTGCAGATCGCCAATGTGATCCAACACGCCCGCCGGGGTAAGTCCGCGCCGGCAGGCCAGCGCCGCGGCGGTGCCCAGCGCCTGCCCCATCACGCTGCCGGTGCCCATGACCCGCGTGCTGCTCATCGCCACGTGCGTGCAACTCGCCACGCGGCCGGCGAACATCAGGTTCTCGATGTCGCGTGCAACCAACGCCCGGTACGGGATGCCATAGGGCGACGGTGCCGGGTGATGGATCGTCGGCGGCTGCCCGTATCTGGCGAAGGAATCGCCGCCGCCGGGATGATGGTCGTCCATCGTCCAGCCGCCGTGACCGATGGCGTCGGTGAACTTGCCGCCCGCGGCGATCTCGTTTTGGTTGAGCATGTGCAACCCGACATAGCGACGGCTCTCACGTCGGCCGGGGACGAAGTTGATGCGATCCAGCGCCCAGTTCCGGGCGCGTTCGCGATGTTCGCAGTTGCCGTTCTTGATGTGATTCCACAGGCCGAGGTTGAACTTGAACAACTCATCGCGGAGCAACTCGCTGTCGTGGATGGCGTGGTGTTCGCCGCCCATCTCCGCCCACCACGGACTGCAGGACAGCCCGGCGTGGTTGCCCGCGCCCCAGGGCAGCGCGTTGCAGTCCTTGAACTCGCGCTCCCAGCCGAAGGGCACGTGTGGCATCTCGCGGTCGTGTTGCCGCGCATAGTGGAGATAGCTCATTCCCATGGTGCGCGGGTCGGCTTCCGCCGGTGCGAACGACTCGCCGAACTCACTCGCCGCCTCGCGGCCCATCCGCGTCGCGGCGCCGGTCAACGGCGCGAGAATCGCGTCGCCCGAGCAATCGGCAAAGATCCGGGCATGCACCCGGTGCCACGTCTGCGTGGAGAGCTGCCAGCCGGTCACCGACACGATGCGCGCGGCCGCCTGCCCTGAGCTTGTCGAAGGGTCCATCGCCGCATCCAAGCACGAGCAGTTGAGCAACAGCGTCAGCCCCGGCGTGTAACGGACGAAATTGTAGACCACCAGATCCCAGTACTGCAGGCTGGCCTGCGGATTCCGCCAGCGGTTATCCAGTTGCAGTTCTTCGAGGATGCCGGTTTCCCGCGCAAACGGAATGAAGCCGTTGCGGTCGGCGCCCAGGATGTGCACGCCGACCTCGCCGGAGGCATTGCCCCCCAGAACCGGGCGGTCCTGCATCAGCACCACTTTTGCCCCGTGCCGCGCCGCCGCGACCGCCGCGCAGAGCCCGGCCATGCCGCCGCCGACGACGCAGAGGTCGACGCGATGTTCAATGCTGCGGAATGGACTGTGATCAAGGTTCATGGACGGGTTTCCTTGGCGGCACATCGAATCCCGTGAGGCGCCGCAGTTCCTCCAAGTGCTTCTGGTACACCCCGCGCGGCGTCGTCTTGTGCTTGTGGCACAGGCTGGCGGCATAGCCGACGGCCACCCCCATCTGGCCGGTGGTGTTCATGATGCGCGGTCCGCCCAGTGCCACGTGCGAGCAACTGAAGCAGCGGCCGGCCATCATCAGGTTCTCGATGTTCTTCGAGTAGAGCGAGCGGAACGGGATCGTGTAGGGCCGCTCGCCGCCGGACAGCATCCACGACGAGAAATCGACCACACCATTCCAGGGGAATTGCTTGCCGCGCGGGTACTCGATCGTCTGAAAGTGCAGGTCCACCCCGCGCTTTTCCTCGACCACCGCATCGGGAAAGGTCCGGTCGCCCCAGATGTCGCCCAGAGTGAAGATGTGGTCTCCCATCAGTCGGCGCGACTCCCGTTTGCCCAGGATGTAGGCGACCCACTGTAGTTCCGTGCCCGGCTTCTCTCGGTTGTGGGTGAAGAACGCCCCATAGGCGGCCCGCAGAAGATGGTCGCGGATCGCTTCGGCATCCTCGATCTGGTGGAGGTCGTTGCGCGAGAACTCCCAGAACCAGTCGTTCTTGACCGCCGATACCCCCTTCGACACCGCCGTGGCCCAAGGCACCTCGGGGAAGGCTGGCGGTGCGCCACCCGCGGCCGACTTGCGCCTTCCTCCCGACGACCACATCAGGGTGCTCCCCAAGACCCGACCGTCCGCCTTCTCCGGCGACCAGGCGTCGTTGGGCTTCTTCGCGTCGTTCTCGGGATGATACTCGTCGAATTCCTTCACGGACTCCCGGCCATAGCGATACTCGGCACCCGCCCAGAATCCGATCCAGCCGTCGCCCGTGCTGTCGACGAAGACCGGCGCCGCGAAGGAACGGCACTCGCCTGTCTCGATGTGGCGTGCGTGGACCGCCTTGATGCGCTTGCCGTCCATCGCCACGTCGTACGCCCGCCAGCCGCGGAACAGGGTCACGCCTTTGGCGACCTCCATGGCGGCGTCGCGCTGCTTGTCGTCCTGTAGCATGAGAGACGAGCCATTGCCGCCGTTCCGGTTCCAGGTCAGGCGGTCGAGTATCCGTCGCGCAGGTTCCCGGCCCTTGAGGCCGATCACATTCACGCGCACCTCGCCACTGGCGTTGCCGCCGAACGTCGGCCGATCATGGATCAAGGCAACCTTGAGTCCCTGCTCTCCGGCGGCGATGGCTGCGGCGCATCCCGCGATACCACCGCCGACGACCACCAGGTCGAACGACTCCGTCTTCGCCGGTTGGTCCGGCATGCCGAGCAAGCCGTTGCGCCAAGGCCGCATGGCTTTCAGTTCGTTGGGCGGCATGCCCGCATCGGTGGTCAGCAGAATGGCATCGCACCGGCCGTCGAATCCGGTCAGGTCGTGCAGCGCCAGCGTGACGCCACCGGCCTGCAGCACCACCGTTCCGCCGTCCTGCCAGGCCCACCCCGGCTGCGTGCCGAACTCGGGCTTGAGGGCCGCGCCGTTGACGAGCACCTGAAACCGCCCCGGCGGCGTCCAGTCGCCAGGGACCCAGTTCCGCGTACGCACCAGAACGCGGTATTCGCCGGCCTGCGGTACCGTGACTTTGGCGACGGCGTCGGCCACAGGTTGACCCAAGCCGTGGGCCATCAGGAACGGCGAGCCCATCACGTCGGCGAACTGCGGGTCAACGACCCAGCCGCCCTTTTCGGCGAAGCTTTCGGCTTCGACCAGCACCGACGCCGCCATGGCACCGGGCGTGCAGGAGACGAATAGTGCGAGCAGACATGCGGCCGCGCACAAGCCGACTAGGCCGCCGCCGACCACGGAGACGGCGGCCCGATGCTCGCAGGTCTCAAACTTATTGCTTCGCTGTTCAATTCTATACATACGATTCCGATGGTTGGTTCCTTGACGAAATCCCCTGGTGCACCGGTGTCGCCAGCACGTCCTCAGCGTGGCGGGCAAAGTAACCACGGATGTCTTGGCGGTAGGTTTCAAGATTTGCGCGGCCCTGAGCTTCCCAGTCGCCGCAGCGCCAGAGCGCGCGGGCGAGGACAATTTCACGCAGACCGGCTTCGCGCCGTCGGTGGTCGCGCGGTTGGTCCGGAAGAGGCTCGATGCGCAGCATGGCGTTTCCGCTCATGCCGGGTTTGCCCAGCAGTTCTGCCAGTGGCCGCGCCGCTTCAATGCGCCCCAAGGCCTCCAGCGCCAGGGCGCAGGAATGGTGATGCGAAAGGGTGACGGTTGCGTCCAACTCCAGCAGTCGGATCAGAATCGGCGCCAACCGCAAGGTGCTGCACCATTCCTCGCCCAGATAGAGGCGCGGTGCCACCAGAAGCACGGCCAGACCTTCCTGCCGCGCGGCCAGAGCCGCAGCCACCGCCGCCACTGTGCCGCCGCAAGCGACCACATCGGGACTGGCCACCAAAGGCAGATTCCGGGCCGACACACGAACCCCGTGTTCCCAATGAAGCTGGCTCGTGATGGCCTTTTCAGGCTTGCCGATGGCAACAGAAGGGCGGGATGCGGTCATCAAAGCTTCTCCTTGCAGCCGCGTTGCCCCGGCCTGGTGTCGCCGCGACGCTTCGGAACGCCGGACAGATCGGGCATCACCCAGTCGCCGCGAAGCCGAGCATCCAGTTCCGCGCAGACATCAGCAAAAGCCGGATCATCGATCAGGTTCACATTCTCATGAGGATCGTGCTCCAGGTCGTAGAGCTGGTGCCGGTCCCCCTCGCTGTGCACGTACTTCCAGCGCTCGGTGCGGATCATCCGTTCGGCCACGCCGGAGTCGTAGTACTCGCTGAAGACCGCCTCACGCAGGGGGGCGTTGTCCCGGATGACGGGCAGCAGCGATTTCCCGTCGATTCCGGTAGGCGGCACGATCCCGCAGGCGTCACAGAAGGTGGGCAGGAGGTCCAGCAGGCTGGCGAACTGATTTCGCGTCGTTCCTGCCTTGGTCACTCCGGGGATGCGCAGGATCAGGGGAACACGTGCGGCCTCCTCGAAGAAACACATCTTGTGGACCATCTGGTGGTTGAAGAGGTGTTCGCCGTGGTCGGTGGAGTAAAACACGATGGTGTTCTCGCTGAGCCCGAGTTCATCCAGCGCGTCCAGCACCCGGCCGGCTTGTTCGTCCATGTAACTGACGTTGGCGAAGTAGGCGGCCATCGCGTGGCGCATCTGGTCATCCGTCAGGCCATCGGCGATGGGGAAGCTGGGATTGTCATAGATGGCGTCCGGCAGACGGCTGCGGTCGAACTTCCGATTCTCCGGCAGTTGCATCTTGCCGGGATCATACAGGTCGTGGAAACGCTTGGGCGCGTACATCTCGTTGTGCGGTTTCTCCAGTCCCACCCAGAGGAAGAAGGGCTGCGGAATTGCCGATTGCCGATTGCCGATTGATGATTGGGGGGCATTCTCTGTCTCGGCATCCCGATCCCGGACCCGGTCTCTGATGCCTCCCCCTGAACTCTGAACCCTGAACCCTGAGACCCTCTGCATGAAGTCGATCGCATGATCGGCGGTCATGGTATCGAGGATGAATTCCTCTTCGAGCTGGATCGGCTCGTTCTTCAGGTTGTAGCCATGACGCACCTGGGCATCGGGGTGCGGTTTGTACTGCGGCAGGTAGCTGCAGTACTGCCAGAACTTCTCCAGCCCGATGGCGTGCTGATAATCGCTCTTCATCGGGGTGTAGATTTCCAACGCCCGCTCGTCGAAGCCGATGTCGTTATCGTCCGATTCGCCGGCAACGTGGACCTTGCCGAACGCGCCGGTAGCATAGCCGGCGTTGCGGAAGATTGCTCCCATGGTCGGAAGCCCCATGTCCCGTTTCATGTGGCCGTGCGTGAGTGCCCCGCACCGGTGCACGTGTCGCCCGGTGATCAACGCCGACCGGCACGGCCCGCAGATCGGCGCGGCCGCATAGGTCCGTTCGAAGCGGACGCCGCTGGCTGCAAGTCGGTCCAAGTTTGGCGTCTGCACCACCGGATGTCCCGCACAGCCCAGGGCATCGGCCCGATGCTGGTCGGAGAAGAGGAAGAGAACGTTGGGCCGCGATGTCGTCATTTGCCCTGCCTCCCAGGTGCTGAATCCCCGGATGCCGGCTCGTCGAATCCCGTGAGCCGGAGAAGTTCGGACAGGTGTTTCTCGTGAACACCGCGCGGCGTCGTCCTGTGCTTGTGGCACAGGCTGGCGGCATAGCCGACGGCTACGCCCATCTGGCCGGTGGTGTTCATGATCCGCGGTCCGCCGAGTGCCACGTGCGAGCAACTGAAGCAGCGGCCGGCCATCATCAGGTTGTCGATGTTCTTCGAGTAGAGCGAGCGGAACGGGATCGTGTAGGGTCGCTCGCCGCCGGACAGCATCCACGACGAGAAATCGACCATCCCATTCCAAGGGAACTTCCTGCCGCTCGGATACTCGAGTGCCGCGCCGTTGACGAGTACCTGAAACCGCCCCGGCGGCGTCCAGTCGCCGGGGACCCAGTTCCGCGTACGCACCAGAACGCGGTATTGGCCGGCCTGCGGCACCGCGACCTTGGCGACGGCGTCGGCCACGGGTTGACCCAAGCCGTGGGCCATCAGGAACGGCGAGCCCATCACGTCCGCAAACTGCGGATCGACCACCCAGCCGCCCTTCTCGGCGAAGCTCTCGGCTTCGACCAGCACCGAAGCGGCCATGGCGCCGGAGATCGGCAGCATGAAGAACGCCAGTAGCCAAACGGACGCCGTGCGAAACCGTGGGGAATCCCTCATCGTGATCATTGCCCCTTCTTACCAAGAAATGCCTCGATCTGCGGCACCAACTTGCTGGCGATCTCGGCATGGCCCGCATCCGTCGGATGAATGTTGTCCTTGGCCAGGCCCTCGAAACTGAGGAGCTGCGTGCCATCGACGAAGTGAACGTTCTTGTGCGGCGTCGCCCGGCAGACCTCTTCCAACGCTTTGCGGAACTCCCGGGGACGGACGGCGGTCTTTTCCACCTTGTCGGCGCCAAACGGAAGGATGCTGATGCAAACCACCGGCGCCTTGGGATGAGCCTTGGCGACGGCATCCACCAGGTAGGTGGCGCGCTTCCGGAATTCGTCCACCGTGTAGTCCTTGCCGACCATGTTCACCGAGATCTCGAAGAGGAAGAGATCGCCGGGTTGCTGCACCAGGTAGTCGGCCATTTCTATTTCGCAGAAGGCGCTGCCGCTACAGCCGAGGTTCCGCAGGCTGAAGCCCAGAGCGGCGGCGGTCAGCGCGGTGAACTGGAGATCAGGCTTGCTGGCCGCGGCCCCCATGCTGATGGAGGTGCCATAGCTGACCAGCACCGGCGGCAGTTCCTCCGGCTTGGGCGGGCGGATGTCCCCCTCGATCCCGGTCAGCGTGATCACGCCGCCATTGAGCACGACGCGGCAGAGCTGCTCCGGAAAGCGTTTCGCCGGCTTCGGCCCCTCCACCCCTTCCGCGGCTTTGGCCGGCAATTTCAACTTGGCAGGTATCAGGTCGATCTCGCAGGCCTTGTCGGGATACTGCTTGGTCGAGGTCTTGCCGACCAGGCTCGGGGGTGTGTATGGCTCGACACCTTTCTTGGCGATCAGGGTTGTGCGGCCGCACAGTTCATCGCCGCGATAGAAACTGATGCTCGTATTGCGATTCGACTTGAGATGAATCGTCACGTCCTCGAGCTTGGCGCCTTCCTTGAGGACAAAGCGGATTTCGCCCGATTGCGAGAAAGCCATGATTCTCGCCCCTGCCTCGCTCAGGTGTTCGCGCACCTCAGCCGGCAGCCGGTACACGCTCGCCCCCTTGCCGTCCGGCGTCAGTTCATAGCCGTCGAAGTTGTGAAGTTGAACCTTGCTCAAAAAGTCCGGGAGCGTCTCCGCCGCTTGGGCGGCAGACGCCAGCGCGAGGGCGCCGGCGCAGAACAGTGTATGGGGTTTCAGCATGGTTGGATCTCCCGTTTGGTTCATGGGTTTGGCGTCATCGCGGCGATTATCGATTCATGCCGGTCCGCGCGCCTTTTCACGGCGCAGAAAAGGATATCCAGCCCGTCCTCCGTGCCATACAGAAACGGCCGTTCGAGCCGGTGCACCTCCTCGCGTCGGCCGTCGGGGTGGAGCAATGCCTTTTCCTGGAACACCGGATCTTCCGACAACGCCCAGTGCTGTCCGTCTTCCGACTCGAACCGCACGATCGCCCGGTGTGACGGCGAATAGTAGGTGCCTTGGTCTTTCAGCAAGGCGAAGTAGCGATTCCCCTGACACCAGACGAAGACGTCTTCCCCGGGGAAGGCGGCATCCGCGCTGGCGAAGATCGGTTCGGGGTGTTTCACGAAGGGCCCCTCGGGACGCTCGGCAAACGCGACACCGTGCAGCACCGGGCCATATTTCGGGGGCGGCAACCGGTCGCCAACCCCCTTGTAGAGAAGGATGTACCGACCGTCCGGTGCCTGCGCGCACACCGCGTTGTTCGTGCACGTGGCATCCCAAGAACCGGGCGTCACGTCGAGCAACGGCTTGTCGAACCGGGTCCATGGTCCCTCCGGCCGATCCGCAATAGCCACCCCCACGCGCTGGTTGTTGCGGTGGTCCCACCACCCGCCGTCGCTCTGATTGCCGTTGTAGTACAGGTAATACCGGTCTCCGAACCGGCGGACACTCGGATTGTGGGTGACATCGCCGTCCCAGCAACCGGGGCGTTTCGGCAGCACCACCTCGGCGAACCGGTATGGCCCAAAGGGTGCCTCCGCCGTGGCGCGACAGACCTCGGAATGGGTTACCCAGGACTCAAAGCCCCTGGACCACGCCTCGCCCTCCTTCATCGCGTCGATCGGCCAGCGCGAAAAGAAGAGGTGGTGCCGGCCTTGCGCATCCATAACCAGCGACGGGTCCCAGACGCAGTAGCCGTCCATTGCGAAGATGGCGCGGGTGATACTTGGTTTCATCGATCACTTCTCCGCTTCCGGTGTGCACAGGTTATCCGCCGACGTGCGGGCGACAACGACCGGCCACGGTTCACCTTCCGGCACCGCGCCGATACGCGCCGGTTTCTCCC
>CAYQJG010000135.1:0-9050 GCA_964417715.1 uncultured Lentisphaerales bacterium | reverse complement strand
ACAACTGCCTGCTTTAACATGGATATACTCATCAGCCTGAGTGGACGCTGTCGCTGAATTGACTTCCGGATGAAAAGGAGACTCACTTCGCCGACTTCGGCACCAGCGGGATGGCGTTCGCCATCTCGAGACGTATCGCCATGTCAAGGCGGTTCTCCACCTGGGCCAGCCGCAGCGCCTTTGCAGCTGTCAGCGTCCTGGCGACTTTCATGATATATTCCGCCCGCGCATTTCCGATGCTCCGTTCGAAAGCGGTGTAGTCCTTGAGCATCTGCGCAGCCCGCTCCTCTGGTACGTTTGGGTAGACGTCCGCGTACTCCAGGATGAGCTTTAGCAAACCGTCATTGATCTTATCCATTTCGGCACGGTATTCGTTATACAGTGGCCAGAAGACCTTGCCCTCCGCTTCGGAAAACTGCATGGCTTCGGCAACGGTTGCCGTCCGCCCGGCTTTGACTTCCTGGCGCCCGATGGCGATCTGATCCAGAGGGGTTTCTGCAGCCGCACGCGGCGCGGGCACCGTTACCAGAAGTCCAGCGACAAGCAGGCAGGCAGCGGCAGGCAAGGAGTTGTTTGCTTTCATGGTCTCTTCTCCCCATATGGGCATTGTCGTGTGTTGTTGGAGGCGTGTTGGGTTGGCGAATCTGGAATCGGTCAACGTGTTTGGATGCACGACATCGGGCTGGGATAGTGTCGCAGGAGTTCCCGGATCGCGCTATCGCAGCGAGCCTGCTTCCTGTCATCCGGCAGATCAATCTCAATATCGGCCTTGATGGCACCCCGCCAGAGCAGATGCCTGCGCTCGCGCTCGACGATGTCCAGGATCAGGACGCCCGTGCTGTAGTTGAGCGAGGCGTTCCTCTCAACCGGGGTCGGGAACACAAGCAGATCCCCGTAGGAAGTGTTCAACTCCGCCTCGCTCAGCGAAGCCCCGGACAGGAAGGCGAAGCCCACAAGGTAATCCGGTGCCTGGTTCGTGTACGTGAACCCCTCAGCAGGCAGCGCGGACAGCAGGGCGCCGTGGAGTCGCTCCTCCACTTCCGACAACACCACCCTATGTGCAGGGTCAACGCGTAACATGCTGATCCCCCATCCGAAGCTGCCAGCCACCGGCAGGGGGCGGGTCGTATCGAACAGGACGTGGATGGACGAATTCGTCGTGCCTTCGACGAGATGCACGTCGCTGCTGTTGTCCGTCGTCCGGCAGCCCTGGAGGAACACACTTGCCGACAGAACGAACAGGACTGCCTGGTAGGTTGTCTTCATGCACCCTCCTGCTTGCGGACCGCGCGCTGCCGGTCAAGTTCCTTTGTGATCAGCTCATACAGGGCTTCCGACTTCTTCAGGTTCCCCGTTACGCCAACGCGCACGCGCACCTCTGTCTGGCCCTGTCCGGCGGCATCCATCCTGATCTTGATCTCATCGTCGTTCGACGCCAATACATCCAAGTGTCCCGACAGTGCATCGCGTTTCGCGGACAGCAAACGGAAGCCATTCGCCTGTAGAGTGCCGGCCGCCGCAACCCACACTTCCTCGACCGTGGCATGGCAGGCGGCCTTGAAGTCACCATTGAAGAACACGACCGAACCGACACCTTTGGCCCCGCCTGAAACAACGGAACTCACACCGGTCACTGCGGCCTCGCCGGTCTTGTAGACGCCATACCCGACAATACCCACGGCCCCGACAGTTACTGCCGTCGTACCCACAATGAGCCGGCACCCCGCCACCACGCCGAAACCGGCGATCAGCATCATCACCGTGGCGATACGGTGTAAGAACGCAGACGATATTTGTCGCGCATGCGGCCTCATCCGGCTGTGTCCATCACGCATCAGCGCCCTCCCCTCTCCCCCGGTGCATCGTTCATCGCGGCCAACGCGACCGTCGCCCGCGCCAACCTCTCCTTCAGGGGTTTCAGGCGCATCAGCGCATCATCCCGCTCGACTACCAAAATCCTGAATTTCGTGAAGTCCTGTTTCAGTTCCTGCACCATCTCGTCAAACAACTTGTCCATCTCAAAGGCCCCTTTGCTGCCCACAGGTCGGGTGTCTGCTTGGGGTGCCGTCATGACCTCCTCAACCTGGCTGCGCCGGGCGGACAGGGTTTCACGCAGGGCATTGATGTCCCTTGTCAGCAGTTCCCGCTTCTTGGGATCGGTTGTCGCACCGAGTTCGGTCTCCCGTGCCGCGACCTCGCGTGTGAGATTGTCGATGCCCTTGCGCAGATCAGCCACCAAGTCTGCCTTGATCCCGGCGGCGGCTTGCGCGTCTTTCTCGACTTTCCGGTACTCCCTCGTTTCACTCGAGGACTCGTCGTTGTGCCGGTCCACGCGTCTCTCCCCCTGCTGCGGGAGCGAAGCGGCGATGTCCAGCGCCTGCTTCACGCGAGTCTCAATCCGCGCGTTCAGCGCCACCAGGTCGTTGGTCAGCGCGGCGGCCTCGATCGAGGAGTTCGGGCTTGCCAACGCCCTGCGGCGCTTATCCCTCTCCTGTGCGTAGTACGTTGCCATGGCCTTGATGCCATCGATCGCATCTTCCTTGTTCTTGCGGATGCGGATACCGGACGTGTCAGCGGAATCCCGCACAGATGCGAGCAGCGTCACAACCCGGTTGATGCGCGACTCGATGTCGTCGTCGAGCACGACCAACTGACCTTTCAACGCCGCGACGCGTGCTTCGGCGCGCTCCACTTCGTCCTTCATCACGCAGACGTAGTTCTCCACCTGCGCCCGATCCACGGGTGCTGCGGCGACCATCTGCTGCCCGGTTGGGGCCGGTTGCTGTGCTGCGGCGGGCTGGACCAGGAGGATCTCAAGAGCGAACACAAACATCCCAGAGAACAAATATCGCACTTCAAGACGCATGACATGACCTCTTGTTTCGCATCAGCAACACTCCGAATCCTCACTTGGCAAGGTTGGCCTCAACGAGACTGGCCTTTAACGCATCCAATAGCGCCTGGTAGGGGCGGCGTCCCACCCAGATCACTTTGTCAGTGAACGTTTCTTTAACAATGTAGGCGTCGGCTCGGACAAGGACGCCCCCCTGCCGCCGGGGTTCAAAGGCCACGACGACGCGCATGACCATCTGGTCGTCACCATAACGTCCATACTTCAGAAGGTCGTCTCGCGTGGCCTCGCGTTCGAACACCATCGGCCCGCCCGGTTCGCTGACGAGTCGATAGTTCTCGTCTGCAAACACGCGGACCGCCTCCGAGCGAACCACATCCTCAGTGTGCGACCCGATTTCAACACTGGCCAGACTGCTCGAACCGGGCCTGTCGGACAGGCACCCGGACAGTAAAACACAGGTCACCGTACCGGCGACACGGGCAACCCGTTTGCATAGTCTTTGCATAGCACCCCAAGGCTGATGTGAATGGCCTGAATCGAGCCGCCTGCACGTGTTCCTGCAGGCGGCTCAACCATGCAGTTACCTGGCTGCTTTGTTTCGCTGCTCGCCCAACCGCGTCTGCAGACGCAGCGCCCAGTAGTCAAAGGCGTCTTTCGCCGTGTGCCACTTGCTGAATTTGTCGAACTTGCCTGTGTACTTCCGCCCGATGCGCGCATCCACGCCGGCGAACAGACGCTCATTGCTGACAGAGTCGATGCCTTCGCACTCTGCGCTGGCGGAACCTACTGCCGTGCTCGAACCTGTGGCGACTGTTTTCACTGCGCTCAGTGCAATACCCGGCGGCGTTACAGACGAGATCGTGTCCATAATCACCCGGGACCCCTTGGCGTCCGTAAGTGCCACGCGCAGCCGCATGACATCCGGCCCGGGCTTATCAACGAACGTGTAATCCGCCTTGAGCGTCTCACGCAGCGTGGCGTCGAGGTAGTTCACCAGGCCCTGAAGGTCCTCTTTGGACAGCTTCGCCAGCGCGCTGTCCTTAGCGGCATAAACCCGCACGGGGTCGAGCATGATCTTCTTGTACGTCTTGAAATCCGCCTTGGGATTGACGTAGCGCAGAAGCGCCTCGTCACCTTCGCCAGCGGTCAACTGGGAGTAGTCCCCCAGAAAACCGGACGTCTTGACGCTGCGCGCCTTGTACGTTGAGGTACATCCGCACACCAGACCTGCCAGCAGTCCCAGCGTGAGTAACCGCGACACCGATGATGATACGCTATATCGATGAGTCGTTTTCATTCCATGCTCCAATTTCATTTGATTGATCCTAGGAAACACTTCTGCGCGCATCCCTTCCGCTGTTACTTGCCTGCACCCCCTGCCTTTCTTTGACCGGCCGTATCTTCACTCTCGCGCAGCGCGTGACCGAAGACTGCCCACGCCACACCGTCACTGACCATGGATAGCGTGACTTCACCCTCAGCGGTGATGATCAGGCTCCAGGCGCGCGTATGTTCCACGCCGGAGAAAACCCACAGGTCCTTGCCTTCCCGCGCAACATCTATCTTCGTGACCTCACCGCGCCGCGATGCAGGCGCCAGCAGGGTTACCTCTTTCTTCTCCATGTCGACACGGAAGAACGTGGGGCGCTCCAGACCGCCCAGATCCGGTGGGCCAACTGTGCCGTCCTCATCCACGGCCATGACCGACTTCATGGAACACAACCACGTCTGGCCGGCCCATGCGCCTCCACACGCCGACAGACTTGCCAGCAGCATCAGCACCGTAACTCGCCTCGAGATGATTCTCATGATTCCATTACCTCCTGCGCCTTTGAATGCAAAACGTTTTGAATGGACATGCAAGGCTTCATGCGTCTCACTTCACCGTGTATCCTTTACCTTCCATGGCGGCCATGAAGTTCTTGTCCCAGATCGCAAACTGTTGCGAGTAGGCCGCCTGCGCCCCCTCAGCCGTGCCCTGTGCCGTCTTCTGTGTCCGTTTCGAGCGCATCCCGCCGGTCAACCCGCCGGCGACCGCGCCGATGGCCGCGCCCTTGCCTGCATCACCGGCAATGGCACCCACGGCAACACCCACAAGGGCGCCACCTGCAGCACCTTTCACGGCACCGCCTTTGGCTGCATCGGCCGTCGCGGCCGCGGCCTGGTTCGCCCCTGCCAACTTCTCCTGTTCCTTGTACGGATCCCAACCGGTTTGCTGCGTTGCCCATTCGTAAGCGGCGGATTCGTCCTGCTTCTGCTGTTCAGCCGTTTGGCCCTTCGCCGGGAAGATCACATGCTTGCCCGGATTGGCGCTGAGCGTGGGCGGGCCGGCCTGCGCCAGGTCCGGAACCACCGCCCATGCCACGGCCACCATGGCCACGGCTCGTACCATCGTCTGCGGGAACGCTGCCTTCATCGCGACGCCTCCTTCTCTGGTTGCATTGTTTTACCCACTCTTTACTTTTGGACATCACACAGATCTGAACCCAACGCGGTGGATTCAGTCCAACGACATGCTTGCACGAGCATCCGCGCTCCCCCCGCGATACTTATCCAACGCACCGGCCAGGTTGAAAAACATGCGCTCATGTCCCAGCGCCACCCCCAGGGGAGACCGCTCAACGAGTTTCAGCATATCCGGGTTGAGCGCGGCCAGCCACAGATGGATGCCGCGGGAGCGCAGACTCTCTTCCGCTTCGGTCAGCATTACAAGGGCCGTGTACTCCATGTCCGGTATGGCGCTGCACTCCAGGACAATGACCCGCGGATCGCACTCCGCCACCAGGGCTTTCATTTTCTCACCCGCATTCGCAGCGTTGGCAAACGTCAGGCGTCCTTCGGTACGCAACAACAGCAGTCCAGGCACAGTCTCGTCACCGGCATGTTCGCCTGCGCGCCTGAAGACGCCTTTCGCACGGTTGTACGCCATGGCATACACGGGCGGATGGTTGGCCTGATAGAGCAATGTCAGGATGGAGATGGCCACGGCGACCAGAATGCCATTGAGCGTGCCGAGAAGGACTACGCCGGCGACCGTCACAAAGGCCCAAACCAGTTCGTCCTTGCGGACTTGCCCAATCGCCCGAAACTGTTGCGGCTTAATCATCGAGTAGGCAACCACCAGAATCAGCGCGCCCAGAGCGGCCTGTGGCAGTAACCCAATCACGCGTGACAGGAACAACAGAGATACCAGTACCGTCGCTGCATTGACCCATTGCGCCATCTGGCTGCACGTACCGGCCTTTTCAGCCACCGCCGTCTGGGATGCGCCGCCACCCGCGGGCATGCCGCCCGCGAACGCCGCTGCCACGTTAGCCGCGCCCACTGCAAGCAGTTCCCGGTTGGCGCTGATGGGCGGATCATCCCGGCGACAGAAGGTTCGCGCGGAAGCGACCGACTCGGTGAACGACATCAGGGCAATCCCCAATGCCGCCGGCCACAACTGCGCAGCCAGGGAGAGGGTCGGCAGGGCCATGGAAGGCAGACCGGACGGCACAGTTCCCACTGATTTCACGCCCAGCGAATCAAGACCGAGAAAGGCGTAAGCCGCAATACTCGCCGCCACCCAGACCAATGCCGCCGGAACCCTTGGCAGAAGACGAGGCAAAAGCAGAAGAACGACGACCCCCGCCAGGGCTGTCAGCGCCGTCGGCCCATGAATCTGTGGCAGGAGACCCGGCAATTCCAGCAGCGCACCGATCGTTGAGTGGCTCGCAACATGGATCCCCAGGACCGATTTCAGTTGACCAATCAGGATAACCACGCCCACCCCGGCTTCAAAGCCGACCAGTACCGGCTTGGAGATGAAGTTCGCCAAGAACCCGAGCCGCAAGAGGCGTGCTGCAACCAGAACGCATCCCACCAGCAGGGCAAGCGTTGCGGCTATGGCCATGACATCGGCGCTGGGTTCGGCCGCGGCAGACACAGCGACCTGAGTCGCCGTCAGCATGGCAATCGCAGATGTGCTGGTAACGCTCAATACACGCGAAGTTCCCAGCAGCGGATACACCGCCATTGCGGCCAGCGCGGTGTAAAGTCCGGCCTTTACAGGCAGTCCGGCAATCACCGCGCACGCCATGGCCTTCGGGATTACAACAGCGGCAGCCGTCAACCCGGCGACAATATCTGCGCGCAGCCAGGTCAGGCGATAAACGCCCAGCCAGCCCGCAATCGGCCACGATGCTATGCCTGTGTCATTCGCCATGCGATCAACTTTGCCCGTAACGCCGCGATCCTCGTCCTCTTACAGCCCCGTCAACGTCTGGAACAACTTGGCCGCAACCTCGCTGACCGGGTACTTGAAAAGCAATAACGGCAGCAAGGGCAGGACCGCGGCCATCGCCAATTGGATCACGAGTCGCCGACTCGCCGGAATAATCTGCATGCCGCGAACCACGCTGACGCTGTTGTTCAGATCAGCCAACGACTGCAAATCTGGCGTGCCCAGTTGAGAATCGCCGGTCGCCTTTTCGTCCCGGATCCACCGATGGTCGAACGCGCCCACGTAGCGCGACGCCATTCCCATGTATGCGCGCCATCCTGTCATCCGGCATTGCCAGAGCAGCGGGGCGAAAATAAACAGCGGTCCGATGAAGAGCGTCACGATCAGGAGCAGGAGTACCGGCACCGAGCGATACAACTGCTCAAACGCCATTACACCCGCGGCGATATCTTCCGCCGTGGATGCCGCATAGGTCGCGGTCACTGCCATGACCAAAGGGGCGAAATTTTCCTGCACGACCTCCAAGTACCCGAGACCGCCCGCGCGATCAGGGTGTGTCGGAATCAGATTGAGCTTCAACCTCTGCACACACACGAGGAAGTACCCCCACAGTCCCAGTTTCCAGACCCAACGCAACAAGAGAAACCGAAACAGCGGCAGGCAAACCCCCAGATACCAGCCCAGGATCGGCCCCGGTCTCCCTCCGACCTGAGCAAGGAGCACCCCGAAATCTCCCGTCCGGCCGCCAGGGATCTCGACGACCATGGGCAGACCGAGCGCCACCAGAATGAACACGACTTCAGCCATCCAGGAATCCCTGAGGCGGTTGATACGGCGGATGACCGCCTCGAAGGCCGGCAGCTCGGCTTCGGGGATCAGGCCAACTGCGACGATGTCACGCATAAACTCCGACATTCGGGGAAACACCCACGTCTCGCAGAGGAAGAACAGCGGGATGGCCGCCAGCAGTCGGACATGGACACCAATCGCGGCCAGGGAAAACACCATATGACCGGCTCCCCGCAGGAGCGTCAGCAGCACCAGGACACCCCATGCGAGAATGGCGATCGCCACCCCAAATCCCAGGGACTTCCCGTCCCGGCTGAGGCCCAAGCGGCACCCCAGATGATGCAAGGGACCACCGAACATGCTGACTTCATGCATGGGAACGTCTTTTCTCATCAGTTGCCACCCCGCCGGCGACCGATTGGGTGCGGTGACTGATCAATCCGGCGATACGCTCCATCCCGCGCCCAAATCATACGCCTGCAACGCCGCCGCGCTCTTCGCCGTTCGAGATCCCATGTCGCTCTGATAGACGCGACCCTGCTGGTTCACAAGGAAGGTCATGATGCCGCTGTTGCCGTATTCCGCAGGCCACGCCACGAGGGCGAAGCCGCCGATCATGTTGCCGTTGATGACGTAATCGTATCGGCCGCCCGGCGCAAGTTTCCCCTGGCTCTTGAGTATTTTGAACAGGTATCCATGGAACGGTTGCGGACCTTTGTTGATGTCTGCCATGCCCTTTTCCTGATAGCCCTCGGCAGCGGCCGCAGCGACAAGGGGACCCAGCGGACTGATCTCACCGTCCAGATCGGGCGACCAGAACAGGCCGTCCTTGGCGCCGGGCGTGCTCATGAATCGCTGCGCGTATTCGAGGACCTCGTCACCGTCGCGGTCGCTGCAGGCATACTCGCGTTGCGCCTGAACGTAGGTGCGCATCGCGTTGAGTGTTGCCAGTTCGTTACGACCGATGCGTCGATTGAGCAGCTCCTCCTTGCCCGCCGCCGTGTCAAACAACCAACGACCTTCCTTCCGGACGACGGGCACGGCGAACGGCATGCGATCAAGCCCCACCTCAAGTACACAGCGCGACTCCGACTCGCGCACCAGCCGGTTTGTTGCCGCCAGCATGGCTGCAAATGTCGCGAATTCGTTCGTGGCCTGCACGGCATCGGGGTTGACAAGTTCATC
>CAYQJG010000134.1:0-9222 GCA_964417715.1 uncultured Lentisphaerales bacterium | reverse complement strand
GTCGGCCGGCGAGCGCCTGCAACTGCATCTGGCCCCGGGCGGCGGCTGGGCGGCGAGGATGGAAAGGGTCCTACAACCATGAATCTTGGCGTACAGTATTACCGGGCTCCGTTCCCGGACAGCAAGTATTGGGAAGACGACCTGCGGCGCATGCGCGACGCAGGCCTCAACACGGTGCAGCTCTGGGTGCTTTGGGGCTGGGTCGAGGCCAAGCCCCGCCAGTTTGTCTTCGACGACTACGACCGGCTGGTCGAGCTGGCCGGCAAGAACGGCCTGCGCGTCGTGCTCAGCACCATTGCCGAGATCCAGCCGCTCTGGATCCACCGCGAGGTGCCCGGCAGCGAGATGCTCACCAACCAAGGGCACAAAGTGATCAGCTCCGGCCGCGCCGAGTGCCACTTCGGCCTGACGCCCGGCGGTTGCACCGACCACCCCGGGGTCTGGGCGCGGATGCGGGCGTTCCTCGAGGCCGTGGGGTCGCGCTACGCTCCGGTGCAGCATCTGGCCGGCTGGGACTCCTGGAACGAGCTGCGCTGGAACATCAATTCCGACGGCGAGGTCTGCTACTGTGCGCACACCGTGCAGGCTTTCCGCAGTTGGCTGGATCAGCGGCATGGCGGACTGGACGGCCTCAACGCCGCCTGGAACCGCCGTTACGGGCAGTGGGACGAGGTGATGCCGGGCAAGGCGCCCGGCCGGCCGTTCACGGAGTGGATGGCCTGGTCGCATTTTCTCACCTGGAAGGCGTGCGAGCATGGCAAGGCGCGCTACGAGGTGTTGAAGGGCATCGATCCCGTGCATCCGGTGACGCTGCACGGCGGCGCCCCTTCGCCCAATTTCGCCGGCGGCATCGGGGCTTACGGCGGCGTGACGCCGCTGGCCTTCGGCAACGACTGGCATTTTGCTGACACCACGGACGGGATCGGCTGCTCGAACTTCCCGAAGTGGTTTGGGATCGACGACACCGATTTCGGCATGAACATCGAGTTTGTGCGTTCGGCGGCGCGCGGCAAGCGCCTGTGGCTGAGCGAGCTGCAGGGCGGCCGTGCCGCGTCGACGGCCGGTGTGCAGGAATCGGTGGATGCGCTCTCCCAGCAGCGCTGGCTCTGGAACGGCCTTGCGTGCGGAGCGGACACGATTCTCTTCTGGTGCTGGCGCGACGAAGTGTTCGGCTGCGAGTCGGCCGGTTTCGGCCTGACCGGCCGGGACGGACTGGCGGAGGAACGCCTGGCGGCGATGCGCGTTACGGGGCAGGTGGTGCGGGATCACGGCGCGCTGCTGGACGAATACCGCCCCGCTCCGGGTACGGTGGGCGTCCTATTCAGCCCGCAGTCCTACTATGGTTGCGGCGCACAGAACGGGGGGGCCGAGAAGGCGAAAGAGGCGCTGCTGGGCGTGGCTCGGGCCTTTGTGCGCCGCTCGATTCCATACACGGTGGTCGAAGACGAGCATCTCGAAGGGCTGCAGGGATTGCGGTTCGTCTACCTGCCGGCGACCACGACCTTGAGCGAAAAGGCCAAGGCCGCGTTGATCGCGTTCGCCCGTGCGGGCGGCGTGCTGGCCGTTGAGTCCGAATGCGGCGCCTTCACCGATGCCGGGCTGTATGTGGAACCGTCCGACCGGTTCCTGACGCAGGCCACCGGCCTGTCTGAAATCGGCCGGCGCAGGCTCAGCGGCGACAGCCTGGAATTCGAGTTGGACGGCCGCAAGACCGCCATGAAGGTGCTGCAGTGGATGACGCCGCTGGCGGGGGGGAATGGCATCCAGGTGCATGCGGCCAACCCGGAGGGTACGCTGCTGGCCACCGCCCCGCTGGGCCGCGGCAAGGTGATCTACTGTGCGTCGTATCCGGCGGAAGCTTACCGCCGCGCCTATAACCCCGGGTTTGAGGACTACATCGAGTGGATCGCGAAAGCGGCGGGCTGGCAGCCGGACATCGAGGTTGTTGCGCCGGCGCCGACGGAGAGTACGTTCCTCTACGTGAAGCATGGCAGCGCCGCCGGGCGGCGCGTGGTGTTCGTGTTCTTCCACGCCGACCACACGGAGGCCAGACTCAGGTTCCGTCCGGGCTTCTTCAAGGGCCGCACGCTGGTCGACCTGATCACGAACGACACGCACGAACTGACCGGGGATCCGGCCGGGAGAATGGAACTCGCGCTGCCCAATCCCGCTTGGCGTTTTGCTGTGCTGGTCGAAAGGCAAAGCATATGAAAGTAGCAGTACTCGGAGCAGGCGCAATGGGCGGCGGGATCTGGTCCACGCTGAAGGACCACCCGCTGGTCAACGACATCGTCATGGTCGACAACCGTGAGGAGTGCGTCCAGATGTGGCGCACCAAGCACAAAGCCAAGGCGACCACCGATCTCAAGGCGGTGCTGGCCGATCCCGAGGTCCGGCTGGTTTTCGTCACGGCTTCCAACGGCGCCCACAAGCCGCTGTGCATGGCCGCGTTCGAGGCCGGCAAGGCGGTGATGTGCGAGAAGCCGATCGCCACCACGCTGGAGGACGCCCGCGAGATGGTCGAGATGGCGGAGCGCAAGGGGTTGTTCTTCCAGATCGGCTTTGAGCTGCGCTATTCCAAGCTCTACACGACCGTCAAGGATTGGATCGACGCCGGCCTGCTCGGGCAGGTGATCAACACGCAGTTCTCCTACTTCTGCAGCGAGTTCCACGGCAAGGGGTCGTGGCGCAACCAGAAGGGGACCGGCGGCAGCATGTTCGGCGAGAAGCTCTGCCATTACGTCGACCTGCCGCGCTGGTGGATCGGTTCCGAAGTGACCGAGGTCCACTCCATGTGCGCGCCCAACGTGGTGCCTTACTTCGAGGTGCGCGACAACTACCACACGCTTTACCGCTTCGCCAACGGCGCCGTAAGCTCGCTAACCTTTGTGATGTACGCGGCGCACACCTTCGACGGCGACCCGCTGCAGAACATGGTCACGCAGCAGCAGGGCGACGGGCACCAGCTCACCTACCGCGTCATCGGCACCAGGGGCGCAGCGGCCCTGGACGTGTTCCACCGCACACTCAAGCGCTGGGAATACGGCGACTCGCCCAAATGCATGACCAACAAGCTGGTCGAGACGCGCACCTGGGAAACGGCGGAGGATCAGCGCTACTACCATGATGGCGCCACGCAGACGCTGGACATTGTGCACCGCGTCCATGAAGGCCTGCCACCCGCCACGCCGGCCCGCGACGCCTACGAGACCATGCGCGTGGTTTTCGCCGCCGAGAAATCGGCGGATGAAGGGCGCGCGGTCAAAATGGAAGAGGTCTGAACAATGCCTACGCTCAATTCCAGTCAGTTGATCAGCGGCACGTTTCTCGGCATTGACCACTTCAGCGACGAGGAAGCGACGCGATTCCAGGCGGACCTGCGCTCGCTCGATGAGACGCAGTGGGCGCGGATGATCGATGACATGCACGCCATCGGCATCGACACGCTGATCTTCCAGCAGTGCGCCACGCGGCGTGAGGGGGGCGCGAAGCCGACGGCCTACTACCCAAGCCCCTCGCGGCCGCGTATGCGCTGGCAGAAGGGCGACACCTTTGGCGCCGTCGTGCGCCGGGCCACGCAGTTGGGCATGCAGATCTTCTACGGCATCGGCGACATGGCCGGGCCGGAGAGCTACCTGCATGGCGACGAAGCCTGGGCCGACCTGGAGACCACGGTGCGCGAACTGGCCGCGCTTTACGCGGGCCTGCCCAGCTTCGGCGGCTGGTACTGGACCAGCGAGTATCCGCCCTCGTCGATGATGGGCCGGGATGTGCTGCGGCGCGACGTTCCGAAGCTGCGGGCGCTCCACAATGCCGACGTGCTGCTTGCGCCGGGGCTCGATGCCGCCATCTCCGCCACGCTGCTTGGAGACATCGACGTGGACATCCTGGCCTACCAGGACGGCGTCGGCATCAACATCACACCCAAATCGTGGAACCGCTTCCCCGCGACCAACCGCCACCACAGCCTGGATCGCCTGCCGTACTACTGGGAACTGATCAAGCGCGGCCACGATGCCTGGCAGGATCCCAGGAATATCCGCACCTTCTGGAACTACTACACCCGGCCGCGCGGGCGCACCAAGCTGTGGAACGACCTGGAGATCTGGGAGTTCGACCACCGCGGCGCGTTGATCCCGGCGGAGATGTCGCGCGTTCAGAGCCAGCTTGAGCTCTCGGCGCCGTTTGTCGACAAGCAGACCATCTTCCAGTACCCGGGGCTGATGTGCCACCCCGACGCGCCCGTAAAGGTCGGCGGCGAGCGCGCCGTGGAACTCTACGAACAGTACGCCGCCTACCGCCAGCGCCTCCTGCGCGAAGGACCGGGGTTCCTGCGGACTGGCGGGTGTGAGTGATCGGGCATGGTGAAACGGTTATGAATTCACGTGAGCGTGGGGTGGATGTAATAGCGATGAAGATCAGTGACCAGATCCACAGATACTACCGCGGTCAGATCAGCGGTCTGGAATGGAGCCCTACCGGCGCATCGGTGGAAGCCGACGATCTGGATCTGCACGCCATGGCCGTGGCAGCCCTGAACTACCTGCGCGGCAATCCCGATCCGGCGCAGAACTATGAGTGCAAGTTCTCGCTCGGGCCGCTTGGCGTTCCCGGCCACGTGCCGCTCCTGGCGCCAAATATGTACGGCTTTGACCCGATCGCGCTGGGCGACACCGACTGCCGCATGGACTGGCAATATCCGCACATGCGCGAAATGGCCGGTGAGCCGGAGGCGGACGTGGTCGAGCGCGGCGTGCGGCGACGTATCCTTGCCTACCGGCGCGCAGACAACCTGGTCTGGATGAACCCCGCGGCTTGGGTCGGGCCGCTGAGGTCGCCCAGCGCCGTCGAGGCATTGAAGCATGAGTGGGCCTTCACTTGGGCCAGCGGCAAAGTGCTCGTCAGCCTGTCGGAGGAATACCAGCGAACCGGCGACTCACACTTGAGAGCCGAGTGCCGTGCCATGTTCCTGGCCCTGGCGAAGCTCGCCAACCGCGACGCTCAGGGGCGTGCTTTCTTTCCCCATGGTGCCGCGCCCTGGCGCAACGGCGAGTGGTTGCACCTGCATGATACCGGGGGCCAAGGCGGTTGGGGAGGCGTGCTCTCGTACGGTTATCCATGCATCGTCGAACCGCTGGTGCGTTACTGGGAATGCACGGGAGACGCCGAAGCTCTCAAGCTGGCTCGGGCCTTCGCCGACGGGCATCTGGCCTGCATCCAGCCGGACATGGGCGAACAGCGTATCGACCCGCACACCGGCGCCTTCCGCAGTCATGTCCATCTGCACACGCATGAGATCTGGGGCGTGGCGCACCTGGGGGCGGTGACCGGCGAGGCACGTTATCTCGACTGGGCGGAGCGCGCCTACCGCTTTGTGTTGAGCCAGGGCACGGATTACGGCTGGTACCCCGAGTTCATTCCGCAACCGGAGTATCGCACCGAAATCTGCGTCGTCGGCGACATGACCAGCATCGCCGCCTGCCTGGCGCGCGGCGGTCGTCCGGAATTCTGGGATCACGTGGAACGCACCGTCCGCAATCAACTGCGGGCTTCGCAATTCCGGCTGACACCGGAGTTCGTCGTCCTGTTCCGGACAGTGCACAAGGACAAGCCGCAGGCTGATGTCGAACAGGCGCTGGCCGAACTGCGCAAGATTGAAGGCGGCTTCGTGGCGCAGCCGACGTTCGATGACTGGGTTGCCTTCCCCGACTGGCTCGGCTCGCCAGGCCTGTACGGGAACGGCATCCAGATGATGGGGTGCTGTCCGCCCGAAGGTATGCGCGGACTCTGGGAAGCCTGGACCGGCATCGTGGTAGAGAAGAACGAAGGCATCTTCATCAACCTGTCACTCTCGCGCCGGCACCCCGCCGCAGATGTGACGGCTTACGCGCCGGCTGCCGGCCGGTTGGATGTGCAGGCGCGGAAGGCTGGGGATTATTTCCTCCGCCCGCCCGCCTGGGTGGCGAAAGACGCCGTTACCCTGGACCGAGCCAATGGCGCCGGGGGCCTCGAATGGGGCGGACCGGCGAACGCCTATGCTGTCTGCCGGGATGTGCGCTCCGGAGAGCGCCTGACCCTGCGTTGGCCTGTGCCGCGGTTCACCCAGGTATTTGTGCCGCAAAGCGTGCAGGGCCGGAGCGACACACTGACCGTCCATTGGCTCGGCAACCAGGTGCTGGGCGTCGAACCCCGCGGTCGCTACCTGCCGGTGTTCGGGAAGTAAGGCGAATGTGCAACAGGATCTGCAGAAAGGAAACCCATCGACATCTTGTGCAGAGGACCCCATGAACACCACAGCCACGTTTCGGATCGAACAACGAACCCCGGAGCCGGTGTTGGTGAGTTGAGTGTCTTGCCCGCGTAAGGAATCCCCATGATCATTCAATCTGTAAATCCAGCGACCATCCTTGCCACCCTGCGCCCCGGCCAACCGCGCCTGCTGCTGACGCCGGAACGGCTGGAGCAACTCCGCCAGCAGACGCGGGACAGTGCCCGTCCGCGTGAATGGCTGGCCTGCCTGCGCCAGCGCGCGGACGAGCCGGTTATGATTCCGGCTCCGGACGAACCTGGGCCGATTCCCAGTCGCATTGTCATGGAGCGGCTGATGGTCCTTTCCACCGTCGGCGCCCTCACGGGGGATGCGGCCTACGCAGCCGCCGCGGCGGATGTCATCCGGCGCGTGACGGGGTGGGAGGATTGGCGTGCCCCTGCATGTCGAGCATACACCATTTTCGATCTTTCGATGGCCGAGGTCTGCACGAGCCTGGCGCTGTGCCGGGATCTGCTCGGAGAGGCCCTCCCGGAAGACGCCCACGCGGCGGCGGCGCGCTGGATCCGCGAACAGGGGCTCCCTCGCGCCCTGGTGCACTACCGGCGTCCGGCAGGCCAGCGCTACTGGCCGGATGAACCCAACAACTGGAACCAGGTTTGCAACGGAGGCGTGATCCTGGCCGCCTTGTCCATCGCCGACACGGATCCCGTCCTGGCTGCCGACTGCCTGGTCGAGGCTGTGCGCTCGCTGCCGAATGCCATGCAGGAATTCGCGCCGGATGGCGGTTCGCTCGAAGGCCCCAACTATTGGCGTTACGGGACGCTGTTCAACTGCCTGGCGCTCGATGCGCTGCAGAACGCCCTGGGCAACGATTTCGGCCTGAGCCGCGCTCCGGGACTTGACCGAACCGGATACTATTTCGTGCACGCCAGCGGTTCTTCCGGCTATCTCTTCAACTACTCCGACGGCCGGGCCGAGCGGATGGCCGCCCCGCATCTCTGGTGGCTGGCGCGCCGCTTCGGCGATGCCTGTCTGGCGGCTGCCCGGCTCAGGATGATCGAGGAGGATGCCGCGCTTCTGGGTCAGACCCCGCCCTGGCTGCTGGTGCACGAACACGGGGTACAGGGCTTGACCGTAAACTATCTGGACCTGTTGTGGTACGACCATGCCCTTGCTGAAGCGGCGGCTGAAGCCCCGGCGCTGGACAGCCATTTCAAGCGAGCGGGCGTGGCCACGCTGCGGAGCAGTTGGGATGGGGCGAAGGCCACTTTCGTCGGATTCAGGGCCGGATGCATTTCCTGGGCCCACTCGCATCTGGATGCGGGCTCGTTCGTGCTCGATGCGCTGGGCCAGCGCTGGGCGGAGGACCTCGGTTTGGACAGTTATTCCCTGCCCGCGTATTTCGAGACCTGGGCGGGCTCCGCGAAACGGCACTACAGTTACTACCGCATCCGCGCCGAAGGCCACAACACCCTCGTCCTCAATCCCCACCTGCAGCCGCAGCAGGATCCGTCGGCGGAGGCCATGATCCTGCGGACCGGGTCGTATCCGGACCATGCCGTTCTCATTGCCGACCTCGGGCCCGCCTACCGCAAGCAGGTCGGTGGCGTGCTGCGCGGCATGCGGCTCGATCGCCTCCGGGGGGATGTCCTGCTGCGGGACGAGGTGTTGAACGGCGAAGCCGTGGACTACTGGTGGTTCATGCACACCCGCGCGCAAGCGACCGTGGCGGAAGACCGGCGCTCCGTGGTGTTGGAGATGGGCGGACAGCGGTTGTGGGTCGGGCTTGTTACGCCAGACAAGGTCGGGTTCGAGATCATGGACGCCCGCCCGATGGTGCACTCTCCCGATCCGGCGGGCCAGAACCCGAACGAAGGATGCCGCAAACTCGCCATCCATCTTGAAGTGGTGGTGAACCCGGCGGTGACCGTGTGGTTTGTGCCGCTGAAACCGGGCGAGGCCGCGCCCGTCGCGCTCCCGACTGTCGAACCGCTGGGGAGTTGGTGGTAGCAGGATCGCCCTGCATAGGCTGAAGGAAAACAATGAAACTATTGCTGACCGGAGGTGCCGGGTATACCGGCAAGGGACTTGCGCAGACGTTGCGTGAACAGGGGCATTTCGTCCGGAGCTGCGATCTCAAATCAGCGGGCGAGGGCGCCGATGAATCGGTGGTGGCCGACATCGGCGATCTGGCGGCCTGCCGTCAGACGGTCGCCGGCATGGAGGCCATCGTCATGTGCCACATGGCGCCCAACCCGGATGGGTACAAGGAGCCGTTGCTGGCGATCGATGTCAATGTCAAGGGCACGGCGAACCTCTACCATGCCGCGGTCGAGCAGGGTATCGCGCGCTGTGTCCTGATCTCGTCGGCCGGCGTGGTCAACGGTGCGGTGGACCGGAACCCGCGGCCCGGCGATGGTCCCTACCAGTTCAAGGGCACGCTCTATGTCCTGACCAAGGTCATGCAAGAAGCGGCTGCCCGCTTCTACCACGAGAATCACGGCATCCGCACCGCGATCCTGCGTCCGGCCTGGATTGTTTATGACGACACCTTCATCTCGAAATACGGGATCGCGGTGGAGCAGTACGATCCCACGCTGATCGACCCCCGCGACATTGGCCTGGCCGCCGCCCAGGCGCTGGCCCTGCCCGACCCGGGGCTCGAAGTGTTCCACCTCGCGCAGGACGATGCGAAGGCCGATCTGGCCTCGTCGCATGCGCGCCTCGGATGGAGGCCGCAGCACCGCTTTAAGGGCCTGCCGCGGCCGGAGAATATGGGTTCATCATCATGATGGCGAATGTGATCCCGATGCCAGCCATGCCGGGATCCAGACGGCCCACGGAAACGGGTAAGGGAGCGATGAATGGCAACTATTGAAACACAGTTGGCGTGGGCGATGGCCATTGGCGTGGGCGTGTGCAATGGCGGCGTGGCGTTGGCGGCGAAGGGG
>CAYQJG010000133.1:0-9248 GCA_964417715.1 uncultured Lentisphaerales bacterium | reverse complement strand
GCCGCTGATCACCTCCTGCTGCCCCGCGTGGACCGACTGGATGGAGAAGTACGCGCCGGACTTCATCGATAACTTCTCCTCAGCCAAATCGCCGCAGGAAATGCTGGGCGTGATGTCCAAGACGTACTATGCCGAGAAGATGGGCATCGACCCGAGCAAGATCTACATGGTCTCGATCATGCCGTGCACGGCGAAGAAGTACGAGATCTCGCGCAGCGAGGAGATGTTCGCCAGCGGCCACCAGGACATCGACGTCGTACTTACGACGCGCGAACTTGCCCGCATGATCAAGAGCGCCGGCATCGACTTCCTCAACCTGCCGACGAGCGAGGTCGACAGCATCCTCGGCACCTACTCCGGCGCCGGCACAATCTTCGGCGTCACCGGCGGCGTCATGGAAGCCGCCCTGCGCTCGGCCTACTACCTGATCACGAAGGAGGACCTGAAGGACGTCCGCTTCAAGCAGGTGCGCGGCATGGCCGGCGTGAAGGAAGCCGAGATCGATGTCAAGGGCACCAAGGTGCGCATCGCCGTGGCCCACCAGATGGGCAACGTCGAACAGGTGCTCAACCTACTGCGGTCTGACCGCGAAGCCGGACGCCCGCCGCGTTACCATTTCATCGAGGTCATGGCCTGCCGCGGCGGCTGCATCGGCGGCGGCGGACAGCCCACCGGCGCCACCGATGAAGTGCGCCTGGCGCGCACCAAGGGGATGTACAACGACGACGAGCGCTCAACCATCCGCTGCTCGCACCACAACCCGGACGTGCAGAAGCTCTACGCCGACTTCCTGGGCAAGCCGCTCAGCAAGAAGGCGCATCACCTGCTGCACAACCACTACCACGCGAAGAAACTCTACGCCAAGTAGACCTGGGAGGGCATACGCCATGGACGAGAAAATCAAAGCCAAGCTGGAAGAACTGCGCGGCATGCTGCAGGCTGACGGTGGCGACTTGGAGCTGGTCTCCATCGTCGACAAACTGGTGAGCCTGCGCCTGAAGGGCGCATGCGGCGGCTGCCCGCATGCGACCATGACCATCAAGAACGGCATCGAGCGCATCCTGCGCGAGTCGGTCGACGCCGATATTGTGGTCCAGCGCGTCGCCTAAGCCACCTGCCAACCGGACCCGCCCCATGCCTATCCGCGATACCGCCCTGCTTGAGAAGCGCCTGGACGAGTTCAACCCCCAGACGCGTCGCGATGCGCTGGCCGCACTGGCCGCGCTGGCCGGCGGCACGCTGCCGGAGACCGGCCGCAACGTCAACCTGCACTGCCACTCGTTCTTCTCATACAATGCGGACGGGTGGTCACCCACGCGCATCGCGTGGGAGTGCCGCAAACGCGGCCTCTACGCCGCGGCCCTGTGCGACTTCGACGTGTTGGACGGCCTGGACGAATTCCTGGCGGCCGGTCGCACCATCGGCCTGCGTACGGCGGTTCATCTGGAGACCCGCGCCTTTCTGCGCGAATACGCGGCCCACGACATCAACTCGCCCGGCGAGCCCGGCGTGACCTACATCATGGGCACCGGCTTCTTTGAGCTGCCGGCGAGCACGGGCCAGACGGGTCAGACGCTCGACCTGTTCCGACGCTCGGCGCGCGCCCGCAACGAGTCGCTCATCAGCCGCATCAACGGCCGCGTGCCCGAGATCGCCCTGAACTACACGCGCGATGTGCTGCCCCTGACGCCCCGCGACGTCGCCACCGAACGCCACATCATCCGCGCCTACGCCGCCGCCGGCCGCAAGGCGTTCGCCGACCCCGTCGCGCGCGCCTCGTTCTGGGCGCCCCTGCTGAAACGCGCGCCCGAAGCCTGCCTCGCGCTTGAGACCGACCAGCCGGCCTTCGAGGAGGCCGTACGCAGCGCGCTGGCCAAACGCGGCGGCATCGGCTACCAGCAGCCCGACGAATACACCTTCCCGCCGGCCGACGATTTCATCGCCTGGGTCCGTGCCTGCCGGGCCATCCCGACCATCACCTGGCTGGACGGCACCAGTCGCGGCGAAGCCGACTGCGGCGCCATGCTCGATCTGCTCCGGGACAAGGGATGCGCCGCCCTCAACATCGTGCCCGACCGCAACTGGAACATCAAGAAACCCGACGAGCAGGCCGCCAAGGTGGCCAAACTCGACGAGGTCGTCGCGGCCGCCGTGGCCCGCGATCTGCCGATCAACATCGGCACGGAGATGAACCGCGCCGGCCTGCCGTTCGCCGACGACCTGTCGGGCCCGGTGCTGGGCCGCCATGCCGCCGCCTTCGTACAAGGCGCGCAGATCATGGTCGGCCATACCGTGCTGTCGCTGTACGCCGATGCACCCTATCTCGGTCCGCGGGCGCTGGCTGAGTTCAAGGCGACCGCGGCCCGCAACCGGTTCTATGCCTCGGTCGGCGACCTGCCGCCCGTCACACAGGAATTCGCCGACAGCCTGTTGGACGCCGGCCCCGAACGCGCTTTCGCAAAGCTCCATGACGCCGCCAGGCGGCGCTGAAGCCCGCCGGGCGACGGCGGATCGTCGCTCCCACATTCGCTAGGCCCGCTCTGCCAATCTTCCCGCCACAAGTTTGTGAAGGGAACTTGAGATATAGGTCTGGTAAGGAACACCTTCGCGTGCTGCTCGCATTTGAATGCATGCGAGGTCACGGGACGAGATCCGAATGTTGATCCGCGTGTCCTTCTGGAGGGTGTTTCGAGCAGCCTCCTCCAGTTTCTGTTTCTCGGATTGGAAGTCACGGATGCTCTGAAATTCCCCGCGCTCAAAATCCTGGAGGATCTGGAGTTCTTCCGCGTCAAACTGCAGCTGGTTGTTCTTCATGCCAAATACTCCTTCGTCGCTTTGCGGCTCGGGATGATGGTCTTCAGGAACCTCACCCCCTTTACCTTGACATAGGGGACAAGCCACACATAACCATCGACGTTCAAAACGATGATGTTCTGCTTGGGGTAACGCTCCCGGTTGGGGTGCCGGATTACGTCCAGCACGTTCCCGTTCTGGATGCAGACGACGACATCCTCAAAACACACCTTCCGGGTATGGTCGAGCAACTCGTTCTTCTCATCACTCCAGTCGAACTCACTCATCGACAAACAGGCTAACGAGATGTGTGCCTTTTGTCAACAGGTCGCGGAAGCCAGCGCATCGGCGTACACGCCGGCCGTGCGTTCGAGCATCGTCTCCAAGCTGAACGCCGTGACGCGCTGCCGGGCTGCGGCGGCCAACCGGGACCGCAGCTCGTCGTCGCGCAGCAGTCGCAGCGCGCCATCCGCCAGCGCGCCGGCGTCGCCTACCGGCACCAGCAACCCGTCGACGCCGTCGGTCAGCACGTCCGTGATGCCGCCCGCGCGCGACGCGACCACGGGGACGCCCGCCGACATCGATTCGAGCAGTGTGTAGGGCAGGCCCTCCCACCGCGACGGCATCAGCAGGACGTCCATGCGCGCCAGGTGCGAGGCCACCTCAGTCTCGTCGTGAGCGGCACCCCAGATGACACGATCACGCCAGCTCTGCCGCTCGACATAGCGAATCGTGCGTTCATACAAGGGACCAGTTGAGGTCACCATCAGGAAGCGCGCGCCGGGGACGGCGGCCAAGATGCGCGGCACGGCAGCCGCGAAGACGTCGGGCGCCTTCTGCAGGCTAAGTCGTCCGACAAACCCGACGACCGGACCACCCTCTCCGCCCCTCCTGCGCGCCCTACCCTCTCCCGCCGGATCGCCGCCATCGGGCACGCCGTTCGGAATCAGCACCACGCGCGCGGGCGCGAACCCCAGGTCCAGGGCCAAGTGACGCTCATGGGTCGACACGGCAATCAGCCGGTCCGTCCACGGCACGGCGAGTCGCTCCAGCGCCCGGAACCCGCCCTGGACGAGGGCGCCAACCCGCATATTCCAGGCGAAGGCGTGTGGCGTGTAGACCGTGGCGGGCACACCTGCCACACGCGCGGCCCAACGCCCCAGAAACCCGGCCTTGGAACTGTGCGCATGCACGACATCGGGGCGGATGCGCCGCATCAGCCACAGGAGCCGGGCGGCAGCCAGAAGGTCGAGCACCGGCGCCGGACGCCGCCACATGCTGATGACATGCACGTCGGCGCCGAGGCCACGGAAGCGCACGAGGTCGCGGCCGAAGTCGCTGTCGCGCCGTGGCGAGACGGCCACCGATACGCGAAAGCGCGCCGGATCGAGCCCGCACACCAGGTCACGCAGGTGCCGGCGCGTGCCGCCGGCCGTGGCCTCAAGCACGTGCAGCACATGAATCCGCCGATCCGCGTTCATGTCCGTCGCCTGAGCTTCAGACGCGCCCACTGCAGCATCTCCACGGGTTCGCGAATACGCAGGATGACATACCCCGCGACGGTGGCCAGCAGTCCAGCCCCACCGCCCGCCGCCAGCCGCACCAGGTCACCAACCCGCCCATGCCACGGCAACTGCGCCGCCACCGGCTCCCATGCCAGTCCGCGCAGCGCCAGCCATGCAGCCGCGCACGCCCCCAACGCGCACAGCGCCAGTCGCGACAGGAAACCCAGCGTGGGCGCCAGCGGAAACACCGGCGCCGAGCTCCGCAGCAGGACGACCAACGTGGCGCTCTTGAGTGTGCGCGACAGGGCGAATCCGCCGGCCACGATGCCGAGCAGCAGCAGCGCCCGCCCTCCGCATAGTTGGAGTCCCGCCCAACTGATCACCATGCTCACCGTTGAGAACAGGATGCCCACGACGGTCACCACCACCATGCGACGGTTGGCGAAGAAGGCCTGCATGACGAGCGCCTCGATCGCCGCAGCCGGCAGAACCAGCGTATAGCAGGCCATCGAAACCGCCGTGCGGCGCACCGCCAGGTCGTCGAACTCGCCGCCGCGAAAGACGAGCGACGTGAGCGGCTCCGCCACCACCGCCACCACCGCCACAAAGGGAACGAACAGCGCCAGCAGCATGCGACCGGCCTGCGTGATGACCGCACCCAGGCGCGCCCGGTCATTGCGATCAACCAGGTCGCAGAAGAACGGGAACGCGGCAATGGACAACGTGTAGGGCACGAGCAGGTGAATGGTGAGCTGGAGTTTGCGCCCCATCGAGTTAGCCTGCAGCAAGCCGGCAGATTTCAGTTCGCTCAGAACGGTGACGTTGTTGACCGCATCGCGCACCTTGGCGAAGACGATGCCGGCCAGCAGCGGCAGGGCCAGCCAGAGCAGACGCCGCATCGCCGGGCTCTTCAGGTCGAACGCCGGGCGCAGCCGGCCAGCCTTGTCGCGCAGGCCGATCAGGTGCGTGACCAGTTTGAGCGCACTGCCGATGACCAGTCCCCAGATCAGCGCCGGACCTGCAACCCCGCGCCCGAGCAGTACGATGCCGATCAGCAGTGCGGCGACGACGGCGAACTTCCAGACGGCGTCGCCGAACGCGGCGAGGAAGAAACGCTTGTATCCATTCAGCAGCACATAGGTGGTCGACCCGAGCGAGAGCCCGAGCAGGGCCGGCGCCAATGCTCGGATGCTCTGCACGCCCAGCGCGAACTGCTGCGGGTGCGTGGCGGGCGTCCAGGCGGTCCAGATGCGCACGGCCCACTCGGGGAACGCCATCAAGAGTGCGATCACAGGGACAACCACCAGCGCCTGCAGCGTCAGCACGGTGTTGGCAAAGCGCCAGGCGACGTCCTCGCCCTGATCGTCCATCTCGCGCACGAACACGGGCATGAAAGCCGGGCCGAGAACTTCCTCGCCGACCAGAAACAGTCCGAAGATGCAGTTCTCAAACGCGAAGACATAGGTGACGTCATAAGTCTCACGCGGCAGGTAATAGCCCATGGCCTTGGCTTGGACCAAGCCGGCCAGCTTGAAAAGCAGGTGGGCGAAGCCGACCACGAGGCCGGCACGGAGGATACGTTGCTCGAGCGACCGGCGTTTCGGCACATCCATCAATGTACCTCACTGGCGCGCAGCCGCCACAACGTCAGAGGCGTGTGGCCCTGGCCGAAATCGGGCACACTCTCCAGGCGCTCATAGCGCCGCTCGACGACCTGCCACAGGGCCTGCCGGTCGGCCGCGGGCAGTTCGCGCATGGAAGGCGCGCCGATGGTGAGCGCATACCCGCTGAAAGCCGCCAGCGGCGCAACGGTCGTGGCCAACTCGCGTTCGAGCGCCGCACGGTTAAGCACGTGGCAGGTGTCGGCCTGGGCGTCGTCCAGTCCGGGGAAGTAGCCGAAAGGGCCCATCTCGAAACCAGGCGGGACACGCCGGCCCGATTCGACGGCAAGGTAGATGTCCTGGGTCAGCAACGGCGTGTCCGCCGGCGTCGATTCACGGATCCAGCGCCCGACCTGCCGCAGGCGCGCCAGGTCGGGATGGGGCTTGGTCACGACCCAGAAGCGGTCCTGCCGGATCACGAACCAGTCCTGATTGATGGGCGAGGCAAACGCAGCCAACCCAGCCGCGGCAATCACCGCCCAGACCACCGTTGCCGCGCGAAGACTCGCCATGGATGGAAGCCGGAAGAGCCAGACGGCGACCGCGGCCGCCAGCAGGGGCATTACAGGCACCTGGTAGTCATCGTAGGGGTACGGGCTCACCAGGTGTACGCCGAAGACGGCCACGAACGCGAGCAGCCAGAGCAGCGGCCCAGCGGGAGCATCCATGCGCGGCCGCGTGTCGGCGGCGCACCGCCGCGTGCCGAGCCACGCCACGGTCAGCACGCTGGTCAGCAGCGCCAACGGCAGATAGCCGCGCACGCAGCGTGAAACGGAGCCGGCCACGAACAACAGCCCGCCGCCGGTGTCGCGGCCCGAGTGGAAGCTGTTCGCGAAACGGAACTGTGCCGGCGCGAGCGCGAGGAACGGACCGTAGACCGCCGCCAGCCCCAGCACGCCGCCCACGCCGAACCAGAACCAGACGTGGCCCATCTGGCGGCGGTGCCCCAGCAGCCAGAGTCCCGTGACCACCAGCGTCGCACCCAGCGAAAGCCGCGTGCCGGCAGCCAGGGCCAACAGCAGACCGGCCAGCAGCGGCAGGGCCCGTGGCGCGCGACTGAGAGCCGTCAGCGCCAGGTAACCACCCAGCAGCAGCACGGACGCCAGCGCGTAGGTCTTGGGAAGCGTCGTAAAGTAACTGTGATAGGTGCAGCCGGCGATCAGGCACCAGACCACAACGGCGCCGGCGAGTTTGCGTCCGGCAGGCAGAACGCGCGCGGCCAGGAGCGCAGCCAGTGCGCCGCCCCCCAAACCAAGCACACTGGTCAACAACCGGCCACCCGCCACACCCCAGGGCGACCAGAGCGGCGCCAGCCACCCATAGACCAGTGGCAGCAGCGGGCCCTGTGTGAAGAAGAAATCGCGATAGGGCAAACGCCCGCGGGCACTCTCGAGCGCGGCGTACAGGTACCATCCCTCATCCTGGTTCAGGTTGCCGAACCAGAAATTGGCGGCAGCCAGGACGCACGCGAGTCCCGCGGCGGCCACCGCAGCCAACCCGAGACTCCAGCGTTCCGACAGGCGTATGGGCATATCGACTCCGAGGCGACACGACAGGCGAGAGCAAAAGCACGCCGCGTGCCATCAGCGCAACGAAGATACCACACCTGCCACGCGGCCGACAACGAAGCGCTCGCGTTGCCGGACGGAGTTCTGTTACGCTGGCCGCCATGCAAGAGCCCCGTCCGCCCAGTCCAGCCACGCGAACCGATGGACCCCTGCTTGCGCGCCTGCTGAGCCACGACGCCGGGCCGCTGGTGCAGTTCATCAAGTATGCCGTGGCCGGAGGAATCGCGACCACGGTCAGCATCGTCCTCTTCTACACTCTGGGATCGACGCTCTGGCCCTGCCTGACGGAGGACGATTTCATCCGCCGCCTGTTCAACCTGCCGATCGCCGCGGGACTTACGGACGCCCTGCGCGGATGGCGCGCCGTGGCCTGCAATGCGACATCGTTCGTGGTTTCGAACGGCGTGGCGTACGTCACGAACGTGCTCTTCGTCTTTCGCCGCGGCCGCCACTCGTGGCTGATGGAAGTGGGGCTGTTCTACCTTGTCTCGGCCGTATCGGCCACCATCGGCACGCTGATGATGAAGGTCCTGATCAGTCAGGCCGGGTTGACAACCACGATCGCCTTTGGCGCCAACCTGGTATCGGCGCTCCTGATCAACTACGCCATGCGGCGGTTCGTGATCTTCAAGGGGTAGACGGCGCGGCCGCGGCTCAGGTCGACTCGCCACGCGACAGCACGGCCAGCACGTCCTGACTGCTCTTGGCTGCCAGGATGTCGCGGCGGCCCTCATCGTCCAGCCCCCGCATGACCGCTCCCATCAACCGGATGTAGTCGCCGGTGACCGACGGCGGTACGAGGGTCATCACGAAAATGCGTGACGGCTGACCGTCGAGCGACCCGAAGTCGATCCCCTCGCGGCAGATGCCCAGCGCGCAGACCATGCGGTCGACGGCCTCGGTACGGGCGTGCGGCAGGGCGACGCCGTTCTCCATACCGGTGCTGGTCTTGCGCTCGCGCACGAGCAGCGCCTGCCGCGCGCCATCGATGTCAGCCACGGCACCGCTGCGGGCGCAGAGCGCCAGCAGGCGGTCCAGCACATCCTCCTTGGTGGTCGCACCCAGATCGAGCGAAATGCTCTGCCACTGCAGGCAGGCCAGCGGGCGCGCCGACTTGCCCCCCCGTCGCGATGACTCCGAGGCCGCGCGCACCGGTGCACCGGCGAGCACCGCCAGCATATCTTCGGCCGAGTCGCAGGCCAGCAGGGCTGACCGCCCCTGTTCATTCAGCGCCTGGGTGATCTGCGAGATGAACTGAAGCTGCGGTGCAGCCGCATTCTGCGGCGCCAGGACCAGCACGATCACACGCGCGGGTTTGCCGTCCATGGCACCGAAGTCAAGTCCCTCGGGTTTGAGACCGATGGCGCACACCAGCCGGTTCACGGCGTCAGTCCGGCCGTGCGGAAGGGCGATCCCATGCTCCAACCCGGTTGACAGGCTCTGCTCGCGCTCGAAGACGGCGCGCCCCGCTTCGTGCCGGTCGAGCAGCAGGTTCTGCTCGTGCAGCACGTCCAGCAACTCCTCGATCACGCCCGCCTTGGTATCGGCCAGCAGGCGCGGGCGCAGCGTCTCGACCGAGATATAGGCGCGCAGGGCATGTCCCGGGGGCAAGGCTGCGGATTCGGCCCGATCATCCTGCAGGCGCTTCTGGAGCACAAGCGGGTCCAGCGGCTTGCGCAACTCGCGCAGGTTCTGCTCGATCCCGGCACCCACCTCGATCA
>CAYQJG010000132.1:0-9276 GCA_964417715.1 uncultured Lentisphaerales bacterium | reverse complement strand
CGCTCATCCGCGCGCTTCCCGCCCGCCGCCCCAATCGCTTAGCCGTACATCAGGGCCGCTTGAGGGGGGTTGACTTTCGGCAGCGGCTGTGGCATGTTTATCCGAGATGAACGGTGATTCATCCAGGATGAACAGATGGCACACAGCAATCTAGTGCAGTCGCTGGAGCGCGGGCTGGACATTCTCGAGCGCGTAGCGCGCTCCGGGGATGGCTTGGGCGTGCGCGAGGTGGCCGACGGTCTGGGGCTCAAGCCGCCAACCGTTCACAACCTGATTCGCACGCTGACCGCCCGCGGTTACCTGCGACGCGACGACAAGCCCGTTCGCTACCGGCTGGGACCTGCGTTTGCGGAGATCCGCCGGGCGTGTCCCGTGCCGCGCATCCCAGCCGGGGCGGAGCGCGAACTGCTCGCGTTGCAGCAGGCGCACCCGGACGGCGTGTTCACGCTCGCCGAGTCGTCGGCCCAATCGGTGGTCGTCGTCCTGCGCGTGAGCCCCGAACAGCCGGGTGTGATCCAGCACCCCGTCGCACACACGCTCAGCCCCTACGGCAGCTCATCCGCCCTGCTCTTCCAGGCCCTCTGGCCCGAGGAGCAACGCCACGCCTTCACCCAGCTCCACGCCTTCTGGGACAGTTCAGCCGCCGCCCTCTGGAAGACACCCGAAGCACTCGCGACGTTTCTGGACGGCGTGCGCCGCGAAGGCGTCGCTGTCACGCTTTTTCATGGCGAAACAACCGTCAAATTGGCCGTGCCGGTGTACGGTTCCGAGGGGGCCCTGGCGACATGCCTGGGCAGCGCGGTGCCATCGGCGGGACTGACCGCCGCCCGCCGTCGGAATTTGATCGGTGAACTCAAGGCCGCGGCAACGCGACTGTCAAATGAGAGTCCCCATGCTGACCGCTGAAATCGTGAAACGCAAGGCCCGTGAGTTCGGCGCCGACGCCGTGGCCATCGGCAACATCGAACGCTGGGAGGGCGCGCCCATCCAGCAGGACCCGCGGCAAATCATGCCGGAAGCCCGGTCGGTCATCGCCATGGCCTTCCGCGTCATGCGCGGCTCGCTGCGCGGCATCGAGGAAGGCACCTTCTTCAGCAACTACTCGTCCATGGGCTACGGCGGCATCACGTACCTCTACATGCCGATGACCGTCATCAACCTCGCCAAGTTCATCGAAGACGACGGCTGGGAGGCCATCCCCTACGGTCACCAGAGCGACTGGCGCGCCATCGACAACGTGGGCCGCCTGCGGAAGGACGTGAGTCGTCCCGTGGCGCCCGGCAAGGCCGCACCGGACGTGATGGTCAACCTGCGCATCGCCTCGTACCTGGCCGGGTTGGGCGAGATCGGGTTCAGCAAGATGCTCCTGACGCCCGAGTTCGGCCCGCGCAACCGCGTGGGCATCGTGCTCACCGAGGCCGAGCTGGAACCCGACCCCGTGATCAAGCCCGGCACGCTTTGTAACCGCTGCATGGCCTGCATCAAGCAGTGCCCGGGACAGTGCATGCCGGCCGATAAGACCGTCAAGGTCAAGCTGGGTGGGTACGACGTCGAATGGACGGACATCGACTGCAAGGCCTGCGACATTACTTTCCGCGGTGCCGAGGAGGCCACGCAGCAGCCGCTGCCCGAGGAGAAGCGCTATGACAACTTCTGGGGCAAGGACATGAAACCGGGATGGTGGTCGCCGTTCTTCAAGAAACCGCGCAACCTGTATAACACCGGGCAGGCCGTCTGCGGCGCGCGCGGCTGCACCCGCGCCTGCATGATCTCGATGGAGGGCCGCGGCGTCCTGAAGAACAAATTCCACAAGCCCTTCCGGCGCCAGAAGCCCTGGTCGGTCGACTGGTCGGACCGCTATGCCGACGCGCCGGCGACCGCGGCTGCGCCGGCCAAACCGGAGTTCAAGAGCGAGACGGACTGAGGTCATGATCCAATTCGCCGTCGGCTACCAGCTCGCGGACCCGGACGAGCCCTCGTTCGTGGAGATTGTGCGGGAGCACCGCGAGCACATTGCGGAGGTGTACTTCCCGTGGCCCGGGCACCCGAGCGGCCGCTCGGCCATCGCCGTCAGCGGCGACGGCTTGGACGCCGCCGCCTGCGAACGCTTTGAAGCCGACCTGCGGGCGCTGCGTGCCATGGGGGTCAAGCTCGACCTGCTCTTCAACGCCAACTGCTACGGCGGCGACGGCATGAGCCGTGACCTGGAGCGCGAAGTCGTGCGCGTGCTGGACGATCTCACGCGCGTGGCCGGCGGCGCGGACATCGCGACCACCACCTCCCCCGCCATCGCCCACATCCTGAAGGCGCACGCGCCGCACGTCGAACGCCGCGCGTCCGTCAACATGCGTATCGGCACCGTGGAAGGGATGCAGTACCTGTCGCACCTGTTCGACAGCTACCACGTGCAGCGCGACTTCAACCGCAACCTGGAGCACCTGCGCGACCTGAAAACGTGGGCCGACGCCAACGGCAAGAAGCTGATCATGCTGGCCAACAGCGGCTGCCTGCGGCACTGCTCGGGCCAGACCTTCCACGACAACCTGGTGGCCCACGAGAGCGAAGTCTGCCGGGCCGATAACCTGAACGACTTCATGCCGTATACGTGCTGGAACCACCTGCGCGACCGGGCCAACTGGCCGGTCGTCCTGCAGGCCACCTGGGTGCGCCCCGAGGACCTGCACCATTACGACGGGCTGTTCCAGGTCGTGAAACTCGCCACCCGCCTGCACGAACGTCCGCACATCGTCATCCGCGCCTACGCCGAGCGGCGCTATCGCGGCAACCTGCTCGACCTCTTCGAACCGGGATTCTCGCCGGCCTTCGCGCCGCATGTCATCGACAACGACCGCTTTCCCGCCGACTGGTTCGCGCGCACCCGCACCTGCGACCGCCGCTGCCACCACTGCGCATACTGTGCCGGCGCGCTGGAGCACGCGCTGGTGAAACTGCTCTGAAACGCCTTGGGGTCCGATTTCCTGTTGCGTGGGGTATCGGGGAACGGTGATAATCGCCGTCATGCAAACACAGGCCGCCTATCTGAAACCGCCGTGGCAGGTGGAACTGCGCACCGTCACGTTGGACGACACGCCCAAACCCGGCTGGGTCCGGCTGCGCATCGAGGCGTGCGGCATCTGCGGCACCGACCTGACGGCGGCAGCGGCCAAGGACGGCAAGTGGCATCCGTTCGGCCACGAGATCGCGGGTCGGATCGAGGCGGTCGGCGCCGAGGTACACCACGTCACGGTCGGCGACCGTGTGGCGCTCGAATCGGGCAGCGCGTGCGGCCGGTGCGACCTCTGCCGCAACGGCCGCGCCGACCTCTGCCAGGGGAAGACGCCGAGCTTCTGGAGTCAGCCGGCCATGGGGTTCAGCCGTCACATGCTGGCGCCGGCCGCGGCCTGCGTCCCGTACGAGGGCCTGACGCCCGAGGTGGCCTGCCTGGCCGAGCCGGCCGGCGTGGGCTATGACCTGGTCAAGACCGCCGACATCCAGATGGGCGAACGCGTCTGCGTCGTCGGGCCGGGTCCCATCGCACTGGCGGCCGTGGCGCTGGCCGTGCGGCGCGGTGCCAGCCGCGTGCTCTGCATCGGCCGCAGCCACGCGACCGCGCGCCTGGCGCTGGCCGCCGAGCTCGGCGCGGAGACGCGCGCCGTGGACGGATCGCTGCTGGAGGCGAAGGACCTGCACGGCCAGTTTGATCACGTGCTGATGACCGCGCCCACGGCGTTCATCGTGCCGGGGCTGACCCTGCTGGCCTACGGCGGCGAAATGAGCTACATCGGCATCGGCGGCGGCGATGGCACGATCGCCTTCGATGCGAACGATTTCCATTTCCGCAAGCTGCAGCTGCGCGCGAGCTTCGCGTCGCCGGCCATGTACTTTCCGGCCGTGCTGGCCCTGCTGCGCGCAGGCGTCATCCCCGGCGAGCGCCTGATCTCGCACCGGTTCCCGCTTGAAGAGACCGGTCGCGCCATGCTGACGGCGCGTGACAACAAGGCGGGCGCGCTCAAGATCATCATCAACCCCTGAGGAGCAGAAACCATGGACGTCAAACTGGGCGTGGTGGGTGCGGGCTATATCTCGCGGTTTCATTTCCGCGCATTTCGCGAGACGAAGGCCGCCGTGCAAGTCGTCGCGGACCTCAATGCCGATGCCGCCCGGGCGGCCGCGGCGCCGTTCGGCGCAGCCGTCGCCTCGGACTGGCGCGCGGTCGTATCGCATCCCGACGTGAACACCGTGGTTGTACTAACCTCATCGCCGGTGCACCACGAAGTGGTCAAGGCGGCGCTGGAAAACGACAAGCATGTGATCTGCGAGAAGACGCTCACGCTGCGCGGCCGCGATTCGCTCGAACTCGGCAGGCTGGCTGAACGCCGCGACCGGATGCTGTTCGTCAGCTACATGAAGCGCTTCTTCCCGGCCGTGCAGCAGGCCAAGGCGCTGATACCCAGACTCGGCCGTATCACGAGCGTCTACTGCCGGACCTATCAGGGCGGCAGCAAGGATGACCTCCACACCGGCCCCCTGCCGCCGACCTGGACTCCCGGCGCAGACGGCAAGTCGCCCATCATGCGCCTCGCGGGCGGGGGCATACTCGTCTGCGGCGGCAGCCACGTCTTTGACCTGCTGCTTTTCCTGGTCGGCAAGCCAAACCGCGTCTATGCGCGCCAGTTCCGCCGCCCCGACTCGGATGTCGACTTCATGACGCACGCGCTCCTCGACTTCGACAACGGCGCCTGCGGACACTTCGAAGGCAACTGGCACCCGCTCTACCGCATCGGCTACCAGCGCAGCGGCTGGGACGAAGGGTTCGAGATCAGCGGGGCGAACGGCAGGTTGGTCCTGGAGACCCCCGTCTGGAACGAGCCGGAGCGCAATGCGCCGGTGCTGCGGCACTACGACAACGGCACGGGCGCGTGGACCGACTACGCAACGGACGCCGTCTGCCCCTTCGGCCAGGCAGAACGCCATTTCCTGGCCCAGTTGGCCAAGGGCGAACAAGGAAGCCACGACCGCTACGTGGGCTACCGCACCGACCACCTGCTCGAAACCACACAGCGATCAGCCACCGAAGACCGGCCCCTCGACCTCGCCTGGGAGGCGTAGGCCGCCGACGATCACCTGCCCGGCGCGACAGGCAGACCAATGGCACGCAGGACCTCGGGCGTGACGACGGCTTCACACCCCGTTGCGGCGGGGTGAAGACCGTCCGGGACATACTTCGGCGTCGTTCATGGCGAACTCGATGAACACCGCATCCGGCTGCTTCTGGATGACGCGTGCGTCCAGATTGTCGACCCCCCACTTCGAGAACATGCCGCTGCCGCCGCTGTTCACGATCTGCGCGCGCCCGGGACAGCGCTGCGCCAGCGCCTGCCTGAGCTGTTCGACCCACGCGCCGCCGGCCGTCAGGCTGGTGCCGTAGGTCACGATGACCTGTGGCTTGCCCGCCGCGAGACGGGCAACAAAGCGACTCGGTTCGGCAGCGGACGTCGCACAGACGGCGGCGAAAACAAGCGCGACGGACAAGCTGGCTCGCAGGGACATGCAGCGCCTCCATGGACCACGAGCATAGCAGACTGCCTGCGACGGGAACAGCCGTCGCCTGTGACAGGGGGATCGTTGCACCGCGGACTCGACCTGCTGGAGCTGATTGCCGTGGCGCCGTCCGAAGGCGTGGCGGCGCGTCGTGGCGCGCGTCGCGGGAACCCGGACCGTGCGCAACTGGTCGGGGCCTGCCAATCCACCGCCGCCCGACTCGCAGCCCTTCACCCCGAACCCTACGCCCCGATCGGCGAGACAAGCGAATGGCTTCGCCGGCGCGCCGGACTGGAGTGAGCTTCGGGGTCTCGAAACCCGGTAGCCCATGCTGTAGCCTTGCCTTTGGCTCACGGTCCCGATATTTTGGGGTATGCAGATGATCGACAAGCGACGCCGCGCCCTGGCCTTGGCCGGCTGGCTCATCCTGACGTTCAGCGCCGCGGCAACCGGTGCATGCGTCTCAACCGGTGGCTGGTACGCCGGTCTCGTGAAGCCGTCGTGGAATCCGCCGGGGTGGCTGTTTGGTCCGGTCTGGACGGTGCTCTACGCCCTGATGGCCGTGGCAGCCTGGCTGGTGTGGCAGCGCGGCGGATGGGCTGCGCAGAAGCGGCCGCTGGGCGCATACCTGCTGCAGTGGGCACTGAACGCGCTCTGGACGCCGCTGTTCTTCGGCCTTCACCTGCCGGGACTGGCCTGCGTGGAGATCGTCGCGCTTCTGCTGGCCGTCGTGACAACGCTGATCGCGTTCTGGCGCGTTCGGCAGTTGGCGGGCTGGTTGCTTCTGCCGTATGCGCTCTGGGTCGCCTTCGCAGCCATCCTGACTTTCACGATCTGGCGGCTCAACATGGGCTGATGAATTCGCCCGCTAAGCGGCGTGCGGACCGGCGTCCTCACGCCGGCCATGGGCGCCACGCCATGACAAGGCGCCGCACCGGGCTGTGAGGATACGGGGGCATCCTTGGCCGACACGCAGTTCATCACGGACAGACAGATCTACGAGCAGGTGATTCAGGATGCGGTGCCGTCGGCCCAGGCATTCCTGTGGCTGGCGACGTCCGACCTCAAGGACCTGCACGTGCAGGCCGGGCGCCAAGAGCAGTACGCGCCGCAACTTCGAATCCGGGTTCGTCACCACTGATCCCCGCGTCGAGCAGGCCATCATGGCGCAGTTCGACCGCATCTGGATGGGGTCGGAGTGCCAGGCCTGTCAGCGCAAGCGCTTCTGTGCCGATTACCCGGAATTGCAGGCAAAGACGCGGGACGGCGCGTAAGGCGGGACGCGACACGCGCGCAGGAAGCCGCCCTGCCTGCTCCTGCCTGTCTGACGGCTGCAACAACCGACTCGGCAAGCTGGTGTGAATTGGGTACTGTAAGTGGCGTCAGCTGGGAGGACGCTATGAAGACCTATCGCGTGGCATTCATCGGTTGCGGGAACATTGCCGGTCTGCATGCCGGCGGATACAAGGCCAATCCCCAATGCCGGGTCGTGGCGCTGGCAGATGTGAAGGAAGATGCGGCCAGGGCGTTTGCGGTCAAACACGGGTTCATGGACGCCGTGGTCTACACGAACCACAAAGCGATGCTGCGCAAGGCGAAGCCGGATATCGTCAGCATCTGTCTGTGGACCGGACTGCATGCGCAGATCGTGAAGGACTGTGCTGCGGCCGGGGTCCCCGCGATCCATTGCGAGAAACCGATGGCGCCGTGCTGGAAGGATGCCCTGGCGATGGCCAAGGCAGCCAGGAAAGCAGGAGTGCAGCTCACCTTCAATCACCAACGGCGCAAGCTCCCGGTCTTTCGGAAAGCGCGCGCGCTGGTGAAGGAGGGCGCCATCGGGAAGCTTCTGCGGATCGAGTCCTTCAACCCCAAGAACATCCTGGACTGGGGCACGCACGTCATCGACATGACGTTCAAGATGAACGGCGACATGCCGGCGACCCGCGTGCTGGGGCAGGTCGACGTGCGCCAGGGCGGTTCCTGGTTCGGCCTCCCTTTTGAACAGTCGGCCATCTGCTGGCTGACGTTCGCCAATGGCGTGACGGCGGTGATCCAGTCCGGCGAACAGAAGGAGATGAACCTGGGGTTTCGCCTGCACGGCACGGAGGGTGACATCGAGATCCTGGAAACGGACCCGCACCTCCGCATCAGGCGCAAAGGCCGATCCACCTGGCAGGTCGTGAAGACGAAGGGAAACCTGCACAGCGCCGACAACGATCACATGAAGGCCGTGGTACGCGACATCACCGACGGGTTGAGCAGGGGCAAGAAACTCGAACTGTCAGTTGACAGCGCCCTGCGCGCGACGGAAGTGATCTACGCCTGGTTCGAATCGGCGCTCCAGCGTCAGACGATCGAACTGCCGCTCAAGCCGACGAGCACGAACTACCTGACCGTGGCAGCGGCTTCAGCCGGTTGAGCGCGCGGTGAGCTTCATGTTCGACACGCATGGCAACAGCGGCTACATGGCGTCCCTGCCTGGGATTCAGCGTAAGACGCTTGTGTATGGCCGGCAGACCCTGATGGTCGAGTTCAGACTCCAGAAGGGCGCTGCGCTGCCTAGGCACACGCACCCTCACGAACAGACCGGTTACCTGATTTCAGGGCGGTTGGACCTGACCATCGAAGATGAGACACGCCACTTGGGGCCGGGCGACAGTTGGTGCATTCCCGGCGACACAGAACACGGGGCCACAGCACGGGAGGATTCCGTAGCCGTGGAGGTGTTCTCGCCGGTCAGGGAGGACTACCTGCCGCAGGGAGCCGATACGCATGCTGCACATTGACCACGACCTGCACATTTACACGTACCTGTCGGCCTGCTGCAGGGACAAGGAACGGCAGCAGCCAGGGGCGATCATTGCGCTGGCCGAGCGGATGGGCGTCAGGACGCTCGGGTTCGCCGGCCTCATCGAATGCAACAGGCGGCCGCGTTGCCGCGACCGCCTGCCAAACGACCTGTTGAACTGGTGGGAGATAGAGGACTCGAACCTCCGACCCCTTGCATGTCAAGCCGGAAAAGGCGTTTTTTTGGCAATGAATTGAGGTCGTGTGAGATGCTTGTAACTACTTGCAATAGTGATTGTTATGGAGTTTTTGAAGGGCCGTGAGGTGGTGTGTGAAAGAGGCGTATTTTGGGCGATTTTTTCAAACAAACGTCAAACATTTGAACCTCGTTTTTGGGCGGTGAACCGTCGTTCACTTGCGTTTTCGGCAAGAGGTCCGTCTCTGGTTGTGAGATGCCTCGCCGGTGCCGATGTTTGACATTTTGGAGGAGTAGGTCGGGGGGTCAAAACGGCATCTCGTCGTCGGGTTTGGGGTTGCGGGGCGGCGGAGAGGGGTCGGGCAGTTGGACGGTTGGACGGTCGGGCAGTTGGACGGTTGGGCGGTCGGGCGGGTCGGGTGGTTGGGATGGGACGGTGCCCTGCCCTGTCTGGTTCGTGGCGGGGATGATGCCGAGTTTGACCAGGCGGGAGGCGATGGCGCCGCGGGTGCGGCCGTGGGCGGCGGCAATGGCGGCGATTGGCGTGTTGACGGCGAAGGCGTCGCGCAGTTGCTGGTCTTCGGCGGGTGTCCAGGATCGGCCAGCCTGGGGACGGGTGGGATCCACGGGGCGCGGGATGGCGGGTGGACGGGTTGGAGATGTCTCGCGCGGAGGCGCTGAGAACGCAGAGGAGAGTGCGGTCAGGGCGGCGTGGAGGGCGCGGACGGTGTCGGCCTGCTGGTAGGGACTGT
>CAYQJG010000131.1:0-9393 GCA_964417715.1 uncultured Lentisphaerales bacterium | reverse complement strand
AAAATGAAGAATATTTTCGCTTGACGTTAACAATCTATCCATATATTATATACAGCGATTGAAAGCACCATAGGAAAAACAGACTGGGCAGACAAAGCGTTTCACTAACACGGCCGCACTGGGTCACAAACAAGAAGGGGCAGTTATGAAAACACGCGGAATGAGAGTCATGATAATTGCGGCGCTGGCCGCACACACAGCAGGCGGAACGGCATGGGCCACGGAGTATGTCCAGGTGCTCAATGCGGACGCTTTTGCAGGCGGAAGCGGTATTTATGCGGGAACAGCAGCAGGCCCCACCGGCTTGGGAAGCTACTGGAACAAGTGGGTCGGCGATGGAACGAGTCAGCCGGCAGTCCTCACGAATGCGCAAGTGCAGTCCACAGCGGCTACGATTCAACTTACCAAGACGGTGATCGGGTCTGGGGGCGACGCAAACGCTGTGATCCAAGTGTCAGGCGCGGCCGCGCTCAATAAGGGTTTTAAGTGGGTCAAGACCGGACTGGTGGGCTACGATACTTTTGAGTTTCAGGTCAAGGCGTTGCCCGCCTCGACCAACGGCAATGGCAAATGGGACGTATATTTATACCTAAACATCGACAGCGGCCAATCCGCCTCCTTTACCGCTACATCGGGTTCCGCTACGGTGAGCGACACGATCGGCTCCACCGCACAGGCCAGTTGGGTGGAGGGAGACAGTTTCTGGGTGCTGAGGGATCTGACGCCGTTGAACGGAACAACCTTGACGGTAAGCGTACAGGCGACCGGTCCGAGTTTCCTGTGGCTGAACGGCGTGCAATTGGCCGAACAGAAGGGTAATCGCGCCCCCATAGCGTATGACCAGTCGCTGACGGGATACCAGGGAGTTGCGAAGAATATCACGCTGACCGCCACCGACTTAAATAACGACGCGATCAACTACACCGTGCTCACCCAGCCCGCGCACGGCTCACTCAGTGGCACGCCTCCGAATCTCGCGTACACCTCCCGCGGGGCCTATCTGGGCGCGGACAGTTTCACCTTCAAGGTCAATGATGGGCAACTGGACTCCAATACCGGGACGGTCAGCGTTGCGGTTATTGCCGCATCGACCCGGCTCATTAATGTCGACATACAGTCTCCGGTGTACACGGGTAGTGCCGCTGGACCTACGGGCCTTGGGAGTACATGGAACGTCGGCGTGAGCGTTCCGAACCTGATCGACGCGCAGGGCGCGAGCACGGGGTCAAGTCTGACGATGACGCATTCGTATAATGGTGCGTTCGGTAATTTACTTCCTCTTGGGTATTGTGCCGTCGATGTGCCGGGAGCCGCGAATCTCTGTCATGACTGGGGATACGTGAGCTATGGCAACTACATGGAATTTCAATTCTCGTCGCTTACGGCTTCCCCTAGCGGCACCGGCGTCTGGGACCTCTACTTGTATGTCAACACAGACTCCGCTATTGCCACGTTTGCGGCAACAGCTACAGGGCTCTCGGCTACTTCCATTACCAATCAACTTGGATGGAACTGGCCACGTACAAGCTGGGTTGAAGGCAGCAGTTATTATGTGATTCGGAATCTGGTGCCCTCGAGCGGGAGCTTGACAGTCAAAGTCACTGAAGCCGACCTCGTGAGTGGGCGTTACATCTGGCTCAACGGCATGCAACTGGCCGAGCAGAAAGTCGCGCCCAAGACCGCGTCCGGCACCGTGGTGCTATTGCGGTGAAGCGTTTCAGGCAGGCTCTATGCGGTTCGCATGAAGCCGACTTGGTTCGATATTGGCTTGCAGAATAGCGCAGAGATATGAGAAACAATGTGACCATCCGGTGGAGACTTGAGTCTACCCTCTACTCTCCGGCACTTCTATGCATGTTGCCCGCATCTCGTATATTGCCGAATGAAGCCAATTCACAGAAATGAATAAAACTCTATCAAAACAAGACACTGTACACCGTGCACTGCTGGCGGACATAGTCGACGGGCGCTACAGACCTGGAGATCAACTGCCGTCGCGGCCGGACATCGAGGCCCGATTTGACGTGAGTTTTATCACGGTGCAGAAGGCGTTCGACCGCCTGAAGCGCGACGGTTTCATCAACACGCGCCGGCGCGGCGGCACCTGCGTCGTCGAGCGGCCGCCGCACTTGCACCACTATGGCATCGTCTTCCAGTCCCGTCCCGAACCGGACCGCTATTACTCTTCCTTCTGGCTGGCGCTGCAACGCGCGGCCTTGGAGGTCGGTCATGACGGCCAGGTCGAACTGACCCAGTACTTCCACGACCTGGGACGTCGCGACTCCGCCGAATACAAGCGCCTGCGGCATGACGTGCAGGCACGGCGGTTGGCCGGGCTGATCTTTGCAACCCCATGGCATGCGATGCCAACCGAGTTTGCCGAAGCGCTGGCGAAAGTCCCCGCGGTCGGCATCATGCCCGAAGCCATGGGCGCCATCCGCGCCATCACGCCGCGCGGCGACTCGATGGTGGAGGCCGCGGTGGCCTGGTTTCGCGAGTGGCAACACACCCGCATCGCACTGTTCTGCATGGTTGACTCGCCTGCAATGTTCGATGCGCAGGTGGCCATTCTGCGTCGGCATGATGTCACCATTCCGCCCGAATGGCGCATCGCAACGACGCAAGTGAGTCCCCTTCCAGTTCGCAATGTGGCCAACCTCCTGATGCAGTTGCCCGTTGCGCGGCGTCCAGATGCCGTGCTGGTAATGGACGACAACCTGGCCGAACATGTGGCCGCCGGCCTGGAGGATGGCGGCGCGCGTCTTGGGCGAGATGTGCTGCTGGTGACGGACTGGAACTTCCCCAACGCCACGCCGCTGGCAGGACGGATCAAGCGCATCGGCTTCGACTGCCGCGAGATCGTTGCCACCAGCCTGCAAGTCCTGCGCGATGTTAGGGCCGGCAAGGAGGTGCCGCCGGTCACCGAGGTATCGGCCATCACGGATGAAGACTACGAGGCGGCCACGCGCAACAAGCACCCCGCGGCTCCGTCCGCGTACGCGTACGCCAGACAGACCTCCTCGCGGAGTTTCGGATGCCCTGCGGGGTTGCAGGCGTGAGGAAGTTCGCAACCGTGTGCTTGGTAACGGCGTTGCTCCTTGGCGGATACAAGGGAGCAACTGCGGCCGTGCCTGATAATTCGTCGGCCATCTCGTTCTCGCTGCCGGATGTCCTTACGGGCGAAGTTCCGCTGACGGTGCAGGCTACACCCGGGATCGCCAGCTACCGTCTGAACCTGGAGGGTGCGTCTGTCACGGACTACCGCACGAATTTCTCCTCCTATTTGTTTCCATCCCAGGCCTTGCGGGATGCCGAACGCCTGCGTGCGCAAGTCATCGGCTACGACGCCAACCGCCTCGAAAAGGCCCGTTCGTCGATGCGCGAGGTCCGTGCCGCCAATCATGGACAGCCGCTGCTCGGCGCGAGCGCGTTCCTCTGGGCGCCGGAGTTCAAGTCCGGACTGGAGGGTGTGCCGCCGGAGGGTTCGGTCGCGCTGGAAACGGCGGTTGCCGGTCGGAAACGGTTGGTCTGCACCTGGCTGGCCCGGCGACCGCCGGGGGTGACGCTGAATTTACTCATCGATGAACAGCCGATCCGGCTGATCCGCCGCCCGACGAACACGGGAGCCGATGGGGATCTGAAAAACCGTCCTTGGCTTCCTGGCCGATGGGCACCCTCGTTCGGGGCCGAAGCCGGTGGCGATGTCGATACCTTTGCCTATGCCAACGGCACGCACACGCTTACGGTGATGCAACGCGGTGTGGACACGCCGGATGTGAAACTCTTCCATCAGTACCGCTTTGCCGTGCGCTTCGAAAACGGACACACTCCGATGCGGTTGCGTGCACGGCACAGCGAATATGTCTTGAGTATCGGGCAGACCCGCGACCTGTCGAGCGAACTCAACCTGGAGTACACGGATCTCAAGGGTGCCCACCCCGTGAAGGCCGTCTTCTCGGTTGCCAGTGCCATGCCGGGCATCATCCGGGTTGAACCGGACGGACGCATCACCGGCCTCAAGCCCGGACTGGCAGAAGTGCAAGCCGCCTGCGATAACGATTACGTCGCGTATCTACTGGTCTGGGTCGGGCAGGAGGGCTTCCCTCATTTTACCCGGGATGGTCAGATCGTACGGCAATACACGCCGGGCGCCTCGTTCATCCCTCGCAGCCTGTTTCACAGTTTTGAGGCGCTTCAGAAGGACCCGGTCCGGACGGGCCTGTACCGGAAGGCCGGATTCAATTGCCTTGAGGCGGGACTGATCTCCAGCCCTTGGAGCGCGTACAATGCGTTGCAACTGGGCCAGATTCCGCCGGCCACGGACGCCGAGTTTCTCAAACGCTACTGTGCCGATGCCGACAAGATCGTGAATACCATCGCGGGCTTCTGCCAGACGAATAACCTGCACTGGATTGTCACGGGGGACGAATTTGCCCGGTTTGGCCAGTATGTCTGGGTCTACAGCTATGACTACGTGCCTTGGGCCCTGCCGTCGTTTGTCCACTGCATGAAGCGGCTCCAGGAGTGCGGGCAGGTCGTCGCGATGGAGATGGTGGATGAAGTGGGGATGATGTGTTCGCCGATGCCGAACCTCGACCGGGCCAAAGCGCGTCAAAAGGACGCCAATCCCGACTGGCACACTCCCTGGGAAGACAACGTCAAAGGGCACGTCGCCAAGACCGGCAAGCCCATCCAGCCCGACGTGGCGGAACGGATGATGGCAGCCACGGAAGGCAAGCGGCCGCCTACCAGTTGGCCGCTCTTCTCGTTGCACGGCATGGGCACGGGGTGCAACTGGGCTCCATTTAATGAACCGCCCTATCCGGGTGCCGTGCAGGTAGCGGATTACACTTCCTGGCAGTGGGGTCTCAACGATTGGGTTCAGCACCCGGTGTCTACGCCCTTGCGGCAAGTCCTGGGTGCTATGGACTGGGGGGTCCGGTTGCGTCTGCTGGAAGGCGGTAACATCCGCCAGCCGCTGATGATCGACTGGAGCGCCTGCATGCCTTCGTACATTAAGAAGGTTCAGGCCATGCAATGGGTCATGGGCAAGGATCTGACCGACGACGCGTTTGCCGCCATTCCCGATCCGGAATATGTCGAGCGTCAGATCTCCTATCTGATTGCGCGCGGCGCGGCCGGCATGCGCGGCTATCACATGAGCACGCCTGATCAACTCCAGCGCGTCCGCGACACGCCCATCGGCGGCAAGGTCAGCGACACCGGGATGGACCCCCTCGAGGTCAACGTCGCCGGCTGGCGCTCGGCAGCCATCATCAACGGCCTGATTGAGGAACTTACGCCCCTGATTCTGCAGCCACGACTTGATGCTGTGGACCTGGGATCGGACGCGATGGTCGTGACCGCCCGTAGCGGCCAGGCCGGCACGCTGTTCTGGAGCGTTTCGTTTCTGGACCAACCCTATGAAACCACGGTTGACCTCCGCGAGTATGCCAAGGGCGCTTCCTCGGTGGAGTGCATCTCGCTGTGGTCCTCGCAACTCACCCGCACCACGATCCCGAAAACGAAACTCGGCAAACTGCAACTCCGCTATGAGGCGGGTGAGACCAAGGTGTTTGTCTTTCATTGAGGGATACTCAAGCCAACGTGAAAACTGATCGACAACATGCGATACCGCCGGGCCCCTTCCGCCAACTCGTGGTCCTGGGCGAAAGTACGGTCCAGGGCGGCGGGTGGGTCGCGAACGACCGGGAGCGCTACGCCGACATCCTTTGGAGACTGCTCGAAGACGCACAGGAACAGCCGCTGCGATATCGAAATGCCGGACTGGGGGCCAGCGTCATTTCGCCTGCCAGCCCCGGTTACGAAGCGTCAGCCAAACCGTCGGCCGCTGAACGGTTGGACGTCGATGTCCTCTCGGTCGCGCCGGACCTGCTGGTGATCGCGTATGGGCTCAACGACATGCGTGCCGGCATGGCTGTCGGGGTGTTTCGCGCCGAGTTGGAGAAGCTGCTCGACCGTGTGCAGGCGCTTCTGAATCCGGCCATCGTGTTGGTCAACGTCTACCACATGACTGCGTTTCACCATTTTCCGCCGTTCGACCGCGGATCAGAGGCGGCCACGCAGGACTATAACCGGATGCTCGCGGCGCTGGCGCAGGAACGCGGCTTGATGTACGCAGATGTCCACGGTGCGGAGGCCGGATGTCCGCACGTGGTGCACCTCGACACGGTCCATGCCAACAAACTCGGCAACCTGCTGATTGCGAACCGCATCTTCGAGGCCATTGTGCGTGGCTGCCCCGGCATCGCCGCGAACGTGAACCGCCGCGATGAAACCACGGAGTGGACCCGCATCATCCGGCCCCTGCTTGGAACCGGGCGTGAGCCGAGTGAGCGATCACGGCCTGGATAGAGGCGGAACGCAGGGAGCGGCTAGTCAATTGCGTGCTAGTGTTGTGCAAGTTCGCGCGGTTGCGGGTACGCCGGAGAACTGACAACCTAGTTGAAACGAGGGGAATGGTCATGAACGAGACGAGAATCGACATCCTGAAACGCTTTCGCCGCAAGATCGCCGCGGGCCAACCGATCATCGGCGGCGGCGCCGGCACCGGCATCAGCGCCAAGTGCGAAGAAGCCGGCGGCATCGACCTGATCGTCATCTACAACTCGGGCCGGTTCCGCATGGCCGGCCACGGCTCGTTGGCGGGTCTGATGCCCTACGGCGACGCCAACGCCATCGTGCTGGAAATGGCCAACGAGGTGCTGCCGGTCACAAGAAAGACGCCGGTGCTGGCGGGCGTGTGCGGCACCGACCCCATGCGCCTGATGCCCCAGTTCCTCGCACAGGTCAAAGCCGTGGGTTTTGCCGGCGTTCAGAACTTTCCGACTGTCGGCCTGATTGACGGCACCTTCCGCGCGAATCTGGAAGAGACCAACATGGGGTACGACAAGGAAGTCGCCATGATCGCGCTGGCACACGAGATGGACCTGCTCACGACGCCCTACGTGTTCGACGCCCGGGACGCCGTGGCCATGGCCAAGGCCGGGGCCGACATCCTTGTGGCGCACATGGGATTGACCACGGCCGGCAGCATCGGCGCCAAGACTGCCAAGACGTTGAAACAGTGCGTGCCGCTGATCGACGATATCGTCGCGGCTGCAAGGAAGATCCGCAAGGACGTGATCGTACTCTGCCATGGTGGGCCGATCGCCGAGCCTGAGGACGCCGCCTTTATACTCAAGAACTGCCGGGCCGTGGACGGGTTCTACGGCGCCAGCTCGATGGAGCGCCTGCCCACCGAGCGCGCCATCAAGGAGCAAACCGCGAAGTTCACGCAGATTCGCCGCAAATAGGAACATGTCTATGAGCCATATCCCCAAAGTTGCCTTTGTCAGTGGCGGTCATCCATATGAAGTCGCCAACCTGCATGCCACGTTGCGTGCGCTGCCGGGACTGGACATCTACCCCCAGCACATGGACGATTGGACCGCCGCCGGTCCGGCGCGTAAGACCTACGATGTGGTCGTGTTCTATCACATGCTCATGGACGGCCCGGCCGATAAGGGCGCGTGGTATCAGGGCGCAGTCAAGGCGGCGCTGGAAGAACTCGGCACCACGCGACAGGGGATTGTGGTGCTGCACCACGCCACACTCGGTTACCCGCAATGGAACTTCTGGAGCGATCTGGTGGGCATCGCCGACCGTAAGTTCGGCTATCACCCGAACCAGCTGATCCGCGTCCACGTGGCGGACGCCGGTCATCCGATCACTCGCGGGCTTCAGGACTGGGACATGCCGGATGAGACCTACACCATGGATGAACCACTGACTGCGAACGGCAACACGCCGTTGCTGACGGTCGAGCACCCCAAGAGCATGAAGTGCATTGCCTGGACCCGGCAGTTCAACCAGGCGCGTGTGTTCTGTTTTGCCAGCGGGCACGACGGGCAGACGTTCGGCCATCCGATGTTCCGCGAGGTGCTTGGACGCGGGATCCGCTGGGTTGCGCCTGCGGCCAAGCCGGCGGAACTTCCGGCCACGATGCCGGGAATCATGTTTGTGGTGAAGGGGCAGGCGGCGCTGCAGCAGGAGTCCTCGCCGGTCTGTTCCCCTGGGCAGATTCTCTGCGAGACGCTCTACTCGGGCCTGACCAACGGCACCGAACGCAACGTCCTGATGGGCGGCAACTACGGCGGCAATTGGCCATCCCGCTGCGGCTACCAGAATGTCGGCCGCGTGATCGAGGTCGGATTCGGTGTGACCGAATATGCGGCTGGCGACGTGATTTTCTCCGGCGATTTCCGTCAGCATGTGCGCTGGTTCGTGCAGGAGGCGGTGAACCCCGGTCGTCTCGTCGTCAAGATTCCATCAACCGTGCAACCCTCGCATGCCGCGCTGTTCGGGATGGCGAGCGTCGCGCTGCACGATGTCCGCCGCGCCGGGACCCGGATCGGGGACCGCGTGCTCGTGGTCGGCGCGGGGGCGATCGGACAGTTCACCGCCCAGGCCGCGCGGGCAGCCGGCGCGGTTGTGACCATCGTGGACCTTGACGAGCGCCGCCTTGAGGTCGCCCGCCAGTGCGGCATCCAGACTGCGGTGCAGATCACAGGCGATGCCACCTGGGCCGAACTGAAGAAGCAGGGGGCTTTCGACATCGTCTTCGAGGACAGTGGCGCGCCGGTGCTCGATGCGGTGGTGGGCGCCAACTGGGGACAGGGGCTGGTGAAGACACGCGGCAAGATCGTGGTCATTGCGGGGCGTTCACGCGTAGACTACAGTTTCAATGCTGCGCAGGGCAGTGAACTGGAGGTCAACCATGCCAGCCACTTTGACCGCAGCGACCTCGACCAGCTCTGCCGCCTCGTGGCAGAAGGAACCCTTCGGGCCGGCCCGATCATCCAGGACCTCGTGCCGATCCGGGACGCGGTCGGCATCTACGATCAACTGCGCGATCAACCGAATACGCTGTTCGGCACGGTGTTTGACTGGACTGCTGTGTAAGGAGACATTCCATGCGCAAGATCATCGCCCTGCTGGGCGCGCTCGATACCAAAGGCGCGGAATATGGTTTCGTCAAGCACTGCCTCGAAGCCCGAGGCATGAAGACGCTCCTGATCGATGTGGGTGTGCTGGACCCGCCGGTGATCCCGCCCGACATTACGCGGGAAACTGTCGCCGAGGCCGGCGGAGCCAGCTTGGCTGACCTGGTGGCGAAGAAGGACCGCGGCGCGGCGGTTGCAGCCATGAGTCGCGGCGCGGCGGCGATCCTGCCGAAACTGTACGCCCGGAAGAAGTTCGATGGCGTGCTGGCGCTCGGCGGCACCGGTGGCACGTCCGTGGCTTGCGGCGCCATGCGGGCGTTGCCGTTGGGCGTCCCCAAGGTGATGGTCTCCACCGTGGCCAGCGGCGATGTCTCGGGGTATGTCGGCG
>CAYQJG010000130.1:0-9404 GCA_964417715.1 uncultured Lentisphaerales bacterium | reverse complement strand
AGCACGGTCTCGTAGCGGTCGAACAGATCCACCGGTTGCAGCGTCGGGTTGACGAGCGCGTGGGCCGAAGGTGTGAACAAGGCGATGAGCGAAGTAAACAGTGAAACGTGAAACGTGAAACGCCTTGCATGTGGCGTGAGCGGTCCAGTCCGTGGCAGTTTCAACTGAATCCTCCCTGATCCATCTTCTTTGTGCGTTCGCTGTTCACTGTTTGCTGCTCGCAGGGGGCAGCGACTTCCAGCCCTGCCCGCCTATCACCCCAAAGGATGACGCCATCGCAGTCCTGGAAATCGCGCAAAGTCCCGATCCGTGGTGATCCACTCACAACCGGACTCGATGGCCAAAGCCGCATGGAAGGCGTCGCTGACAAGATTCCCTCGGACAGAAGCCTTGGCGCACAACTCGGTGAAGATGGCCCAATGACGCTGACCCGGCGAGAGCACCGCCACATTCGGGTGTTCGCGCAGTTGCCGGACGTAATCCAAGGCTTTTGCCAGCGGAGTGGGCGGGAGGAAGACCTTGGGATGCGTGAGAATGCGCAGGCAACCGGACAGGATCAGGTCCGAAACGGCACAGGGCTCAGTATTGTCGAGCGCGCGCTCCAGCCAAGTGCGGTACTCCTCGTGACGTTCGGCATCCTGCCGATGTGCGTAGATCAGCACGTTGACATCGAAGAGAATCATCGCCCCTCCATGGTATCCAGCAGCGCGGCCGAATGGTCGAGATCAACCCCGGGGTGCAGTCCCTGGCCGCGAAACGTCTGCAGCCGCACGGGACCAACTCGATCCATCGCGTCCTTCGGACGAGACAGGGTCACGCGGAGCATGTCCTCGATGAATACGCCCAAGGTAGTCCGGCGGGCAAGCGCCCGGCGCTTTGCCTCTTCAAGCAGATCATCCCGAATGGCTATCGTCGTTCTCATGCATCAAAATGTAACGCTTACGCATCACGATGTCAACCCGCCCTCTGTTCACTGTTTACTGTTCCCTACCGTAAACAATTCCGCGGGTTTGGCTGCGTTGTTGGTTCCAAATGTCGGGCCTTTGCCGCCGCTCAGATCGGGCGGGGCCTTTACGTGAATGCCGCCCGTCCGGATGTCGTCGAAGTGGATGCCGCGCCAGGTGATGTCGCCCAGTATTTCCATGTCCGTGCGGCGTGGCAGTTCCATCAACTTGGCTTTAAGCGCTTCGCCGCTGATCTCCTTACCGCGGGAGATGATCTCGATCTGGCTCCAGTCGTTGTCGCGCTTGGAGCAGTTGATCACCAGCCGCGCTTGGGCCGGGTCCGTCGTGTGGACGGTCAGACTGCCGCCAACCGGGATGCGCATGCCCATGTCGTTCGGTCCGGGCATGCGTCCGCCGCCCTGGCTGCCAGGCATAAACTGCGCCTTCGACTTCCAGCCGAGACCCAGGCGGGCGTCGCGGGTCAACGGACGATCTGGGAGACCGGCCATGAACCGGCCTTCGACGGTCAGGTCGTTGCCCCAGTCGATATTGCTGCGTCGGGTCAGGTAGGTGCCGCTCATAATGGCTACCGCGCCCTGCTTGCCGATCCGGGGGTCGGTGCGGTTGCCCATGCCGATCTCGGAATCCGGGGCCACGATCATCAGGCCCGATTCCACCCACCAGCGGTCGTCGGATGTGAACAAGCCGATGAATTCGACCGATGCCTCCGGTGCCTTGCGCACATAGAAGTGGTCAACCAGTGCGAGGCCGGAGGGGTTGTCGCTGCGGAAGAAGGTGTGCTCGGCCCCGAGCGTGGAATCCATGTATTGGAGCCACCCCCCCGCCCGGATCCAGACGTTGCCGCGGGTGGCAAAATGCCCCACCACGCACGCACTGCGACCAAGCGTCAGATGGCGGAAGGTGGCCGGTTGATACTTCCTGCCATTGGTCAGCGAGACCCAGTATTGCTTGCCCGCGAAGTCGGGGAAGACCAGATCCGTTTCGGGATCGAACGATGCGGTGGCGGGTTGGCCGTTCTCCAGCCAGTGCTTGGCCTCCCAACCATCCTTTGCGCTGACGCCGGGATGGGCCCAAACGAGCACGCGTGTTTTGGGCCACGCCTGTTTGGCGTAGGCGGACGTGCGGGCGTCGTCGTTCCACAGCGCCGGATCGGCGAAGTTCGGCTCATGGGCCGTGGCGTCGGTATAGGCCGCGGAATTCGCCGCCTCGCGGTACCACGGTGCCGGTTCGCCCGATGCCGGTTGGGGCTCCGCTCGCGCCCACGCCGCCGACAGGGCAAGCGTGGCGGCCAGGATGCGGGTTGCTGCGGTTCGGTTTCCCGTGTACATCATCGTGTTCCTTTTCCTTTGAGTTGCGGGAGATTCTAAACCAAGTTCACGCATGCCTGCAGGCCGCACCGGCCGGTCAGACGCCGTGGATGCACTCGCTGCCCATCGGCTCGGCCTTCAAGCCGAGGCGTTCAATCGCAGGCGCACCACTGCCAAGTTGGCTGAGTTTCTCAGCCAACGTCATCTGCCGAATCAGGGCCTGCGCCCGCGCGTGGAAACCCATGTGGATGCTGCTGCCTTCCTGTTCGATCAGTGAGTTCCGCATCTTCACGGGGGGGCGGCGGCGCAAGCCGGCCCCCGTCCGATACGACAACACGGCGGGGCCCGCAGTCACGAGCCCTGCCGTGCGGTTCCATGGGCCGTTCAACGCAGAATGATCGCGGTGCCTATCGGCGGGAACGGTTCGGCCGCCAATGCCGATGCGTAGAAACTGGGGCGGTTCTCATACTCCGATGAGGTCTGTTCCCAGGTCACTTGCAGGGTCTCTGACTCCAGTACCCCCAAGTAGGCGACGTGGAACCGCGCCCCCGGGTTGTACCCCTCGGCGCCCCCGCCAAAATTGAAGTCATAGGTCTGAACGGTGTGCCCCAGCGTGACCGTCAGCCGATTCCACCAGTTGCCGTAAGCGGCGCCGTGGGCGCCGACCCACAGTTCCAGAGTTCCTTTGGTGCCAAATGTCCCGGCCGCCAGCGTGTAGGTGAAACCGGCCCCGTTCCCCACGCCTGCCTGAGTTCCAACACCACTGTTGGCGCCCGTTTCCGACGTCGGCGAAACGCCATCGGAGTAGTTGAGGGAGACGCTGCCGCTGGGCCCTTGGGAAGTCCGGTTCACGGTCAGGCTTGGAAGCACCGTGGCGCCCGCCTTCTCGTTGTAGACATACCCGTTGCCGACATTGTTGGCATAGATCTTCCAATCGGTCGTTCCGTAGGCCGTCAGGTCGGCGGACGCCAGCATGCCGGCGACCTTTTCCGGGTTGGTGATGGTGACGGTCGGAAAATGCCCGATCTCGTTCGCGATCGTCATCGTGGCGGCGGTCGCCGAAGGCTCGAACAGGCAGAAGGGTGAACCGGACACCAGCGCGAGTTGCAGCGTCGTGTCGCTCTGGTTGGCCCAGTTGGCCAGAGGCGTGAGCACAATCTGCGCGCTCGTGGCCCCGGCGGGGATCGTGACCGACCCGGTGAGCGCCGCGTAGTCGACGCCGGATGTGGCCGAGCCCCCGGCCCACGCATAGGTCAGGGCCAGATTGCAGTTGGTCGCCGTACTGGCGCGGTGCACCGTGAAAGTCCCGGGGGTGAGGCCGATTTCGGAGGCGTCGGATGTCTTCTGGATGCCCACGCCACCGTTGATGAATGATTTGGACGAAAGCGCCCATGCTCCCGCGCTGGCGTTGGTCGCGTAGTACCGGTAGGAATAGAGGGTAGAGCTGCTGAGCGCTGTGATGTTCGTGCTGTACGCCCGCGGCGTCCCCAAGCCATTGACTCCGAAATAGTTCGTATGGGCCCACGCAGCCTGATTGGTCCCGCCATCACTCGGCCCCCAGAACAGGTGGACCGCCGCCGCCGAGTTGCCGTTCGTCGTCAGCGTTCCGTTCATCGTCGCCGAGGCCGTCGTGATGTCGGTGGGATCATCGCTGTCGATGAACGGCGCAACGACGACTGAGGCGGCCTCAGCCGCCAATGCTGATGCGTACATTTCGACGTTTTGCCCATAGTTGTTCTTGAGGTTTTCCCACTTCACGGTCATGGTCTCTGACGCCAGGACGCCCGAGTACGTGACACGCAATCGCGATTGCACGTCTGTTCCTTCATAGGTCCAGTCATACAAGACATGGCTGGTCTGAATCTCTGAGCCGATGGTGATCGTCAGTTGATCATCCCCCCAATTAGCTCCTGCTGTTGTGGATCCGAGCCACAAATCCAAGGTCCCTGCGGCACCAAACGTCCCAGCAGCAAGGACGTAACTGATACTATTGTTAGCACCACCGTTGTTCTGCATTCGCACACCGCTGCTCTTGTTGGCTTCAGACGCCGGGCCAACACCATCGGTATAGGTGAAGTTGCCAAATGCCGGATGCTTGAGCGCCTGGCTTGGGGGATTCCAACTGGCGTTAAAGGTCAGGCCGGTAAGTACGTCCGCGCCAGCTTTCTCGTTGTAGACGTAACCGTCGGCACTGGTGTTCTCGTAGATTCGCCAGTCGGTTGTTCCAATTGCCGTCAAGTCGGCCTCGGCGAATCCCGTTATGCTTCTTTCGAGGTTGGTGATATTGATCGTCGCCGCGTTCGCCGCCGACCAGTACCCCAACGTTCCGCCGAACACTGCCACTGCCACTGCCGCCTTCAATACGTTCTTCATAAACATCTCCTCATTTGATGATTTCTGCGTTTCATTCCCTGTTTGTTCATCGCAGGAACACCCCCCGACGAGTTGCCTTTCACTTTCCGGGAACATCCGACGAAAGACCCCGATCCCAACCATGAATCCCCGCCGTGTCTTTATCGCCACTCTTTTCGTTGTGTGTTGTGGCACCCACACCCATTCCGTTTCCCTTCATCCTCTTCCCGCCCGGCGACCCCACCGTTGCGCCGACGATGAGATCGAACGGCACGGCCTTTGGACGCTGCGCGACCTCCGGCCGGGAGATGCGCCGCATCAGCATCGCTACGGCCGCCTCGCCCAGCCCGCGCTCGGGCAGGCGCAGGGCGCTGATGCCGAGTTCGGACCAATCCCAAGGTTCGCTATCGAAGACCAACAGTGAAATCTCTCCCGGGATGCGCAACCCCAGTTGATGGGCGGCCTCGACAAGAGGCATGGCTTCGAATTTGGTGTAAGCGACCATGGCCGTCGGACGCTCAGGTCTGCGCAGGCATGCCAATGCCGCTGAAATGGCCGGGATGCCGCGCTTCGTGGGCGATTCCAACACCTCGCAGGCTCCGCCTCCAGCTCGCATGGCATCGACCATGCCATCCCGGCGGTCGACCGCGCTGTAGTGGTCGCAGCCCGTGAAGTTGACGAATCCTACGTGGCGATGCCCTGCCTCGAGCAGCAGGCGGGCGGCCATGCGGCCCGCCTCAAAGTCATCGGGGTAGACGCTGTCGTGCGCCTGCTTGGAGTTGATCCAGACCGTCGGAAGGCGGGCCTCTTCCACATGGTCCAGCATGGCCTGTGGGATCTGGGCGTTGTAGTTGATCAGCATACCGTCACACATGCACTCGCGGAAGACGTGCGGCACGAAGGCGTCGGCAACGAGCTTCTCATCCGGAAACTTGGCCAGCGTGAGGCGATGGTCGTGCTGCGCCAGCGCGTCGATCACACCGTCGAGCAGTTCGGGCGGCAGGATGCTGCGGAAGCCGACCGTGCTCAGCAGCATCGTCACGGTGTTGAACTGACCGGTGGCCGTCGCGCGCGCCGCCGCATTCGGGCGATAACCGAGTCTCTCGGCTGCGGCGCGTACCTTCTCGCGCGTCTCCGGACGGAAGAGCGCCTTGCGTCCGCCACGCGTGTTCAGGCATTCGCTCACGGTCTGAACCGAGAGCCCTGCATCGGCCGCAATCCGAGCCAGTGTGACCGCCATATTGTAGCGCTCCAATCAACCGTTGGAGCGCTATAATGCACAGGCCGATCCCAATCGTCAACAGGAATAATTCGCCCGCGTGGCGGGTCATTGATGGAGGGTCGCCCGACCCGGCGGCCTCGCGCCGCCGGTGAAACAGGACTAGCGTCTCGCCGCGCGCCAGACGGGCACGAGCAGGACATGCACGTCGTCGCGCGTGCCACTGGCCAGAAGGCCCCAGAGCACGCTCCACGCGTACCGCTCGTCGGCCCCCTGCCCCAGACGGTTCCAACTGGCCAGCAGCGGGATCCGCCACGCCGTGTAATCGGCACGCCAGTCTGATTCGTAGCGCATCAATCCCCAGACGATCCCGAACGCGCAGCGATCCGGGTTGCCCTCAGCGTTCAGCACGAGTCCATCCGCCACCACCAGCCGGCCAAAGCCCTGACCGGCCGACCCGACGAGCAGGTGACCGCCCAATGCCTGCACGCCGACCGACTTCGGCCCATCCAGCACGCGCACCGGCCAGGGAATGTCGTCCGACACCGATGCCAGCCAGGACGGTCGCTCGCCGGTGATCCGGCTCGCCAGCAGGGCCGTGGCGGCGGCCTCGCCGACCCGGGGATCCGGCATGTTCCAGACGGCCGCAACCGTGGTTCCGCGCCGCACGACCAGCCAGCCCCCGGCGCCCGGTTGCGCGCGCAGCTTGCGGCGACAGTCAGTTGCGAAGCGGCGCGCCTGGCCGGTTCGCTCCCACACGCTTACCCACCCCACGCGGTTCGTCACGCCATCCTGCCAGAGCGCCAGGCGGTCGCCCAGCCAGCCCTCGCTCGCGCGCCAGTCGCCCGGCAGCGCGCTCCGCTTCAGCCACATCTGGATGCCCAGCGCGCCCACCGTGTTGGTCGACACGCAGGTCCAGCGCGCATCGGTTGGCCCGGGCAGGTCGATCTGCAGGCGCCGCGGCGTCTGCAGATGCCCGCGCGGATGCGCCAGCTGCGCGGTGGCCACCGGCGGATCGTCATACAACTGATCCACTCCCCGCCACCCCTGCTCAACCCGCACGGCATTCACGAAGCGCGCGCCGTACAGGTACGGAAAGAGCAGCGCGGCGGTCACCATTGGCGGCGCGTTCGTCAGGGCGGCCAGTTCGGCCTGGGCGCCGGGGCCCACGCGTTCGGGCAGGTCCATTGCGTGCGGCAGCAACCCCACCAGCCAGCGGCTGATCGGGCTGGCCGTGGTGGCCGGCGCGCCGCCGCCCTGCAGCACGCCGTCGAGGCCCAGCAGGATGGCCGATCCCTCGGCAACCGACTCGAAGGCCAGGCTGGCATCGTGATCGGCCCGGGCGCCTTTCATGTGACCCTCGAGGTCGACATGCTGGTCGTCCAGCGCGTGCGTCATCTCATGCACCCAGACGAACCGGTCAAGCAACTCGCGCGTGTTCCGATTGCTCTGCCCTTGGAGACCCTCCGGTCGCTGCACGCAGACAATCCGCTTGGCGTCCGTGTCGTAGTAGGCGGCAACCTGGTCGATCAGCAGGGATTCCAGCACGGTCGCGAGGTCCTGCGAAGCCGGCAGGAGCCCCAGCGCCCGGTACATCAACTCGGTCTGGTGCAGTTCGGCGCGGTTGTCGGGCTTGGCGAGTTCCTGCCTGACGAACTGGCCCAGTTCACCGGGACTCTGCCACACCACCGGCACGTGGTTGGTCCAGGCCAGGCCACGCAGGCGGGCCGTTTGGACCTCGCAGGCGGCTACACGCGTCGCTTCCGTGACGCCCGGACGCGCAGGCGGCGGCAACGTGCCGCACCCCGCCAACAGCAGCATCGCGCAGCAACCGGCCCAGCTCGATTTGCTTATCATCGTGCCCACACCTGCCACGCCCACCAGAGGCCATGATTGATCGCCAACGCGTAGAGCGCGGCGAAGAAGTCGTCGATGACAATCCCCACCCCGCCGTGCAACCGCTGCAGGCCGCGCGCCGGCGGCGGCTTGATGATGTCGCAGGCGCGGGCAACCAGGAAGGCCGGGATCAGCAGCCAGGCGTGCTCCCAGAGCGGCAGACCGATCGTGCAGAGCGGGAAGAGCATCCATTCGTCGGCCACGATCCGGCCGTCGTCCTTCCGTCCGCCCAGCAGGCGTTCGGCCATGTCGCAGATCGGCACCGCGAGCGCCGCCAGCACCAGCGCCGCCACCACCTGCCACACGATGGGGAATCGCCCGAGTCCAAGCGCCAGCGGCACGCCGACCAGCGAACCGAAGGTGCCCGAAGCCACCGGCGCGTAGCCCAGCCCAAAGCCCGTGGCGACCGCCAGAATCAGACGCTGCAAAGGTTTCCGTGACATAGAACTCCCAACAGTTTACATATCATACAGTTTCGGGTCGCGCTGCGGTCCCGCACCGAGACGGCGCGCCAGCCCGCGCAACTTGCCGCCGGGCTCGCCGGACGCGAACGGGTTCTCGGAACCGAGGGCGTCGCCATACTCCGCTTCCAGCGCATCGGGGTCCTCGCCGCGCTCCATGCGCGTCAGGGCCTCCTCGACGGTGGCGTTGAAGGCCAGGCCGCCGGCGCCGGCCAGTTTGCGCATCAGGCGCGCGGCCTCGCGCGGGTCGGCGTTCTCGTCGTCGAGTTTCTCCATCTCGCCGGCCATGCTGGCCATGGCCTGCTCCATGCGGGCCTCATCGATCGCCGGTTCGCCGTCGGCCCCCTCGCCCGCGCCATCGGCGCGCGGCCGCAGATGCGCAAAGGGCGACACCTGACGGCTCAGGACGCCGCGACAACGCGGACAGTGCGGCAGCGCGCTCACCCCGACGCGGCGGGAGAGAAAGCTGAAGAGCGTGTGACACGGCGGACAGTAGAATTCGTAAATGGGCACCGTGGTATCCTTCCGCTAGTGAGCGAGTTTTGCAGATGCCAGACGGTTCAGACTGACACCCGCCTCAGCGGCCTCCAGCGCAAGTTCGCGGTGCACATTGGGCGGAATGCGTACCATGAACTTCCCACTGAACGACCGACTTGCCAACGGCTCTGGAACCGGTTCGGACTGTCTATTCATGTCGTCGACCGCTTCAGCCACGACGGCACGAACGCCGCGCAACGCGGCCTCCGGAACCGATGCCAGCCAACTCAGACTCGGGAACTCAGCGCACAGACCGACATACTCCTTGTCTTCCTCCGACCACGTGACACGGTACGTGTAGCGGTCATGTTGCATGGTTTTCATCTTCCCACCTCTCAATCGCCTTCAGAACCTGCCGGACCTGGTACGCCTTGGCTTTGCCTCTGTCATCCTGGATGTTTGCTCTTGGGTCCCCCGGCCACGGCGTCCTATAGACACGATGACTGGTCCCCCCGTGCCTGGCAGGCCCAAAGTAATGATCGCATACGCGACACAGCTCCACAAAGCGCACGCCCTTTGGGTTGGACCGCATCGCTGCAACTATGTCCGGAACGGTTGCCACGTTCACTATAGTATCGTTATTGATATCATTGTCAAGCTCGTCAGCCGCAGGCGGGTGCATGACCGATTTTTGATGGATGCCGGAAAGCGCTTGTATTTGTGCCAG
>CAYQJG010000129.1:0-9497 GCA_964417715.1 uncultured Lentisphaerales bacterium | reverse complement strand
CTGGCACAAATACAAGCGCTTTCCGGCATCCATCAAAAATCGGTCATGCACCCAGCCGCAAGCTTCTCGTGCCTTTGGCCTTCCCGATCCACGGGTAACCGTTTATGATGCGCCGCGTATCTGTTGTGTGCCATTGTTCCTCTTCAAAAGTGCGGAGTTTTCATGCTCACCGTTCTGGTGCTCGACAACCAGCCGGCCGCGGCCTTCAAGATGCTGGCGTCTGCGGATATGCTGATCGTGCCCGCAACCACTGCGGAACAGGCTTGGCACGCCCTGGAGCAGTACCGCCCGACCCTCTTCGTCTGCGACCTGGGTGTGGCCAACGTCAGCGCGAACGCCGTGTTGGACCTGGTCCGCGCCAAATCGCCGGACTCCCGCCTGCTGCTGACCGGCCCCTCGCTCTGCCGTGTTCAGGCGCTGAACCTGGCCGATCAGGGGTCCATTGCCGGGTTCGTTCCCAAGCCCTGGCAGTCCGCGGCCATCCGCGCCGCCGTGCATTCCGCCCTTCCCGAATACGACTTCAAGACGCCTGCAAAGGATGCCCGCAAACCACAGGCCGTCAAGCCCTTCATCCCGGCGCCATCGAACGAGGAGCCGCGCTATCGCCTGGACGAGAAGATCGGCGAAGGCGGCACCGGCCAGGTCTACCGTGCCCACGACCTGCTGCTCGACATGCCCGTGGCCGTCAAGGTGCTGCACCCCGCGCTGTCGCGCAATTCGCAGGCCTTGGTCGCCCTCCAGTCTGAGGCGCGCATCTCGATGCAGCTGACCCACCCGCATATCGTGCGACTCTACAACCTGTCCAAACGCGGCGACGTCTACCTGCTGGTCATGGAGTTCATCCGCGGCGACAGTCTGCACATGACCCTGAAGAACCCGATGAGCCGCGACACGTCATATGTTGTCGCCCTGTCACAGGCCATCGCATCGGCCCTTGACTACGCCCACCGCCACGGGGTCCTGCACAGCGACCTCACGCCCTCCAACGTGCTGATCAGCGAGGATGGCGTTCCGAAACTGATCGACTTTGGCATCGCGTCGCTGATCAACCGGCAGGCTGAACGCGGTGCCTTCGTAGTCGGAACCCCCGCCTATATGAGTCCCGAGCAACTGCGTGGCGATGCGCAGGACGCCCGTTCTGACGTCTTCTCTTTCGCCGTGATCGTCTATCAGATGCTGACCGGCTACCTGCCGCAGACGGCCGACGCGACGCCTGAGGACCTGGCCTACCGCCCCCGTCCAGGCGTGGTCGGCGTGACACCGGCCGCCGCGGCGGTGCTGAACAAGGGGCTGGCGCTGGAGGCCGCTGGCCGCTGGAGCTCTGCCGGCGAGTTCTACTGCGCGCTGGCTGCGGCTTTTGGCGTCCTGCCAATATAGGGAACCCCGCCATGCGTTCGCTTGTCCTTCAGGGACTCCGCCGGATGGACCTGCACGAGCGTCCACCGCCGACGGTCCGCTCGCCGCACGACGTGTTGATCCGCGTGGCGGCCGTGGGCGTATGCGGGTCGGATATTCACTACTACACGACGGGACGCATCGGCAGCCAAGTTGTGACCTACCCCTTCATGGTGGGCCACGAGTTTGCCGGCACCGTTACGGCCGTCGGGACCGGCGTCTCGCGGGTCAAACCGGGTGATCGGGTTGCCGTCGATCCTGCCATGCCGTGCTTCACCTGCGACCAGTGCCTGTCCGGCCGCACCCATACCTGCCGCAAGCTCCTCTTTCTGGGTTGCCCGGGCCAAGCCGAAGGGTGCCTGTGCGACTGGATCGTCATGCCGGAAACATCGTGTTTCAGCGTGCCGGCCGACCTGTCCGACGAGGATGCCGCGCTGGTGGAGCCTATCTCCATCGGCTGCTACGCCGCGCGCCTGGCAGGCTCACTGGCCGGTTGCCGTGTGGCCATCCTGGGGTGCGGTCCAATCGGCCTGAGCGTACTGCTGGCGGCCCGTCAGGCCGGCGTCGCGCACATCAGCGCATCGGACCCGCTGGTTTACCGGCACGCGCTGGCCGGCCGCATCGGCGCGTCCTGGACGGGTGCGCCCGCGGCCCTGGACAACCAGGCCGGTGCGCACGCCGACATGGATGTGGTCTTCGAGTGCTGCGGGCGGCAGGAAGCCATGGATCAGGCCATCATACTGCTCAAACCCGGAGGAAAACTGGTGCTGATCGGTATTCCCGAATTTGACCGGGCCAGTTTTGCGATCGACCTCCTTCGCCGCAAGGAGATCTGCATTCAGAACGTGCGCCGCCAGAACGAATGCGTCGAGGCCGCAATCGCCCTTTGCCGCCAGTACCGCTCGGAGACCCGCGCCCTGATCACGCACCGTTTCCCCGCCGAGCGTACGGTCGAAGCCTTCAACCTGGTCGCCGACTACCGTGACGGTGTCGTCAAGGCCATGGTCTCCTTTTCTCCTCCGCATCTTCAGCCGCATTGACGGCCATTGACGGCCTGGCTCGGTGTGAAGCCCCCGAGCCGCTTGACGCGCCCTTTCTCGCGTGATAAATTGACGCCGTTTTCTGCTTCTAGGAGAAACAGTGCCTCGCCGACCGGCCAAGAACCAGACCGCCCGTGATACCGAGGGCATGTTCGACTTCGCGATCCTGCGCGACCTGCGCCGCCGCGAGGGGTGGACCATCGCCGCACTGTCGAGCCGCACGGGCGTCTCCTCCGCCGTGATCTCCAAACTGGAGCGCAACCAGACCGCCGCCGAACTGTCCACCCTCTTCTCGCTCAGCCGCGCCTTCGGCCTGAACGTAACCGACCTGCTGCAGCTGGCTGAGTCGCGCACGGCGCACCGCGTGGCCGAACGCTCGCACCGCGCCGGCGCATTCACCTTCCGCGAGGTGGCTTACGGCAACCTGCGCGCGCTGGTCGGCCGCGCCAAGGCCGGCGCCACGGTCACGAACCCCGAAGTGCACCGTGACGATTACGAACTGTGCTGGGTGCTGGGCGGCCGCGTGTGCGTCACGCTGCCCCACGAGCGGCATGAACTCGACGTCGGCGACTGCGTGCAGTTCGACGCCATTCTCGAGCACACGTATGAAGTGCTGAAGGACTGCGAGATCCTGATCCTGCACATCAAGAAAGAGAAGCGCTTCTAACATGGCGCGAACGAATATGCAAATTGCCGACCTTTCGAAAATCGCCGGCCGCCGCTATCCGGCGCGGCGACTCACCCAGAACTGGGTGGGCGGCGTTTCTCCCATTCAGGCCAAGAGCTTCGCCATCGGATCGGTGACTCTCGACCCGGACGGCGGGCAGGTTCCCTGGCACAACCAGGAGCAGGAAGAGGTCTACTTCATCCTCGAAGGCACGGTCGAGCTGTGCCTCGGGACGGAGCGCCAGGTCCTGACCCAGGGGCAGGCCGCCTACATTCCGTCCGGTGTGTTCCACCAGGCAACCAACGTCGGCCAGAGCTACGCCCGCATGCTGTACTGTTACGGTCCGGCGGGTGACGTCGCCCACTGGAAACAGGAACTCGCCGGCACGCTGCCCAAGGCCGGCGTCGCCGCGCCACCGCTGCCGGACGGCGCGCGCCCGCAGTGCACGGAACAACCGATCATCTGAAGATCAATGCACACCATGACATCCAGTCTGGAAAACCGCAGAATGCCGAACAAGAAACCGCAGAATGTCGAAGTGTGGCCGGCAGGCGGCCTTCGACATTCGGAAATCGACATTCGGTATTCTGCGGTTTTTTTCTGCATCCTGATTCAACGACCGCTTCCCAACAACCACGCGAGCTGACAGACCTATGAGCAAACCCACGATCCACACCGTCGGCATCATCATGAACGGCGTCACCGGGCGCATGGGCACGAACCAGCACCTGCTGCGCTCGATCGTGCCCATCATCAAACAGGGCGGCGTCAGGGTGTCGCCGACGGAGTTCATCGTCCCCGACCCGATCCTCGTGGGCCGCAACCCACTGAAGCTGCAGAAGCTCGCGGCCCAGGCGGGCATCCAGAAGTGGTCGACGGACCTGTCCGCGCTGCTGAAAGACCCCGCCTATCCGGTCTACTTCGACGCGCAGGGCACCAACTACCGCGTGCCGTCCGTCTCCCGGGCGATCAAGGCCGGCAAGCACATCTACTGCGAGAAGCCGACCGCCACGCGCACGCAGGACGCCTACGCCCTGTACACGCTGGCCCGCAAGGCAGGCGTGAAGCACGGGGTCGTGCAGGACAAGCTCTGGCTGCCGGGCTTTCTGAAACTGCAGTCGCTCATCGAACGCGGTTTCTTCGGCAAGATCCTGTCGGTCAAGGGCGAGTTCGGCTACTGGGTTTTCGAAGGCGACACCGTGCCCGCGCAGCGCCCGAGCTGGAACTACCGCAAGGAGGACGGCGGCGGCATGATCATCGACATGCTCTGCCACTGGCGCTATCTGATCGACAACGTCTTTGGCCCGGTCAAGGCGGTGAGCTGCCTGGGCGCCACGCACGTCGAGAAGCGCGTGGATGAAAGCGGCCGGCGCTTCAAGTGCACGGCGGACGATGCCGCCTACGCCACGTTCGAACTCCACAACGGCATCATCTGCCACTTCAACTCGTCCTGGTGCACGCGCGTGCGGCGCGACGATCTGCTGACTGTGCAGGTTGACGGCACGCAGGGCTCGGCCGTGGCCGGCCTGCGCGACGTCTGGCTGCAGCCCTATGGCGCCACGCCCCGGCCGGTTTGGAACCCCGACATCGCCCAGCCGATCGACTTCTACAACACCTGGCAGAAGATGCCCGAGCAGCGCGACTTCGAAAACGCGTTCAAGGTGCAGTGGGAGCTCTTCCTGCGCCACATCGTGCTGGACGAGCCGTTCCGCTGGGATCTGCGCGAGGGCGCCAAGGGCGTGCAACTCGCGGAGAAGGGAATCGAGTCGTGGAAGAAACGCGCGTGGGTTACGCTGCCGGAACTGAAGAAGTAATGTAGCCACTCGGAGGAGATGATCATGAAGAAAGTAGCTCTCATCACCGGCGCAGGCCGTGGCATCGGTCTCGGCATCGCCACCTGCCTCGCCAAGGACGGCTGTGACATCGTCATCTGCGACGTGCACGAAGACGCCGTCGTGGCCGACGCGCTCAACGGCCTGCGCAAGCTCGGCGCCGACGTGCTGTACTGCCGCGCCGACGTGACTGACGCCGCCGCACGCCGCCGCATGCTGGACGAGATCAAGGCGAAGTTCGGGCGGCTCAACGTGCTCGTCAACAACGCCGGCGTGGCGCCCAAAGTCCGCGCCGACATCCTCGACGCCACCGAGGAGAGTTTCGAGCGCCTGATGAAGATCAACCTGCAGGGCCCGTACTTCCTGACGCAGGGCGCAGCCAACTGGATGGTCGCGCAGAAGAAGGCCGACCCGGCGTTCACGGGGTGCATCGTCAACATCTCGTCGGTGTCATCCACGGTGGCCTCGGTCAGCCGCGGCGAGTACTGCATCTCGAAGGCCGGCGTGAGCATGGCCACAAACCTCTGGGCCGCGCGCCTGGGCGAGTTCGACATCCCGGTCTACGAGATCCGCCCGGGGATCATCAAGACCGACATGACGGCCACCGTCACCGCCAAGTACGACAAGCTGATTGGCGAAGGACTGCTGGTGCAGGCCCGCTGGGGGTTCCCGGAGGACATCGGCCGGGCGGCCGCGATGATGGTGCGAGGCGACATCGCCTACTCCACCGGCCAGGTGATCATGGTGGATGGCGGACAGACGATCCAGCGGCTGTAGTTGGAACCGAAGATTGACGAATGTCGAACTCCGAATGACGAAGGCGAATATTCTAGCGGGAAAATGCCATGCACAATGAGCACCTTACAGTTAACGGACAGGATGTCCCCGTGTGCCGCGTGCACACGCTCGTAATCGGCAGCGGCGCCGCGGGGTTGAACACCGCCCTGCAGCTCCACCGCAAGGGCGTGGAGGACGTCCTGATCGTGACCGAGGGGCTGCAGATGGGCACCTCGATCAACACCGGCAGCGATAAGCAGACCTACTACAAGCTGGCGATGTGCGGGGCAGACGCCGACGCGCCCAAGCTGATGGCCGAGACCTACATGGCCGGCGGCAGCATGCATGGCGACCTGGCGCTGGTTGAAGCCAGCCTGTCGGCGCGCGCCTTCCTGCACCTGGTCAACCTCGGCGTCCCGTTCCCGCAGGACGCGTGCGGTCAGTTCGTGGGGTACAAGACGGACCACGACCCGCGTCAGCGCGCCACGTCGGTCGGCCCGTACACCTCGCGCGACATGTGCCGCGCACTGATCCGCGAGGTCCAGACCTGCCGCATTCCCGTGCGTGAGCGGCGCGCCATCGTGTCGTTGCTGACCGCAGAGGAGCACGGCCACAAGCGTGCCATCGGCGCGGTGGCATTGGATGAAGCCGGCAAGCTCGAATGCTATGCCGCCGAAAACGTCGTCTTCGCGGTCGGCGGCCCGGGCGGCCTCTACAAGACAAGCGTTTACCCCGACGTGCACACGGGCGCCATCGGCCTCGGGCTGATGGCCGGCGCCATGGCCCAGAGTCTGCCGGAATCACAGTACGGCCTGGCGTCGACGCAGTTCCGCTGGAACGTTTCGGGCACCTACATGCAGGTTGTGCCGCGCTTCATCAGCACGGCCGCCGATGGCCGCAGCGACGCACACGAGTTCATGCCGGCGTACTTCGACTCGGTCGGCGCGATGAACTCGATGGTCTTCCTCAAAGGCTACCAGTGGCCGTTCGATTCGCGCAAGATCGTGGGCGGCTCGTCGATCGTGGACATCCTCGTCTACATCGAAACGGTGCTCAAGGGCCGCCGCGTCTTCCTCGACTTCCGCGCCAACCCCGACGGGTTCCGTTTCGAGGATCTCAGCCCCGAGGCGCACACCTACCTGAAGAACTCGCAGGCGCTGCTGGAGACGCCGATCGCCCGGCTGCGGAAGATGAACCCCGGCGCGATCGATCTCTACAAGGACCACGGCATCGACATCACCGTCGCGCCGCTGGAGATCGCCGTCTGCGCCCAGCACAACAACGGCGGCCTGGCCGGCAACCTGTGGTGGGAGTCGACCAACGTCAAGCACCTCTTCCCGGTCGGCGAAGTAAACGGCTCGCACGGCGTCTACCGTCCCGGCGGGTCGGCGCTCAACTCCGGGCAGGTGGGCGGATTCCGCGCGGCCGACTACATTGCCGCGCGCTATCGCGACTGCACGGCCAAGCCGGAGAGCTTTGTGCACGCCGCGACGGCCGCCATCCAGGCGCTCGCGCCGCTGCTCGTGAAGCCGGCTGCCACCGACTGGCGCGCCGAGCGCGAGGAGTTGCAGAAGCGCATGAGCCGCGCGGCGGCGCATATCCGGGCCAGGAGCGATCTGGGGACGGCCGTGGCCGACGCCTGGGCGCAGTGGCGGCGGCTGGAGAAAGCCGGCTGCGGCGGTTCGCCCGCCGACACCTGCGAGGCACTACGCAATCGCCAGCTCTGCTTTGCACACGCGGTCTACCTGGAAGCCGTGCGCTTCGCGATCGAGAGTGGTGTAGGCAGCCGTGGCTCGTGCATCGCACTCGACCCGCAGGGCGTGCGCGCGCACGCCAAGCTCGACGCCGTGCAATGGAGTTTCGCACCGGAGAACCCGGCTTTCCGCGAGCAGGTTCTGGAAACGGTCGCCAATCCAGATGGCCGCGTGACCTCGCACTGGGTGCCGCGCCGGCCGATGCCCGAGGGCGATGCCTGGTTCGAGACCGCCTGGGCCGCCTACCGCAAGGGCGAGATCTACGGCGCCTGAGTCGGCGCGCGGATGGCGAACGGCGCGAATGGAATGGGTGGACGCAGGCGGTTTGTGTGACGGCCCGCGACGGGGTCTGCGAGCGTGCCGCTGCGGCAGGTGTCGCGCCCAACTCGCGCAGTTCAGGAAGGGCGCATCCGCGATTCGGTGCACGTCACGCTCGCGTGACGTGAGCCGCAGCGGTCCCGTAGGTCCCGCTGTACCGCACGGCACCGATAGTACAGCGGGACCTACGGGACCGCTGATTGGCGCGGCAGACGTCCACGCGGTTGGACGGCGGTGCACCGAATCGCGGATGTGCCCGTTCGGGAAGTTTCCGCGTGCGTTGACTTGCGCCTCGGTTCTGGTACAGTTTGGCTAGGTTCGAGTGGATCACCCTCACTGGAGCGCATGTCATGCAATGGTACTACGCGATTGATGGCCGGCAATCCGGTCCAATCGACGAGGACGTGCGGAGCGGCGAGACGCCCGGCGCCGCATAGCCGGTCGCCTACTCGCCGTGCCGGCCGATGGCGAAACGCGGCTTGCCGGCGTAGTCATCGCGGATGATGACGCCGATGAAACCGAGGTGTTCAAGCAGGTTGCGCACGGCGACGCCCTGGTCATCGCCAATCTCGAAGAAGAGCCAGCCGCCCGGTCGCAGCACCATGGCCGCATCGTGGGCAATGGCGCGGATCACGTCCAATCCGTCGGGGCCGCCGTCGAGCGCCATCGCCGGCTCATGGTCGCGGATGCACGCATCCAGCGTCGGCACAACAGCGCTGCGGATATAGGGCGGGTTGGAGACGATCGCGTCGGCACTGCCGGCGGCGAACTCGCCGCAGCCACGGGCCTCGCGAAACTCAACGCGCTCGACCAGCCCCGTACGCACGGCGTTCTCGCGCGCCAGCGACAGCGCCTCCGCACTGGCATCGATGGCCACGTAGCGCCCCTGCGGTCGCTCCGCAGCCAGACTCAGGACGATGCACCCCGTGCCCGTGCCGACATCGATGACGAGCGGCGCGGGACGCGCCCACAGCTCGGATGCCGCGAAAACGTGGTCCAGCAGGAGTTCGGTCTCAGGGCGCGGAACCAGGGCGCGACGGTCAACGGTCAGGGTCAGCCGGCGGAAATCCCATTCGCCCAGCACATACTGCACGGGTTCATGCGCCGCCACGCGCTGCAGGCCGCGCCGCAACGCGGCGACACGGGCGTCGGTCAACGGGCGGTCGTAGTGGCAGAAGAGTTCGAGCCGCGGGCAGGCCAGCAACCGGGCGGCCAGCAGTTCGCAGGCGACACGGGGAAACGCGATACCATGCCGCTCAAGATAGCCCGTGCCGGCATCGAGCAGGTCGCGCAGCCGACGCGGCGGCACGGCGGCCTCAGGCATATTCCTCGGTGCCGCGCACGGCCACGATTTCGCCGAAGAAGATGTGGTGGTAATCCCTCTCCGTGTAGTTGCCGGCGTCGATCCAATCGGCGCAGAACCCCTTGGGGTCCATCTTCTGTGTGTAGATCTTGCGGCACTCGATGGCCAGTTCGGCCTCCTGGTAGACAGGCGCCGCCACCACGCGACTGGCGATCGGCGTCAGCCCCGAATCGGCGATTTTGTCGCAGTCGCGTCCTGACTTGGTTCCAAGCAGGTTGAGCGCCGCGCGGCAGGCAGGACGGAAGGCACACAGCGTGAAGGTCTCGAAGGTCTCCATGTAGCGCAGCGTGTGGCGTTGCGGCCGCACGACGACCTGCACGAACGGCTTGTTCCAGATCGTGCCGATGCTGC
>CAYQJG010000128.1:0-9512 GCA_964417715.1 uncultured Lentisphaerales bacterium | reverse complement strand
CCATCGCCCGCGGATTCATCGAAACCGGCATGTACCGGAAGGTTGTGGTCATCGGCTCGGAACGGCTGTCGTCCCTCACCAACTGGAGTGATCGCACCACCTGCGTGCTGTTTGGCGATGCGGCCGGCGCGGTTGTGCTGGAACCGGCCGACGACGGATCGGGGGTACTCTCCACATTCATGAAGTCAGACGGACGTATGTGCGACTGGCTACAGGTCAAGGTTGGCGGGACCAGGCACCCACATACAAAGGAGTTTGCCTGGGACGGCAGCGACAAGATCGCCATGCGCGGAGCGGATGTGTTCAAAGTCGCCGTCAAGGAGATGGGCAACGCCTGTATGAGGGTGCTCGAAACCGCCGGCGTGAAACCGGAGGACGTTTCGCTGGTGGTGCCGCATCAGGCCAACATGCGGATCATCGAGGCGCTGATCAAACGGCTTGGGATTGCCCCTGACAAAGTCGTCGCCAATGTTGATCGTTACGGCAATACGTCGTCGGCATCCGTGCCGCTGGCGTTGGATGAATTAAACCGGGCTGGACGAATTAAGCCCGGCGACCTTGTCCTCATGACGGCGTTTGGCGGAGGCCTGATCTGGGGTTCGGTGCTGGTGAGGTGGTAACGGGATTGCATGGCATGAAGCGTGAATACAAGTATCTCTTTGGCCCCGTGCCTTCGCGTCGGCTGGGATGGTCGCTGGGTGTGGACCTGACGCCGTTCAAGACCTGCTCGCTGGACTGTGTCTTCTGCCAGTTGGGATGCACCACCGTCAAGACAACGGAGCGCCGCGAGTACGTGCCCCTCACGTCGGTTAAGAAGGAGATTGCGGATTGGATCGAACACGGCGGCAAGGCCGATTTCATCACCTTGGCCGGGTCCGGTGAACCCACCTTGCACAGCCGATTTGGCGAACTCATCGACTTTATCCACGCGCGCTCCGACATCCCCGTCGCGCTCCTGACCAATGGCACGACCCTGTTTCTGCCGGAAGTCAGGGCCGCAGCCTGCCGCGCCGATCTGGTCAAGGTGACCCTGGCCGCCTGGAATCAGAAACTCTTTCAACGCATTCACCGCCCCTGCCGGGGCGTGACCTTCGGGCGACTCGTCGAAGGGGAGCGCCGCTTGCGCGGGGAGTTTCACGGCAGACTCTGGGTGGAGGTGTTCGTACTGAGGGGCATCAACAGCACGGCTGATGATATGCGCCGCATTGCGAAGATTGCTCGCACAATCCAGCCGGACCGCGTCCAACTCAACACGTCCGTGCGTCCGCCAGCGGAACATGTTGCCAGGATGGTCCCGCCTGCGCGTCTCAAGGAACTGGCCGGTCTCTTCGACCCGCCTGCGGAAGTCGTCGCCGAATTTACCTCACCCACTCGCCCGTCCATTGTTCAGGCCAACGAGAAGCTGATCCTCGGTCTGCTGCGGCGCAGGCCCTGCACGGCCTTGCAGATAAGTGGCGCCTGCAACCTCCATGGCAATGAGTGTGCGAAGTATCTTGGGCGCCTCCTGCAACACGGTGCGATTCACGCCGACCGCACGGGGGGCGGAGCGTACTACACGCCGACAGGCCGCAAACAAGGGGCTCGGACATGAAACTCGCCATCGCCAGCGGCAAAGGCGGAACTGGGAAAACCACGGTGGCGGTGAACCTCGCCCGTGTCCTTGCGGACAGCGGTCAGGCCGTTCAGTACCTCGACTGCGATGTCGAGGAGCCGAACGGTCATCTCTTTCTCAAACCGGCCATTGTCGGCACGCAGACGGTGGGCATCCTCGTCCCCGTGGTCGACGAGACGAAATGCACCGGGTGCCGCACGTGCGCCGAAGCCTGCCAGTACCACGCCATCGCCGTCCTGCACAAGGCCCTCGTGTTTCCGGAGCTCTGCCATGGGTGCGGCGGATGCGCGCTCGCCTGCCCCGCGGGTGCCATTCGCGAGGAGAGCCGGCCGATCGGCGTCGTCGAGACCGGGCTGGCGGACGGGGTGGCCTTCGTGCAGGGACGACTGAATGTCGGAGAGCCGACGGCCCCGCCCGTGATCCGGGCCGCAAAACGGAAGGCAATCAGCGACGGCGTGGCGATTCTGGATGCCCCGCCCGGCACGTCCTGTCCCGTGGTTGCCACCGTGCGTGATGCCGACTATGTCATCCTCGTCACCGAACCCACACCGTTTGGCCTCAATGACTTGAAACTGGCCGTGGAGATGCTGCGCTCGCTGAACCGACGCCATGGTGTTGTCATCAACCGGGCGGACAGCGGCGACCGGCGGGTGCATGAGTACTGCCGCGCCGAGTCCATCGCCGTGCTGTCGGAACTCTGCGACGACCGCCATGTGGCCGAGGCCTATTCGCGCGGGCTGTTGGCGGTGAAGGCCGTGCCAGGTTGGCGCGCGCTGTTTCTGGACGTGTGGAAGCACATCAGGGAGCAAAATGTATGCCGGTAGAACGGGCCATGACCGCCTATAAGAAGGAGCGCCTGAACTGCGCGCAAAGCGTGTTGCGCGCCTTTCAGCAACATCGCAGCATCAGCGAAGAGGAGATTGTCCAGGCCCGGCATCACGGCGGTGGCCGGGCGGAGAATGGCGTGTGTGGGGCACTCCATGCCGCGCTCAAGTTGACCGGCGACCCGTCCCTGCGCGACCATCTGCGGTCCACGTTTGTGGCGCGTGCGGGGGCGGAGACCTGCCGGGAGATCCGGAGCGCAGCGCGGCTGCCTTGCGTCGACTGCGTGCGACTCGCCGCGAGCCTGCTGGCTGAGCATGGCGGCTCGATGCCCTTGGCCACACCGGACGACGCACCCCGAGGGCCGCGGACATGTTGAGGCAGATGCTCAAAAGCAAGATCCACCGCGCAGTCATCACAGACGTCGAGCTCAACTACGAGGGCAGTGTCGCCTGCGATCCAGGGTTGCTGTCGGCCGCCGACATTTTGCCGGGAGAGAAGGTTCTGGTCGCCAACGTGAACAACGGCCATCGCTTCGAGACCTACGCGATTCTCGGCAAGGCAGGACAGGTCAGCCTGCGCGGCGCTGCCGCCCGCCTGGGGCAGGTCGGCGACTTGGTGATCATCATGGCTTTCGGTCTGCTGGATGAACAAGAAGCCCGGCAGCGTCGGCCGGCGGTCGCCTATCCGGATGCCAGCAACCAACCGCGGTCCACTGCCACCATCGCGGCCAACCGGATTCACTGAAGGGTGCCGAAATGACAACGACACTGGACTGCGTTTCCTGCTTTGTCCGGCAGGCTGTCGAGGCGACGGGTTTCTGCGTGCCGGATGAGACCGCTCGCGCCGTGATCGTGCGCCGCCTGCTGTCCAATCTGGCCGCGGCCGACTGGAACACGACGCCCGTCGCCGTGGCTCAACAGCTGCACCGCGATATTCGCCTGGCTACCGGCGATGCAGACCCCTATCGCGCGTTGAAGGAACGCATGAATGCCCTGGCGCTCGAACTGCTCCCCTGCATGCGCCAGTCCGTGCGATTCGAGGAGGACCCGCGCATGGCGGTTGTTCGCATGGCCGTGGCCGGCAACCTGATCGATTGCGGCGCGAAGACCGGCCTGTCCGAAGGCGGTGTCCGCAACGCACTGTGCCAGGCCAGTCGGGAGCCGCTGCACGGCTCGGTCAACGACCTGTTCACGGCGGCTGAAGGCGCGCGGCGTATCCTGTTTCTGGCGGACAATGCGGGCGAGATCGTCTTTGACCGCGTTCTCATTGAGGCCCTGCCCACGACAAAAATCACCGTCGCGGTGCGCGGTTCGCCCGTGCTCAACGATGCCACCCTAGCGGATGCCCAAGTGGCCGGGCTGACGGATCTGGCAACCGTCATCCCGAACGGTTCCGACGCCCCGGGCACGATTCTGGAGGACTGCTCGGACGCATTTCGCCGCCTTTACGCGGACAGCGACCTGGTCATCGCCAAAGGGCAGGGCAATTACGAGAGTCTCAACACCAACCCAAAGCACATCTTCTTCCTGCTGCGCGTCAAATGTCCCCTTGTTGCCGCCCAGGTCGGCGCGCCGGTCGGCGCCATGGTCATGATCGAGCGAAACAGGGAAGCTGGAAAGTGAAAGAGTTTGTCGTCATCAGCGGAAAGGGCGGCACCGGCAAAACGAGCCTGACAGCCTCTTTCGCCGCGCTGGCCGCGCCCATTGTCACGGCCGACTGCGATGTCGACGCCGCCGACCTGCATCTGGTGCTGACGCCGACTGTCAGGCAGCAAGTGCCGTTTCTCTGCGGGCACGAGGCTGTGATCCGGCCGGCAGACTGCATCCGCTGTGGCGCGTGTCTGGCGTATTGTCGCTTCGAGGCCGTGCGCCGCAGCGCGGGTGGCGCGGGCGAGGCCGATTTCTCCATCGATCCGACAGCCTGCGAGGGGTGCGGCGTGTGCGTCGCGCACTGTCCGGTGAAAGCCATCGACTTTACCGCGCGCGTCGCCGGCGAGTGGTATGTTTCCGAAACGCGCTTCGGTCCGATGGTGCATGCCCGCTTGACTCCCGGCGGCGAGAACTCCGGCAAACTCGTGAGCCAGGTGCGCGAGATGGCCCGCACGGTGGCGGCGGAACGGCATCTCGACCAGATTCTGATCGACGGTCCCCCTGGCATCGGTTGCGCCGTCATCGCTTCGCTGGCCGGCGCCGCGCGCGTACTCGTGGTCACCGAGCCGACGCTTTCAGGGGAACACGACCTCGGTCGCGTGCTTGAACTGACTCGCCATTTCGGCCTTTCCACGCTGGTTTGCGTGAACAAGTGGGATCTGAACCCGGATATGGCCGCGCGGATTGAGGCCGGCGCAGTGACTGCCGGCGCGAACGTTGCCGGCCGCGTCAGCTATGACCGCGGCGTGACGGCGGCGCAAATGCAGGGACTGGCCGTGGTTGAGGCCGACACGGGGCCGCTGGCTGCCGACATTCGCAGCGTGTGGCAGGAGTTCAGCCAATGAAGATCGTCGTACTGGTTGACAATACAGTGATCCAGCGCGACCTCCTCGGTGAGCATGGACTTGCCTACTGGGTTGAAACGGACGCCAAAGCCGTGCTGTTTGACACCGGACAGGGACGCGCGCTTGCAGCCAATGCGGCCACTTTGCGGCTGGATATCGATACCGTCGACGCGATTGTGCTGAGCCATGGACACTACGATCACACGGGAGGCTTGGCGTGGGCGCTCCAGCGCGCGCCGCCGTCGGTCAAAGTCTTCGCTCATCCGGATGCCTTGCGCCCCAAGTACCACCGTAACGCCGCAAGCATCCGCGCCATCGGCATCTCTGCGGAGAGTCTTGCGGCGCTGATAACGCATGGCCTGCAAAACGGCGTGGCGACCGCCGACTACACCGAAGTTGTCCCGGGCGTCCACTGCACCGGCCCGATTCCGCGCGTCCACCCCGAGGAGCTGCCTTCGGCGGATTTTTGCACGGACGCGGCCGGAACGACGCCCGATTCGCTGGCCGACGATCAGTCGCTGGTACTCGACACGCCTGCGGGCATCGTCGTCCTGCTCGGTTGCGCTCACGCCGGACTGATCAACACGCTGGATCGCATCCGCACGCTGACCGGCGGCCGCCCCATCCATGCGGTCATCGGCGGCATGCATCTGGGCGACGTTTCAGAAGCCCGACTGCGTTGGACGATCAACGCGTTGCGCCGCTTTCGTCTGAACCTGCTGGTCCCACTCCATTGCACGGGCTTGCACGCTACCTGTGCGCTGATGCACGCCTTCCCAGAAACCTGCCGTGCGGGCGGGGCTGGCGCGACCTTCACCTTCCCCTCCTGTCAACAACCCAACCCAGATTGAGGACCACATGTCCGAAACTCATCCCACGTCCTGCCCTGCTTCATCAGCCCTCGCGTCCGACGGATCGTGCCACACGTCCGACTCCGGTCGCGCCAGTCGGCCGGACGTCGTCGACCGTCTGCCGCGCGTGCGCCATCGGATTATGGTCATGTCCGGCAAGGGCGGTGTGGGCAAAAGCACGGTGGCCGTGAATCTGGCCGCCACCCTCGCGCATCTCGGTTACCGCGTGGGGCTGATGGACGTGGATATTCACGGTCCCAGTATCCCGACCCTCCTCAATCTGAGCGGCTGGCGCGTGGTCACGGGTGACGACGGCATTCAGCCCATCGAGGTGGGGTCACTCAAGGTTATGTCCATCGGCTTGATGCTGGCGGACCGTACGGCGCCGCTGATCTGGCGTGGGCCGATGAAGATGACGGCCATCAAGCAGTTCATCGAGGAGGTGGCGTGGGGCGAACTGGATTACCTGATCGTCGATGCACCGCCCGGCACGGGCGACGAGCCCCTTTCGGTTGCCCAACTGCTGCAACCGCTCGATGGCGCCGTCATTGTCACGACACCGCAGGAACTGGCCTTGGCCGATGTGCGCCGCTCCATCGGATTCTGCCGCGAAGTCGGCCTCCCTGTACTGGGTGTGATCGAGAACATGAGCGGTTTCGTCTGCACGCACTGCGGTCAGAAGACGGATCTGTTCAGTCGCGGCGGCGGCGAAACCATGGCCCATGAACTGGATGTCCCCTTTCTTGGCCGGATTCCGCTGGACGAGCAGATCGTGCGCACGGGCGATGCCGGGCAGCCGTTTGTGCAGCGCCATCCGACTTCCCCGGCGGCCAAGGCACTGGCCGAGATCATCCAGGCTCTGGTTGTGCGCACCGGAGGCGTGCCGCCGGCCGGCGTGCCACCGGGCAGCGCAAAGGTCAACGATCCTGTTATCGCCCATTTTGGCCGCATGAACGACCCCAGTGCCGCCGCGAGCGTAACCGGCCCGTGTGGCGACACCATGGAGTTCTGCCTGGTCATTGTCGACGGCCGCATCGCCGACGCGAAGTACTGGACCGAAGGGTGCCTGGAGTCGCGCCGGTGCGGCGCCGCCGTGGCGGAGTGGGTGCGGGGCCGGCCGCTGCGCGAAGCGCTGAACATCAGCGCAGGCTTGGTGGCTGCCCGTCTGCCTGATCTGTCCGATGCGCACCGACACTGTCCCATTCTCGCGGTCAGCGCGTTCTACCGCGCCGCCGCCGAATACCTGCTGCTGCCATAGCACCCCTCACCGAACATCACACCAAAAACAAGGAAACCCCAATGCGTATCGCCATCCCCCTCGCCGAAGGCCGGCTCTGCCAGCACTTCGGCCACTGCGAGCAGTTCGCCTTTGTCGTCGTGGACGAGAAGGCCAAGACCATCACCGCCACGACCCTCGTCACCCCGCCGCCGCACGAACCGGGCGTGCTGCCGCGCTGGCTGCACAGCCAGGGCGTCAACGTGATTCTCGCCGGCGGCATGGGCCAGCGGGCGCAACAGCTGTTCGTGGAGAACGGCGTCACCGTCATCGTGGGTGCTCCCGCCGAGACGCCTGAGAAACTGGTGCTTGCGTTCCTGGAAGGCGCGTTGAAGGTTGGCACAAATGCCTGCGACCACTGAGAATCCGACACAGGAGCGGCTCGACCGCACGCACGCAGGCGCGCATTCCGCCTGTGTCGTGTGTGGCGCGGCCAACCCGTTGGGGCTCCACTTCACGGTCGAAGCCGATGGCGGTGTGGCGGGGGGCACGACCTGCCATGCCAGGCTACAGGGGTATGAAGGCATCGTCCAAGGTGGAGTGGTTGCGGCCCTGCTGGACAGCGCTATGACCAACTGCCTGTTCGCACACGGGGTTGTTGCGGTCACGGCTGAGATGACGGTTCGCTATCGCCTTCCGACCGCCGCCGGTCAGACCGTGCGCGTGCGAGGCTGGTTAGTTTGCGCCGAACCACCGCTCTACCGCGTGCAGTCGGAAGTCAGCCAGGACGGACGGATTACGGCGCGTGCAAAAGGCACCTTCTTCGCGCGGATGGTCTGACACCATGGAGAAAGATCGATAAGGTTCGGGTTGCGTTGTGGTGTCGCTGCCGCACGTGTCGGCCGGGCTGGTAAACAAGTAGGCAACACGATAGTATAGCGAAGAAAGGGAGGACATTGCCATGAAATGGAGGATCAATGACGGGGGGTGGAGCCCGTACCTGGCTGGTGCGCTTGTGGGCGTACTGGCCGTGGCATCGGCTGTGGCCACAACCAAGCTGATGGGAAGAACCAACTTCCTTGGGGCCTCGACAACGTTTGTGCGGGCCGCGGGGTTGCTGGAGCGCACGGTGGCTCCCGCGCGTGTTGCCGGCAACGAGTACTTCGCCAAGGAGAAGGTGCAGGTGGACTGGCAGTTCATGCTCGTCGCGGGTGTGTTTCTGGGTGCGCTGGTCTCATCGTTGCAGGACCGGAGCTTCAAGGCGGAAAGCGTGCCGCCAAGCTGGGCGAAGCGCTTCGGCCCTTCGGTTGGCAAACGGGCGATCTGGGCGCTCCTGGGCGGGATTGTGGCCATGATCGGCGCGCGCATGGCCGACGGGTGTCCCAGTGGGCACGGCTTGAGTGGTCTCATGCAACTCTCCGTCAGCGGAATCGTCGCGCTAACGGTTTTCTTCGGAACCGGTGTGCTCGTCGCGCGTCTGGTCTATGGAGGGCGCAAGCATGAGTAGCCAACTCCTGGGGCTGATCACCGGCATCGCCTTCGGCTTTCTGCTGCAGAAGGGACGGGTGCTCCGCTTTGACAAGCAGGTCGGCGCCATGCGGCTTCAGGACATGACGATCCTGAAGTTCATGCTGTCGGCGATTCTCGTGGGCCTGGTCGGCGTCCATCTGCTGGACGGTCTCGGGGTCATCAAGCTGAGCCATAAGCCGATGAATGTCGGTGCCGTGGTCCTGGGTGGCATCCTTTTTGGCGCAGGCTGGTCGGTGATGGGTTTCTGCCCGGGCACTGCGATCGGCGCGTTGGGCGAAGGACGCTGGCACGCCATCTTCGCCGTGCTGGGCATGGTGATTGGCGCCGCGCTCTACGCCGAACTCTATCCTGTGCTCAAGACCACGGTCCTGGCATGGAGGGACTTCGGCAGGATCGGGCTGCCCCAGGCGCTCGGCGTTTCTCCCTGGGTGATCATCCCGATCTTCTGGGGTGCTGTGATCGCGTTGTTTATCGGGTTCGAAAGGCACAGGCTGTAGCAAAAGAACACAGAAGGAGAATGCATCATGAATGAATCGACCACAACCCGGCTGCCGTTGATCGGCGAAAAAGCGCCGGCCTTCAAGGCCGAAACCACGCAGGGCCCCATCAACTTCCCCGAGGACTTCAAAGGGAAGTGGGTGGTCTTTTTCTCACACCCGGCGGACTTCACGCCGGTGTGCACCACCGAATTCATGACCTTCGCTTCGATGCAGCCGGAGTTCGATGCCCTGAACTGCAAGTTGCTGGGACTGTCGATCGACAGCACCTACAGCCACATCGCCTGGCTGCGGACGATCAAGGAGAAGATCGCCTACAAGGGCATGAAGAACGTCGAAGTCAACTTCCCGGTCATCAGCGATCTGACCATGGAGGTGTCGCGGGCCTTCGGCATGCTGCAGCCGGGCGCCAGCAACACCCAGGCCGTGCGCGCGGTGTTCATCATCGATCCGAACGGCATTGTGCGGGCGCTTTTCTACTACCCGC
>CAYQJG010000127.1:0-9851 GCA_964417715.1 uncultured Lentisphaerales bacterium | reverse complement strand
CCAAGGTCAGCGGGGTCGTGGGGGCGTTGCTGATCGGGATCATCGAGGCGGCGAAACACTTGCTGGGCAAGTAGTGCACGTCATCATTGACGTCCGACTTCGCTGTATCCTTTGTGTATCCTTTTCCGACCTTTTTGGCGATGTGTCGGCAAGTGAGCGCAGCGGATGCAAGCGCAGTCTGGAAAAGCAAAAACCCCAATATTCATTGGGGTTTTTTGCTTGTTTCGTGGTCTTTGAAATGGCTCCGGTGGTAGGATTCGAACCTACGACCAAGTGATTAACAGTCACCTGCGCTACCACTGCGCTACACCGGAACAGAATAGGGCCTCGCAAAGAGCCTGGTCAGGCTCGAAAAGAAGACGGACTTTAGCTCATGGCCGCATGGACTGTCAACGCCGATTCACCTGCCGCTCGCTCACGAGGGCCTGGTAGAGCGACAACACGCCCATGAACAGGTACCCGGCGGCGTAGATGCCGAGGAAGGGCACGGACGCGTTCAGTCCATGCTCCAGATAGCGCGCCACGGTCAACAGGCTGTAGGCTCCCAGCGCGATCTCGACAATCGCCACCCAGGGGAAGCTGACCCGGTAGCGCACCATCTCCCGGTCGCCCCGCTTCGGCGTACGCACAAACTCGGTCTTGCGTCCCTTGATCGCCTGGACGATCGCGCGGGTGTTGGAGAACGCGAACCCCACGCCCACCACCATCATGAGCGGAATGACGCACACAATGCGCCAGGCGCGCCAGCGTTCGATCTCGCACTGGCTCGCAATGTAGAGCAGGCTCGGGCCCAGGATCGAAAGCCCCAACGGCAGGGCGGTGATCGCCCAGAACCAGTTGGGCAGCCAGTGTCCGTGCTGCCAGACCGTGAGGATCGGCAACGCCAGCACCGACAGCGCCAGCATCATCGGGTGCACCGCATAGCCGGCGATGTGAAAGACGGCCTGCACCTTCTTGAACCACGAGCATTTCTGCCTCATGAGCAACGGAAACAGCTTGATCAGGGTCTCGAATGACCCCTTGGCCCAGCGGAACTGCTGGCTGCGGAACGCGGCCAGGGTCTCGGGCAGTTCGGCCGGCACCACCAGGTCCGGGATGTACATGGGACGCCAGCCCGCGAACTGCACGCGGTAGGACAGGTCCAGGTCCTCGGTCAGCGTGTCCCACTGCCAGTTGCCGCCATCCAGGATCGCCTGCTTGCGCCAGATACCGGCCGTGCCGTTGAAGTTCATGAACAGGCTGTTCCAGCCGCGCGCGATCTGCTCGACGATGAAATGCCCGTCGATACCGATGGACTGAGCGCGTGTCAGCAGCGAGTGCCGCGGGTTCAGGTGCCCCCAGCGTGCCTGCGCGAATCCCAAGCCGGGGTCGAACAGGAAGAACGGCACGGCCGAACGCAGGTAGTCGACCGGCGGCACAAAGTCGGCGTCGAAGACGGCCACCAGTTCGCCGCGCGCCTGAGCCAGCCCCTCAGCCAGCGCCCCGCCCTTGAACCCGATGCGGTGCGACCGCCGCAACACCTTGATGTCGTGCCCCAGCAGGCGCAACTCGTCGGCCACGCGGTCCACGATCGCGCGCGTGTTGTCGGTCGAGTCGTCAAGCACCTGGATCTCATGGCTCGCGCGCGGGTAGTCGATCGCGCAGACCGCCCGCAGGCAGCGTTCGGCCACGTTGGCTTCGTTGTAGATGGCGATCTGGGTCGTGACCACCGGCAGGTCGGAACGCGCGAACAGGTCGCCCATCCGCAGCAGGTTGGCGCTCCGGGCCGACTGCGCCGCACGCCGGCGGCGCAGGTAAAGCGCCAGCATGACGTAACAGTTGAGCCCATAGAGCATGAGCACAGCCGTCGGCACCAGATACAGGATGATAACCAGCGTCGAGAGCGTGTTGTTCATGAATGCAGAAAGCACCGTCAATTAGGACCGCAGCCCGGGCTGACCCAAGCTGACCGAAAAAAGTGTCCTTCAGATTACCCTGCCGCCACCGGAAAAGCAAGCTGCGCCGCCCAGGCGGGCTTCGGCCTTGCAATATCGCGTTCCGTGCGGCATTCTGAGGACGCCTTTACGGAGAAGCAACCATGCCTGATTTCGACCTGATCGTGATTGGCGCCGGCCCCGGCGGCTACCCCGCCGCGCTGCGCGCCGGCCAGCTCGGCAAACGCGTCGCCCTTGTGGAGAAGGAAGCCTTTGGCGGCACCTGCCTCAACTGGGGGTGCATCCCCACCAAGACGCTGCTCGCCTCGGCCGATCTCTACCACCGCATGCGCACGTGCGAACCGTTCGGCGTGCACGCGCGCGGCATCGGGTTTGACTACAGCCGCATGGCGGCCCGCAAGAACGAGATCGTCGGCCGCCTGACCAAGGGCGTCCAGGGATTGCTGCAAACCGCGGGCGTCACCGTCTTCAAGGGCACGGCGCGCTTCGAGGACGCCCGCCGCGTGTCCGTCGCCGGCGCCGATGGCACCACGACGTGGCTGTCGGCTGCCGCCATCATCATCGCCGCCGGCAGCGTCTCAGCCATGCCCGGCTTCCTGCCCCGGCACGCCCGCATCCTGGAGAGCCGCGCGTTCCTCGATCTCACCGAACTGCCCAAGAGCCTGGTGATCCTCGGCGGCGGCGTGATCGGCTGCGAGTTCGCCTGCCTGGCCGCCGCCCTGGGTGTCAAAGTCACCGTGGTCGAGATGCTGGAGGACATCCTGATGGTCCTCGACCGGGACGTGCGGCGCGTGCTGCGCCGCCGGTTCGAGGCACTCGGAATCACCCTCCTGACCGGCGCACCGCTCACCGAGATCGGAGTCAAGAACGACCGCGTCACCGGCAAGTACCAGGACCAGACGGTCAGCGGCGACCTGCTGCTGGTAGCTGTCGGACGCAAGCCGGACACCGCGGCGCTCGAGCTGGCCCGCGCCGGCATCAAGACCGACGAGCGCGGCCAGATCGCCATCAACGCCCACTGCCGCACAGCCGTGGCCTCCGTGTTCGCCGTCGGCGACCTGACCGCCGGCAGCGTCCAACTGGCCCATGCCGCGACATCTCAGGGGATCGTGGCGGCCGAGAACGCCGCCGGCTTGCGCACGTCGGTCGAGTCGACCTGCCCCTCCTGCATCTTCACGTCGCCCGAAGTCGGCCTGGTCGGCCTGTCCGAAGCCAAGGCCCAGCAGACCGGACGCCCGATCAAGACCGGCGTCTTCCCCTTCGCGGCCCTGGGCAAGGCCATGGCCGCGGGGGAGACCGACGGGTTCGTCAAGTGGATCACCGATGCCCAGACCGGCCAGCTGCTGGGCGCACAGGCCGTCGGCCCGCATGCCACCGAACTGATCTCCGAGGCGGCCGTGGCCGTGCGCAACGAACTGACCGCGACCGAACTGGGGCGTACCATCCATTGCCACCCCACCCTGTCGGAAGCCTGGATGGAAGCCGCCCACGCCGTGCATGGCGAGTGCCTGCACCTGCCCAAGCGGAAGTGATGCAGTCCCCATGAACCAGCCGTTGCCCCTGCTCATCACCACCGTCCGCGTCATCGACCCCGCCGCGCGGCGTGATGCGATCGCGGATCTGTTCGTGGCTGCCGACGGCCGCCTGCAGCCCGTGCCGGCACACCTGCCACCCGACACCTGCCACATCGATGGCCGGGGACTCGTCGCCGCGCCCGGCTTCTGGGACCTGCACGTCCACTTCCGCGATCCCGGCAACCCGGCCGCGGAAACACTGGCCAGCGGCAGCGCTGCGGCGGCCGCCGGCGGCTTCACGCACGTCGTCACCATGCCCAACACATCGCCCGCCTGCGACACGACTGAGTGCGTGCAGCGCCAGCGCGACCCGGCGTTGCCGGTGCGCATCCTGCCATCGGCCTGCATCACGTCGGGACGTCAGGGCGCGCACGTCGCCGATCTTGAAGCGCTCGCCGCAGCGGGTGCGGCCGCCTTCACCGATGACGGCGCGATGGTTGCCGATGATGCCGTGATGGCCGACGCCATGCAGCGCGCCAAGGCGCTCGGGCGCGTGGTGATGGACCACGCCGTGGTGCCGTCACTCGCCGGTCCCGGCGTGATCCGCGACTGCGCGCTGGCGCGCCAACTGGGGCTCCCGCTCTTCGCGGCTGAGGCCGAGGTCGCCGCCGTGGCGCGCGACATCCGGCTCTGCCGTGCGACCGGCTGCGCGACCCACATCCAGCACCTGTCCTGCGCCGGCGCGATCGATGCCATCCGCGCCGCACGGCATGCCGGGCTGCCGGTGACCGGCGAAGCCAGCCCGCACCACCTGGCCATCGCCGCCGAGGAGATCCCGGGCGACGACGGCAACTTCCGCATGAACCCGCCCCTGGGCACACGCGCGGATGTGGAAGCGCTGCGGCGGGCCGTCTGTGACGGGACGATCTCCTGTTTCGCGACCGACCATGCGCCACACACGCCTGAGACCAAGACACACGGATTCGCCAAAGCCGCCTTCGGCGTGATCGGACTCGAAACCGCGATCGGCGTCACCTACACCGTAATGGTCGAGCGCGCCGGCCTGGCGCTGCCGGACTGGGTGGCGCGCTGGACCACCGGCCCGGCTGCCGTGCTGGGGCTCCCCGCACCGACGCTGACCACGGGGGCGCCTGCCGACCTGGCGCTGCTCGACCTGTGCACGCCGTGGCAGGTGAATCCGGCGACGTTCCAGTCACGTTCGCGCAACTGCCCGTTCGCCGGCCGGACGCTGCGCGGACGCGCTGTGCTCACGGTTTGCGAAGGACGCGTGACGCACCGCGCGGTGTAGTCACGGTCGGAGAACGCATGCCAACCGCGCTCGGAATCTCCATCGGCGTGCTGATCGCGACCGGGTGCGGAGTGTGGTTCGCCGTCCGTCGCGCACGGCGCCGGGCGCGGCTGCGCGCACCGTTCCCGCCGCCGTGGGACGCCCTGCTGCAGGAGCGCGTGGGCTTCTACCGACACCTGCCACAGGAACTGAAACAGGAGTTGCAGCACCGCATCCGGGTCTTCCTGGACGAGAAGCGCTTCGAGGGGTGCGGCGGACTCGTCATCACCGATGAGATCCGCGTGACCATCGCCGCCGAGGCCTGCCTGCTGCTGCTGAACCGCCCGGGGCCGTGTTACCCCACCCTTCGATCCATCCTGGTCTACCCCCATCCGTACATGGCGCCGACCCGACGGCTCATGGGCCCGATGCTGCTGGAGGAAGAGACCCTGCGCGCCGGTGAATCGTGGCAGACCGGCGCGGTCGTGCTGGCCTGGGACGCGGTACAGCAGGGGGCGCGCAACGGCACGGACGGACGCAACGTCGCCCTGCACGAGTTTGCGCATCAGTTGGACCAGGAAGACGGCCAGGTCAACGGCACGCCGATGATCCGGGGCGGCTCGCGGTTCCGCGCCTGGGCGAGCGTGTTGGGCACCCAATTCGTCCACCTGCAGGACGACATTGCGCGCCTGCAGGCGCACGTGATCGACGACTACGGCGCCACGAGCCCGGCCGAGTTCTTCGCCGTGGTCACCGAAGTGTTCTTCGAGAAGCCGCTCGAACTGCGCGCCACGCAGCCCGATCTCTACCGCGAGTTGGCCGCCTACTACCAGCTCGATCCGGCCACGTGGCCGAGAGACGAGACACAGGCAACTGCGGTTGCTTGACGGCGTGTTGTTCCTGCACGACCCAGCCGGACTGGCTCTGAGCGGTGAACTCAAAGCCACGTTGGGCCGGCAGTGCTGCAGGAACTCAACGTGATGATACGCCCATGCCCCGCTCATACTTCCGGAAGTATGAGCGGGCGATAGAGACCCCTCAACCCGGTGGTGGTGGGTGACGACGAAGGTGCGGGCGTGTTTGCGACACCTGCCACGAGACCAGCATCAGGCCGTCAGGGACGACGGCCCTCCAGAATGCAGGACGGAACCCTGTGACGACATCTTCTCCCGGTGATCGGCAATCGTCACTGCCGAGAATCGGCAAACTCCAGCAGACTATCGACCGCAAGATCATAGGCCTCGTCGCGCGGATCGCCGAATCCGTAGCGGCAGAAGCAGCGCCGCAAGCCCAGCCGCCGGCCGACCTCGAGATCGGTGAAGTGATCGCCGACGATCCAACTGCCGGCCAGGCCCGTCACTCCCAACCGCGCCGCCGCCAGGCGCACGGGTGCGGGGTCGGGTTTGAGCGCGGCCCCTTCGCCGCCGCCGACAACGGCGTCCAGCAGCGGTGCTAACCCCAATCCCGCCAGGATCGCGTCGGTCGCGTCGCGCGGCTTGTTCGTGACCACCGCCAGACGCCAACCGCCGGCGCGTAACCGGCGCAACGCCTCGGGCACCGTCGGATAGGCCACCGTCGCGTCGAGCAGGTGGTCGCGGTAATGCCCGCGGGCGCATTCGATGGCTTCGTCCAGACGCGCGTCGTCACACTCTGGAATGGCGCGACGCACGAGATTGCGCAGCCCCTCGCCCACACACGCCACGACCTCGGCTTGTGACCGCGCCGCCAGCCCCAGGTCGCGACGCGTCAGGTTGACCGCCAAGGCGAGATCCGCACGCGAATCAACCAGCGTGCCGTCGAGATCGAAGAAGATCGCGTTCATTGCGTGGGGGAGAGACAGGGCCGGTGGTGGGTGGCTGGTGTTTGGTGGAAGGTGGAAGGTGGAAGGTGGAAGGCACGATAATCCGGCCGGTCAGTTGTGTCAAATGCTCTCGAGGTCGCGCGCCCGAATGGGTGCGAAATCGTGACTGCTCAGGAGGGAGGGTTCAGGGTCTCGGGGTTCAGGTGAGAAGAACCGCAGATTGACGAATGTCGAACCGTAGAACACCGAAGTGCCTCCGGTCGATGCCGACTGGCCCTTCGACATTCGAAAATCGACATTCGGCAATCTGCGGTTCTCCCTGCGCGACCCGACGGGCCGTCTGGCGGCGGCGGGACTGAGCCCTGGCACATGAGCAGTCGCTTGTCCGCTTCACGTGCTGCTTTCCGGCTTGCACACGGGCGCCGGTATATTCACACTGAGGCGGAATCCGCAGAAAGGTGGCGGCGATGGATGTGCGTTTCCGGAGCAGAGGCAACCCCACGAATTCGCTGGGCGGCCGCATCTTCACGACCCTCTTCGGTCTCCTGTTCGGGTCGTTCGGGTTGTTCATCGCCGTGATGGCCACGCGCGATGGCGTGGCCCAGCGCGCCACACTGCGATGGCAGCCGACGCCCTGTGTAGTTGAGGAGTCCAAAGTCGTCGACGACGGCAATGCCTATCGACTCCAGATCGTCTATCGCTACACGCTCGGAGCGCAGTCTTACACCGGAACGCGCCGGACACTCAAGGGCAACCCCACCTTTGACGACGTCGCCACCGGACAGCGCCTGCAGAGGGCCTATCGGGCAGGAAGCCCCGCCACCTGTTTTGTGAACCCGGCCGACCCGACCGCGGCCGTGCTGGAGCGGCACGGTTCCCTGCTGGCGATCATCGGCCCGGCCCTCTTCTGCTCCATCTTCGTCATCATCGGCTATGGCATGGCGATCGGGGTCTGGGTGTCGCGACGCCGGTCAGCGGACGGCGGACCACGCGCACCGCTAACCGGCCAGTCCAAGGGAGGGCGGTTGTTCCTGATCCTTTTCGGTTCGGTCTTTCTGCTGGTCGGTCTGGGTGTAACGTGCGCGACCTTCGTGCGTCCGTTGCTGCTGCAACTGGGAGCCAGCAACTGGACACCGACCGAAGCCACGGTCACGAAGAGCGTCGTACGCGAACACCACGGCGATGACAGCACGACGTACAGCGTCTACATCGCCTACCGCTACACCATCGATGACCGGATCTACCTCGGCGACCGCTATCGGTTCACCCCGGGTTCCAGCAGCGGCCGTGCAGCGAAGCAGCGCGTGGTCGCGGCGCACCCGGTCGGCCACCCGCTCACCGTCTACGTCAACCCCGCCGACCCCGACGAGAGCGTCATCCTGCGCACCGCCGACGGCGCGCTCTACCTGGGTCTGCTCCCGCTGATCTTCGCCGTGGTAGGCGCAGGCATCCTGATCCTCGGCCTCCGCGCGCGACGCAGCAACGTCGCCTCCGTCACGCAGGGCGCCCGCGCCGCAGTCGTGCCGCGCGGCACACACACGCGACCCTTCAAGCGTGCCAGCGGGCACGCCCGGCGCATCTTCGGCATGCTCTTCTTTGCGCTCTTCTGGAACGGGATCGTCTCGGTCTTCATCTGGCAATGCGCCAAGGAGTGGCAGCAAGGCCGGAAGCCGATCTTCCTGTCGATCTTCCTGATCCCCTTCGTCCTGATCGGAACGGGGGTGATCATCGGCTTCTTCTACCAGATTCTGCGGGTGTTCAACCCCAGGATCACACTGGAGGGGCTGGACCGTCCGCTCACGCCGGGGGTCAGCACGCAACTGAACTACCACGGCAACGGCAACCTGCAGCGACTGACGCACCTGACGATCACGCTGCAAGGTACGGAGCACGCGACCTATCAGCGGGGCACGGATAGTGTGACCGCGACGCACACTTTCCTGACGGAGACGCTGCTTGACGCGCGCAATCCCCTGCAAATGGGACTGGGGTCGATCCGGTTGACGCTGCCGGCCGACGCCATGCACAGCTTCAAATCCGCGCACAACCGCATCGTCTGGTCGATTGTCATCACCGGCGAGATTCCGCACTGGCCCAACCTGTCGGAAACCTATGAGCTGAATATCCGTCCGAGGGAGAGCTGCGCATGAGCAACGAGATCACGGTGAGGCTCAACCGGGACAGCCTCAATCCCGGCGAGAGCCTGGCGGGACGCGCCTACTGGCAATTGGAGAAGGCTCCGAGAACGGTGAGCATTCGACTCTTCTGGAAGACCAGCGGCAAGGGCACCGAAGACGTCGGTCTCGTGGACGAGCGCCGCGTGGAAGCCCCGGCGCAGCAGCAGAGCCTGGAGTTCAGCTTCCAGTTGCCGGTCGAGCCCTATAGCTATGAAGGACGGCTTATCTCGCTCACCTGGGGCGTCGAGGTGATCGCGGGCAAGGCGTCCGCTTCAACTACGTTCGTGATGGCACCAGAAGGGGCGACGCGCCACAGCAGCTTGAGGCTCGGGAGATAAGGCTCGGGTCAGGCCTGCGGCCGGTTCGATCGTCCAGAGAGAACCGCAGATTGACGAATGTCGATTTTCGAATGTCGAAGTGCCCGTCGGCGTCGACCGGATGCACTTCGGTCTTCTGCGGTTCGACATTCGACAATCTGCGGTTCTGATTTTTGGGCACTCCATGTACGCTCACAACAATCCATTTCGCACCTCCCGCCAGGAGGCCCTGCGCTTCGTGGCGCCCGGGGTTGACACCGGGGTGCTGCTGGCGCGTCTGGACCGGCGGGGCGGACGCGGGGCACTGGTCGGTCCCAAGGGCAGCGGCAAGACGACGCTGCTGCTGGAACTGGCCGACGCGCTGTCGGCCCGGGGGCTATCGCCGACGGTCATACGGTTGACGGCCGAGGCCCGGCGACCGGACTGGGGCGCACTGCGCGGACTGACGGCGCGATCCGCCCTCCTGCTGGATGGCGCGGAGCAACTTGGCGCGGCGGCATGGTGGCGCGTGCGATGGCTGGCGCGTCGCGCGTCCTACCTGGTGACGACCTCGCACACGCGCCCACATCTGCCCCTGCTGCACCACCACACCACCTCGCCCACGCTCCTGCAGGCGCTGACAACCCAGCTGCTGGCGGCGACACCCGCCACACACGCCCGGCTGTCGCCATCGGGCGAGGACCTGCAGGCCCTGTTCACCCGTCACGGCGGCGACCTGCGCGCCTGTTTCCGCGAGCTTTACGACCGCTGCGGCGAGTCCTGACATCCCTGATGTACGGCTAAGCGATTGGGGCGGCGGGCGGGAAGCGCGCGGATGAGC
>CAYQJG010000126.1:0-9888 GCA_964417715.1 uncultured Lentisphaerales bacterium | reverse complement strand
CCGCAGACGAGCCCGTATCACGCGCGCGCTTTCCGGCCCGGGACGCGTCGCGGTGGCTGGGCAGGACGCTGGACCTGAACCTGATGCACCAAACCGCAGAATATCCAATAACCAACCGCAGAATGTCGAAGGGGTACGACAGGTGCGATCCTGTCGCTCAGGGCGCGAGGGACCGCGCCCCTCCAGAGCGGCAGGTGTCGCTTCACCGTCCGACCGTCCGACCGCCCGACCGTCCCGTGAGGGACGTTGTGCCGTCCCAACGGGACTCACGTCCAACCGGCTACTCGTCCAGCAGCTTGAAAAGCTGCACGTAGCACTTATGCTTCCTGACGCCGCCTCCGACGTCGGTCGCCACCGGGTCGCGCCAGATCTGGGCCACAGCCTGCGCGGTGGCCAGGACATTGCCTTCGCGCACGTCGGTCATGCCGAAGCGGGGCACGAATGAGTCGGCACGCAGGATGATCGTGTAAATCTGCTGGCGGGTGGTCAGCAAGTTGCAGGCGTTGCGAATCACGGCTTCACGCTCGAACTCGCCGAATGCACCAAAGGTGATCCCCGGTCCCGACGCTAAGCAACTTCTCTCAAGCAGCTTCGCCGGCTCCGTGACGGCAAGTGCGCCTGCGCTTGCGCCGTCGGACGCGCTCAAATGCCCGGTGTCGCGCCAGATCCGGCCCAAGTCGGAAATCCTCGTGAAGCCACCCTTCTGCAACAACCACCTTGCCAGGCCACCACTCCCATCGCAGGCGCGGGTCGCTGCGTCGTAGGCTCTGGCCGGGATACGGTGCGATGCTCTGCCAGTCTCTGTGTCCAGCGGCAGATCCTGGAACACGGCGGCCATGACCTCGGGATTGCGCGTGTTCAGGTTCACCCGCCCGCGCAATACCGTCGTCGGGCTACGGAGCGTGAAGTAGTCCAGCACCGGGTGCATCCCAACGTTGGCCGCAGTAGTGGGCAGCAACCCATAGCTGTCTGCATGTTTGTGGTCATAGAGCGAAAGCGTCAGCCAGCGGTTGATGGGCAGGTACCCCAGTTCGCCCACGCTCTGGAGTTTGGCATTGGCCACATGGCAGCGCAGTTGGTTTTCAACCGGATCATGAAAGGCGTCACCATCGCCGTTCCGAATGCCATCGACCACAAACTTGAAGTAGGACGAAAGCGTCCTTGGGTTATCCATGACGTATCGTGTTAGCGACCCGCCGACGGCGTCGTTGACATAACGGAGCGTGTCATCAGCCACCGTGTAACCGGCGAAAGAGCCATCCAATGTTCCGAGCTTATCCAGCGCGGGACCCAGATTCCCGTCGGCTACGGTATGCCGACTATCGAACCACTGGATCTCGGCGGGCGCATCGGTCATGCAATCGTAGTTCATGCGCGGATCGATGGCCTCGCTCCAGTACGCATCGCCCGCCTCTACGTTGGCGGGTTCCGTATTGTAGTTGCGCTTGATCGTCAGCATGCGCGCGAACTGCGGATAGCCTTCTGCATTGAGGGACCAATCGGACGGAACCTGGTGCACCACATTTCCGAGGCTGTCTTTGATCCGTATGCGGTACATCACCGCGAAGTGCAACTTCGCCTTCCCGCCGGCCGTTGGCATCTGCAGCGGCGGCGGGTCCAGTGTGATGTTCTCGTCTGGAAAGGCGACGTTCATGGGCATGTTCGGGCCAGGGACCGTAATGGTCCGCGTGAAGGAATGGCACATGGACCCGTCGGCGGGAGACGGCGGCGTGAGATCATTCCATGTTTGATATTCCTCTTCGTCCGCCATGGCACCGGCATAGATCTCGCCCTGGATGGTAAAGACGCCACCGCCGGTGACTTTCTGGAACGGGTAGCAGAGGCCGATTTCGAAGAGATACCTCATGGTGTGGGTTGTTGTGCCGTCGCCATTGGGGGCCGCCATGTACTGCATCCGCACCTGGGTTTGTTGCACGAGCGGAACGGCTTCCGTGCAGGGCCGTTCAAAACGTTGCCTGGCATCGGCATTGTCGGTGATGAGTGGCGTGGCGTCGTCGGACTCGAGGTCGTCGCCATCGACAGGAACCGAATCGGTGTCCACATAGTCCACAAGTCCCTGATACGCCCACATGGCTTTCTCGGGGCTCAAACCGCAGGCCACGAAGGCAGCATTGATGTCGCGCTTCTGAGCCTTGATCTTGGCGAGCGAACTGATGTCGATCTTGGGTGTGCGGCCATCGGGCTGGAGTTCTTCCATGGCGTACGAAAACACCTCGAAATTGGACAGGACGTTGCTGTCGATGCCGGTATTCAGCGCGGCCAGTTCGCCCAGGGTCACATAGCGCCCGTTGTTCCGTCGATCACTCACGAACGTGTTCGTGTTGACCACATCGGACTGCGCGCCCGTCGCGATGCGCATTTCGCCGGGGTCTGCCCCCATCCACCGGTTGGTGCGCGCATCCTCAACCAGATTGGCATCCAGCAGGCCGGATACGTTGGCGGCCACGTACGCGTAGCGGCCGACGTTGCGGCCATCGATCTCCACGGGAATCCACTCCGGTTGGGCGGTTTCGACGGCTTGCTTCAGTGATCGGGGCACGTACTGCATGGCGCGGGTGGAGAGCACGTGTGCACGGAAGGCCGTGTTGGGAAACGTCACCGTTTCATCAACCGAGAAGAGGACTTCGGGTCGTATACCGCTGATCTGGCGATCACGGTCGCGTCGCTCGGGGAAGGCCGGATCGATAATACCCAAGGTTGCATTCGTCCAGGCCGGGTAGACGCTGTTCCCCACATCGAGGTCAATATCCTCGATGGCCCGCGCAAGGGCGGTCTGCAGCATCTGGCGCGCCGCGGTAGTGTGATGGAAGTTGGAGGCGCCGCTGCGCTCGGTGCGCATCAGGATGGAGAAGGCCACCGACGAGATCAGCAGCAGCCCCAGCAACCCCACGACGATCAGCAGCGCCACACCGCGACGGGCGTCGGGACGGGGGCTGACGGTTTGAAAGGTAATGTGACGGGTCATGTGCGGCCTCTTCAGTAGTTGCGACTCACAAGGTGCAAGGTTCAAGGTTCACGGTTCAGGGTTCACGGTTCACGGTTCAGGGTTCACGGTTCCGTCCCGCCGCTGGTCTCCGGATACACTTCGGTGTTCTGCGGTTCGACATTCGTCAATCTGCGGTTCCACCTGGCTGCACCTCTCACCTGAACCCCGAACCCTGAACCCTGAACCTTGAACCTTGAACCCTGAACCTTGAACACTCCTAGTACATCATCCTTCGTTTGCGGTTCGGAAAGTTCACACTCAGGCGCAAGGCCGTCTCGTTCTGTACGTCCGGCGCCTTGAAGGACAGCTTGTACACGTTCCCCCAGGGATCCTTGTAGCCCTCGCCCGGTTTCAGCGTCACGTTCAGAAGGACCAGTCCGCGTTCATTCTCGGCCGTGTTGTCCGGGTCGATCAGCGCGTCCAACTCGGAATAGGTCATGGGCACGTTCAGTCGGTCGGCAACGTCGTTCGGCCATTCGCCGTACAGGATGAAATACTCATGCCAGGCGGTGATCAGTTCACGCAACTGCGCCTCGGCCTTGGTCCGCTTGGCCAGTTCACGCGCCTGCGCCAGCGACCCCACGACCATGCTCATCAGGATCGCGGCCAGGGCGACCACGACGAGCATCTCAACCAGTGTGAAGGCGGCACGCTTCATGGATTCACCTTTGCGCCGGCCACAATGTCATCAGCCGTGTCGGCAACACGGTCGTGTCCCTCGCTCCAGCCGCTGACAATCAGTGATTTGTCATTACGGTCAACGCGCGCCTCGATGTCGACGCGCAGCGGCAGCGCCAACGTGTCTGCGGCGGGCACGATCTTCATCCTGAAGATGCTGAGCGGCTGGCTGGGATTCAGCACGCTGACAGTCGATGCCCCGTCATGCTGCCAGTTGCCCGTGCGAAACCTGAGTTTGTGGCTGGTGCGTGTGATAAACGAACCGTCCCAGTCGTAGATGATGTGGTACGGCACGCGGGCGTTGACGGCATCGGCGGGGTCGCCGAGGATGGCGATGAAATCCGCCTGGTCAGGAGTGAATGTGTTGGCGTACGTCGTGCTCACGGTGTTCGAGAAATCGCGTGCGTCCACGGCCTCGATCATCTCACGCTGCATCTGCCCCAGCACGCTACGCAGGGTCATCTCCGAGTTGGCGCGGCGCGTGCCGCCGGACCACGCGCCGCTGCTCTGCTGGAAGACCATGGCGACCATCAGCACGATGATCATCAGCACGGTGGTGGCGACCATCACTTCGATCAGCGAGAAGCCGCCGGTCGACCGTCGCCGGATGTCTGTTGCACGATGCGGCATCTTACATCCCCATGAAGATGAACTTGGTGGCATAGATTGGGTTCTTGTTGATATTGGACGACTTTCGGTCACCCACGCGCAGCCAGGCGCTGATCACGTTGGAGGTCGTGCCGTCCGGTTGCAGATGCAGGTCGTAATCGATGTAGGTGTCTGGTGTGAGATAATCGGACACCATGTGGCGACCGCGTTCGATGGCCACGTCGGATGACGTGGTAGGCACGCGGACATCGTCGACGACGGTCGGATTCATCCCCTTGAGAAACTTGTCGTAGTCGCCGCGGACCCAGTCCTGCCAGTTCGTGATGGCAGACGCGTTGGCGTGCAGCATGTTGAGAACCTGGTCGGCGAAAAGCGATTGCGATGTATCGGCCGATGCCAGGCTGCCTTCGCGCAGGGCGGCCGGAAAGAGCCCGAGCAGCGCGGCCAGGCCGATCCCGACCACCAGCAGGGCCATGTTCACCTCAATCAGGCTGAACGCAGCGCGTGTGTTTCTGCGAGGAACACAGGATGCACAAGGGGGAACACATAAGGCACAGGGGATGCCCTTGTGTGGTGCTGTGAGGTTGATTCTCATGGTATTGCGCCCATTGATCTCTCTTGTGCCTCTTGGCTGCCAGTCTTGTGCGTCTTGTGTTCCTCGTTGCGGAGGAGCGTCACGAAACCGGCTCGACAGTTATCTTGCCGCTGGATTCGATCTTGAAGCTGACGCGATTGCGCGCATTTCCCTCGGCGATCTTCTCGAAGACCACGATCTTGCCGATGCTGCCGACGCCGCGCCGGCCATCCGGTTCGAAGACGACCTTGTTGTTGTTGGCGGTGGCGCTCACGATCTGCAGGCTGCCGGCATCGGCGTTCTCGTCGGCCGAGACCTTGCAGTAGAACCCCTTGGGCAGGCGCTGCATCTGATAGACCTCGAGTCCGTAGCGGTCGCCCTCTTCGAAACAGCGGGGTCGTTGCGCGCCGACTGCCGGCGTCATGCCGGTAATGGAGAAACACCACTCGGGCACGTGGTAGCCATCGCCTGTGACCGGGTCGTAGGCGTTGACTGCGCCCGGGGTGTCGGACAACGCAACCGAAAGCACGGTGGCCATGCCGTTGCGGTCCATGTTGTATATCCGGCTGCTAAAGTTGGTGTTTGAGAAATCGGCATAGGCGTCAAACAGGAAGTTTTCCCCACTCGCCAGGCCGAACGCAACCTTGGTCACTCTGCCGGCCGAGCGCACGAGCACGAAATCGTTGGAGTTCTGGAACATCAGGTAGACGCGCGTGCCATCGATGCAGGCGCGCTGGCGTGCCAGCGTCAGGGCATTGAAGACGTTCTTCTCAGTGGCGGTGAACGAACTGCTGCGCATCATGCCAAAGTACGAGGAGACGAGGGTCGAAGAGACGATCATGATGATCGCGATCACCACCAGGAGTTCGAGGAGGGTGAAGCCGGTTGGACGTGAGTCCCGTTGGGACGGGACAACGTCCCTCACGGGACGGTTGGACGGTCCGACGGTCGGGCGGTTGGACGGTTGGGCGGTCGGACGGTCGGACGGTCGGACGGTCGGACGGTTGAACGGTGGCGCGCCACTCGCAGAGGAGCGCGCGGCGTTCTGGAGGGCCGGCGTCCCTGCCGGCCTGATGCGCTGGTGTAACGTTGTTATCATGGTGAGGTCACCTGAACCGTGTCGGCATCCACGTCGATTCTGATACCGAAATAGACCGTCTTGCCCTGCTTGCTGATGCCTACGAATGGCGTTTTAAGGTCGGGGTTGGTCTGGCGCACAAGATGCAGGGGGACGCGCTGTCCTTCTTGTGCGATGAGCCGCCCTTCACGGTCAACCACGCGTGCATCGGCCACCGTGAAGATCGTGGTTTCATCGACCCAGCGGATCTGCTTCGGGTTGAAGGTGTTGTTGGGGGTCGCACGGAGCAGGTAGAACCACTCCTTGTTGCGTTCGCCGCTCACGTTGAAGGCGTACGGCCCGCCGTAGGCGGTATCATAGTTGCCGGAGGCGCCCACCGGGATGGGCCAGGCGCCGTATTCGTGTCGGTAACGCGCCATGGCGCTCTCGAGCGCACGACAGGACAATGTCAGGCGCTTTTCGCGGGCGACCTTGACGACGAATTGGGCCGCGCCGGTCATGATACCAAGCAGGATGGCGATGATGACGATGACGGCCAGAAGTTCGATCAGGGTGAACCCGACGCGGCGACCGGTTGGACGGTTGGACGGTCGGACGGTTGGACGGTCCGAGGCCACGGCCGGTGCGAGCCGGTCGCCAGGGCGCGAGGGACCGCGCCCCGCCAGAAGGGCGGCGCCCGTGCAAGATGCCACGCATGAATCGGTGTTGTCGCGCATGGTGCTTCCCTCTCGCCTCCAGCCTACAGCCTATAGCCTACAGCCCACAGCCCACACTCCCCGTCACCAGACCACGATGTCGTCTTCCTTCTTCTCGGTGTAGTTAGGATCTCTCGGCCCACTGCCACAACCCCCCGGATTGCCGTACCGGTCGGACCAGACAACGACGCTGGTGCGCAACTCGGTCTCCGAATCGAAGGGGTGTTTCACCTTGCCCTTGTATTCGATGTCGAGTCGCACCTTGAGCAGTTGCCCCCACCGGTCGCGCAACCCGTCCCGAAGTTCGTTCTCCTTGACTTCCAGAAAACGGTTGCCGGCCAACTGGCTGCCATTCAGGGCGACCAGATGGTCGTGGTCGGCCAGCACATAGTTGTCGGTGGAGGCCCGCTGGGCGTTGATCACGCTGGCCGGGAGTTCCCGGTTGACCTGCAGATGCTGCGTCCAGGCATGCGCCAGCTGGCGGGCCAGGTCGCGCGAACGGGCGCGCCAGGCCTGCTGGCGCACGCCGGTAAACGCGCCGAAGGCAATCGCCATCAGCACGCCGATGATCAGGATCACGGCGAGCATCTCGATCAGCGTAAAGCCGCGGCGGCGGGGGCCGGTTGAACGGTCGGACCGTTGGGCGGTGCGCGAACACAAAGGGCGCGAGGGACCGCGCCCCTCCAGAAAGGCGGCGCCAATCGTTGCGATGCGCGCGGCGCTCTGGAGGGCCGGCGTCCCTGCCGGCCTGGCTGCGGGGCAGGTGCCTGACTGGCACTTGGGCGCGAGGGACCGCGCCCCTCTAGAAAGGCGGCGCCAAATGCTGCGGCGTGCAGGTGTGGGTAGTGCATTCATGGTCTGTTTGTCGCAGATGCCATAGGCGACTAATGTCCGGTGTGTCCGTAGATATCATCGGCGGGGTTGCCTTCATCGGGTCCGAGCGACCAGAGTTTGTAGGTCTGGTAGGGCGGCTTCGACTCATAGTGGAGTTCCCGGTCCCAACCGTCATTAACGGACGTAAACACGTTCGTGTAAGGTATGCCGCCTGTCGTATGCTCGGTCCAGTGAACATACAGGATCGAGTCCGGTGGTCCTTCCAGGAAGGGGCGCCAGCGTGTCATGGCGTCGAGATCGCGCTGGATATCGGCGTCGGCCTGGTTGTTGTAAGTGACCCATTGCTGGTTACGGAAAACATCCGGGTAGTTCGTATAGACGTCCGAGACGAAGTCGTTGTGGCGCGGCAGCAAGTACCCCATCAGGCCGAAGTCGAACAGGGGGTCGCCGGAACCTGCCGATGTTCCGCTCTGTGGCGTGAAGTACCCGCTCACCCGACCAAAGTTACCCTCGATCCACGGGTATTCGTAGGCGAACCGCTGCGTTCCGTTCGATGACACCGTCACCGGCGGGTACTGGCCATACTCCGAGTAGAACTCCTCAACCGCGTGCTTGACGCGCTCGATCTTGGCCACCGTGTGCGCCTTGGCCGCCTGGCGACCGGCCCCGCCCAGGATCTTGACGGTCAGGCCGATCAGTACGGCGATGATCAACACCACCACGAGCATTTCGACCAGCGTGAAGCCATTGCGCCGGCGCTGGGCTGTGATCGGTTGCATGCGGGGCCCCCTTTCGCTAGCCGGCCTGCTGGCCGAGCGTGCTGATGATCGAGATCAACGGCAGGAACATGGCGATCACGATCGTGCCGACGATGACGGCCAGGAACATGATCATGACCGGCTCGATGATGGATGTCAGGCCGGCAACGGCGTTGTCGACTTCATCGTCATACGTGTCCGCAATACGCAGCAGCATGTCCGGCAGCGCGCCGGTCTCCTCGCCGACCTCGACCATGCTGACCACCATGGGCGGGAAGACCTTCGAGGCTTCCATCGGCGCGGTCATGCTTTCGCCTTCCTTGACGCTGTCGTGCACGTGCTGCACCGCGTTCGCGACCACGGCGTTGCCCGACGTCTCCTTGACGATCATCAACGCCTGCAGCACCGGCACGCCGGACGAGAGCAGGGTGCCCAGGGTACGGGTCAGCCGTGCAATCGCGGTGCGCCGCACAAGCGTGCCGAAGACCGGCAGCATCAGCTTGAAGTGATCCATGGCCACGCGGCCGTTCTTGGTCTTGGTCCAGAGGTTGATCACAATGACGATCGCCGCAATGCCGCTGGCCACGAGCACGAAGTTGTGCTGCACGAGGTTGCTGGCCGCGATGACGAACTGCGTGATCTTGGGGAGCGCCTTGCCTTCCAGCAGGTCCTTGAAGATCTCCTCGAATTTCGGGATGACGTTGATCAGCAGGAACGCCAGGATGCTCATGGCGGCGATCAGCACGACCACCGGGTAGACCATGGCGGCGCGGACCTTGTTCTTGATCTTGTCGGCCTTCTCCATGAACTCGGCCAGCCGGTTCAGCACCACTTCGAGCACGCCGCCGGCTTCGCCCGCGCGCACCATGTTCACATAGAGGTGGTTGAAGATGCGCGGGTACTGGCCGAGCGATTCCGAGAAGGTGCTGCCGCTCTCAACCGCTTCGCCCATGCCGGTCAGGGCTTCGCGCAGGGCCGGGTTCTTGGTCTGGCGCAGCAGCACGCGCAGGCCGCGCAACAGCGGCAGGCCGGCGTCGACCAGCGTGGCCAACTGCCGCGTGAGGACCATCAGGTCCTTGGCCTTGACGCGCCCGCGCAGGAAGGCCGGCAGTTTGATCTCCATGTTGAGCGCACCGCTCTTCTTGGCGGGCGTGGCTTGCGCCGTGGCCGTGGTGGCGGCGTTCTGGCCGACCGGACCGATGGAGGTCGGAAAGAGCCCCTGCCCGCGGATCTTGGCGATCGCCTGGGCCTGACTGGGGGCTTCGACCACGCCGCGGGATTCCTTGCCGGCGCCATCAACAGCAGCATAGCTAAACTTCTGCATGCGACTCTCCACCTGAATGAGGCTTACTCAAATCATATTGCACGGACATACTAGCACGGCCGGTGCGGTGCGGCAATAGGGCGTTGGGCGGTGGGGAGGTGGGAGGTGGAGGGTGGGAGGCGGGAGGGTGGAGGGTGGAGGGTGGAGGGTGGAAGGTGGAGGGTCGGCGTCGGGGTCGGTATCGGTATCGGTATCGATTTTTGTGAGAACTCTCACAGAGCTCACAGGGACCACGGATGAGAGGGGCATTGCTCTCTGGGCCGGGAACCCTCTGACGGGCGCTTCCGGTTTTGTGGGGGGATTTTCTGTGGCTGGATGGGGTGTGGTGAAC
>CAYQJG010000125.1:0-10008 GCA_964417715.1 uncultured Lentisphaerales bacterium | reverse complement strand
GCGCCAGAGGCGCCTACCGCCCGTCGCCCCAATCGCTTAGCCGTAGATTTGGGTGTCTGGAGTCCCATGTGCCCATAGGCACGCAAAACCGTGTTTACTTCACTGAGATCGAAGGGTGCCCTAACGGCGGGTCTGGGTGCGCTGGTCGTCATGTTGGCGGTCTGGCTTGTTGAGCGTGGTGTGGTACGCCCCGCTTTCCGGCACCTTGAGCGGGCGCAGGCGGAGGCCGACAGTGCGCGCGTGTCCGCCGCCATCCTGAACGAACTGCGCCACCTGGGGCAGACGACCAGCGACTGGGCGGAGTGGGACGATGCCTGCGCGTTTGCCGATGGGCAGACATCGGATTTCGTCCGCGTCAACCTGCCTGATATGGGGCTGATCGAGAAGAGCACGGGTGTTAACCTCTGTTACTTCTTCGACCCGCACGGCCGCGTGTTGTACCGCGGCACCTATGATACCGAGCAGGGCGGCGCAATCGCCCCGTCGGTATTCGCCGGTGACCGGCCCGCCGTACTGAGTGTTCTGCCGTCCGTCCTGTCGCGCGGCGAGGCCGTTGACGGTTTCCTGCGAACCGACTGCGGTCTCCTGTTTCTGTCGGCGCGCCCGATCCTGTCCACACAGGGCGTTGGCCCGCCGCACGGCATGGTCGTCTTTGGTCGCGTGCTGGACGCGGCCATCTGCCGCGCGTTGGCCGTGCAGACTGGGATGCCCTTTGATGTGTTGCTTGTTGACGATCCGCGCCTTTCGGCGTCCGAGCGTGATCTGCTGGCCGCGCTTACACCGGGCTCTGTCTCCGTCCTGCCGGGGCCGGGCCGCGAGTTGCACGCCTACACGGTGTTGGGCGGCCTGGGTGGGGTACCGGCGGCGCTCATTCGCATCGCGGTGGGGAAGGAGGTGTCGGACGTTGGCGCCCGCACCAGCCGGATGCTGATCGTCGCGCTGGGGCTATCCGCGCTGCTGATCATGCTCGTGCGTGAGTATGCGGAGGTCCGCGCGCGCCGCCGTGGACTGGGCCGGTTGGATGCCGTTGCGCGCCTGACCGTCGTACTCGTGCTGCTGGTTGGGTTGGCGTTGAGCTATGCGTTGCAGAGCGACGTTCGGCAGAAGCGTCACGAGGAGGTCGACCAGCGGTTCAGTGCGCTGGCCGGCCGGCAGGCGGGGGTGGTGCTGGATGCCCTCTCCCGCAACCTGCATGAACTGGAGGCGGCGCGGCGCTTCTACGAGGGGTCCGAGACGGTCACGCTCGAGGAATTCGGCCTCTTCGTCTCGCCCATTCTGCGCACGACCTGGATGGAGGCAATTGCGTGGGTGCCCCATGTTCCGTCGGTCGAACGGGCCGCGTTTGAGGCGTCCATCCGCGACGAGGGGTTGCGGTCGTTTCAGATCACGGACCGCGGTGCCAACCGCACGTGGGTCCGGGCGGGAGACCGCGCCGAGTTCTTCCCGATCACGTATTCGGAGCCTCATCGCGGCGACAATCCTGCGCTGGGATATGATCTGGGCTCGGATCGCGTGTGCCGCGAGGCCATCGCGCACGCCGGCGATACTGGGCAACCGGTGATGACCCACCCCGTCCGGTTGGCGATGGTCGACAGGACGTCGTCCGGCGTGCTGATATTCGTGCCCGTCTACAAGGACATTCAGGCGAAGAGCACGCTGTCGGATCGGCGCGCGCACCTGACGGGGTTCATCCTGGGGGTCGTGCGTGGCGATGCGTTCGCCGCGCGCACGGGCGTGGCCGCGGCGGAGCAGTTGGCCTTTGTGCTGCATGACGTCTCTGCCGATGCCGGACCGCGATTCATTTGCCGGACGCGCGGTCGGGGAGCGTCTGAACTGTCAGTGGCGGAACCGGACCTGGTGTATGCCGCCGATCTACCGGTGGCGAATCGAATCTGGCGCATCGAGATCCGGCCGACCGTGGCCTTTGTGGCCAGCAATACTGAGCGGGGGCACTGGTTTGTGTTTGTGGCGGGTGTGCTGCTGACCCTCCTGATGGTCATGCTGCTGGTCAGCCAGTTGCACGAGGCGGCGTTTCTGCAATCGCTGCTGGCCGATCATGAACAGCAGGAACTGCGCAACGCACTGCGGCTGAAGTCCCGCGTGCTCCTATCTGCCGTCGGGGTAGCCGTGCTGTTTGCCGCGTTGGGACTGGCCTTTGTCTACGTGTCGGTGCATCGCCAGTCGGCCTCGCAGACCGGGCATCTGGCCGAGGCGGCCGCCTACGAGTTTCAGCGCGCGCTGGCGGCTGAGGCGCGCACGCTCAGGGCGCAGGCCGTCGGGATCGAGGGGTCGGCAGCGCTGGCAGCCGCCTGGTTGGGAGGCGACTGGCAGGCTGTGCGGGCGTTGACGTCTCCGCAGTTCGAGCAACTGGAGCGCGAGCTGGGAGCCGAGCGGATTGCGTTGTTGGATGCGGATCGCATCGTTCGGTCGGGTGCTGGATCGGCGAGCGGGTGTGAAGCCGAGGTCGGCCGGCAAGCAACGTCGGCGGCGCGTCAGCGCGGCGACGAGGCCTGGGGGCTTGAGCTGGCATCCGGCGGGGTGAGGCTGGTGTACGCCCGGCCGCTGCGGTGGGGAGGTCAGATTCGCGGCTACTGCAAGATGGACGTTTCAGTCGACGGCGTCCTCGCGCGCCTGAGCACGCCCGGCACCCGCCAGTTGGTCCTGTTGGATGAACGGGACAGGCCGGTTTCGGGTGTGCTTCCGAGTGGCCTGGAAGCGGCGATCAGGCGGCAGCCCGCGCGCGCCATGACCGGCGTGTTCGAACTGCAGGCGTCTGCCGCCGACGGCCGGAATGAAGGGCGCCGATGGTCCTGCCGGATGGTACCGGAGAGGGATGTGACCGGGAGCCCTACCGTCCAGCTGCTGGTGATGCGGTCGACCGACAGCGATGTGGCCTTCCGGCGGCGGCTGATGGTCGTGCTGGTACTGGCCGCCATCCTCGTCGCGGTCGTGCTGCTGGTGGTGCTGTCGCAGGTTGCGGGTGGAATGGAGAAGCGGCTGGGCGCGGCGGTGATTGCGCGCGAGCGTGCGCATCAGGCGAGGCAGCTCACCGAGGGCATACTGTCGTCGACGTTGCGATCAATCGGCGACGGCGTGATCAGCGTGGATGCCGACAAGCGCATCACACTGATGAACACGCGGGCCGAAAGCCTTACCGGCTGGTCGCAGGCCGAGGCGGCCGGCAAGCCGCTGGACGATGTCTGTCGCATCGTGGGCGCGCCCGCCGGGGCGTCGGTGGACCGGGCGCTGGCCCTGGGCCAGACCGTGAGCCAGGCCGTCGAAGCCACCCTCATGGCGCGCGACGGAAGCCGTCGCCAGGTGACCGACTCGGCCGCACTGATGCGCGATGAACACGGCCGCGTGAGCGGCGTGGTGCTCGTGTTGCGCGATGTGACAGCCGAGAATGTGACCCGTCGGGAGTTGCAGGCGAAGAAGCAGGAACTGGAGCGGTACTTCAGCAACAGCCTCGACCTGCTCTGCATTGCCGACACGGATGGTTATTTCCGTCGTATGAATCCGGAGTGGGAGCGAACCCTGGGGTACACACTGGAGGAACTCGAAGGCAAATTTTATCCCACCTTTGTGCATCCCGAGGATGTGGCCGCCACGTTGGAGACGCTGGCCAATCTGGGCGATCAGAAGACCGTTCTGAGCTTCACGAACCGCTTCCGTGCCAAGGATGGCCGTTACCGTTCGATCGAGTGGCGGTCGCTGCCCCAGGGCAACCTGATCTACTCGGCGGCCCGCGATGTGACCGAGCGCCGGCAGGCCGAGGATGCACTGCGCGCGGGCGAGGAGCGTCTGGCCCGCATCAACACCTGTCTGCTGCAGCGCACGGCCGACTGCGATGGCAACGTGAACCGGCTGACGGCTCTGGCAGGCGAGTTGATGGGCGCCATGTGCGCACTCTACGCACGCGTCGACGATGCGAACGGGTGCCTGACACTCTGCGGCCGGTGGTGCGTCCCCGGCGGCGTCTATGCGACCGGTCTCCCGGCCGGCAGCATCTGCCATGAGGCTATTCAAGGCGATTCGGGCGACATCCTGTATGTGACAGACCTGCAGGCCTCGGCCTTCGCCGCGGCCGATGAGTTTGTGCGCACGCAGGGGTTCGGGTGCTGTGTGGCGCACGTGGTGCGCAGCGGCGAAGGCAAGCCCGTTGGTTCGCTGTGCGTGCTGTTCGCCGGCGAACGCGTGCTTCAGGCGACCGACCGGCAGATACTCGGCATCCTGGCCGCCGCGGTCGAGTCCGAAGAAGCCCACCGTGAGGCCGAAGCCGGACTGCGGCGGCTTGCTTCCGCCATCAACCAGGCGGCCGAGAGCGTGCTGATCACCAATGCCGCGGGCGTGATCGAATATGTCAACCCGGCCTTTGAGCGGACCAGCGGGTATAGTCGGGGCGAAGTTGTCGGCCGGACGCCGGCGCTGCTCAAGAGCGGCCAGCATGACACGGTGTTCTACCGCAACCTCCGCCAGACGCTGGCCGGAGGCAGCATGTGGTCCGGTCGTTTCATCAACCGGCGCAAGAATGGCACCCTCTACCAGGAAGACGCGACCATCTCCCCCGTGTGCGACGAGAATGGCCGTGTCGTCCAGTTCGTGGCTGTGCAGAAGGACGTCACGCACGAGGTCGAACTGCAGGATCAACTCCAGCAGGCTCAGCGCATGGAGGCGGTCGGCCTGTTGGCGGGCGGCGTCGCGCACGACCTGAACAACCTGCTCGCGCCCATCCTCGGCTACGGCGAGATGCTGTTGGTTGATCACAGCCTGGACAAGCCGCGGCGCCGTGATTTGGTCGAGATGATCAAGGCGGCCGAGCGGGCGCGCGACCTGGTGAGGCAGTTGATGGCTTTCGGCCGCAAGCAGGCCCTGGACGTCAAACTGTTGGATGTGAACGCCGTCGTGGCGGACTTCTCCGAGTTGATGCGCAGCACCCTGCGCGAGGATATCCGTCTCGACATGCGTCTGGCGCATGGACTGCCGTGTGTCAAGGCGGACAGGGGGCAACTTGAGCAGGTGCTGATGAACCTGGCCATGAATGCGCAGGAAGCCATGCCGCATGGCGGGGCACTGGTGATCGAAACCGCCGCGGTCGACGTGGCGGGCGAACTGGCCGTCAGTCAGGCGGGGGTCGGGCCTGGCCGCTGTGTGACGCTGACGGTCAGCGACAGCGGCGTCGGCATGGACGAGCAGACCCTGGCCCGGGTCTTCGATCCATTCTTCACAACCAAAGAGATGGGCAAGGGGATGGGGCTGGGACTGGCCACCGTCTACGGCATCGTGAAACAGCACGGCGGCGGCATCCGCGCTCACAGCGCGCCGGGGTGCGGCGCGACTTTCCGGATCCACCTGCCCGCATCCGCCTCCGCATTGCCGCTCCCGCCACCCGCCACGCTGCCGCTGCGCGCGCATGGCGGCACCGAGACCATTCTGCTGGCGGAAGACGAGCAGGTCGTGCGCGAGATGACTAGCGCCATGTTGCGGAGCCTCGGCTACCACGTCGTGAGCGCCGAGACACCCGGGGGATGCCTGGCGCTTGTCCATGTGGCCACAGGGCCGATCGACCTGCTGTTGACCGATGTGGTGATGCCGGGCATGGACGGCCGCGAACTGAGTCGGCAGGTGCGTGAGTCCATGCCGCTCATCCGCGTGCTCTACATGTCGGGCTACACGGCCAATGTCATTGCCGAGTGCGGCATACTGGAGGAGGGCACGGATCTGCTGCCGAAACCGTTTGGGCGCGATGACCTGGCCCGCAAGGTGCGCGAGGTGCTGGATCGTTGACAGCCGGTTCCGCGGCGCGGTTCTCGCCGGGCTCGGCGGTCACCCGAGAAGCCGGCCATAGAGCGCCTCGGTGCGAGACGCGGCCTGCGCCCATGAGAACGTGGCGGCGCGTCTCAGGCCGACGGCGGTTCGCTGCCGCCGACCGTCCGGATCGGCGTACTGCAACTGGATTGCGTGCGTGATCGTGTGCGCGTCCTCCGGCTTGCAGTAGGTGGCTGCTTCGCCGCAGATCTCCTGTGGGCCGCCCTGCCCGGCCGTCACAACCGGGCAGCCGCATGCCATGGCCTCCAGCGCCGGCAGGCCGAACCCTTCGTCGTACGACGGGTAGACCAGCGCGTCGGCCAGTGAATAGAGCGCCGGCAGGTGAGCCTGTGGCACGTAGCCTGTGCAGTGCACCCGCCCGACCGGCGTGCATGCGGCTATCGCCCGATCGAGGGCGTCGCTGCCGCATACGGGTCGCCCGACGAGCAGGAGGTGTATCTCCGGTTGGCGACGTGCGAACGCGCCGTAGGCCTCCAGCAGCCGCAACAGGTTCTTGCGCGGCGCCAGGTCGCCCACGAACAGCAGGTAATGGTCCGGCAGGCCATAGCGGCGTCGCACGGTCTCGCATTCGGCGGGTGCGGTCACCGGGCGCATGGCCGGATCGATACCCGGAGGGATCACGACCGTTTTGGCCGATGCTTCCGGAAACCACGCCGCAAGTGTGTGCCGAACGTGCTCCGAGAAGACGATGATGGCCGCGGCGCGTCGGATCGAGGGTGGCATCAGCAGGCGGTAATGGGCGCGGTTGGCAGACGTGCAGAACTGCGGGTGGGTGAAGACATGCAGATCATGGACCGTCAACACGACCGGGCATGGCGAGGCCAGCGGCGCGACATAGGCGGGAGCGTGCAGCAGACCTGCGCCGTCCGTCCGCAGGCGCATGGGCAGCAGCGCCTGTTCCCAGAGAATGCGCAGCGCACGGGACGGCCACGGCCAGCCCGAGGGACGGGTCTGCAGGCGCACGCCCGAGGGTAGCCGGCCGGCAACCGAACGGGGGGCATAAACCTGCATGCGCTGCGCCCCGCTGTCGGCCAGGGCGCCGATCAGGCCGCGGATCGTGACCGCCACGCCCGAAGCGGGTTCGCACAGCGCCATCGCATTGTATGCCACGGTTTTCATCGGACAGCCGACAGCTTCGCAGAGACGTTCGTTTCGCGCAACCGGCGAAACGGATTCGACACCGCTGCGCCAGCCCGGTGCGGGCGTGTTCCGTCTTTCAATCGCGGACCGGAACGCCTATGATGCGCCCTGTTCTCAAGAAACGTCTGGGAGGACCCCATGGCTGCTGGCATCAAGGAACTGACGGGTGCGGATTTCGATACTGAAATCGCGCAAGGCGTGACGCTGGTTGACTTCTGGGCGCCCTGGTGCGGTCCATGCCGCATGCAACTGCCGGTACTGGAGCAGGTGGTGACGGCTCTCGGCAACCGTGCCCGGATCGCCAAGGTCAATGTGGACGAATCGCGCGAGCTGGCGGTCAAGTTCGGCGTTCGCAGCATCCCGGCCCTGATGATCTTCAAGGACGGCAAAATCGTGCAGCAGTTCGTTGGGCTGCAGCAGGTTGCTGCGCTGGTTCAGGCTGTCGAAGCCGCCCTGAAATAGCGTCCGGCGGGCGTGTCTGCGTTTTAGCTGTTGACCCCAGCCGTCCAGTGGGTATCATAACCGGGCTTCAACGCATTGTAGCAGACGACCAAGGAGCCTTCTTCATGCCCAATATCAAGAGCGCCGCGAAGCGTGTACGCACGTCGGCCAAGAGCCGCATCCGCAACCGCGCCGGCAAGAGCGACGTGTCGGCTTCACGCCGCAAATTGCTGGAGGCCATTGCGGCCGGCAACAAGGAAGCCGCCGTCAAACTCTACTCCGCCTACTCGTCCGAACTGGACAAGACCGCGAAGAAGGGGATTATCAAGGCCAACAACGCCAGCCGCAAGAAGTCGCGTCTGGCGCTCCGTCTGGCCAAGATGGCGTGACGCGCGGGTCCCTGCCGGACACGTTGCCGATCTTCGACCGCATGTCCGGATCGATCCGGGTGTGCGGTTTTTCATTGCCATGAGTCCGCTGATCATCAGCGATCTTGGTCCCGATGCCGACTACCGCGAGACGCTGGTCCGGCAGGAGGCCCTCCACGCCGATCGGGTCGCGGGACGCGTGCCCGATACGCTGCTGCTGCTGGAACACCGTGCCGTCTACACCTTGGGGCGGTCCGCCGACCCCGGGCACCTGCTGAGACCAGCCGCAGAGCTGGCCCGCGCCGGGATCGACGTCTGCGCGACCACGCGCGGGGGCGACGTCACCTACCATGGGCCCGGCCAGTTGATCGGCTATCCCATCATACACCTGGGCGAACGCGGCCTGCGAGTTGTGGCGTATGTCACGGCGTTGGAGGAGGTGCTCATCCGTGTGCTCGCCGGGTTTGGTCTGGCGTCCGGTCGCGATGCCCGCAACCGTGGCGTCTGGGTCGGCAACGACAAAATTGCCGCACTGGGCATCCGCATCTCGCGTCAGGTTGCGATGCACGGCTTCGCTCTGAACGTTAACACGCGCCTGAGCGACTACGCCGGGCTGGTGCCGTGCGGGATTCGCGGCGCCGGTGTGACGTCCATGCAGCGCCTGCTGGGCCGCGCGGTCGACCTGTCTGCGGTCAAGGCGCGGGTGGTATCCGAGTTCCGGAGCGTGATGGGGTACGACCCGCAATGAGCTGACGGCGCTGCCGGTTGCCGGACAGCCGCAGGGCGCAGTGAATCGCGGCCAGGAAGCTTGTCGGCGACGCGCGTCCCTGCCAGGCCAGGTCGAAGGCTGTCCCGTGGTCGGGTGACGTGCGGACGATGGGCAGGCCGAGGGTGACGTTCACGCCCTCGTCGAAGGCCACCAGTTTGAAGGGGATCAGCCCCTGATCGTGGTACATGGCGACATAGGCGTCATACGGCCGATGGTCGGAGGCAGGTGATGCGGCTGGGCGCAGCCAAGTGAATGCCGTATCCGGGACCAGAGGGCCGGCGGCGTCGATGCCTTCGGCCCTGGCCGCCTCGATGGCGGGTGCGATGGCGAGCGACTCCTCGCGGCCGAACAGGCCCCGCTCGCCGCCGTGCGGGTTGAGCGCGAGCACGCCGATGCGTGGCGGCGGAGAGCCGGGTGCGCGCATGGCCGCAGCCGTAAGCCGGATGGTCGTCAGGATGCGCTGGCACGTCAGCAACCGGGGTACGTCGGCCAGCGCCACATGGATTGTGGTCAGGCTGACGACGAGACGCGAACTCCAGAACAGCATGACGGCCTCGCTCGTGCCTGTCAGATCCGCCAGAATTTCGGTGTGTCCGGGGTGCCTGATGCCGGCCACATGCAGCGCCTCTTTGTTGATGGGCGCCGTCACGACTGCAGCCACCCGTCCTGCGAGCGCGTCGCGAGCCGCCGCTAGAATCCAAGTATGGGCCAGCCGGCCGCAGGCGGCCTGTACGCGCCCCGGCTGCAGGACGGCCGCCTCTGGATCGGGGAAGTCAAGCAGCACAGCCGCCCCGCCATCCGGGTGCAACGCCGCCTCGGCTGGCGACCGGATGACGAGGGAGGGCGGGGGCCACATGACGCCGGTTGCTGCAGCCACGCGCCGCAACAGACTCTGGTTGCCATAGACAACAGGAACACACACCGCCCGAACGGCAGGGGTCAATAAGGCCCGCAGAACAAGTTCTGGGCCGATACCCGCAGGGTCGCCGAGCGTGAGTGCGACACGTGGCAGCTGTGCCGGCATGGGCCGGTTACTCGACCCGGCGGACGCTGTTCAGCGTGCCCAGACTGTTCTGGACCCACTCGGAGCATTCGGGGTCGACGCACCACGTGCCGTTGATCACGAACTTGTACTCGTACGTGCCGGGGGCCAGGAAGAGCGTGGCCGTGTAGACGCCGGTGTTTTTCTTGTCTGTCAACTCGCGGCTCTGCGGGTCCCAGTTGTTGAAGCTGCCGGCCAGCGAGACTTTGCTGTCCGGTTCGGCGCGAACCGTGAAAACCACACGCCTGGTCTTGCTTCTCTTGTCTGTTGCCATTTCGTTGTCCTCCTAACCAAACCCACCCAGTCAGCTTCAGAGCCGCCATTATCCATCTGGCGATGCGGAGAGTCAAGTTACGTTCGTGTTTCTGCGTAATGGGTCAGTGACGTAGGGGCGGCGGGCGGCACAGTGTCCCGATGAAGGT
>CAYQJG010000124.1:0-10133 GCA_964417715.1 uncultured Lentisphaerales bacterium | reverse complement strand
TCGGGGTCGGTATCGGTATCGGGGTCGATGACTTTGCTCAGGTCGACGTACGCGATGGCCGCCGGGTACACGGCAAGGTCATCATGGACAAACGCCAACTCCGTCTCCCTTCGACCCCGATACCGATACCGACCCCGACCCCGATGTCGATCCCGCCCAGCTTCCAAGCACCCCGGGAGGCGTCGCGGCTGCGCCGCAGGCGCGCGCAGCGACTGATCGACACGCACCGTACCCTCCGGGCCGGCGCGGAGCAGGCAAGTCAGTGAAACGGGGATGTGCCGCTCCAAACCGGCGCTTGTTCGCCATGTTCACACCGTTGTATACTCGCCAGCAGACCGGCGGACAATTCGCCGACGGCTGAGGCAGGAAGGAACGTTCGATGAAGCAGGCTGGCTTGACGCTCATGGTTCTTCTCGCCGCTCTCGCCGCAAAGGCCGCGCCGGAAGGGCAAACACCGCCTCCGCGGACGATCTCGGTCAGCGGCAGCGCGGTCGGGTATGTTCCGCAGGACACGATTCTGTGGGATATCACCCTGCAGACCGCCGGTAAGGAGGTGGTTGACGCCAAGGCGTCGAGTGACGATCAGGTCAAGGAACTGACCAGCGCGTGTCTGAAGAAGGAGATTCAGGGAGCCGACATCGCGGTTGGGATCGTCAAGATCAGGGATGCCAGGCTTGGCGAAGGCACTGGCGCCAGCGACCCTGCGAAACCGCTCAACGTGACGCGCGTCATCACCGTGCGCCAGCGCGACACGCGGCTGTTCTCCGAGATGCTCGAGATGCTCAGCCGTGGCAAGGGCACGAAAGTCCATTACAGGGTGGTCAGTTCGAGGGCCGCGCAGGTCACCAGGGACACGACGGTGAAGGCGACCGCGGCGGCCAAGGACAAGGCAGCGGCTATGGCAGCCGTTCTCGGCGCACAGATTGGAAACGTCCTGACGATCAACGAGTATCCCCCGGTGGGGTGGAACACGCCGGACGAGAACGTGCCGATCGACCAGAGCTCCGCCTCGTTTGGCGCGGACGCTGAGGAGATCCGCATCACCGTCTACGTCACCTTCCAGATCCAGTAGCGCTGCAGGGCTAGGCAAAGGCCGTCAGGTCTCTGGCGAGACGCGCCACGGCGCGTTCCTTCGCCTTGGCCTCCACCTCCACCGTGACGTCGCTCACACCCAGCCACTCGCGGGGAAAATCGCGCGGGTCGACGTAGTCGTGATGACGGTTGGGCAGGGGGCTCTGCCAGCCGTCTCTCGGACTCGACACGTGAAAGAGCGGCTCCCTGTTCCACGTGCCCAGCGCCAGGTCGGTCGCCTGAGCGACGCTGTACCCGTCCGGCAGGCACCGGTGATGGTGCACGTCGTAGACCAGGGGCACGTGCTCCGCGCGGCAGAGAGGCAACAGGTCGCGCGGCGTGTAGACCCGTTCATCGTTCTCCAGCGTGAGGCGGCTGCGCACGCGCTCCGGCAGGTGCTCCAGGGCCTTGATCAGGCGCACTAGCGCCGCCGGTTTGTCGCCGTAGCCGCCGCCTGCATGAATGTTGATCACATCGGCGCCCACCCACTCAGCCACCTCGGCCTGGTAGTCGAGTTCAGCCAATGAACTGGCCGTGACCTCCGGACGCGGCGAACTGAGCAGGATGAACTGGTCGGGGTGGAAGGTGAGCCGGAGCCGGTGATCGTGCGCGAACCGTCCGCATGCGCTGAAGGCCGCGACGATCTCCCGCGCGCCCGGCAGGTCGGCCACGCGGTAGCCGGCCTGTGGATGGGTCCGCAGCGGCAGGATCTGGCTGTTGACGCGGAAGTCGCCGATACCGTGGGCCGCGCAGTATTCAAGCGCGCGCAGCAGCGCGTTCGCGTTATGCAGGCACAACGCGGCGACTTTCTCCAGTGCCGCCGTGCGGTCCAGGCGCAGCACGACCTGAGCGGTCGTCGTCCGGAACCGGATGGGTTCCTCGAGGAAGAGGCAGCAGAGGCCCAGGCGGATCATGGGTAATCCCCCCGTGTCAGGAGGCCGCCAGCGCGGCGAGCATGCCGGCGGCGTACACCATGACCTGTTCGAACTGGTCGAGGCCGAAGGACTCGTTGGCGCAGTGGATGCGGTCCTGCTCGCGGCCGAAGCCGACCAGCAGCGGCGCGGCGCCCGAGACGTGTCGCAAGGTGGCGACGACCGGAATGGATGCGCCTTCCCAGCGGAAGACCGGGCCGCGCGCGTCCAGCCCGGTCAGAACGTCGGTCGCCAGGCGGAAGATCGGTGAGTGCAGCGGCAGGCGGAAGCCGCCCGTGCCGACGTGTACCTCGCTGAGCGCGAGCGTCAGGCCGCGCGGGCAGTGCGCCTCGAGATGCGTCTGCAGGGCCCGCAGCGCGTGGCGGGGCGACTGGTCCGGGCAGAGCCGCATGCTGAGCTTGGCCATCGCGGTGGACGGAATCACCGTCTTCGTGCCGGCGCCGCCGTAGCCGGCGTGGATGCCGTTGATCTCGATCGTGGGTTCGAAGGAGACGCGGCGGTCGGGCGACACGCCCTGCTCGCCGCCTTCGGGAGCGACGCCGGTCTCCAGCCGGTAGGCTTCGGCATCGAACGGTTCGGCTTCGGCGCGTGCGAGTTCGTCCGGCGATGGCGGGCAGAGATGGTCGGCAAAGCCTTCCACGGCGATGCGGCCGCGGGCGTCATGCAGCGAGGCCAGCAACGTGGCCAGGCCCTGGGCCGGGTTCGGGGCGAGGCCGCCGTGCGAGCCGGAGTGCAGGTCGTGCGATGGGCCCTGCAGCGTGAGGGTCAGGCTCTGGATGCCGCGCAGTCCGGCGACGATGGCCGGGCGGCCCGAGGGGTGGACGCCCGTGTCGCAGACCATCAACACGTTGCCCTGCAGACGTGCGCGCCAGGCGTCGGCCTGCTCGGTCAACGCGATGCTGCCGCACTCCTCCTGGCCCTCCAGGACGATGCGGAGCGTGGGGATTGGCGTGCCGGCGTCCAACAGGCTGGCGACGCCCTGCAGGAACGCGAAGAGCTGGCCCTTGTTGTCCTGCGCTCCGCGGGCGTAGACGCGGCCGTCGACGAGCGTGGGCGTGAACGGCGGCGTGCGCCAGTCGGTCAGCGGGTCCTCCGGCTGGACGTCGTAATGGCCGTAGAACAGCACTTCGGGTGCGCCGGGCCGGCCCAGTCGTTCGGCCAGCACGATAGGCGGGGCACCGGCCGGCGCCATGACCTCGGTGTCGAAGCCCAGACGCTTCAGGTGACGGCGCAGCCAGGCCGCACCGCGCGCGCAGTCGGCCGCGCGGAGCGGGTCGGTTCCCACCGAGGGGATCTCCAGCAGGCCGAACCAGTCCTTGAGTATCCGTTCGTGATGGGTGGTCAGGTAGGTGCGGGCGATGGTGGCTGCAGTCATGGTGTGTGTGGCCGGTGTGACAGGCGGTCGGGCGTGCCTGTGCGTGTTGCGCCCGTGCCGACCAGTATGCCCTGCCGCTCCCTCACGATGCAAGATGAGACCTGGCGTGCGCTGGGTGGTGGGGTCGGGCAAAGAACACGTCCGCGCCCGTCGTCCGCGCCAACAACAAGGTGCCAGTTGTCAATGTACGCCGTTGCGAATCCGGCCTCGCAGTAAGCGAAGTAGTAGTTCCATTTGCGCTGAAACGCGGCGTCGTACCCCATGCGGTCCAGGTCCGCGGCGTGCGCATTGAACCGCTCACGCCAGGTCCGCAGCGTGGGCGGATAGTGCCGGCCGATGCTATCGGCGCGCTCAACGCGCAGCCCCGCCTCTTCCATCGCCGCGGCAAGGATCGCACGCGAAGGCAGAACCCCGCCGGGAAAGATGTGCTTCTGAATCCAGTCGGGGCTGCGCCGGTACGACTCGTAGCGTTCGTCCGGGATGGTGATGACCTGCAAGACCAGCCGGCCTCCCGGTTTGAGCACATTGGCGCACGTGCGGAAGAAGAGGCCGAAGTACGCGTGCCCTACCGCCTCCAGCATCTCAATGGAGACGATGCGGTCAAACTGCCCCTCCAGGTCGCGGTAGTCCATCAGCCGCAAGGCAATGCGGTCCGTCAATCCCGCGGCCCGCACGCGCTCTTGCGCAAGTCTGAGTTGCGCCTCCGAAATGGTGATGCCCGTAACCCGGCAACCTGTGCGCCGCGCCGCCTCGATCGCAAACCCGCCCCACCCGCAGCCGATTTCCAGCACGTGGTGCTCAGGCCCGATTCCAGCCAGTTCGATGACCCGCCGGACCTTGGCGCTCTGCGCATCGGCCAGCGCCTGGTCCAGTCGCTCGAACAGGGCGCAGGAATACAGCAGCGTCTCCGCGTCCAACCACAAGCGGTAGAAGTCGTTGCCCAGATCATAGTGCGCGCGGATGTTCCGGCGGCTCCCCCGCAGCGTGTTGCGCCGGTTGGCGTGCAGGATGCGGTTGGCGAGGCGGCCGACGAGGCCCGGGGTCAGCGCTGCGGCACCCAGCGCTGCGGCGTTCCTTACGAGAAGCGTGATCAGCGCCGTCAGGTTGTCCGTCGTCCACTCGCCGGCTGTGTACGATTCGCCGAACCCGATGTCGCCGTCCAGTACGAGGCGCGGAAAGAAGCGGTAGTTCCAGACTCGCAGGGCGGCTGCCGGCGCGGCCACGTCCCCGAACGTCCACACCATGCCATCTGGAAGCACGACCACGAGCCGCCCGTCCCTGAGCCCGGAGAGCAGCCGACGCACGGCCCGCATGCACGCGCGCTCGCGCAGGGTCGGCGGCGGCACACCGATGGTCATGGGATGCGAGGGGTTGGGTTTGCGGTAGACGGGGAGTCCGCGGCGGTAGTGAAGCAGGCACGCCTGCCAGGCGATTCGCGGCAGGTTGGACACAATCCGAAACGGGTGTCGCAGCATGCGGCTGAGCAGGGCGCGGGAGTCGAGTGGCACCGCATGGCCTGAGAGCACGGCGGTCAGGACCTTCACGTCGTCGCGGAGCAGGTCGATCACCAACCGCATGTTCGGCCCCAGTTCCGACAGGCTGAACGCGTAGTGACCGCGCATGTCGTTGAAAGGCGAGACATGGAATTGCTTGTCGTGCCGGAACCGCAGGGGGAAGCGGGTCAGGCCGCCCTCGGGTTCGCGCAAGATGTAGAGATGGCGCTCGCCGAACGTGTTGTTGACCTCCGCGACGATGCAGCGCACCGATCCATCCGCCCGGTAGCAGTAGTGGAAACTGACGGGGTTGAACACGTGGCCGAACATGCGTGGCATGGTCAGCAGTTCCACACGCGCGATGTTATCGTCACACTCCGCCTCGCGCAGGAACCGCATCAGCCGCTCGCGAATGGTCCCGTCTCCGCGCAGGTAGTCGCGGTCGTGCAGAGAGACCCACGCGCGGCGATTGTAGCCGAACCCGCGAACCTGGCGGTCGAGTTCGGGGAGTTCGTCGAGATCAAAGGCGAACGTGAAGACGGGGTAGCAGAAGCGGTGCGTCGCCGGCGCATACCGGGCGTGCTGGACGTTGGCGATATACAGGCGCGATTTCACAGGTCCAGCCCGAACCCTCGAACCAGTTCGACGGCGGATCGAACGGCGTCCTCGTGGAACCCATACCCAAAGTAACTTCCGCAGAACCAGGTGCGCCGCTTCCCGTTGAGCGCGGGCAGTTCGGCCTGGGCGGCGAGCGTTTCGCGCGAATAGGTCGGATGGTGGTAGACCGTGCGCATGACGACGCGGTCCGCTGCAAACGGGGTGCGGCGGTTGAGCGACACGAACAGCGGCGTGTTCGTCTGCAGCCCCTGCAGGCGGTTCATCCAATACGACAAGGCGGCCGGCCCTGCCGGGTCACTGCCGCGTTCGCGGGTGTAGTTCCAGGAGGACCAGACCCGTCGCATCGGAGGCATCACAGCGGCGTCCGTATGCAGGACGGTGTCATTGGGTTGATACACCCAGGCGCCCAGCAGGCGGCGTTCCGCGTCCGACGGGTCCGCCAGCATGCCCAGCGCTTCGTCGGCATGGGCGGCGATGACCACGCCGTCGAACTCGCCGACCGGCCCTGCGCTTGTGGCCAGGGCGACCCGGTCGTCGAAGCGGCGGACGGATGCGATGGGTGCGCACAGGCGCACCTCGCCCGAGAAGTCCGCGAGGATACGCTTGACGTAGGTGTGGCTGCCGCCCACAACGGTCCGCCATTGCGGTCGCTCATTGACCGTCAGCAAGCCGTGGTTGTGGAAGAACTGCAGGAATGACTCCGCCGGAAACGCCATCATCCGGTTGTCGGGCGTTGACCAGATGGCCGCCGCCGTGGGGATGAGGTGGTGCCGGACAAACATGTCCGAGTATCCGCCGCGTCTGAGATAATCTCCGAGCGTCAGTTCGCGCAACCCACCGGCGGCCAGGTCGCGCTCCGCCTCCCGGAAAAACCGGAACACCTCGCGCACCATCCGGAGAAACGCCGGCCGCAGGAGATTGCGACGCTGGGCGAAGAGGCCATTCAGTCCGCCGCCCGAGTACTGCATGCCCGTGAGTTCGTCCCAGTAACTGAAGGACATCTCGCTGTCGCGCAGTGGAACGTCCAGTTGTTCAAGCAGCCGCGTCAGCAGCGGGTAGTTACGGTGGTTCATCACAATGAACCCCGTGTCCACGGGCGTGCCCTTGTCGGGGCCGTCGGGGATTGTCACCGTGTGCGTGTGACCGCCCGCGTAGTCGTTCCTCTCGAAGAGCGTCACGCGATGCCGACGCTGCAGGATAGAAGCGGCGGTAAGCCCCGCCACACCCGCGCCGACAACGGCGATCCTGGATGAGGGCTGTAACATACACCAGAGTCTATCAGCACCGGCAGGGGATGCAAGAAACGCTTTCACCACGGTCCGAAATGGAGTAGTTTGGGTTGAAATGCGTTTCGGGACGGCCTGATGTCCGGGCGGTTCGGCAGCCGCGCGAAGCCCGATGATAAGGAACTCGTCGAAGCGGTAGAGAAGGCGCGCCAGCGGTCATGAACTACCAGAATAGATCCCCCTCCCCGGCGGCGCTGCCGGTGGACCTGTATCGCCTCTCGGTCGACGAGGCGCTGAGGGAGCTTGACGCGTCGCGCGACGGGCTGACCAGGCCGGAAGCCGCTGCGCGCCTCGTTCGCTTCGGGCCAAACGCGCTCCAGGCCCGAACCAAGACACCGCTGATTGTCCTGTTCCTCCGCCAACTGGCCAACCCGCTGGCCTACATCCTCCTGGCGGCCGCGCTCGTCAAACTGCTGGTCAAAGGCGCTCTGGATGCAGCCGTCATCGGGGCCGTGCTGGGGCTTATGGCCGTGATCGGCTTCGTGCAGGAACTGCGCGCCGAGAAGGCCATGGAGGCGCTCAAGAACATGGTGACGCCCCGCAGCCGCGTGCGCCGGGGCGGTCAAGTGGCCGCAGTGACTGCGGCAGACCTCGTGCCGGGGGACCTCGTTATCCTGGAGGCCGGCGACCGCGTGCCCGTGGACGGCCGCCTGATCGAAGCGACGAATCTGAAGGTCAACGAGTCGGCCCTGACCGGCGAATCCATGCCGGCGGAGAAGCATACCGCTGCCCTGACCGCCGCGGCAGGCCTCGCGGATCGCAAGAACATGGTCCATATGGGCACGGTCGTCACCAACGGCCGGGCGACGGTGCTCGCCGCCGCCACCGGCATGCAGACCGAGATGGGGCGCATCGCGGCGGCCATCCAGAATGTGCCGCAGGAGAAGACCCCGCTGCAGCGGAGCGTCGACCGCTTCGGCCGTGTCATGCTGTTCATCTTGCCTGGCATCTGTGCCTTGCTGGCGCTGGCCGGCTGGTACCGCGGGTTGCCGCCCATGGACATCTTCCTGATGGTGGTGGCCGCCGCAGTCTCCGCCGTACCGGAAGGGCTACCCGCCGTGGTCACGGTAACGTTGGCCGTCGGCATGCGCGCCATGGCCAAACGGCAGGCCATCATCCGCCGCCTCGTGGCCGTGGAAACGCTGGGGTCCACCACGGTCGTTTGCTCGGACAAGACTGGCACGCTCACCCTGAACCAGATGACCGTCTCGCGTCTCCATGCACACGGGCGGTCCTACGACGTGGACGGCAGCGGCTATGACCCGGTGGGCGAAATGCGCGCCGACGGCCAGACAATTTCGGTGCAGGAAGATGCAACGCTGGAGCTTCTGCTGCGCGCCGGGGCGCTTTGTAACGACGCCTTGCTCACCGGGACGCCGCCCGCCAGCAGCATTCTGGGCGACCCAACGGAAGGGGCGCTGGTCGTGGCGGCGGCGAAGGCGGGCCTGCGCAAGGAGCAACTGGAACTGGCCTGGCCCCGCCTCAACGAGATTCCATTCCAGAGCGAGCGGCAGTGGATGGCCACGCTCCATTCCAACTCCGGCAAGCGGACGATCTTTGTCAAGGGCGCGCCCGAGCGCGTGCTGGCGATGAGCTCGAACATGGCCCGGTCCGGCGGCTCAACGCCTCTCGATGAGACCGCGCGCCAGGCCATTCTCGGCGCCGTGGATCGTATGGCGGGGGACGCCCTGCGCGTCATGGCACTGGCCTATTGTGACTATGCCGGCCAGCCGGGCGAACTCAGCGAAGAGTCGCTCCGTGGGCGGCTGACCTTCCTCGGCCTGGCCGGGATGAGCGACCCGCCGCGCGCCGAAGCGCGCGAGGCCGTGCGCCAATGCCAGGAGGCCGGCATCCGGGCCGTCATGATCACCGGCGACAACCCGGTCACCGCCGCCGCGGTCGCCCGCAGCATCGGGCTGCCCGAAGGTCGCCCCGTGACCGGCGCCGAGATTGGCCGGATGAGCGATGCGGAACTGGACGGAACGGTGCGCAACACCTCGGTTTTCGCGCGGATCGAGCCGCTGCACAAACTACGGATCGTGCAGGCATACAAGCGGCAGGGCGAAGTTGTGGCCATGACAGGCGACGGGGTCAACGATGCGCCGGCGCTTGAAACCGCCGATATCGGCATTGCCATGGGCATCACGGGCACCGACGTGGCCAAGGAAGCGGCGGATATGGTCCTGGCCGACGACAATTTCGCCTCCATTCTGGTGGCCATCGAGGAAGGACGTTCCATTTTCAACCGTCTGCGGAACGTGACGTTCTTCCTGTTGACCACCTGCTTTGGGGAGTTGCTGGCCCTGATGATGTGCGTGTTCTTCCTGGGTGTTGCGCCTCTCGAACCGCTGCAGATTCTGTGGATCAACCTGCTCACCGGCACCATCATGGCCATTCCGCTGGGGTTGGAGCCCCGCACGGGTATCGAACTGCGTCAAACCCCGCGCGATCCGCGCGTGGGGTTGTTGTATCCGGGGCTGCTGCTGCGCGCCGGATTCCTGGCGCTACTGCTAGGCGTAGGAGTCACCCTGCTGTTTGACTGGACGCTGGACCACTACGACCTACGGGAGGCACGCACGGCCGCTTTCACCACCATCGTGGTTTTTGAATGGCTCGTAGCCTTCAACGCGCGGTCGGACGAGCTGACCATCTTCCGGCTCGGCATCCTGCGCAACCGTCCGATGCTGCTGGCCCTGGTCATTGCCGTGTTGATGCAATGGGCCGTGATCCACCTGCCTTTCTTGCACGGACCGTTCAGCACCGTGCCGCTGCACGCGTATGAATGGGTCATGGCAATGTCCCTGGGCGTCGGCATGTTCGTGACCGAAACGCTGCGCAAGACCATTGCCCCGCGCCTGTTCTCGCTGGGGAAGTGGAAGCCGATTCGCTGGCACACAAGCCCGGGAGCAACAAGGGCCACGCGTCCAGGCGCTCCGGCCCCGTAGACCGCCGCGCACCGTACCCAACGTTGCGCCTGCCCGAATCCAGGGACGTTGTTGGAAGTGCCAGAACAGAACGAGAGAACAGTAACAACGCGATAGGAGGTCACCCATGAGCAGCGAAGGTACGTGTCCGGTAACTGGCAGAACTCACCAACACACGGCTGGCAAAGGTGCAGCGCCCCGGGACTGGTGGCCGAACCAGGTCAACCTCAAGGTGCTTCACCAGCACTCCGCCCTGAGCAACCCGATGGGCGGCGATTTCGACTACGCCGAGGAGTTCAGGACGCTCGACCTGAAGGCCGTGAAGAAAGACCTCTACGCGCTGATGACCGACTCGCAGGACTGGTGGCCAGCCGACTACGGCCACTACGGCCCGCTCTTCATCCGGATGGCGTGGCACAGCGCGGGCACCTACC
>CAYQJG010000123.1:0-10159 GCA_964417715.1 uncultured Lentisphaerales bacterium | reverse complement strand
CTGGTGGGCGGGTGGTTCACGACCCTGGGCGGGCAGACGCGCAACTACCTTGGCCGGCTGAACCCCGATGGCACGCTTGACACAGCCTTCAACCCCGGCGCGGACGGCAGTGTCTACGCCCTCGCCGTGCAGGCCGACGGCAAGATCCTGATGGGCGGGCATTTCACGACCGTGGGCGGGCAGACGCGCAGCCGCATTGCCCGGTTGAGCGCCGATGGCACACTTGACACGACCTTCAATCCCGGCGCGAACGACTATGTCATCTCCCTCGCCGTGCAGGCCGACGGCAAGATCCTGGTGGGCGGATCTTTCACGACCCTGGGAGGCCAGCCGCGCAACTACCTTGGCCGGCTGAATGCGACCGATCCGGCTACCGGGTCGCTCAGTCTGGACGGAACGGTGCTGCGCTGGCTGCGCGGCGGCAGTACACCGGAGGTCTGGCGCACGACCTTCGAGCACTCGGCGGACAACGGCGTTACTTGGAGCATGCTGGGGGCCGGCACACGCATGGCTGGCGGTTGGGAACGGAGCGGCGTGTTGGTGCCCAGCGGGACCATTCGTTCGCGTGGCTACATCGCCGGCGGTTCGGTTGGCGGTTCGGCCGGGATCGTTGAGACCCGACTCGATTTCCTGTTGCCGCCAGACCAGGACCAGGACACCGACGGTATCCCAGACGAGTGGGAATGGGCGACCTTCGGCAATACGACGGCCTCCGGCCTCGGGACCGATTTCGATGGTGACGGATCGTCGGACCGCGACGAGCGCATCGCCAGCACCAACCCGAAAGACAAACTGGACTTCCTGGCGATTCGCTCTTTCCACGTTCAGCCTGCAGGCGACTGCATGGTGAAGGAGGTCAGGTGGGCCGGGGGCGGGGTTGGACCTGTTTGGTTGGAGCGCGCGGACGCTCCTGCCGGACCGTTCGAGCCGACTGGGGTGACCGATCCCCGCACCGGTCGCGCGTATGACGTCCTGCCGCGCGTCTGCGAGACGGCCTTCTACCGTCTGGCGGCCACGAACGGCGCGCCCGAGTCTCTGCGGATCGTCGCCTTCGGCGCCGGTGGCGACGCCCTGCGCACGATAGTCGGGTGGAGCAGCGTGTCGAATCGTCACTACGACCTGCGCCGCTTCCCCGCCGCCTCATCGAATTGGACCGCCGTCGTGACCAACGTGCCCGGCACGCCACCCATGAACGTGGTCACCGACTGCGCCCCCGCCGCTGTCAGCACCTGGTACCGCGTCCGGGTGCGTGAGCCGTAGGGTGTGGCGAAGCCCAATCCCTCGCCAACGGCAGTTCATGCAGCAACAACGGAGGGACGCTTCCGGGATTAGCGTGGAACTTCCTGTTGATGAATCGTCCCAGGGGCGCCCCCAAGCGGGACCGATTAAGCAGTTCGGTTAAGGGTATCCGAGTAAGGGGGGCGCTTAAGTGTGCGCGTAAGTGAGTCGGCAAAGTGTCCGAAGAAGTGCAGGGAGGGCGAGAAGCGCACCCTCAATCGCCACCCTTAACCGCCGTTCTTAACCGGACACCCTGGTATCGACCCACTTAACCGGTCTTCAGCGTGTGACCGTGCGCGTGCTCGTACCCGCGAATCTCTTCAGGTTTGGACTGCGGCGACCCGGCGCCGCTCTCATGGGCGGGACGTGAGTCCCGTTGGGACGGGACAACGTCCCTCACGGGACCTGGCCTGCGGCCAGTTGGATTGTTCAGGGAAAACCGCAGAATATCGAACAACCAACCGCAGAATGTCGAAGGGGCCGCAGATGCCATGCCGAAGGGCATTTCGACATTCGATTCTGTATTCTGACTCCTGTCTCCTGAATTCTGGGTGTGCCGCACCTTCGTTGAGTCGCACCCCGTCGCTCAGTACCGCTCACGCTTGCGATGCGGGGTCAGGGGAGCTCGATCAGGCGGAATGCCACGCTGCGGCGTTTGTCGCCGTTTGAAACGGTCAGGTTCACCGTCTCGCCCGGCTGGCGCAGTTCGAGCGCCGTGCGCAGGTCCTCGAGTTCCCTGACGGGGGTCTGATCCACGGCCTCAATGACATCACCCAGCACGAGTTCGCCCCGGCGCGTGCGCTCGATGCCCGTCAGACCCGCGCTCGCCGCCGGCGAACTGGCGTGGACCTCGTAGATCGCGATGCCGCTCACCCCGGCCCGCCGGGTTACGTGGTCGGGCAGAAACTGCACACCTAGTCCGGCGCGGCTGATCCGCCCCTTGGCGATCAGCTGCGGCACGATCCGGGCGATGGTGTCGACCGGCACGGCGAATCCGATCCCGGCATAGGCGCCGCTGGGGCTCATGATCGCCGTGTTAATGCCGATCAGTTGGCCAGACGAGTCCAGCAGCGGCCCGCCTGAATTGCCGGGGTTGATGGCCGCATCGGTCTGGATGACGTCGTGGATCTTGCGGTCGCTCATCGAGGTGATCGTTCGGCCCAGAGCGCTCACCACCCCGACCGTCAGCGTGGTGTCGAGCCCGAACGGGTTGCCGATCGCCAGCACCGTCTGGCCCGCCTGCAGGGCATGCGATTCCCCCGCGGCAACGGCCTGCAGACGCTCCGCGGGCGCATCGATCTTGAGGACGGCCAGATCGTAGTCCGGAGCGCCGCCCACCAACCGGGCATCAAACGTCGATCCGTCGGCGAAGGTCACCGAGAGTGCGTCCGCCTCATGAACCACATGGTAGTTGCTGATGATGTGTCCCTGGCGATCCCAGACGAAGCCCGACCCCGCTCCCTGCGGCACCTCGTAGAGCTGTGATCCGAACCAGCCGACGCTGCGCACGAGCGCCTTGTTGGCGACCGACACCACGGCAGGCGAAACACGCCTGTAGATGGCGATGGTGTTGAGCTCGACCGCGCCGAGATCGCGTAGCAGGCGCGGCGCCGTGTTCGTCGACAACGACGATGCTGTCAGGGCGGCCGGCATGCCCGCGCGCAGGGCCCGCCGTGTCTCGACGAGCTGGAGTGCCAGGAAGGCGACGATCAGCAGCAGCGCCAGCGTCAACAGGATCGAGCGTCCGGCGGGGCGGGGGTCAGCGTTCATGGGAGTCCTTGCGTGTGGCGTGGGTTGACTGGGAAGCGGCCGCACCAGCCGGTGAGAGGAAGCGGGCAGTCGCTTCGATCACGTCGCGTTGCCATTCGGCCCCATAGTAACTGTGGCCCGCATGGGGCACGGTGTGGCAGGTGTGGGCGATGCCGTAACGCGCACAGAAGGCCTGGTAGGCTGCCGAGGAGCCGGGCGCGTCGGGATCCGAGCCGCCGAACGTGAAAAGGATCCGCCCGGCATACGCGCGGAACGATCGGAGCACGCCGTCTTCCTGGCGGGCCTCCTCGGCCGAGCGCGTCTCGTGCTGAACCAGCGCTTTGCGCACCATGTCCGTGCGGACCTGGCCGCGGAGCAGTTTGCGCCAGGTCTCCGGGCGCAGCAGTTTGCGTGCGTAGGCTTGGAGGGCATGCGCCGTTTTGCGGCGGTTCGTGGCCGATGCCCGCAGCGATCCCATCGACTCCGCCGACCAGAGGACCAGTTCGGCCACGTCTGGCGCAGTCGTCGCGGTCGTGATGGCGACCTTGCATCCCGAGCAGATTGCGACCAGCGTCAGCGGTCCGCCGTCCGGTACGGTCGCCCGCAACCAGTCCATTGCGGCCTGCGCGTCAGCGGTCATCGAGGCGATCGTGGCGTCCGCCACCGCGCCGTCGCTATCGCCGCGGCCACCGTAGTCGATGCGCAGACAGGCGTGTCCGTCGGCCGCGAGCTGTCGGGCTGCCTGCACGAACATGCGGTGCGGTCCGGTGCGGTCGCCCGACCAGCCGGCCAGGAAGAGCAGGCGTCTGGCCGGGCGCGCCGTGGCAGGTGTGCCCGGCACATGCAGCACACCGCGCACCCGTCCGAGTCGCGAGGTGAATGACACCAGCCGCTCCGTCTCGCCGACCGGTGCGCCGGCTGGTGCGTCGGCGGGGTCGGCGGCCGGCGTGGCGCGCCCGGCAGCCTGCGCGCCCACCCACGTTTGCACGGCCTGCTGCAGGGCGCTCAGGTCGATGTGGCCAACGGTGTTCCAGAATGCCGGCAGGTGCAGGGCGATCCGCTCGGCAGCCGGCAGCAGCGTGTGGCAGGTGTCAGCCGCCTTGGTGTCGGTTCCCGTGGAGACGATGAGCGCGGCAGCCGGAGGCGTGGGTGCACGGCCGGTGCGCGTCGCCTGCAGATCGGTCCACAGTCGCGCCGAGACCGGGAAGCCATCCAGATCGACGGTTGTGCCGGCCTGCCATGCGGCGGCCATGGCGGCGCGGCCAAGCGGCGCGGCGCCGAAGGCGATCATCTGGTTGACGAGGCTGCGTTGCTGGAGTTGTCGCAGAAACTCCGGGCCGGCAACCGGCTCAACCAGAATCAGCCCGTCCCGTGGCGCCTCGCTCTGCAGCACCAACTGGGCGCCGAAACGGATACCGAGCATGAACTGGGGCAGGTGCGGGTGCCGGGCGCGCAGCCACGCGGCGGCGGCGGCGATGTCGGTTTGCCAGTCCGGCAGCGAGAACGACTCGAACGCGCCGGGGGAGTCGCCGCAGCCGCGCAGGTCGAAGCGCAGGACGACGGTGCCATCCGCCGTCAGCCGGCGCGCCAACTCGCACGTCAGGCGTTGACAGGCCTTGCGCTCTTCGACCAGCGGGGCGACCATCAGCAACGCGCGGACGGGCGCCGCCGGCACGTGCAGCATGGCGGCCAGCAGGCCGTCCGTGGTGGGCAGGCCGAATGCGTGCTCGTGGCAGGTGTCGGACATGTCCCCACGGTATCGGGCAGCGCGCCGGGCGTCAAGCGGCGGGCTGCCATCGTGTCAGGGGCGAACGCGTCCGCGATTGGGTGCACGTCACGCTCGCGTGACGTGAGCCGCAGCGGTCCCGTAGGTCCCGCTGTACCGCACGGCACCGATAGTACGGCGGGACCATACGGGACCGCTGATTAGCGCCGCCGATGTCCACGCGGCTGGACGGCGGTGCACCGAATCGCGGATGCGCCGGTGAGGGTCGAGCAGGCTGCCATCGCGTTCAGGACCAAGAAGATGCGTCCGCCTGAGATCACGCTTCTCCATGCGCCAGGGCCGTCATTCTGGCGTGCGGATGATACCTAGAGGGTCAAGGCATGATGGCGTGCGGATGATACCTAGAAGGTCAAGGCATGTTGGCGCGGCGCATCGGGAGCGGGGTGCGGACTGCGACGCCGAGCTTGCGCCGCCGATGTTCACGGTGTTGAGAAACAGCGTGGTAACACGTTGATGAGCAAACGCTTACGCCAAAGTGCGCCCGGGTGAACTTCTGGGTGTCTGCCTGTCTCGTGTGCGGGCGGTCCACCACAGGGCGACGGACGCCATTCCGCGGGCCGCACTTCGCGCCACGCACATGCTCGAATGCCGTGCGCTGCGGCGTCGCGGAGCTCCGCCCTCCCCGGCCGGAACATCAAGCAACGCTTGTTGTATGGACGGGAGGGTCGAGCTCCGCGAGACCAATGGGTGCGCGGTCGGGCGCGTGGCTGGGGCGCCTCGGACGCCAATCTCTCGCAATCTCAGGGCCTGTGCGCGGTTGCGCTGCATCGGGGGGTGTACTATGCTTACGCCACTTTTCACACCATGGCACGAACCCGCACCAAACGGATGGAACGTCTCGAGCGTTTCCTTGTACGCCTGATCCAGCAGCCCGGGGCGGACCAGGGACACGAATGGTCGATCCGCGTCCTGCTGGCCTGCCTCAAGGGCATCTCGCATGTCTTCAAGGCGGTCGTGCAGGTCCGCCTGTTCCTGTTCGACATGGGCGTGCTGCAGCGCTACCCGCTGGGGTGCCAGGTGATCAGCGTCGGCAACATCACCGCCGGTGGCACCGGCAAGACCCCCGTGGTGGAGATTTTTGCGCGCGAACTGCAGCAGTCGGGCCGCAAGGTTGCCATCCTCAGCCGCGGCTATCGCAAGAAGGAACTGCCGTGGTTTGAGCGCGTCTTCCGCGAGCCACTCGAGCCGCCGCGCATCGTCAGTGACGGCCATCACCTGCTCCTCGACAGCGAGATGGGCGGCGACGAGCCGTACATGCTGGCCGCCAACCTGCCGGGGGTGGTCGTTCTCGTCGACCGCAATCGCGTCAAGAGCGGACGCTATGCCATCCGCAAGCTCGGCTGCGACACGCTGGTGCTCGACGACGGCTTCCAGTATCAGAAGCTGAATCACCGCCTGGAACTCGTGCTGATCGACAAGACCAACCCGTTCGGCAACGGCCATGTGCTCCCGCGCGGCGTGCTGCGCGAGCCCGTGCGCAACCTGAAGCGCGCCGATTTCATCTTCATCACCAAGTCCGACGGCCAGTCGGCCGACCTGCGCGCCCGCATCCGCGAGTTGAATGCGACGGCCGAGATCATCGAGTGCTGCCACCAGCCGCGCTTCCTGCGTGATGCCTTTTCGACACAGACCTGGCCGCTGGAATGGCTGCGCGACAAGCCCGTGGCGGCGCTCTCCGGCATTGCCGTGCCGCAGAGTTTCGAGGCCTCGCTGCGTCATCTGGGCGCGCGCGTGGTCAATGCCGAACGTTTCGCGGACCACCATCGCTATGCCGCGCAGGAGATCATCGATGCCGTGAACCGGGCCGACGAACTCGGCGCCGCCGCGCTGGTCATCACCGAGAAGGATGCGGTGCGCCTGCCGCACCTGCAGAACCCGGCCGTGCCGGTGATCTACCTGCGCGTGGACATCCAGATCCTGCAGGGGGCCGAGAACTTCCATGACGCCGTGGAACACATCTGTTTCAACAAGCCGAAGTCGCGAGCGTCGGCGCCTGCGGCTGTGAGCGCGTGATCCCCGCCATGTCCGACACGCCCTCCAGTTCGCCGCCCCGTCACGAGCCCCGTGTTCTGCGTTCCGCCGCCGTGGTCGGCGCGATGACCGGCATCAGCCGCGTGGCGGGCCTGGTTCGCGAGCAACTCATGGCGGTGGCCTTCGGCACGGGCGTCGTCAAATCGGCCTTTGTGGTCGCGTTCCAGATCCCCAACCTCTTCCGCCGGCTGTTCGGCGAGGGCGCGCTGTCGGCGGCCTTCATTCCGGTCTATGTGGAGACGCGCAAGCGCGAGGGCGAGGCCGAGGCCAACCTGCTCGTCGGCCGCGTCGCCGGCCTGCTGGTGGCCGTCCTCGGCACGGTGACGGCCCTCGGCATCCTCGCCGCGCTCGCGCTGCAGCGCTGGTGGTTTGCGCCGGACAGCCGCTGGGTCGAGATCCTGCCGTTGCTGCGGATCATGCTGCCGTATGCCCCGCTGATCTGCCTTGCGGCGCTTGCGATGGGCGTGCTGAACGCACTGAAGAACTTCGCCGTCTCCGCACTGGCGCCCGTCTTTCTCAACCTGATCTGGATCTTCGCGCTGCTGGCCGTCTGCCCGCTGCTGCCGAACGACCCGCGGCTGCGCATCCGCGTCGTGGCGTGGGCCGTAATCGTGGCAGGTGTCGCGCAGGTCGCCGTGCAGGTGCCGGCGCTGCGCAGACGCGGCGTGCGGCCGGCGCTGCGGTTCGACTGGCGCGGCGACACGCGCATCCGGCGCATCCTGGCCCTGCTGGCGCCGATGATGCTCGGCGTGGGCGTGTTCCAGATCAACGTCGTGGTCGACGGTCTGCTGGCCATGTGGGCGGCGCCGTGGGCGCCCGCGGCGATTCAGTACGCCGACCTGATCGTCTACCTGCCCCTGGGGCTGATCGGCAACGCGTTCGGCACGGTGCTGCTGCCGACGTTCGCTCACCAGGCGGCCGAGGACGACCATGCCGCCATGCGGACCACGGTCGAGGGTACGCTGCGGCACGTGCTGCTGATCGCGCTGCCGGCCGCAGCCGGACTGGTCGCGCTGGCGCGGCCGGTGGTCGACCTGCTGTACGTCTGGCCGCGTGGCGAGTTCCAGGCGCAGGATGCAATCTGGACGACGCGCGCGCTGGCGGTCTTTGCGCCGGGGTTGATCTTCTTCAGCATCCAGAAGGCGTTGACGCCCGCCTTCTACGCCCTGCAGGACATGCGGACGCCGCTGCGCATCGGTCTCTGGAGCGTGGGACTCAACTTCGTGTTGAACGTCATCTGCGTGCTGACCTGGCCCGAAGGATGGAAGCACGCCGGCCTGCTGCTGTCGACAGTGGTCTCCAGCGCGCTCACCGGCGCCATCCTCGGGAATGCGCTGCACCGGCGCATCGGCGCGCCGTGCTGGCGCGCGCTGGCATCGACGGCAGCCGGCGTGACCGTCGCAGCCTGTCTGATGGGCGGGGTCGTGTGGTGGGTGCAGGCCCGGACGCAGGAGCTGCTGAGCACGTCCGCGCTCCCGCTCAAACTGGCACAGGCGGTGACCGTGCTGGCCGCCATGGCCGCAGGCGCCGCCGTCTACGCGGCATTGGTGTGGGTGCTCTGCCGCCCGGCGGTTCGCGAACTGATCGGCGACCTGCGGCACCGTAGGGCATGAATTCGGGAGTCAGAATGTCAGAACCGCAGATTGACGAATGTCGAACCGCAGAACACCGAAGTGCCCCCGGTCGATGCCGCCGGCCACTTCGACATTCGAAAATCGGCATTCGGCAATCTGCGGTTCTCCCTGCGCGACCCAGCTGGCCGCAGGCCATTCTGAATTCTGAATTCTGACTTCTGATTCCTGAACAGGTACAATCCATGTCTCAATCCTTGCACATCATAGTTGCCTGCGGCGGTACCGGCGGGCATGTCTTTCCGGGGCTGGCCACGGCCAACGAGCTGCGGCGTCGCGGCCACGACGTGACCGTCTGGCTGTCCGGTCGCGCCGTCGAGAACGACACGCTCTCTGGATGGACCGGCCCCATTTTCCGCACGGGCGCGCGGCCGTTGCGGCTGAGCACGGTGCCGGCCTTCGTGGCGGCGCTGTGGCGGGTGTGGCGGCGCCTGCGTGCGGATCGTCCCGACCGGCTGCTGGCCATGGGAAGTTACTCCAGTCTGCCGCCGGTGCTGGCGGCGCGCCTGCAGGGCGTGCCGGTGGTGCTGCACGAGGCTAACGCCGTGCCGGGCAAGGCGGTCGACCGCCTGTCGCGGTGGGCGACGGTGACGGCCGTGAGTTTCCCCGGCACCGAGCGTTTTCTGCCCGGACGCCGCGTGGTGCTGACCGGGTTGCCGGTGCGCGTGGAACTGGCGGGCGCGCCGCGCCTGGACGGGTTCGACGGCCGCGGCTTCACCGTGCTGGTCACCGGCGGCAGCCAGGGCGCGCATCGCGTGAACGAGCTGGCGTGCGATGCGTTCTGCAGTCTGCGCAAGGCCGGCATGGACGATCTGCATGTCATCCACCAGAGCGGCGCGGTCGACGAGGCCGGGCTGCGCGCACGCTATGCGGCGGCGGGTGTGGATGCACGGGTGACGGCCTTTCTGCGCGAGATGGGACAAGCCTACGCCTCGGCCGACGTGGCCGTCTGTCGCGCCGGTGCCGCCACCTGCGCCGAGCTCTGCCTGTGCGGCGTGCCGGCCCTGCTGATTCCGCTGCCCACGGCCGTGCGCGATCACCAGCGCCTCAATGCCGAAGCGATGGTGCGTGCCGGCGGCGCCGACCTGCGCAACCAGGTCGACCTGACGGTCGACGCGCTGGCCGACTATATCCGCGGCCTGCGCGCCGATGCGCCGCGCCGCGCGCGCATGCGCGCCAGCCAGCTCTCGCTGGCCGCCCCCGGTGCTGCCGTCAAGTTGGCCGAAGTGGTGGAAGCGCCGGGCGCGCAACCCTAATGTCGAAGTGGTGCTTCCGGGTTTTCGTGGGTTCTTTCTCCTGACCATTGCGCATGACCACGCTCTGAAAGGCGCTTAAGTGGGTCGGTTAAGGGTATCCGGTTAAGAACGGCGGTTAAGGGTGGCGGTTAGGAGTGCGGTTCCCGCCCTCCCGGCGCCGTTTCCGACACTTAACCGCCCCACTTACTCGGTTACCCTTAACCGACTCGCTTACTCGATCCCGTTCACCACACCCCGTCCAGCCACAGAAAATCCCCCCACAACCCCGGAAGCGCCGTCGAAGTGCTCTTCGGCATGGCATCCGCAGCCCCCTCGACATTCTGCGGTTGGTTGTTGGATATTCTGCAATCCAAACCTGAAGAGATTCGCGTGTCCTCATGTCGTTCATCGCCGGGAACGCGCAACCCCGGCATGGCCAACAGGCCTTC
>CAYQJG010000122.1:0-10197 GCA_964417715.1 uncultured Lentisphaerales bacterium | reverse complement strand
GGCAGGCTTTCCAGCTCCAGGTGCGTGACGTGCTTCAGGAAACGCCGGTCGCCGCGGGTGACATTGCCGCTGTTCTGGGTCAGGGGCATCGTCGGATGAACCTCGCGCAGCGCGGCGAGCGTCCGCTGGTAATGGTTCTGCAGCACAAGGTCCGCGTGCCTGTCGACGTCCGCCTCAACCTTGGGGTCTAACCCCATCTTCGCCATGCTCGCCATGCACCAGGGGCAATAGCAGTGCGCCTTGAAAATGCTGTCGAGCCAGAGCCCGTCGGTGTCGGGGAAGAGCCGCCCGAGTTCGCGCACCTCGTCACACACGAAGTCCAGGTAAGGCGTGTTAAAGCAGAGCTGGTGGAACCCCGGATCGGTTGGCCGCTGGCTCCAGCCGTTGTAACAGCCATGCTGGTTGATGCAGCGCCACTGGGCGTTCTCACGGGCCACACGGTTGTTGACGCCCACGGTCAGATAGACCTGGGTTCGGATGCCGGCCTCGGTGCAGGCATCGAACTGGGCGCGGGTGAGATCGAAGCCTTCGGCCAGATGCGGATGGCGCTTGCCGACCAGGGTGTTGTAGTAGCTCCAACCATGGCAGCAGACGGCAAAGATGTTGATGCTGTTGACGTGTCCGCGCTTCAGCGTCTCCTGCCAGTGTTGCTTGTCCCACGCGGCGCCAATGCCGGGGATCTGTTCGGAGGTGTGGAAGTCGAGGTGAATCTGGCGATAAGGAATACTCATGTCAGCCCTTGTATGTTTCCAACGCAGGGTGCCGGTCATACTTGCAGACCGTGCACGTATCGTTTCACGTCACGTGCGGGCGGGCGCACGCCGCCCAGCCACCGCCCGGGGCCAGATGCAGTTGTAGGTGATCGCCGGACGACACCTGCCGCACCTCCCGCTTGTAGTCTGTCGCATCGCGATCGGCGTTAACCCCGTCGCAGAACATCACGACCTGATGACTGCCTTTCCCGAGGAAACCCAGATCCAGGTCCAGGTCCCGCGCCGTCCAGTTGCTCATGGCCCCGATGTACCAGACGCCGCCCTTGCGACGCGCGATGGCCACATACTCGCCCACCTCACCGGCGAGCGGCACGGTTTCGTCGAAGATAGTCGGAATGCGAACGATGAAGTCCGTGCATTCCTGCTCCCTCCGGTACATCGTCGGACTGTCCGAGAGCATCTGCAGCGGGACTTCGAAAACGACATACTGCGCCAACTGGTTGCAGCGCGTCCCCTTGCTCATGGGCGCGTGATTGCGGGCCTTGAAGTCCGCCTGCGTCGCATTGATCAGCGCACCCGAGGTGTAGTCCATGGGGCCGGCCAGGTTGCGCGTGAAGGGGATCGTCACGGCATAGCGCAAGGCGTCCATGTCCACATCGTCCCACTTGAAGTGCTCCAGCCCGTACACGCCCTCGTAGCCGACCACGTTGGGATAGGTGCGCTGCAGGCCGGTCGGCTTGAAGACGCCGTGGAAATCGATCAGCAGGCGATGCCCGGCCGCAAATTGTGCGATCTCGTAGGTCGAGGCCACGGCCAGTTGATCGTCCCGGTCAATGAAGTCAATCTTCCACCCCTTCACACCCATCCGGGCATACTTGGGGAAGACCTCACGCATCTGCCGGACGACGGCATACCAGGAGGCCCAGAGGATCACCCCGACACCCCGCTCCTTGCCGTAGGCCACAATCGCCGGCAGATCGACCTCGGGATTGAGCTTGTGCAGATCCGCAGCATCGCTCCAGCCGGCGTCGATGATGATATACTTCACCCGGTTTTCGGCCGCGAAATCGATGTGGTACTTGAAAGTCGGCGTGTTCACCCCGGTCTTGAAATCGACCTGCGTGAGGCTGTAGTCGCTCCACCAATCCCAGGCCGCCTGCCCCGGGACGACCCAGGACGCATCCGCGATCCTGGGCGGAGAGGCCAGCTTCTGGACGATGTCGTTGTCCAGCAGTTGATGATCGGCCTCGCTGAGGACGATGGCGCGCCAGGGAAACGTTCGCGCTCCCCCGGTCCGCGCGATGTAATCGGCGCGCCGGGTCGGGGTGTAGTTGATGGGGGTGCCGACCAGCCCCGCCTCCAGCGGATAGGCCGCATGCAAGCCCTGCAACCCGTGCGCAGTCTTGCCGGGTGTCAGGTACAGACCGGGATAGTCTTCCAGGTCGGCCTCGAGCAGCACCGCCTTCCTGCCGCCGCCAAGCGTCACCAGCAGCGGCAGCAGCGACAGGGCGCCGGGCGTGAACTCCGACAGCTTCTGCTCGATATACGGGGATTCGAACGAGGCATTGAACGGGTATTCCTCGCGGTAGGGCCGCACGTAGGGGATGAAGGCCGGATGATCGCCGGTGAAGTTGAAATTCGCCTCCTCGCTCGCGATCGTGATCTCGCCCTCCCGGCGGGTGCAGAAGCGGTAGGCAGCCGCGTCGTTGAAGACCCGGAATTCGACGTCAAACCCGCACGCGAACCGGAGGAGCAGGTTCGCGTGCCGGTCCTTGACCACGACCTTCCGATAGTTGATGGCCTTGAATTCGGCATCCATCTGCGTGAGATCGGCCGCCTCCACCGTGGCCCGGTCGCCGAGGGCCTCGCCGCCGGCCAGGCGCAACGAGAGCGGCGAGGGAGCGAGGACCGGCTCGCCCTTGTGCCGCACTGACCATCGCAGCTTGTCCCCGGCTTCCACCTGCACGACGAGGTTCCCGTCGGGCGACTTGATCTCATGGATCTGCTGCATTGGTTCACTCCTCGCAATGGTCCAACCTGGTCAACGAGGCAGCCGCCTTCATCGCCACCCGGCGATTTTCTTTTCGAGTGCCGCAAAATGCTCGCGGCTCTGGACTCCGCCGAGCGAGATCCACAGCCCTTCCGGATGCAGATTCTCCATGAAGAACTCGATCTCGTCCACGCCCATGTTGATCTGCAGCCCCTTGCCCGCGGCCTGGCACCGCTTGTAGATGTGTACCCAGTCGCTGGACCGGCCATGGCCTGCGCCGAAGACCCACTGGATCGCGCTAAGTTCCTTGATCCCGAGCAGGCTGTCGAGGTGCCGCAGCGCATCGGGACCGTCCAGGTGATAAATGCTGGCCTCGGCGTGGCGGCATTCCTCGACGATGCCGGGCAGAAACACGTCGTCGAACATCGCCTTGGAGATCATGCAGGAGAAATCGTTGGACGGGACCCACCACCGCCGAGAGGAGACGATGCCCGGCCAACTGGTAATCGCCTGTCCGGCGGCCTGCAACCTGTCGCAGTAGTGGGCAAACACCGCCGTGAACGCAGCATTCACCTGCGCCAGGAGCCGCTTCACCTTGTCCGTCTGCTCGATCATGTCCAGGTTCATCTGGAGCGGATCGCGGAAGGCGGCGATGGCATCGCCGCCGGCGTGGATGTCGGTGTATCCGGTGTAAAACCTGCCTCGGCCCGCTTCGAGCAGCCGGTCGGTGAACTCCTCGATCTTGCGGAAGTAGGCGTTGTCTCTGGAGAACTTGACCGTGTCCACCTGCGTCCAGTCCCTGAGATTCGGAACGGACCAGGAGGTATGCGCGCCGAACTCCAGTTCGCAGCCGAAAAAGGCACTGAACACCTCGGGGCCAAGGGCTGGATACACGGAGGGCAGCGCATCGCCGAGGTGTTCCACGTTCATGACACCGGCGACGGCCTCGCGGGCACGGAACTCGAAGTCCATCCACTTGTCGCGGATAGAAGCATAGGCCTGGGCCGCGGGCCACGGATAGTCCGGATTCGGACGCGGGATCGTGGCCTGCACAACCGGCCGGTCGAGGATGGCGCGGTCCCAGAAGGCGTCCTGGCGCGCGATCCGCTTCTCCCAGTCCGGGATGTGCTCGATGGGCATTACTCCTTTCGTCGAGGTCATTCTGTGCTCCCTGATTTCATCTCCCCCTTGCGGGTTCACGGCTTCTGCGGTTCTTCTCCGGGGACCTCGTTCCCGGCTTCGCGGCCGCCGAACTCCCTGAGCTGGGCATCGAGTGCGGCGCGCAGGTTCGGGAGCTGGCCGGCCGGCAGGAGCGCGAGCGCCTCCTTCACGGTCTCGACGGCCTTCTCCTTCCGGCCATTGCGGAAGTAGGCGAGCGCCGTGGCGCGGAGGATCTGCGGGTCCTTGTGCCGGGTCAGTTCAGCCGCCTTCTCGGCCAAACGCAGGGCCGTCTTGTCGTCATGCAATTCCTGGCGCTGGCAGAGCATGAGCAGCATCGCGGCCTCGAACTGGGCGGCGGCATCCTCGGGCGCGGCCTCGGCCAGGCGCTTGTGCGCGTCGAGCACGCGCGCCTCGTCCTCCAGCACCGCGTACACTCGAATCAGCGTCCGCAACTGCGCCGGCGCGCGCCGCGGATCCAGCTTCAGCGCCGACTCGATATCCGCCGCCGCATCGGCGAAGCGCTTGAGCGCCAGGCGTTCCTGGGCGCGCAACAGCAGGTCCGGCGCCGTTGTCAACTGGCACCGCTCCATCTCGGCCACGCTGTCGGGAGCCGGCACGGTCCATTCCGCGCAGAACATCAGTTCCGGATCCCGGTACTCCACCAGCGAGGCCACCAGGGCGGTGACCGTGCGCTTGACCTCGGCCCTGGCCAGTTCCCGGTCGCCGGCCATGACGCGGACGGGCTTGTCCAGGTCGGCCATGCGGTCGTCCATCAGCAGGGTCACCCGCTCCACATGGCAGGCCTGCTCGATGCGGAACAGGTTCCCCTCGCGGCTAACCACCAGGCGCTGGAACACCGTGGGGGCGTCATTGCGCAACCAGTAGCAGCGGTGGCGGAGATACGAGGCCCAATCGTAACTTTGCGCGAGGACCTTCGGCAGATCCTCCTTCCCGAGCGGGAGCGGGAGGATGGGCTGCTGCCAGACGATGCGCCTGGGCAGGGGATCACGTACGAACTGGCCGAGCCAGGCCGGGGCGTCGCGATCGTCGATCTGATGCCCCCGCCCGGGGTGTTCCTTGTACTCGAGGAGGTACCCCAGCGGATCCCGGCCGCGCAGGCCCTGCAAAGCCTCGGCAAAGGCCTTGATCAGGGGATAGCGCTGGAAGTCCATGTCCTTCGTTCCGACCTGGATCATCGTCGGCAGGTTGCGCAGGTTGTCCGGGGCGGCCCGGCCGTTGGCGCCAAGATAGGCGAGGCCGGAAGTGGCCGCCACGGCCGCCCACCGGTCCGGCATGAGGGGCCCGAGATGCAGGACCCCGATGCCGCCCATGGAGAAGCCCACAAGATACACGCGGTTGGGGTCGATCTCCCACGTGGCGGGCAGTTCGGCGATCAACTGTTCCAGCGCCGCTGCGGAGCGCGGGTCGTTCCAGCTTCCGAGGGAATCCACGACCGAGCGCGGGCAAAGGTAGAGTCCCTGCTTCACGGGATACTGCCCCATGGTCGAATACCAGGCGTTGTCGTTCACGCTCGGCGGCAGACCCCCGCCATGCAGGTTGATGAATACCGGCCAGCCCGTCTTCGGCTTTTCGCCGAACGTGACCGCCCCGAAACGCATGACCAACCTGGTCTTGGCGTCCGGCTTCTGCCAGTAATCTGTCTCGACCCATCCCCTGACGACATCTTCCACGTTCTTCCATGCCGGAAAGATCCGGTTTGCCAGCGGGTTGCGCGGCGTCGCCTTGAGCTGCTCCACCCACGCCTCCCACAGGACCTGGCGCCAGGCGGCGGCACCGGCCTTGGACAGCGGCGGGTAATCGAAGACCGGCCGCTTGGCCTTGGCCTTTTCAACCGGAGACAGGGCTTCGTACTCCGCATAGACCGCGATCAGCTTCCGGAGTTCGGCGACGGAGGGAACGGCCGGTTCGCCGGCCCCGGCGGCGGCGGCGACGACGAACAACCCGGCCCCGCAAGCCCAGCACAACAGCGTGGTGCGCGATCTATTCACGGATTCTCCGGCAGGGGAGCGTTGAACCGCAACCACAACGCTCGATCTGCGCATCATCCCTCGCTCCTTGCCGCAGCTTCGGCCATCCCCTATCGCTTCTGCCTGAGCAGCCATTGATAGAGCGCGGGGTTGTCATATGCGGCGCTCCAGGAATCGTGCCCGGCATCCGGATAGACCGTGAGTCTCGGCTTGCCGCCCGCCTTCCGCAGGGCCTGCACCATCTCCTGCGACTTCTGCAGCGGCACCGCGCCATCCTTGGCCCCGTGAAAAACCCACGTCGGCAGATGCGCAATCTTGGCGGCCTCGGCCGGATTGCCACCGCCGCAGATCGGCACGATGGCGGCAAATCGGCGGGGGAACTTCGCCGCCAGACTCCACGTGCCAAACCCGCCCATGCTCAGCCCGGTCACGTAGATTCGCTTCCGGTCAATCCGGTAGCGCGCCTCGACATCGTCCAGGAGTTTTCCGAGCGCTTCGATCTGCAGCCTGTTGTTCCACCACTCCCCGCAGGGGCACTGCGGCGAGACGATGACGAACGGGAACTTGTGTTTCCCGCTCGCCACCAGTTTCGGAGGGCCATGCACCGCGACCGCAGCGAGATTGCTGCCGCACTCGCCCGCGCCGTGCAGGAACAGCATCAGCGGCCAGCGGGCCTTTGACCCGCGATAGCCATCGGGCAGATGCAGCAGGTATTTGGTTTGTACCGGCACCCGGATGGTTGTCTTGAATAACTTAGGTTTCTGGCTCACTTCCCCGCCCTCTCCTTCGTCTCGTCATAGAAGACCGCGATCTCGCTCCAGAATGGTTTCCCGTACTCCTTGTTGGTCCGGTCCTGGATTGCCCCACTGTTCCAGCAGCGGACATAGCGCGCCTCCTGCGGCGGAAAGACGAACACCCGGCCTTCGGGCGTCTCCTCGTAGGTTCCGTTTTTGGCCGCATCCCAGACCACGAACTCCTCGCCCTCAAACTTGTTCGTGAACGAGGTCGCAATCTTCACGTCGTTGAAGGTGCCGCGGGAGTAGTTCCAAAGCCGGATCACATTGATTTTCTGCACCTTGCCGAGGTCCACCTGCGCCCAGCTCGGCCCCTTGCCCCAGAATTCTTCCTGAGAGGTGACATACGGCCACCCCTTGACCTCGCCGTCCGTGAACTCGCCCGGATCGCAGTAGGCCTGCGAAGGATGTTGTGCGGTGGCTTTTTGTCTCAACGCCAGATTCACGACCGGCTGGAAGCGCTCCACCTTCTTGCCGGCCAGCAGCTCTTTCAGGCTGACCCCGCGCCCATAGTACGCCCGCACATCATCCTGGGTCAGGGCCAGGCCAAGCACGGCCACATCATCGATCACCGCGTCGAATTGGCAATCCTCCACGCCGAAGCTCGCGATGTTCAACTGGTCAGCCGGCATCTCCCGGGTGAAGAAGCCGCGACCCCGGCCCAGGAACGTGCTGTACGGATCGCCATCAAAATATACGCACAGGTCCCCCTCGCCCTCGGCGTTCTTCCAGGTGATGGCCACATGGTGCCACTCCCCGGCCTTCCAGGATGGCTCCTTGGTCGTCACATGCTTGGTCCCGATGTGAAACGACAGGCAGTCGAACTGGTCCTTGTGCAAGCTGAACTCGTTGCCGATGGAGAGCAGCCGCCGATATTTCCCGTCCGCCATGGCGTGATCCGGCTTGAACCAGAACCCGATGGTCCCCTCATTGCGGTTAATCGATTTCTCCTTGAGCGGCAGCCGCAGCCAGGTGCCCCGGCCCACATAGAGGCCCTGCCCGAATTTGCCCTCCTTATATTCCAGCTTACCCTCGACCCGCGCGCGGGCGCTGCGCGTGCCGGATTCCAGTGAGCCATCAAAAGATAATGCAACCAGCAGGTCACGCGGCCAATCCACGGGTCGGTTCAGATCCGCCAGCTTCCGTATGGTCAGGCGGTCAAACGCGACGTAGGGGCTGTACGGCTTGATGGACGCCAGCGCCGGTTCGGCCTCGAGCTTGAATGCCGCTGCGGCGCCCTGGCCCTCGGCCGCCTGTGCCACCGCGGACTTCATCTTTAGCGCCCAGCGCTTCGGGAAGTCGGGATCCGTGGAGGCGCTCAGCGTCAGGCTGAGCGGGCCACCCGCGTGGTTGAGCTTAAGGGTGAACGGGAGATACCCCTTGGCACCCGTGAACGCGGAGGAGAAGTCGACCTTCCGCCCCTCCCCGGCCTGCAGGCACAGCTTGAAGGGAATATCCTCCGTCGGCCGCACCTTGATCCAGGCGCTGGCCTCGTACACGCCGGGCGCCAACACGATGTTCGTGCGGTACGTCGCCGGCGCGGTCTTGTCGGCGAAAGTAAACACCACCGCCCGTTTGCCCGAAGCCGCCTCGTCAGCGTAGACCGGCGGCTGCGAGGCGGCCTTGCCTTCCGCTTCGATGGAGAGATCCGCAGCCCGGGCAGCCGCAGCCAGAAATAGCGCCGCCGCACCAACAACGGCGCCGCGCACAGACATGCTCATCCCATTTCTCCTGCTCATGTGCCCTGCACCTTCCGGATCAACTCCGCAATGCTGCGACGGTCCTGCTCATACTCGGTCGGCGTATAGGCAGTCCGGATCAGGAGCTGTTCCAGTTCCGCCCGGATCATAGCCAGCCGGTTCATCTTCTCCGGGCGCGACGCCAAGGCCTTTTCCTTCGCGGCCAGCAGGTTCGTCAGCGTGTAGAGATAGCGGTAGTCGTCCACCCCTGCGCGATGTCCCACATAGGCGTAAGTCAGCACCGGCCCCTCCCGGGAGCAGTAGAGCGTGTTCCAATCCACATACTGGCCGTCGGTCTCGTCATAGGGATCGCCGAAGAAAGTGAGCATCGTATAGTGAAGGAAACTGTCGGAGGAGCAGTTCCAGGCGTTGTACCCCGCCACCTTCCGCATGGCGTCGCCGCTGTTGCCCGAATACCAGGTCTGGAAATACACGCCCGAGCCGTTCCCGTACCGATGCGCCTCACGCGCGGCTTTGCGCGACTGCCCGCCGCAGGTCATGGGGTAGCCCATGACCTTTTGCATCTCCTGCCAGCCGGAGTTTACGCACATCCAGGTGTCCAGGCCCGCGGGCTTAATCAGCGCCCGGCGCTTTTCCTGGAGCTGCCAGTCAGCGTTCTCATCCTCCATGCCCAGCAGCGGCAGGGGATAGCCATGCTGCTTCGCGAACTCCGCCCCCTGCCGCGCGTACTCCGCAAGCGACCGGCCCTGGCTGGTGTAGGATTCGGGATAGCCCTTGTCCGCGTAGGGCCATGGGCAGCCACTGAACAGCACCTTGGCATTCATGCCACATTTTTTCATCAGCTCCGCGATCTTGCCGTAGGCCGGCGAATCCCAGGCCGGGGCGCTGATCGTATTGAACCCGCAGTCGGCCGTCATCTGGAAGTACTTCTCGTAGACGGGCCACGAGAAGGTGCGCTCGCTGTTTAGCCTGCGCCGTTCGGCCTCGGGGAGCGTGCTCCAGTCCTGGTCCGTCCAGCCGATCTGGAACCAGAGCCCCCAGAGCACGTCCTGCGGCTTCTGGAGCTGGATGGGCAGCACGTCCAGCGTGTAGGGAATGGTGCGTTTGTCGCCGTCAAGCGCCACGACCAGTTCGCCCTTGTAGGTGCCCGGCGGGGTCTTCTCGGGGATGAAGCAGGTGACCCAGAACATCTTCGTCTGGCCCGCCTGGATCGCGGTCTGCACCGGTCCGGTGCTGCGGATGGACGGGAATTCCGGCCCGGCCGGAAACACGCCTTTGAGGACCTCGCGGTCGTCCTTGACGAAGATCTCCGGAACCATCTCCCCTTTGCGCCCCCGCGGCAGCCAGCGCAGGATGCTGACGTCCACGTTGGTGGCCGCAATCGTAACGGGCCCGGACAGGGCGAAGGATTCCATCCCGACCTGACCGATATCCTGCTCCGCGTGGATGCAGAACGCGCGCGGCACAAATTCCGTCGGCGCACCGATTGCCGAGATGGAGGTCAGGGCGTCACCGACCGGCAGTTCCCGGCTTTGGTACGGCGCGAAAGGCGCGATGCTGGTGAGGACGTATCCGGGGCCACTGCCGCCACCCGCCGTGCCTTCCGCCCCCGCAAGGAACGGCAGCCCCGCCGCCACACTCGCCAAGCAGATCGCTAAGTTCCATGCATTCTTCATGTTGAGCATCCTCACTCACCTGAACCCTGAACACCGTCTCACGCACTGTTCCATCCAGGTTCCCTCTTGCTGACACCCGACCCCTGGCACCCGACACCTGATACCTCTCTCGCTACTCCGCCAGCTTGAACTCGTACTCGCCGAACGGATTGCCCTCGACGTTGGTCCACTGGAA
>CAYQJG010000121.1:0-10387 GCA_964417715.1 uncultured Lentisphaerales bacterium | reverse complement strand
GGCGCCAGAGGCGCCTACCGCCCGTCGCCCCAATCGCTTAGCCGTAGATTTGGGTCCGAGGCCAGGCCTTGACGCACACCGACGAGAACCCCACAATTCCGCCCATGCACGACAGAACTCAGACCCAACGCACACGCCGACCGCCCGCAACCGTGATCGCGCATGGCGACCCCCGCCTCGGCTGGGAAGGCGCCGTGACCGTGGAACGCACCGCCCGGTGGTCCCAACCGTGGCGCGTACCCCACGCGCAACGCGGGCTCTTTCACCCGGAGTTGGTAACGCGTGCCGGCATGGCGGCTGGTGTGCGCCTGCGCTTCCGCACCGACGCCACGTGCATTGCGGGCCGCGTCGAACGACAGGGCTTCGAGCATCCCATCGACCTGTGCGTTGATGGCCGCCTCGCTGGCTCGAGCCGCATCGACGAGCAGGGCCGCTTCGTTTTCGACGCGCTGCCGGCCGGCCGCAAGCTCTGCGAGATCTGGCTGCCGCAGTTCGGCGCGTTCCGCCTGCATGAGCTGCGGCTGTCCCCCGGAGCCGGCCTGGCGCGTGCGCCGGACCGACGTCGCCGCTGGGTGACGTATGGCAGCAGCATCACGCACTGCCGGCAGGCCGCGTCACCCACGGCCACCTGGCCGTCGATCGTGGCACGCGACCGCGACGTGCACCTCACCTGTCTCGGCTACGGCGGGCAGTGCCATCTTGACGTCATGGTCGCCCGGATGATCCGCGACTTGCATGCCGATTTCCTCTCGCTGTGCGTGGGCATTAACATCCATGGCGGCTCGCTGTCGCCGCGCACGTTCGGATCGGGGATCGTCGGCTTCGTGCAGGTCATCCGCGAGCGTCACCCCGTCACCCCGATCGCAGTGATGTCGCCTATCTTCTCCCCCGACCGCGAGACCACGCCCAACGCCGCCGGTTGGACGTTGCCGCGCATGCGCGACGCGGTGCGCGACGCCGTCGCCACGCTGCGCGCGCACGGCGACGTCCATGTCCACGCCATTGACGGTCTCGCCATTCTCGGGGCGAAGCACGCGGACCGGCTGCCCGACCGGCTGCATCCGGACACTGAAGGCTATGCCCTCATGGCCCGCAACTTCCTGCGCCGGGCGGCGCCGGTGCTCGGAATGTGAGCCGCATTCATTGACCGCATGCCCGACACGGGCTAGACTGCTCGACAAGTCGAACCTGAAGGAGATCGACGCCATGTCCAAGACCGACGCCTTCGCTGCGCGCCTGAAGAAGCTCACCCAGAACCACGAGCGGCTGCTCCGTCGCAAGAACCGTGTCGACGCGCGTTGGGACAATGGCCTCTTTGACCGCTATGAGCACCCGGTCGTTACGGCCGAACACGCGCCGCTCTTCTGGCGCTACGATCTCGACCGCCGCACCAACCCGTATCTGATCGAACGGCTGGGCGTCAACGCCGCCTTCAACGCCGGCGCCATCGAACTGGACGGCAAGGTCCACCTGATGCTGCGCGTGGAAGGGGCCGACCGCAAGAGCTTCTTCGCCGTCGCCGAGAGCCGCACTGGCATTGACAATTTCCGCTTCTGGGATCGCCCCGTGATCATGCCCGAGACCGACGACCCGGACATCAACGTCTACGACATGCGCCTGACCGCCCACGCGGATGGCTGGATCTACGGCCTCTTCTGCACCGAGCGCAAGGACCCCGCCGCGCCGGCCGGCGACCTTTCCAGCGCCCTGGCGCAGTGCGGCATTGCACGCACCCGCGACTTGCGCGTGTGGGAGCGGCTGCCCGATCTGAAGTCGGACTCGGCCCAGCAGCGCAATGTGGTGCTGCACCCGGAGTTCGTCAACGGGCAGTACGCGCTTTACACGCGGCCGCAGGATGGGTTCATCGACGCGGGCAAGGGCGGCGGCATCGGCTTCGCGCTGACCCGTGACATGGCGCGGGCGGTGATCCACCAGGAGAGCATCATCGATACGCGCGCATACCACACGATCAAGGAGACCAAGAACGGCGCGGGTGCGCCTCCGATCAAGACGGCTGCCGGCTGGCTGCACATCGCCCACGGTGTGCGAGGCTGCGCGGCGGGGATGCGCTATGTGCTCTACGCCTTCCTCTGCGATGCCAAGGACCCCGCGCGCGAGGTCGCGACGCCGGGCGGCTACCTGGTCGCGCCGTGGGAAGGCGAACGCATCGGCGATGTCTCGAACGTCGTCTTCTGCAACGGGGCCGTGGCGCGCAAGGACGGTCGGCTGCTGATCTACTATGCCTCGTCCGACACGCGCATGCATGTGGCCGTGACGACGGTGGCGAAGATGCTGGATTACGTCCGCAACACGCCCGTCGACCCGCTTCGCTCGGCCGCCTGCGTGCAGCAGCGCTGCGAGTTGATCGATCGCAATCTCGCGCTGCTGGCACGCGCCCCGGGCGCCGCCAGAGGCGCCAAACGCAAGGCCTGAGGCGTTTCCACTGGTTGGAGGAGTGGCCATGCGCAAACCCAATGTCATCGTCTTTTTCACCGACCAGCAGCGCTGGGACACCTGCGGCTGCTACGGTCAGCGCTTGCCCATCACGCCCAACCTGGACCGCCTGGCGGCCGAGGGCGTGCGTTTTGAGCATGCCTACACCTGCCAACCGGTGTGCGGTCCCGCGCGCGCCTGCCTGCAGACCGGCAAGTACGCCACCGAAACCGGCAGCTACACGAACGGCATTGCCCTGCCGATGGACCAGAAGACCGTGGCGCATTGGATGAGCGAGGCCGGGTACGAAGTCGGCTACCTCGGCAAATGGCACCTGGCTTCAACCGACAAGGACAAGCAGACGGCCGACAACCCGGCCATAGACCTGTGTCGGGCGCCCACGCCCATGGAGCGGCGCGGCGGCTACAAGGACTTCTGGCTGGCGTCCGACGTGCTCGAGTTCACATCACACGGCTATGACGGCCACATGTTCGATGGCGAGGGCCGTCGGCGCGAGTTTCCGGCCGGCCGTTACCGTGCCGACGTGCTCGGCGACTGGACGCTGGAGTATCTCGACAGCCGCACGGGCGAACAGCCCTTCTACCTGTTTCTGTCGTTCATCGAGCCGCACCACCAGAATGACCACAAGTGTTACGAGGGTCCGCACGGATCGAAGGAGCGCTTCAAGGAGTACGATGTTCCGGGTGACCTGGCCGGCACGCAAGGCGACTGGCGCGCCAACTACCCCGACTACCTCGGCTGCTGTGCCGCGCTCGACGAGAACCTCGGCCGCATCCGCGCCAGACTTGAGGCGCGCGGCTGGCTGGACAACACGCTGATCCTCTTCACGAGCGACCATGGTTCGCACTTCTGCACGCGCAATGGCGAGTACAAGCGTTCCTGCCACGACGGCTGCATCCGCATCCCCATGGTTGCGCGCGGGCCCGGTTTCCGCGGCGGCCGCACGGTGGGCGAACTCGCGAGCCTGATCGACATTCCGGCAACGGTGGTCGCCGCCGGCGGCACGGCGCATCCGCTCACGTTCCGCGGCCGGCCGCTGCAGGGGCTGGTCGACGGCACGGCGCGTGACTGGCCGCAGGAGGTTTTCCTGCAGATATCCGAGAATCACGTGGGTCGCGCCATCCGCACGCGCCGCTGGAAGTACGCCGTCAAGTCCTGTGGCGGCCCGACGAGCAGCGGCAACCCGAACCTCGGCGCGGCGGCCTATGAGGAGAGTTTCCTCTACGATCTCGCGGCTGATCCCCACGAGCGTACCAACCTCGTGGCCGATCCGGCCTTCGCGGGCGTGCGCACCGAACTGGCCGGCGTGCTCAAGCGCCGCATGGCCGAGGCCCGCGAACCTGTGCCCGAGATCCGACCGGCTCCCTGACGGCGGTTGGCGCCCAGACACGCTGCGTCCGCGTTGACCTGCGACGCTGCAGTGTGCTACGTTTCTGTAACACGTAGGGATCGCGGAACGCCGATGCGGTGTTTGTTCGGTGCCCTTCGCTCTGCCACGACAACCCGTGGAGGTTGGCATGAGGCTCTCGTCCGCTTCGTTCACGCTCTCGGCCTTGGCGCTCGGGTGTGTATGGGCCGTGGCCGTGTCTGCGTGGACCCCGAAGGCCGTCGTCGACGACCCACTCGTGCGCATGCCTGGCACGCAGCCCGGCACGGTCGCACTGGAGTCTGCCGGCCGCTGCATGAACTGCCACGGCGGCATCGACGCCGGCACCTTCTACTCGGTCGGGCGGCGCTGGCAGGGCTCGATGATGGGCATGGCGGCGCGTGACCCGCTGTTCTACGCCTGCCTGACCGCGGCGCTCCAGGATTCGGTCTGGGCGGTGGGGAACCCCAATGCTGGCGACCTCTGCATGCGCTGCCACTTCCCGAAGGGCTGGCTCGAGGGCCGATCCGACCCGGTGAATGCGTCGGCCATGACCGCCGGCGACTACGACGGCGTCCACTGCGACCTGTGCCACAGTCTGTTCGACCCGTTCTTCGAGGACACCTACGCCGGCACCCGCGAGGGCAACGACTGGGTCGGCCACTGGGACGAGGCCACGGCGGCCTCGCTGACCGGTGCGAATGCCACGCGCGCCGCGGACAAGACCGCCACCGGCACGATCAAGCACTTCAACGGGCAGGCGTTCTACGATCCCGCCACGTACCGGCCGGTCAGCTCGAGCTACACCGAGAACGGGTTGGGTCAGTACTTCGTCTCCGTGCCCAAGAACAAGGACAAAAGGGCGTCGTTCGTCGACGCCAGCGCCCGGCACAACTTCCTCTACAGCCGGCACCACAAGAGCCGCGACATGTGCTCCGTGTGCCACGATGTGTCCAACCCGGTGCTACAGAACCTCGGCGCCAACCCGGCCAACCCGCTGCCCACCGAGATCGCCTCGGCGGCCTCCTACTTCCATGTCGAGCGGACATTCTCGGAGTTCAAGTGCTCGGGCTACGGACAGACCGGCGGCATGACCGGGACCGGCCCCTACGCGCCGGCTGGGTTCACCACGTCCCACCCCGGCAACCGCATCGCGAGCTGCCAGGACTGCCACTTCGCCGACACCGTCGGCCGCGCCTGCACACAGGTTGACGGCGTGGTCCGCCCAACGAACAGTAGTGCGCACCCGAAGAGCGGCCAGCCCTCGCACGACATGATGGGCGGCAACGTCTGGGTGCCGTACATCCTGGCGAGCACCGTGCTCAACTCGCCCAACTACTCGGCCACCAACGCCGCCCTGCTCACGAAGGGCCCCGCCGTGCTCACGCTCGATCTGAGCCAGGGGGAGCCCCTGAACGACGGTGCCCTGCTCGAGGCCTCGGCCCGCGCGCAGGCGAGCCTCGAACGGGCTGCGGGCATCGACAACGTCGCCTACGACCCCGTCACCGGGCTCTGCAGCTTCCACGTCAACAACCATACCGGTCACAAGCTGATCTCCGGGTTCCCCGAGGGCCGGCGCATGTTCGTCAACATCCGCGCCTTCGTCGGCGGCACACTGGTCTACGAGGTAAATCCGTACGACGCGCAGGTCGGAACGCTGAAAGGCCTGCCGCGCTCCTATTCGCCGTCCAGCCCGCCACTCGCCCGCCACGAAGCGTACGACGACGAACTGGTGTACGAAGTCCACCCGTCGAGTTCGCTCACCGGCGAAGCCAAGACTTTCCATTTCGCCCTGGCCACAGGACGCACCAAGGATAACCGGATTCCGCCGCGGGGGTTCGACGTCGGCGCGGCCCTGATGCGCAAGGCCGAACCCGTTTGGCACGGGGTCTCCGTCACCAACTACTTCACCTCGGCCGAGTACGCCGGCGGATACGACGACGCGACCCTCCAGTTGCCGCGCGGCGCCGAGCGCGTCGAGTTGAGGCTCTACTACCAGAGCACGAGCCGCGAATACATCGCGTTCCTGCGCGACGAGATCAACGGCACGGCCACGACGCTCGTCTCGCCGACGCCATCGGGCGAGGCACGGGCCTACATTGCGCAGACGGACCCTTTCTTCGCAAAGCTCAAGGCCTGGGGGACGACGATCTGGGAGTTGTGGTGGAACAACCGCGGCGTGCCGGGCGCCGCGCCGGTGCCGATCGCCGACATGGACCTGCAACTTGACACTAGCGACACCGACGGCGACGGCCTGCCGGCCTATTGGGAACTGCTGCATTTCGGCAGCACCACGGGGGCACTGCCCGGCGACGACTGGGACAACGACGGTCGCAGCAACGCCGACGAGTACGTGGCGCTGACGGACCCGCGCGACCCCGGCTCGATCCTGCGGATTCACGACCTGGATGTCGCCCGGCTGCCTGCGGCGTTGGTGGCGCAGGTCGCCTTCACGTCCTACCTGGCGCGCGCGTACGCTCTGGAGCACACGACCAACATCCTCGCCGCCGGCTCGTGGACAGCGGAGGCGCCGCCGCGGCGCGGCGTCGAGGGCGCTGACCACTTCATGCATACCAACGCCGCGCCGTCGATGCTCTACCGCCTCACGGTCCGCCTGCCCTGACGGCGGCTGGCCATGTGTTGGTGACGGTCACTGGAGAACGCTTCTCATGTTCACACGCCATCGTCGATTGCTGCCGAATGCGCTGCTCTGTGCAGGATTCCTGGTGGCCGCCGGGCCGGCGCAGGCTCGTCCGGTTCGCATTCTGCCGCTGGGCGATTCCATCACGCAGGGCGGCCGCGCCGACCGCGAGGAGTATACCTACCGACTTCCACTCGCGCGCATGCTCACGGACGCCGGCGTGGCGTTCGACTTCGTCGGTTCGATGTCGAATGGACTCAGTCCCAAGGCCACCTGGCCGGACTACAAGGGAACGCCCTTTGATCGTGATCACGAGGGGCACTACGGCTGGAAGACCGCCCAGGTCCGTGACCATTTGGCGGAGTGGATGCCGAAGTGGGCCGGCGCACCGGACATCGTGCTGATTCACTTGGGCACGAATGACCAGAAGCCCGAGGATTACGACGCAGCGATCGTCCAGCCGCTGAAGGCGATCATCGGCATGCTGCGCAAGCAGAACCCGCAGGTCGTCGTACTGGTGGGGCATCTGAATTTCAACGACGGCGCCGGTCCGAGGATCCGTCCGTTCGTCGAGGCCATGGCAACCGAACTGACCGCGCCGGATTCGCCCGTCGTGACAGTGCACCACTACAAGGGGTGGCACGAGCGGCCCGGCGACCCGGAGTCGGATACCTTCGACTGGGCGCACCCCAATCCGCAGGGGCAACGCAAGATGGCGCAGCAGTGGTTCGATGCCATGCAGCCGTATCTGAAGACCGGCCGATGACAACGGAGATTGGGACCCACCTGCCACACGCCGGTGGTTGCTCCCTTCACTTCACCTGCACGGCCGTCACGGCCAGCAGGACAGGGACCCCGCGGCTTGCGTCGACCGGGATCATGTCGAACGACTTGATCTCGATGTCGGGCCTGGGGTTGTTCCATTGCTTGGCATAGGCCACGGCCTGTTCATCGCTGTTGTCGTAGGGCCGCGTCCACGCAAGCTGCGCACCCGGAATGGCACGCGGCGCCTTCTGAACGTAGTGCTCGATGTCGATCTCGGCCTGCACGGGTATCTCGACCTTCTGCCCGTCGACATACGTTACAACATACTTGAACAACACGAAACGCTTGTCTTCGCGCCGCTGCCGGTCGTCCATGCGGGCATCGAGGCGGGCGGTGTGCAGGAAGAACAGGGCATCGGCTTTCGTATTGACCGGAACGTCGCTGATCTGCGCCGGCAACTTGCCCGGGACATTGCGGCCGCTCAGCATGAGCACCTGCGGCACGGGCGAGGTGGGCATCTCGTAGATATCGAACTCCACGCCCGCGAGCATGTGCCGTCCAGCCGGCAGGCCTGCGAAGGTGCGCGCCTTGTCGCCGCCAAACCAGCCGCGCTCATCCTTGTACGTGGTGGCCTTGGTGTGGATGTCGATCGGCGTGCACGCGAGGTTGGCGCCGGCGATGACGGTCTTTCCGCCTGCAAAAGGGGCCTTGAGATTACGCAGGACCGACGCGAGAATCGCGCGTTTCTTGGCCTTGTTGGCCGGCACGACCTCGTTCTCCTGGAAGTTGAGGTTGCAGAGCACCACGCCGCCCGGCCCCTTGACGTACTGCATCAGCCCGCCCACGTTCAGCATCGGCTTCACGGTTGCGAGGAATTCGGGACTCCGTTGGACCTTGAGCCAGATGTTGTCGATGCCCTGGTTGCGCGCCTTGGCCGGGTCGATCTGCCAGTCGCACATCTGCAGCGTCAGCTCCTTCGCCCTGCCGGGCGGGGTGATCGAGAAGACCTGCGCTTCGCCGTCGGGTTTGAGATCGAACGCCCGGCGATCGCGGCCGTCGAAGAGCATCGCGAGCTTCGTCGTGGGGTTGTAGTTCAGCGACTGGTCGTAGATCAGCTCGGTGATCGTCTCCTCCCGCGGCAGCGTGATCTTGACGCTGAACGGCAGGCCATTCGTCGGGATGGGGAAGTCGATGATCAGCGGCCAGCCGTCGGCGCCGATGAACCCGTTCACAATGTTTTCGTAGGCGTGGAAATCGCTGGCTCCGAATGGCGCGATCTCATCGTAATCGACGACATGGGTGAAGACGTCCGACACGACGTACTCGTCGGCACGGAAGCCGAAGATGCGCTTGCCCGAGAGCATCACCAGGTCGCCGCTTGAAAGGCCGATGGTCAGCGGATTGCGCACGGGCGGGAACTGGATGCGCTCGCGCCCGAAGGGACGGATGAGGTGCTCGACGCCGACGATCCGGTTATAGTCGGTCAGGCCTTCCGGCGTCAGGCCGTGGAAGACGATTGTGCCGCCGCGTTTCCAGAATGCCTGGACGGTGTCCATCGCGCCGGCCAGCGTGGCCAGGGCGGCTGGTGTGGCTGAGATGACGGCGATCTTCTGGTCGCCGGCGCCTATGGCGGCGAGCGGGTCGGCGGCCTTGGTGTAGGCGAGACCGATGGCGTCCAGGGCCTTCCCGAGCTGCGGGTCCTCGATGGCGGCCGTCACGGAACGGAACTCCTGCTTGTAGGTCAGTCCTGCGGCGAGCAGGTTTACGAGCACGCGTTGCGCCACGGCACTCGTGGCGAGGCGGTCGCCGATGGCGAGTTGGCTGACATAGAGAACGCCCTTGCCGACGGGGATCTCGACCAGCGCCGAGTGCTTGAGACGGGGACCGGCCTGCACGAGACTCTTTGCCCCGGCGGTGGGCTTCAGGTACGCGTTGCGGTAGACCACGGCATCCGTCCCCCACGTGAAGAAGTCCCTGTCCGCCAGGCCGGACAGCGCCGGATGCGAACTGTCTTCGACGAACGCCGTGCGGCCCGAGGCCGCAAAGACCTGCTCGTTCGTCGCGACCAGGTCGATCTCGGCCGGCAGCGCCTGGTAGTGCAGCGGGTGTGCCTGGTCCAGCACGATCACGGCGCGCCCGCCCGAGGCATACGCGGCCAGGGCCGGCTGCGTGCTCTCGGTCTCGGAAAGCGCGTCTGGTCCCACCACGAGCAGCTTGGCGGCGGACGGGAGTCCCGCCAGGCTGTTCACGGTCGTGAAGGGCACTTTGATGGTCTTGAGGAATGGCCCGATGGCGCCTTTTGGATCGAACACGGCGAGCGTCGCGGCGGCCGTGCCGGGGACGGACAGCACCGCCGGCGGCAGCACCGATACAGCCTTCGTGTCGCGGTAAAGCTCCTGGCCGCCTGCCACCAGGGTCAGCACCCACTCGCCCTCCGTGCGCTGCCGCACGGCGGGCATGGCGATGCGCTCGGTGAACTTCTCGGCCGTGCCGGGCGCGACCTTGTGCGTGGTCGTCTTCGCATAGACCTTCTTCCCGCCCACCGTCAACTCACGCGTGAAGGTGAGCGCGTCGGGGTGCTGGGTGTCGTTGAAGACCCCAAACGCGCGGTTCACGCTCTGGTCCGAACCAAAGGTCCAGTCCCACTCGCGGCAGAGCGCCGCGCGCGGGGCGTTTGCGATCCGCTGCTTCTCGCCTCCCTCCGAGCCCAGCCAGAAATGCCAGGCCGCGTAGTGGCCGCCCCAGCGGTAGCCCTCGGTCAGCATGCGATAGCAGACGGCGATTGCGTCGCGGACGGCTGCCTTGCCCTGGAAGGCCACCTCGCCCCCCCACGCGGCGAAGTCGGCGGGATCCATGCCGGTGGCAAAGAAATCCTCTCCGAGGAAGCGCGGTCGCTGCCTATCCCACTTCCAGCGACCGCGGCCGCCGCCATCGACGAACGGCTCGTAAGCCAGGTCCGGGTAGCGCGTGTCGAGCGTGGCGACATAGTGGTCGCCGGCCACGCCGAGCGAGTTGTCCTTGAGCGCGCCGCCGCCGTCGATCATCACGCTGCGGGTGGGGTCCACCGCCATGACGGCGTCGTGGGTCAGCTTGATCTCGCGCTCGTACGCGTCCATGTTCGGGCTGTTGCCCAGCAGGTTGATCAGGTTGATGAACGCGAA
>CAYQJG010000120.1:0-10839 GCA_964417715.1 uncultured Lentisphaerales bacterium | reverse complement strand
AGCGCGCGCAGTTGAATCAGCGGGCGGCGAACACGGTCGCCGCGGCCAAGGTCAGTGGGATCGTCGGGGCACTGCTGATCGGGGTGATCGAGGCGGCGAAGCACTTGCTTGGGAAGTGATGCAAGGTCAGGTTATGTGGGTGCTCTTGTGGGTGCTTTCATGTGCCGAAAAGTTGTGTAGAAAGTTGTGTAATGCCTTCAACAAGACTCATACGACGGCACAGTGTTGCCGTATCGCGGCGGGAGGCATAAAACCTGCAAAACAGCCAATAAACAATGATGTTAATGCGTTGCAGGGCGTTGCAGAGAATGGAGCGGGCGACGGGAATCGAACCCGTGTGACCAGCTTGGAAGGCTGGAGTTCTACCATTGAACTACGCCCGCAGGCAGCCGACGGCCGCGGTAGATGGCCTTCTTTATAGCAGGATCGGGAGGCTGCCTCAACACCCGATTCGGACACGCTCGCGGATGGTAATGGGTCAGTGACGTAGGGGCGGCGGGCGGCACGGTGTGCCGATGAAGGTGGGCGGCTGCTGAAGCGGGCGGCGGGCCGCGATCAACGCACGTCCCTCCGCCACCAGCCGCTGTTCCAGTTCCCGGCCGTTGGCGATGGCCTGGCGCACCAGCGTCACGGCGCTAGCCGGCACGTAGGCACAGCGACTGCGGCCATCTTCGCGGTAGCAGAACAGAAACACCTTGTGTCGGCGGCCGTCGCGACACGCGGGACAATTCGGTCGCGTGCAGGGCTTGCGGACCTCCGAGAGCGAGCCCTTCGCCACCGGCCAGAGACGCGCCACGTCGCGCTGCCATTGAGTCTGCATGCTTGTGTCCGAGGAAGTGCGGGTGTTCATGGCGGTATATATTGCATATCCAATATGCCCGCGCAAGCAAAAAAAGGGAGGCGGACGCCACGCCCGCCTCAACCGCCTCTTCTCCTTCAACTCCCGCCCGCCGCCCCTACCCACTGACCCATTACTCGCGGATGGACACCCCACCTGTGAACCGGTAATGTACCGGCATGCGTGGAAACAGGCGATTTTGACATGACCGGCTTGGGCAACAGAACAGGGCCGTGGCTGGCAGGGGTGATCGGCGTACTGGTGATCGTGCTCGGCATTCTGGCGCTCCGATCCTGGCTGACCGCCGCGGCGCCGCCGGTCGCCCGACGCGTGCCGGCGGCGGTCGCAAAAGGCGCCCGGCAGGCGCGCGTCGATATGCGCGGCCAGTTTCGCGCCGCGCCCGACGCGCTGCCCGTGGCAGACATGCCGGGCGAGTGGCCCCAGTTCCGCGGCGCAGACCGCAGCAACGTCAGCCTCACATCGCCCCCCCTGCTCGACCAATGGCCGGCAGGCGGCCCGCCCGTCCGCTGGCGTGTCAGCCTGGGCGAGGGCTACGCCGGCCCCGCCATCAAGTACGGCCGCGTCTACCTGCTGGACTACCTCGAGGAGGAGAAAGCAGACTGCCTGCGCTGCTTCTCGCTGGCCGACGGCCGCGAACTGTGGCGACGCTGGTATCGCGTCAAGGTTGCCTGGAGCCATGGCTACTCGCGGACCGTGCCGGCCGTGGCGGACCAGGCCGTCGTGACCATCGGACCCAAGTGCCAGGTGCTGTGCGCCGACGCCTTGACGGGCGCGTACAAGTGGTCGATCGATCTGGCTGCGCAGTATGGCACCGAGGTGCCGCTCTGGTACACCGGCCAGTGCCCGCTGATCGACCAGGGCCGCGTGATCCTCGCGCCGGCCGGCACCAACACGCTGCTGCTGGCAGCCGATCTGCAAACCGGACGCGTGCTCTGGGAACTCCCGAACCCCGGCGGCTGGAAGATGTCCCACTCCTGTGTCATGCCCATGACCATCGCAGGGACGCCGATGTACGTCTACTTCGCGCTGGGCGGCGCCGTGGGCGTCGCGACGGACGGCAAACTGCTCTGGTCGACAACCGCCTGGGCGCCGAACATCGTGGCGCCCTCGCCCGTGTACCTGGGCGACGGACGCGTCCTCATCACCTCCGGACACGGCGTGGGCAGCATGCTGCTGCAGGTGCAGAAGACGGGCGACACGTTCAGCGTGCTGCCGCCGATCCGGACCTGGACGTGCAAGGAGTTCGCCAGCGAGCAACATACACCGATCATGTATGATAACCGTCTGTTCACGATCCTGCCCAAGGACGGCGGACCGCTGCGTCAGCGACTGATCTGCACCGATCTGGACGGCAACCTGAAGTGGACGAGCGACGCGGCAAACCGGTTCGGGCTGGGACCGTTCATGATCGCCGATGGCAAGGTGCTCGTTCTGGAGGACGGCGGCCGCCTGACGCTAGCACGGGCCGGCGCGGAGCGTTACGAGGAACTGGCATCGGCCGACCTGCTCGACGGCAAGGAGGCGTGGGCGCCCATGGCCATCGCCAACGGACTGCTGCTGCTGCGCGACTGGAAGACGATGCTCTGCCTGGACCTGCGTAAGGAGTCCCATCCATGAAACCCTCCCGGATCATCCGCATGGTGCTGATCATGGCGGCCGTCTTCCTGAGCGGCATGCTCGTGGCGCGCATGCGGAACCACGCCTACGCGCCCGGCTACCCGGCCGGGTTCGAGCCCTACGATGCGGTGCCGGCTGAAAGCATCGGTTGGGCCGAGCGGGAGCCCATCGCGCTGCCGGCCGGCGAGGCGCGCGCGGTGGCATCCGGGTCGCAGGGGCTGCTGGCGGTTGCAGTCGACGACCGCATCGTACTGCTGCAGGACGGCCGGGCGACCGAGATCCGCCCGGGACAGGAGGTCATGTGTCTGGCGGTTGCATCGAATGCGCTCATCGTGGCGGGATTCCGCCAGTCGGTCGCCATCTACGATCTCACTGGCAACCGTCTGGGTGCGGTGACGGCGCTGGGCGCCAAGCCGCAGGTGGCTTCGGTGGCGGTCATGGGCGAGGCCATCTTCATCGCCGATTTCGGACAGCGCTGCGTCTGGAAGGCCGGGTTCGACGGCGCCATTCTGGGACAGTACCCCGGCCCCACGCCCGGCGGATTCGTCATCCCCAGCGCGAACTTCGACATTTGCGCCAGCGTGATCGGACTATGGGTCGTGAATCCCGGCATGCACGAGTTGATCCTGCTCGACGAGAACCTGACCGAACGGGCCAAGTGGACCAAAGCCGGCCTGGCGCTCGATGAGTTCATGGGGTGCTGCAATCCCTCGCATATCGCCGCCATGCCCTGTGGCGGCATGGTCACCAGTGAGAAAGGCATTCCGCGGATCAAACTGGTTGCGCGCGACGGCGCGTTGATCGACGTGGTTGCGCCGCCCTCGGCGTTTCCGGGCAGTCACGGACCGTTCGACCTGGCCGCGGATGCAAGCGGACGGTTGTATGTGCTCGATGCCCGGCAGCAGCGTGTCCGCGTCTTCGAGCATCTCAGGCCCTGCACGCCGGTTGCTGGGCCGGTGGCCACAGGAAAGAAGGATGCAGGCGGCAAAGCCGCAGATTGACGATTGACGAGGTCCGAATCATGAAGTGGGGAGATCTCGACACAACCGGAGTTCACTTCGACATTCTGCGGTAGGTACTACATGATTGGCACGGAGACAAATGCTGGGCGAAGATCACCGCAATGTCGCTATCTGGAGATCAGAAACAGATGACTCCCCAACCGTGGACTGCGGGAGACTGGCGCCCGCCGACGTTGAACATGCGCGGATACAGCGCGCTGCGGCGTCGCGGAGCTCCGCCCTCCCGAACCGTAACATCAACCAGCGCCTGTCGTTTGAACGGGAGGGTCGAGCTCCGCGAGACCAAGTGGTGCGCGGCTGGGCGCGTGAGTGGAGCAGCCCTGAACACTGCGGGAGATTCTGATGTACGATGACGTATCGACCAAAGTCGACAAAGCCTGGTCGCGGCGCGACCTGCTGCGATCGCTGACGCGCGGCGTAATGCTGGGCGGACTGGTCGCGGTCGGGGCGCGCGCAGTGTCGCGCAAGAGCAACCCCGCGGCCGATCTGTCGGTTTGCCGGCGCACCTGCTCCGACTGCTGGCAGCGTGCGATCTGTTCGCAACCGGAAGCGGCCGCGGTCCGAAAGGAACTCCGCCATGGAACCCGATGACGGCAACACCGGACGGCGCGCCTTCCTGTCGAAGATGGGGCGGGTCGGCGTGGGCGTCGGGCTGCTGGGCGCCGGCGCCGCAGGACTGGCCCACAGCGAACGCGATGAGCTCGTCTGGCAGATCGACCCTTACAAATGCACGATGTGCGGCCGCTGCGCGACGGCATGCGTGCTGCCGGCGTCGGCCGTCCGCTGCGTGCACAACCACGAAATGTGCGGCTACTGCGACCTGTGCTTTGGGTATCTCCTGCCGGGCCACACGGAGCGCAGCGAAGCCGCCGAGAACCAGGTCTGCCCCGCGGCCGCCATCACGCGGACGTTCATCGAGGATGTGTACTACGAGTATAACATCATCGACGAGGCGTGCATCGGTTGCGCCAAGTGCGTCAAGCTCTGCAACCATTCCGGAAACGGGTCGCTCTTCCTGCAGGTCAAGCAGGAACGCTGCCTGAACTGCAACGACTGCGCCATTGCGCGGGAGTGTCCGGCGGGCGCTTTCCGCCGCGTTCCGGCCTCGCAAGGCTACATCCTCAAGCACAGGGAAGACCACGGCGCATGAAACTCCGAATCGGCTTACTTGCCAGCATCGGACTGTTGCCGGCCTGGCTGGTGCAATCGGCCGGCGCCGAACAGCGCTTTTCGCAGCCCGAATTCGAGGGTGGGCATGTGATTCCGGCGTTTCACGTGCCGCCGCTGCCACCGGACGTGGCCTGGCAGGCATTGGACGTCGTCCTGATGGCGGCGGCGCTGGGTATCGGAGTCTGGCTGGTACACTGGCGACGCTCGCGTGCCGGCCTGTTCGTGCTGATGCTGGCCTGCCTGGGCTACTTCGGATTCGTGCGCATGGGGTGCATCTGCCCGATCGGGTCGATCCAGAACGTCGCCGCCAGTCTCGGTCAGGCCGGTTACCATGTGCCTGTCCATGTGGTGGTGCTGTTCCTGCTGCCGCTGATCGTCGCGCTCTTCTTCGGTCGTGTTTTCTGCGGGGCTGTGTGCCCGCTCGGCGCCATCCAGGACCTGATGGTCTTCGGCCGGCTGAAGCCACTGCCGCGCGGACTGGCGGCCGGGCTGGGACTGCTGCGCTATGTCTACCTCGGTCTGGGCGCGCTGCTGGCTGCGCTGGGGGCTGGGTTCATCATCTGCGAATATGATCCGTTCGTCGGGTTCTTCCGTCTCAGCGGGCCACCTGTCATGCTCATGTCCGGCGGTGCCCTGTTGGTGCTGGGCGCATTCGTGGCGCGACCATACTGCCGCTTCCTGTGCCCGTACGGCGTCTTGCTGGAGTTGGCCAGCCGGTTTGCCTGGCGTCCGGTGTCGATCACACCGCGCGATTGCGTCTCCTGCGGGCTCTGCACGGATGCCTGTCCGTTTGACGCCATCAACACGCCGAGTCGTGGCTTGCCGCCGGATGGACTCGCCCGGGGGAGGAAGTCCCTGATACGCCGACTGCTGGCCGTTCCCGCCGTGCTGGTGCTCTGCCTGACGCTCGGCCGCGTGGCGGCCACCAGCCTGGCGCAGCAACACCCGACGGTGCAGTTCGCCAGGGAGCTGCAGGCGCGGGCCACGGGCATGGCGGCCGCGCCCTCCGAAACGGCGCAGGCCTTCGATGAGAACGGCGGCGACCCCAAGGCTGTGGCACGCGAAGCCGTCGTCATCACGTCCCGTTTCCGAACGGGCGCGGCCCTGCTGGGCCTGTTCGTCGGCGCTGCGGTCTGCGCGGCTCTGCTCAGGCTGGGCACCTATCGCTCGCGCACCACGTTCGTCCCGGATCAGGGACGTTGCCTGGCCTGCACGCGCTGCTACGGCTACTGCCCGGTGAAGCGGGCAAAAGGAGGGCGTTGTGAACCTGACCCAACCGCAGGCTGAGCGCACGGCGCTCGAACAGCGCATCTACTGGGGCGCCAAGGGTGTAGCTCTGGCCGCGGCCATCGTCGCGCTGACCGTGGTGGCCCTGCTGTCCATCTCGTGGCTGACCGCCGGCCACACGCGGCCGTCCGACTCCCCTGCCCTGGCAAAGCTCGTGAAGCAGGTGGGCGGCGACGCGCGCAACCCCGAACTGCGCGAACAGGTGCGCGATCTCGATGTGCTGGCGCGTCAGGCCTACCTGACCTCGCTGACATTCCGCAAGCGCGGCGCGCTGCTTCTGCTCGTCGCGCTGGCGGTTCTGCTGGGCAGCCTGAAGCTCATGTCGGGCATCGGCAGGATGGTGCCCGCGCCGGCCACACGCGACGACGACAACCGCGACGTGCGCGTCATGGCCAGCGCGGCCGTGCTCTGCTTCCTGGCGTTCCTGAGCGGCCTCGTCTGCGTCTACGCACAGCAGGGACGTGCACTTCCGCCCAGCCCCGCAGTGCCCATCGGAAAGTCGGCCGTCACGCCGTCTCCAACCTCCCCCCCCAAGGCGCTGCCTTCCCCGCAGGCCGCGCCGACCGTCGCCGATGAGCAACAGGCGGCGACAAACTGGCCTGCGTTCCGCGGCTGGCGCGGTCTGGGCGCTAGTGCGACGGACAACACGCCGACCGGCAACACGCCAACCGGATGGAACGGCCAGACGGGCAGCAACGTCGTCTGGAAGACCAGTATCCCCCTGCCGGGGTTCAACTCGCCGGTGGTCTGGGAGCGTCAGGTCTTCGTCTGCGGCGCGGACAGCACACAACGGGTCGTTTACGCCTTTGACGCCGGCACGGGCACCCCGCTCTGGCATGTTGCCGTGCGCGTGTCGGCGGATTCCGATCGTGCACCCGACATCAGCGACCACACGGGCCACGCCGCCTCAACCATGGCCTGCGACAGCCGCCACGCCTATGCGATTTTCGCCAACGGCGATCTCATCTGCGTCGACCACGCGGGGCGTGTGGTCTGGAGCAAGAATCTGGGCGTTCCCGGCATCTCCTACGGCTACGCCTCATCGCTGCTCGCGTATGAGGGCCGGCTCTTCGTGCAGCGCGACGTCGGCGAGGACAGCGCCCTGCTGGCACTCGACAGCGCCACCGGCACCGAGATCTGGCGCGCCGCGCGGGGTGAAGGGAGCGCCTGGTGCAGTCCGATCATGGCCACGCGCAACGGCGCGCCGGTGCTGGTGGTGAATGGTGCGGGGTCGGTCGCAGCCTATGCGCCGGCAACCGGTGCGCAGGTGTGGGCCGCCGAGGGACTCTCGGGAGAGGTCGCCCCCTCGCCCGCCAGTGCCGACGGACTCGTCGTGGTGGCCCTGTCGGGTTCGGGCTGCCTGGCCATCAACCTGGACGACGGCGCCAAGGTCTGGGCCAATGCGGAGGTGGATGCGCCGGAGATCACGAGCCCGGTCATGGCCGATGAGATGATCTTCGTGCTTTACGACATGGGCATTCTGACGTGCCTGCAGGCGGCAACCGGCACCGTTCTGTGGAAGCACGAGTTTGACGCCACCTTCGCCTCGTCGCCCATCATCCGGGCGGGCCGCCTGTATCTCACCGACACCACGGGACGGACGCACGTGCTTCAGGTCGCAGGGACATACCAGCCCGTGGCAGGTGTCGCCCGATTGGGCGAGCCCTGTCACGCCACGCCGGCCGCGGCCGGCAACCGGCTCTTCCTGCGCGGACGCGACCACCTGTTCTGCATCGGGGATGCGCCGAAATGACGACGCGCGCCTGTCCATGCGGCGCCCACGCGGCGGCCGAGATGATCGACGTTCAGCCCGTCGACCGCCTTGTCGCGGAGATCGGCGGCACGCCGGACAAGACCATCCCCCTGCTTCAGGCCATCCAGAAGCACTATGCCTACCTGCCGCTGGCCGCCCTGGAACGGGTCGCCGCCACCACGTCGATCCCGGCGACGGCGCTGGCGGGCGTCAGCAGTTTCTACACGCATTTTCGCCTCAAACCGGCCGGCAAGCACCACATCCGGGTCTGCACCGGCACGGCCTGCCATGTGAAAGGCGCGCCCCGGATACTGGATGCCGTCCGGCGCCTGCTGAACCTGGCCGCCGGCGAGGACACGGACGCCGCGCGTGAGTTCACGGTCGAGGGCGTCGCCTGTCTCGGGTGCTGCACGCTGGCACCGGTCATGCTGATCGACGGCATCACCTACGGGCACCTGACCCCGGAGGGCGTCGCGCAAGCCGTGCAGGATTTCCTGAAGCGCGAGGCCGCGCGCGGGGCCACGCCCCGCCCACGCGGCGCGCAGGTGGCGTCGACGGCCACGGAGCGTCCCGAGATCCGGATCGGACAGGGATCCTGCTGCATCGCCAGCGGCGCGGGCGACCTGCGCGTGGCTGTTGAGGAGGCCATCGCGGAAGCCGGGCTCGACGTCGCCGTCAAGCGCGTCGGCTGCGTCGGCATGTGTCACCGCACACCCTTGCTCGAGATTGTGCGGCCCGGTCAGCGGTCGCACCTGTACGCCAAGGTGACCGCCGAGGAGGCGCGACAGATCATCCGCCGACACTTCCGTCCGCCGTCGCTTGCGGCGCGCCTGCGTGAAGCAGGCACGGACGTCATCGAACGGCTTCTGACCGACCGCACCTGGCCGCCGGTCGAACGCTATGCCATCGACATTCGCGACCGGCCGATCGCGGAGTTCCTGGGCCCACAGAAACACATCGCGCTCGAACACTGCGGCGAGTTGGAGCCGACGGATCTGGATGACTACCTCCGGCACGACGGGTTTCGCGCGGCGCGGGAGTGCCTGACCCAGTGCACGCCTGAAGCGGTGATCGAGACCATCACGCGCAGCGGGCTGCGCGGCCGCGGCGGCGGCGGGTTCACAACCGGCCGCAAGTGGGGGCTTGTGCGGGCGGCCCCGGGCGACCGCAAGATCATCGTGCTCAATGGCGACGAGGGCGACCCCGGCGCCTTCATGGACCGCATGCTGCTGGAGAGCTATCCCTACCGGGTCATCGAGGGGATGCTGATCGCCGCGTATGCCGTCGGCGCGCACGAAGGCATCCTCTACATTCGTGAGGAGTACCCGCTGGCGGTCAAGCGCATGCGCGAGGCCATCGCCATCTGCGTGCAACGCGGCCATCTCGGGCCCGACGTGCTCGGCACCGGGTTCGGCCTCGACCTGCGCATCATGGAGGGCGCCGGCGCGTTCGTCTGCGGCGAGGAGACGGCGCTGATCGCATCCATCGAGGGCAAGCGCGGCATGCCGCGGCTGCGGCCGCCCTTCCCGGCGCAGAGCGGCTTGTGGGGCCTGCCCACGCTCGTGAACAATGTCGAGACCTACGCCAACGTGCCCTGGCTCTGCCGCGCCGGCCCGGAGGCCTTCGCGGCGCATGGCACACGTGCCAGCGCCGGCACCAAGGTTTTCGCCCTGGCGGGACGCGTCGCACGCGGCGGGCTGATCGAAGTGCCCATGGGGATCAGCATCAACCGGATCGTGAATGACATCGGCGGCGGCGTGGCCGACGGCCGGATCTTCAAGGCCGTCCAGGTCGGCGGCCCATCGGGCGGCTGCATTCCCGCGCGGCTGGGCGATACGCCGGTGGATTTCGAGGCCCTGCGGGAACTCGGCGCCATCATGGGGTCAGGCGGGCTGGTCGTCCTGGACGACCGCGACTGCATGGTCGACATGGCCCGCTATTTCCTGACGTTCACGCAGGACCAGTCGTGCGGCCGCTGTGTGCCGTGTCGTGTGGGTACGCGGCGCATGCTCGACATCCTGGACCGGCTGTGCCAGGGTCAGGGCAAGGCCGGCGATGTCGAGCGACTGGAGACGCTGGCGCGTATGATCCAGCGATCCAGCCTCTGTGCCCTGGGACAGACGGCGCCGAACCCCGTGCTCTCAACCATCCGCTACTTCCGGGAGGAGTACGAGGCCCACATCGAAGGGCGCTGCCCTGCCCGCAAATGCACGGCGCTGATTGTCTACCGGGTCACGGACAGGTGCATCGGCTGCACACGCTGCGCGCAGATCTGCCCGGTTCAAGCCATCGTTCCAACCCCGTACAAGCAGCATCAGATTGACGCCAAGCTCTGCGTCCGCTGTGGCATGTGTCGCACGAACTGTCCGGCGAAGGCGATTGAGGTGGGAAGTGGAGACACTTGAAACTGGAAACTGGAAACTGGAAACTTGGAACTTGAACACCTGGACATGAAACGGGATTGCGTGGATCTCGGCTCCGCACAGCCTCGCCCTCCAGCGACCTCGAAGCCGGGTTAGTGGATGGCGAACCGGCGGTGAGCCGCCGGGCCTATTCGAGTAACAGGACAAGTCGCATGCACCGAATCACCATTGACGGGCGGCCCATTGACTGCCCGGAGGGCACCACGATCCTTGCGGCCGCCCGCAGCATCGGGATCAAGGTCCCGACGCTGTGTCATGTCGAAGGGTTTGCGCCGGGCACCAGTTGCATGGTCTGCGTCGTCAAGGTCGCCGGCCTGAATCGCCTGGTGCCGGCCTGCGCCACCGCCGTCATGAACGGACAGGTAATCGAGACGAACACACCGGAGGTCATCGAATCGCGCCGCATGGCGCTCGAACTCCTGCTGAGCGACCATGTCGGCGACTGCGAAGGCCCGTGCCGCATGGCCTGCCCGGCGTCCATGGATATCCCGGCGATGCTCCGGGACGTGCATGGCGGGCGCTGGGAGGCGGCGGCGCGCATCGCCGATGCGCTGGTTCTGCCGGAAACGCTGGGGTACATCTGCCCATCGCCGTGCGAGAAGGTCTGCCGGCGCGCGCGGCATGATGCGGCGGTGGCCATTCGGCCGCTGCACCGGGAAACCGCGCGGCGCCGACGCCTGGCCGGCGCGGCGCCCGCACCGACGCCCG
>CAYQJG010000119.1:1184-11287 GCA_964417715.1 uncultured Lentisphaerales bacterium | reverse complement strand
AGGGCTCCGGCCCTTTGACCGCGCGACGAGGGGCGATACCCGCGACCCGCCGTACCCCCATGGAGGAACCAGCGCCGCCGACCTCGAATGGATGATGCCTACAGCCACCCGGAGGAGCCCTGACCCATGAGACTGGCCGGCATCGATATCGGCGTGTTCGTCCTCTACCTGCTGGCCGTGCTGGCCGTGGGTGTCGCGGCCGCACGGCGGGCGTCGGGGACCAAGCGCGACTACTTCCTCGCGGGCGACAAGCTGCCCTGGTGGATGATCGGCGGCTCCATCGTGGCGGCCAACATCAGCAGCCACCACTTCGTCGGCGTCATGGGCACGGCCTACAGCCGGGGCTTCGTGGCCATGACCATCGAGTGGGGCGCCATCCTGGTGGGGTTCAACGCCCTGCTGTGGATTTTCCTGCCCTTCTACCTGCGCAACGGCTTCTACACCATGCCGGAGTTCCTCGAGCGGCGCTTCGGCCCGGCGGCCCGCACCTCGTACGCAGCGTTGATCCTCCTCACCTACGTCTTCGTGGAGATCAGCGCGGTGCTCTACCTGGGCGCCATCGCGGTCCACTCCATGGTGGGGGCGCCGATCCTGGGGAGCATCATCGCGCTGGCCCTGCTCACAGGCCTCTACACCATCGTCGGAGGCCTGCGCGCGGTGGTCTGGACGGAGATGCTGCAGCTCGTGGTCCTGCTCATCGGCGGGCTCACGCTGGCGATCGTCACCATCAACCGCGTGGGCGGCCTCCAGGGCGTCATGGCCACGTCCGGCAACTGGCACCTGATTCTGCCCGCGGACGACCCGGACTTCCCGTGGACCATGTACCTGGGCGGCCTCACCTGCATCAGCATCTTCTACTGCGCCGCCAACCAGTTCATCGTGCAGCGGACGCTGGCCGCCAAGGACGAGTGGCACGCGCGCATGGGCGTGGTCTTCGCCGACTACCTCAAGTTCCTCATGCCCCTGCTCATCATCGTGCCGGGACTGGTCGCGCCGGCGCTCTTCCCGAAGCTGGAGAAGGGCGACATGGTCTTCCCCATGCTGGTGAAGACGCTGCTGCCGCACGGCCTCATCGGACTGGTGATGGCGGGGCTTATCGCGGCCATCATGTCGCACGTGGCGGGCGCCGTGAACTCCTGCACCACCATCGCCGCGGTGGACTTCTTCGTGCCCTACGCGCGGCAGGGCTCCGATGAGCGCGCCGTGGTCCGGTTCGGCAAGGCGGCGGGCGTGGTGATCCTGATGCTCAGCGTCGTCTGCGCGGTGACGCTGGTGAGCCACTCCGACAAGCCGGTCTTCATCTACCTGCTGGCCGCCTACGGCTACTTCACGCCGGGCATCGCGACCATGTTCCTGCTGGGCATCTTCTGGCGCCGGGCCACCACGGCGGGCGCCCTGGCGGCGGGCCTGCTGACGATCCCGCTGTCGGCCGCGCTGCAGTTCGCGCTGCCCAAGATGCCCTTCATGAACCGCACGGGCATCGCGTTCTGGGCCTGCATGGCCGTCTGCGCGGCGGTGAGCCTCATGACCAGGCCCCGGAGCGCCGAGGAGCTGACGGGCCTCATCTGGACCCGCGATAGCCTGCGCCTCCCGCAGGAGATGCGCGAAAGGATGCGAGGCATCCGCAACCCGGCCCTCTGGTGGGCGGCGCTCACGGCCGTGCTGCTGGTCATCTACGTGAAGTACCGGTAGCCGCGATGCTCAGGCAAGGCTGCCGCTCGTAAGGGTGCGCGACATCGGGGCCATGTGTCACTGCGAAGTTTCGGACGTTGAGAGTAAACAGGCGCGCAGATCGAGGCAGTTCCATAGGAGCTATAATGCAGTCTGGAGTGCCCAGCCCTGATGTGAGGCGATGTTGAGCCGGCAGGCTATACGCGTTGGCAGTCTGTGCGGCATTGGGCCACTCGACTGGAAAGTCCGGGATGAAGCGCTCCACGTCGCGCAGAGCGGCACCGCCGCCCCAACGGATGGAGCGCAATAAGGGGGATACGTGAACCAATGGCAATCGCTGAGTACCGCCTAGCCGCCGATCAGGTCGATATTGATCAGGCAATCCCAGACCCTGCATTCTACAAGGGGCTAACGGCGCAGTTGTTGGCTGCGTGGCAGCAGCAGGCCGGAGCGCCAGTACCTGCGGAGCGGGAGATACCGGTCGAAGCCGTCGTCCGCCTCAGAACCGAAGGGCTGAGCCCCGCAGACGTCGCAGACATCAGGTTCGCTGAGGTGGCAACGCACACGCCAGTCGCTGCGTTCATTGCCCGAACCCATAACGGACCAACCGGCGCGGACAAGGCGGCCACCGAGCGTGATGTGGTTCGCGCTATTGCTGCCACCGGCGTGGAGGCGTTCTCGTCGTCACTCCTGTTGAGCTCAGACCTTCCGAGGCATGTGGTGGTCTACCGACATGCCGACGATGCCGCGGGTCGGCCCCTGAGGTCGTTGGCCAACGAGGTCGCGGACCTTCTCCGTGCGCGGGACGACGCGCAGATCCAGCTATTCTGCCCGCGGTTGCGGTCGCTGATGAGTTCGGTCGATGCGGCCTACCAGCAGATCGGCGGTCCTCCGGGCGCCCTTACCGGAAGTGCCTACTACGAGCGCACCGCTTGGGCGTTGGCGCCCGATCTGACCATCGATTTGAGGAAAGTTGCTGTTAAAATAGATGAGAAATACATAACCGCGGAGCACGATGGAACGTTCAAAGGCGATCCAGATTCCACCGAGCACCTTGCAGGACAACAGCTGTTTGACTGGGTTAGCCTGCTCCAGTCCAACAAGAGATGGGTTCACGCCCACCTTCGACTCTCCTTACGACCTTGGGGCCGGGCCTATGTGCGATGCGAAGTCGATGGCATCCGAATTGGCCTTTACCTGACCGATACTGACCGCAAAGAGCTCATGGCTACCAAATCGACGAGCTTCACACTGTGCTGCTACCTCAAAGATCATCTCGTTACGGCAGTCGCCGATATCCTGGACCAGCGGGAACTGCCCAAGAGCGCATGGCTGCAAGAGTCAGAGCGGCGTCGGGTGTTTGCCACGATCAAGCAGGTCCGGACTACACACCAGCACGACGACTTGCACGCTGGCAACATACTAGCTGGCGGCGAGACACTCAAGGTTATCGACCTTGGCAGTTTGGGTTCCGAGGCGGTTTGCTCGAGCCGAGCCCGGCTAGAGCTGTCGCTTTGGCAGGACCTAGCGGTTAAGACCGACCTGCTCACTGCAGAGGACGCCGCACTGGTTTTGGAGACCCGATCGGCGGTGCCCGACCGCCAGCTAAAGGCGCGTTCGTGGGTCGCATGGGCGCTTGGTGAAATCGTGGCCGCCATCAGGCCAGCGGTTGCCACTGACCCATCCCCAGGGCCTATCTCAGACATCGATACAGTAACTGCCTACGCTTCGCAGGTGTTCACGTTCGAGCGCTACTGGCTGGAGCGCGAGATTGTCGTTCCTCCAGCCCTCGGCGTCGTTGCGCGCTTCTGGATTGAGGCGCTCAGGCGCGTAACTGTGATGGTGCGACCGGTCGCGCCGATCCCGGGTGCCGTGGACGTAGCTCCGTCGCTCGGCGTTCAGCCTCCCGAGATGGCTGTCGATATCGGCGATGCTGGTTCCTCCGATGGTGCTGGAGCCGCCAGCATCCCAGGTGCACCCGGTCAGGCACCCCTGGACAGCGTAGCGCCGGCGTCCTTACTCGCGCTGTGGGGTCTCGCTGTCCGGGCGCCTGGAACCAACACGGCGCCCTTGCGCGGTGCGAACCTGTTGCGAGCCCTACGCCAAGAGCATGGTGACCACTTGGCCAAGCAGCTCACGCCGCTGCAGCAGCGCTTGTGGGATAGCGGTGCTGGATTACCCTTCCAATCCGACCGGCACATCATTGTGGCCTCGCCTACGGGCTCAGGTAAGTCGACTGCCGCCGAGATGTTCCTCGCTGGCCCTTGGATATGGGGTGATGAACGCCAGAGTTCACTTTACATAGCCCCAACGCGAGCGCTTGCGCAGGCCAAGCATCGCGATCTCCTTCACCGTTTCAGCGGCTATCCGCAACTGCAGAGCGCCGTGCTGCTGTCGACTGGCGAGGACACAGATCATGATCGTGACATTTTGCACGGAAGTTTCGCTATTGCCTGCCTAGTGTATGAGAAGGCAAATATCCTTTTCTCAAGGAACCGAAAGCTGCTCCAGAGACTCGGGTGCATGGTGGTCGATGAAATGCATATGATGGCAAATCTAGACCGTGGACCTATTCTCGAGATGTGCCTTACAAAGGTGCTTCAGCAGCGCCAGACCGTTGAAGGCACCTCTGCTCGGATGCGGCGGGACGTCCCACGGATCATTGCGATCACGACTGAGGACGCCCCTGATCGGAGCCTAGAGGCCTTCCTGACCGTAACACTGGCAAACGGTTCCGAGCTCAAGCCTCTCGTCTACCGGGACTCCACGAGGCCTGTCATCGCTAACCACTGGCTGATACTCCCGAGTACTGCGGGTCGGGCCTTTGAGGAATTCCGCATCGTCCAGTTTGATGACGCGTCGAAGCGCACGCTATCTGGCCAGAATCTGCAGGGGGCGCTAAGGCGTCTGGCTAACGCAGGCCCGGCGTTTGAGGTCCGGTCCCAGCCCGGACGGCAGCAGCAGGAGATGGAGCAGCGTCTGATCGCGCTGCTGGTGGCGCGTCTCGCACATAGACAGACCGGATACCGGGTTTTGGTGTTTGTTCCATCGCGCGAGCAGGCGGTACGCTTGGCGCGGGTGCTCAAGAACAAGCGGGGACACGCGCCAGCGACGCTGGAGCACAGGGGCCTGTTGGCTGCTCTCAAGGATGTGAAAGCTGAAGATACTGAGATGGCGCAGACACTCAGGGATACTGCCCTTGCTGGCGTGCTGATTCATCACGGTGACATGGAGCGAAAGCTCCGCGAGGCCGTGGAGAGAGTCTTTGGGGAGCCGTGTGATGGGGCGACGCCATCTCAGGTCCTCTTCACTACGGAGACACTGTCGTACGGAGTTAACTTGGCAGTGAGCGATGTGGTCCTCCTCGGGACCTTGTTCAACACCCGTGACCGTCAGCGCGTGTTTGAGAAGCGGAAGCTCGACCAAAGCCAGTACCACAATATGGCGGGGCGGGCAGGCAGGCTGGGGCTGAGCGACGGTACCGAGGCCAATGTTTATGTGGTCCTGCCGGCCGACGAGTCTGTGGCACGGACAGCCGAACTCGTGATCGAGGACTACTACTCAAGCGTGGATCCACTCGACAGCAAGCTATTCGTATCCGACGACAGCATGGTGATGACGCGCCAAGAGAGTCTGCCGCTTCGCCGCCTCAGGCTAGTAGAGCCTGACCCTGGGTCAGAGTATGCCGTCTACAGCACTGCGGCTGCTGTGGATTTTAGTGATCCGTTCATCCGTGCTGTCCTCGATGCACTGCGCCACGTGAACCGATTCACGGCCATCGCCAGTGGCGATCGGCTCGTTGGTCAGCCACTTGCCGAAATATACGGGCTGTTCGCGTCGACTCTGTACGCGCACCTAGCTCTAGGGGCCGAGCAGACGGGAAACCCCAAGCACCTGCGCTATGCCATACAACGGGTGTTGGACGACTGTGCCAAGGCCCCCTTACAGCTAGTGAAGGCCGAGCAGGCCGAACCCGTGCTGTACACGATAATGCCGAGGGGCGAAGCCATCCTGGACACAGGGACGGAGATTCGCACGATCGAGCCACTCCTCGAGCTGCGGACAAGGACGCGCCAGGCATGGCACGACGCTGGGGCTGGTGCCCGATTCCCGTCAGAAATCCACCTCCTGTGCCTCCTTGCGCAGGTAGAGGTGTGCAGGCAGTGCATCGCATACGCTCCTGAGATTGTGAAAGGAGCAGCCCTTTGGCATGCTGGACTCCCTGAAGCAAACAGGCATGCTGTCGCTGAGGCGTTCATAGCGGCACTGCGGACAGTAGGCGTAGCGGAGCCTGGCGCTCTGGCGAAGCGGCTCACAGACATGCTTGACAGCTGGCAGCCGTTACGGCGGGTTGTACCTGAGACCTATTCCGAAGCATATCCGTTTGGGGCCACCGATAGCATCCTCCGCTTCTTTAATGCCATGGTGGCCTGGACACACGGTGCTCCCCGTGACACGGTCTTTGATCTGGTCGAGAAGAGCGTGTCAGAGCATCTGAATGGCGACTGGCAGAGCTTTATCAGATTCACGGATATGCTATTTAATAAATGTCAATTTCTATCAAAGCTTCTGTCACCGGATGATCCCGATGCGGGCGAGATCGGTCTTGACGAGGAGCGTGATCTTGTGATCCTGGCCTTTCGGCTGAGGCTCGGATGTAGACCGGAGGCAATCCCGCTGTTCTACCCGCAGGGCTCGAACGTTAACCGCATGGAGGCTGAGCAACTGCTCGCCGCCGGGCTGAACGCCCACTGTGTGCTGTCTGTCCGCCACCTAGAAGATGCAGGTTCGGGGTCGCTTGCTATACCGTTGGAGACTTTGGAACAGCTTAGGTCGGACTTGGAACGGTATGCAGTAAAGGAATTCGGCGAGCTTCGGCATGAGATGACCGTTGATATCCGCGAGTCGGTGCAGCGCCTAGCCATCCGGAACCTTTGGGATGACATGGCGAAGCGCTTTCCTACTAGCATCGAAGCATTTCGCGCGCTCACCGACACCGCAGTTGACGTCGACGGCATGCTGCGGCAGCAGTTGGACTTCGTCGAGGCCGAGGAAGGCGAGGAGATCGAGACCGTTCGTTGGTTGCGGGCAAGAGAGGATGACGCCACGTTTCCTAGAGTGCGCGGCACTGCGGACAGCCGTTACCGGCTTGGCGTGTCGATCCCAGCAGACGGCGTCGGCATTGTGTTGATTGGCGAGAAGAGCGCCGGCGACCGCGCGGAGACCAGCGCTAGGGCACCCCAGCGGGTACACGAGGTCCGTGTTGTGGGCATTCAGGTGCGTGACAACTGGACCGGTTGCATCGGTGCCAAGGGCTGGCGACCACTCGAGGAGATTCTTGTCGATCTCTACGATGGCCGTCCGCTCGTGCTGGTACCTTTCCCGTGGCTACCGGATCAGGGATCCATGCCAGCCAAGCTTCTCGAAGTCATCGGCGAGCTCTCGCGGCGCGAGGGCTATGTTCTGACGTTTGCCAGCCCGGCTGCGTTTGGGTGCCTCGTCGGCTTTGTCGTTCGAGACTTCATCTCAGGCGAGGCCTTCATCGACGGCTTCGCCAAGCGACGTAACGCCAGCCCGTTCGGTCTACTCGGGGCACGGAGCTTGCTGCGCGCCCTCGATGATGCAGGCGCAATGATCCTCCCCGACATCCGCGAGAAGCTGCTGCAGTTCTTCGAGGTCGAGTTCGTATGGGTGCCGCCCCAATGAGCCCTTGGGCCACAGGCGGAGCTTGACGGACTGGCTAGTCACCGCCTGACTGCCCACTATCCCGGTGTCGGCCGCGCTGCAGTTCGCGTTGCCCAAGATGCCCTTCATGAACCGCACGGGCATCGCGTTCTGGGCCTGCATGGCCGTCTGCGCGGCGGTGAGCCTCATGACCAGGCCCCGGAGCGCCGAGGAGCTGACGGGCCTCATCTGGACCCGCGATAGCCTGCGCCTCCCGCAGGAGATGCGCGAGAAGATGCGGGGCGTCCGTAACCCGGCCCTCTGGTGGGCGGCGCTCACGGCGGTGCTGCTGGTCATCTACGTGAAGTACCGATAGCCGCCAAGCTCGGGCAAGGCTGCCGCTTCTGAGACCCAAGAAGCCGGCAGCCTTGAAGACGACCCGCCGAGCCTACGTCCCGCGCCCGATCAGGTCCGCTTCGCTCCGCGCACCGGGAAGCGCTGGATGATGGGGTAGTCGCCCACCAGCGTGAAGCTGAACTCTTCCCGGCCGCCGGGCAGGCGGAGGCGGACCTGCTGCACGCCCTGGTTGTGCGGGTTGCAGGCGATGACGAGCAGCGTCTTGCCGTTGGCCGAGAGCTTCACGCGGGCCAGGGGCTCCTTCCGCAGGCTGGCGAAGCTCGGGTAGCGCTCGTCGCCCGTGCGCCAGATGCCGTTGGTGGAGCTCCACAGCTCGGGCATCTGCCACCGCGTGGCGGCCTCGATGATGTCCTTGTTGCGGCTCGCCTGCCACATGCCCAGCACGTGGTAGTTGTAGAGCCCGAAGTACTTCATGTAGTACTGCATCCAGGTCTCTTCGCCGTTCACGGTCCGCTTGACCGAGGGCTCCCGGGTGCGCCAGTCGGAGTAGTCGCGCAGCTCCTCGGAGTAGCGCGTGCCCACGTCCCAGCACTGCAGGCCGTCCATGACGCAGTGGCCGAAGAGCGACAGCGCGTAGGTGGCCGAGGCCGGAACCTGGTGCTTCAGCCCCTCCAGCCGCGTCTGGCCGGAGGCGTCGGTGAAGCGGTACTGCGAGAGCGGATAGCCGTCGACGAACTCGGTCTGGATCCAGCTCGAGAGCACGTTGGGCACGTTGGGGCGGGCCAGCTTGCCCTGCTCCCACTCCTGCAGGTAGGCGTAGAGCTGCGAGGGCTTCGAGTTGTTGATCCAGTAGACCGACGGGTTGCCGTAGTTCAGGCCGCAGCGGCTGAAGACGGGCGCCAGGTCGTCGGCGGGGTGGTCGTACTTCTCGCGCCACTGCCGAGCGCCCCGCTCATCCACCACGCCGCAGGGCCGTCCCTGGTCGTCGAAGCTGTCGAAGATGCGGAACGAGGAGCGCAGCACTCCCACGCCCCAGCAGCCGATCAGCACGTCGGGCTTCTTCGCGCGCACCTTGCCGATGAGCTCCGCGAAGGCCTCGTACTGGCTGTCCTGCCATGCGTAGGAGCCGGGCGCCTCGAAGTCCGGGGTGATGATCGCGCAGCTCGCGGCATAGCCGTGGAAGGGCTCGATGTTCCAGCTCTTCGGGTTCGTCGGGTCGCCGAAGTGGTCCGACGCGCCGTCGTAGGTGATCCACTCGTTGTCGGTGAAGAGGTGCGCCCGCTGCTCGCGCGTGCCCTGGTTGCCGCCGTGGGTCATGGCGATGGGCGAGATATGCGTGAAGCCGAAGTCCAGGAGCGGCGGCCGCCCCTTGCGGTCCTGCTGGCGGGCCTTGGCCGCGCCCTGCCAGTGGGCGATCTTGCCCCTGGGGAGCGTCCAGCCCGAGGGGAACCAGGAGCCCTCGTCGAAGTCGTACCCCAGCCGCCCGGTGGGGATGTGGAACCACTCCGGCAGGCCGATCCGCTGCTTGCCGCCGAGGAGCAGGATCTCCTGGTAGTTCTCCTTCACCTCCCAGGGCTTGGCCGGGTTGTAGAACTCCACCGTGAGGTTGACGGGCAGGCCCGCGAACTCCGCCGGGAAGCGGTAGCCCTTCAGCGGGACCTCCATGGGCGCGCCCATGTTCAGCGTCCATCGCTTGGCCTGGCCCTCGACCTGGTAGCTCTCCCAGGCGGTGTCGGTGACGGTCAGCCCGTCGTCGGCCACCACGCAGCGCATGGCCAGGGCGCCCGCATGGTTGAAGATGCCGTCGGTGATCTGCGGCCAGAGCTTGACGGCCGTGGGCGGAGGCGCGGCCAGGCAGAGGGAGGCGGCGAGCAAGGCCAGTAGCCCCGCCGCCGCCGCGCTAGTCCTTCTTTGCATCGTAGCAGCTGAGGCAACGGAGCGCCGTGGGCAGGATGTAGGCGAGTATGATCGCCGCAGCAGCAGCGCCGTAGGCGGCGAAGACCGTGAGCGGCTCGTGGGTGATGTACAGCCGGACCGCAGCGCCGATGGCGGCCGCTTCGGCCAGCGCCAGCGCGACGACGACGTTCGTCTGCAGCGTCAGGACAGGCGGCAGCGTGGCCGGATCGGGCGCGCCATACGCGTCGGAGTAGGGCCGCACCTTGGCCGCCAGCCACCCAATGGAGGCCACCAGGAGAACGATGGCCTCGCCGGCGAAGAGCAGGGGCAGCGGACCGGGCGGCGGCGGAGGCAGGCTCGCAGGCGCTGTCCCTCGCGCGAAGGCCAGTATGGCCCCCATCGCGGCGATATTGCCGACGAACGCCACGCACAGGATGGTGAGGACCATCCTCCGTGGCGGCAGATTGGCGCTTGTCGACATGGCTTCCCTCCTCGTGTGCCGGGGCGGCGCCGGC
>CAYQJG010000119.1:0-1084 GCA_964417715.1 uncultured Lentisphaerales bacterium | reverse complement strand
GGCGTGGCGCGCGGCGGCGCGGGTATCCAGCTCTCGATCACCATCTCGTCCGGCTTGCCGCCCACCAGCGCGTAGTCCAGCGCCTGCCGGGTGATCGACTCGTGCCACGTGGCCTCCGTCACCAGGCCCGCGCGCTCCAGGTGCGGCTGGTCGGAGGCCCAGTAGATGAGGCTGAAGGGGAGCTTGCGGGCGCGGCAGTGCTCCTCGATCTTCCGAACCTCTTGCCACGAGCCCCGGCCGGCCAGCGTGAAGCTTACCCAATCAACGTCCAGCCGGAAGAAGTCCATGCCCCGCACGCCGCGCCGGGCCAGCTCGGCCTCCAGTGCGTCGATCCAGGCCCTCATCTCCTCCAGCGGGATGTACGGGTAGGCCTCGATGTCGCCGATGAGGACGTCGGGGTAGGCCTTTCGGACGCGGGAGATGAAGTCGGCGGTCTCGGTCACGGCGTAGGCGTCGGGCTTCTTCAGGACCTGCCGCGTGCAGCAGAGGGGCTCGTCCAGCGCGATGGCGTGGATGCGCCCGCCCAGCCTCCGGAACCGCTCCCACATGGGCTGCTGCGCGGCGAAGGCCTGGGCGCCGGTGGGGGCCCACTCCTTCACGGCGCCCACCTCCAGTCCCAGCTTCAGCCCCCAGCGGCCCAGCATGGGGAGCCAGCGCCCCAGCTCCGCGTCGGTGAACTGGCGGTTCAGCTGGTGGTCGGCATAGCCCAGCACCTGCACCTTCGCCCGCGCCGCCTGCCACGCGGCCGGCTTCTCGAAGAGCTCGCGCAGGGAGCGCCCCTTCTCGTGCGACGGAGGGACCATCCAGACCGAAGGCGCCGCCCCGGCCGCGCAGCTTAAGCCCGCCAACAACCCGGCCGCAAGACAGGGCCCCAGCGCCCTCAGAACCCGCTCCATCGCCATAGCATCCTCCCGCCGCCCGTACTGTATCCTGTAGACGCCCAAACGGGCGCCAAGGAGCCGCCGAATGAGCGTAATGGGACCCGGTGATCGAAGCCGCGTGGCTCGCCTGCCCGGCAGGGCCGCCTACGACCGCGAGACGATCTGCGCCATCATCGACGAAGCGCCCCTCTGCCACGTCGGCT
>CAYQJG010000118.1:0-11308 GCA_964417715.1 uncultured Lentisphaerales bacterium | reverse complement strand
TGGAGAACCAGTGTTTTGTCGCCACCGACGTCGTGGCGTTTGACCCGGCCAGCGGGAAGGGCGCGTTGCGCTGGAAGCGGCACAGCCGCAAACCGCGGCTGGCGTTCGCTCAGACCGTCGTGCCGCTTGAGGAGGCGAAATCCTGGGAGTTCCCACCGGAGTATGAGCAAGACCCGGTGTTGCCCTTCGAGATCGCGTTTGTGACGCCGCGGACGATCCGCATCCGGCTGCAAGCGCGCGCGGCCACCGGGGCGGAAGCGCCCTCTCTGATGCTCGCCGGCGAACCGGGCCGCAGCGCGACCTGGCAGCCCCGGCAGGAGGACGGTCGGGTCGTGTGGCAAGGGCCGCAGGGTTCACTCACGCTGGTGCAGAATCCGTGGCGCTTGGAGCTTCGCGATGCGGCGGGGCGGTTGCTGACGGACACCCGGCAGATGGGCGACACCAAATGCCTCTCCAACGCGAGCAGCGTTCCGTTCTCGTTCATCCGCCGGACCGAGGATCTGGGTCGGCAGTTCGCCGCCAGCTTCCGCCTGGCGCCGGACGAGAAGCTGTTCGGTTGCGGCGAGTCGTTCACGCGGCTCAACAAGCGCGGGCAGAAAGTGGTGCTCTGGACTTGCGATGCGCATGGCGTCCAGACCCCGGCCCTGTACAAGCCCATCCCGTTCTTCCTGAGCAGCCGCGGCTACGGCATGTTCGTCCATGCCAGCACGCCCATGACCTTCGACTTCGGGCAGGCGTACGACTCGACCACGACCCTGCACGTGGGGGATGACGAACTGGACATCTTTGTGTTCCTCGGTTCACCCCGGGAAATCCTCTCCGAATACACGGCGCTGACTGGGCGTAGTCCAATGCCGCCCGTGTGGTCGTTTGGGTTGTGGATGAGTCGCATCACGTACAAGAGCGAGGCCGAAACCCGCGAAGTGGCGGCCCAGTTGCGCGAACATCGCATTCCCTGCGACGTCATCCACCTCGATACGGGCTGGTTCGAGACCGACTGGCGGTGTGACTACCAGTTCTCTCCGACGCGGTTCGCTGATCCGGCGAAGATGATCCGGGATCTGCGCGACCAAGGGTTCCGGATCAGCCTCTGGCAGTTGCCCTATTTCACGCCCACCAATCCGCTGTACCGCGAGGCCGTGGCGCAGGGCTACGTGGTGCGTGATGCCAAGGGCCAGGCAGCCACGGAGGACGCCGTCCTCGACTTCTCCAATCCCGCAGCGGTGCGCTGGTATCAGGGGTTGCTCGCGGGCCTGTTAAAGATGGGGGTGGGGGCGATCAAGGTGGACTTCGGCGAGTCCGGGCCGTTGGCGGGACATTACGCTTCCGGCCGCACAGGTTGGTATGAACACAATCTCTATCCCCTGCGCTACAACCAGGCGGCGGCCGACATCACCCGCGAGGTGACCGGCGAGAACGTCATCTGGGCGCGCAGCGCCTGGGCCGGTAGCCAGCGGTATCCATTGCACTGGGGCGGCGACGCGGAGAACACCGATGGCGGCATGGCGGCCAGCCTCCGGGGAGGCCTGTCGCTGGGGCTCTGCGGCTTCTCGTTCTGGAGTCACGACATCGGCGGGTTCGTTCAGAAGAGTCCCGAGGCTTTGTACCGGCGGTGGTTGCCTTTCGGGATGTTGACCTCGCATAGCCGGTGTCATGGTGTGCCGCCGAAAGAACCCTGGCCGTATGGGGAATCGTTCACGGACGCATTCCGGGCCGCCGTGGAACTCAAATACCGGCTCATGCCCTACGTGATCGCCCAGGCGAAGGAAAGCGCGGCGCACGGCTGGCCGTTGCTGCGGACGCTGTTCTTCGAGTTCCCGGAGGATCCGACCTCGTGGCTGATCGAGGACGAGTACTTCTTCGGCAGGGATCTCCTGGTTGCGCCGCTGATGGAAGAGACGACCGGCCGGCAGGTGTATTTACCGCCGGGCCACTGGATCGACTACCAGACCCGGCAGGCCATGGCGGGAGGGCAGTGGCACTGGATCGAGACCGGGAAGATACCCTGCGTGATACTTGTTCGATCCGGAGCGGTTGTGCCGCACGCGCCCCTCGCTCAATGCACCGGCGAAATCGCGTGGGATCGCATCGAAAACGTCGCCTTCCTCGATCCAACGAAAGTCCGATGAGAAACACAGTCCAAGCCGAACCAATGGAGCTATTCCGGCATCCACAGCACGCCAAACTGGGCGCCAGAGGCATTGGACCGGGTTGATGCCGACCTGCCATCCTGCTTGCACCATCACCACTTCCAGTCGGCCGCATGACGTGGTCGGGCCACGCCGAAAGGGCTCCACGGTAGACTTGCGGTAGACTGCGAGCGCATCATGATGCACTTTGCTGCGTCTTGCTGCACGATTGACGGAGACGCAACGCATTGGACCTGTGGTATTTACTGGCAATTCGGCGGCTTCCGCAAAACTGGCAGACCTCGTTTGTAATCAGCAGGTCATCGGTTTGAACCCGATTGCTGGCTCCACGTAAAGCGTTGACGATCAGCAACTGGCACAAGCAAGAGTCTCGGGTCTGGATTTTATGTCAGACTTTATGTCATACCGAGCGGGCGTTCGCCCGGCGTGATGGCGGCTGTGGAAGACGGTATCAGATGGCGTGGAAACCCGCCGAATCCATCACGAAACCAGGGTGAGAACCGGCTCGGCGGGCTTGGGCGTGATGTTGAACTTGCCCATCTGGCTGGCACGGTAGCCAGGCGTCAGGTGACCGTAGACCTGCTCGATCATGTGGGTCGAGCCGTGGCCGATCCAGCGGGAGATCGTCAGGAAGTCCATCCCGTTCATCACGCAGTACGACACGAAGAAGTGGCGTAGCGTGTATGGGGTCATCTTCGGCAGTTCGGATGTCTTGCGAGCCTCCTCGAAGCAGGCATTGAAACTGTCCGCACGCTCCAGTTGCTTGCGGGGGTCGTAGAACGGCGTCATCAGGTTGCGGTAACATCCGCGGGGCGTAGCTCAAGGCCGGCTCACCGCGGTCCGCTACTTCTGCCTCCCGCCACCACTATCGCGCGAACGCATTCGGCACCCCGCGACGAATACCAACGGGGCGGACTGTGCTTGACACGCGTGGACACTCGTGTGTATACAGTACTTCACGGGGCCGAGAAACGGTTGTCCCCTAGGTGCCACAATGCGTGCCAAATCCACAATGCGCGATCTCAGCGAGCTGACGGGGCTCGACCGCAGCACAGTGTCGCGCATCCTGCGCGGCGACTTCGGCGCGCATCGGTACCGTCCTGAGACGGTGGCGCGCGTCCGCGGTGAGGCGGTGCGGCTTGGGGTCCGTCCCAACCATGCGGCGCGCAGCCTCAAGACCGGTCGAAGCCATTTTGTGGGCGTGTTGGTGGCCCGTATCCGCAACCCGTGGTTTGGTGAACTGGCCGCGGAACTGGACAGTGCATTGTCTGCTCGCGGCTGCCGGGTGATCCTTGCGGACAGCAACGAGGAGTTCGGCCGCGAGCGCGCGTCGCTCCAGGATCTGATAGGTTTCGGCGTGGACGGAATCATCCTGGCGCCTTGCGCGTTGCGGCGCCAACCGGCACTGGTGGACCTGCGCACGCCGGTGGTCGTCCTGGATTACCCGTTGTACCCCGAACGATCATGCGTCCGACTGGATTCCGCCGCCGCCGCGCGTGACCTGCTGGCCTTGGCGCAGACGCGCGGATACCGCCGGGTGGGGTTGGTCTGTCATCAGGCAACGGCGGATGTCGAGCGCGCTTTTCTGGCTGCCAGCACGAGGGTTGCCGTGATCCGTGCGCTAGCACCGCTGCGGACGCTGGAACGGGTTCCGGAGCAGGTGCTTTCGTTGCTTGATCGCAAAGCGGATTGCTTGATCGGCCTGAACAACGATCTGACCATTGGCCTGCTCGCCTGCCTGCGGGAGCGCGGGGTGTGCGTTCGGAAGGGCATCGGCGTCGCAGGTATCGACGACTTCCCGGCGGCGGCGCTTCTCGACCCCGCATTGACCGTGTTGCGACAGCCGGTGTCGGACTATGCCAGGATTGCGGTGCAACTGTTGATGGAGCGGATAGAGCACCCGGACCGCAAGCCCCGGGACGTTCGGTGTCGCGGTGAACTGGCGGTTCGGGAATCCATGTAGGCACAAACATCCCTGACGGGAAGAAAGAAAAGGAGACAGGCTGTGAAGGAGATCACGACGGCGGAGTTCAAGGCGCGGATCAAGCGGTTTCAGCACAACATTCGCGCAGCAGGTCTGGATGCGGCGCTGGTGCACGGCAACGAGGCGGACTTCGCCAACGTGCGCTACCTCTCAGAGTACTGGCCGACATTCGAGGCGGCGGCCGTTTTCGTGCCGGCGCGGGGTACGCCGGTACTGATCATTGGCCCTGAAAGCCTGACGTACGCCCAGGGCCGCAGCGTGGTTCCCACGATCCTGAAGATGGTGGAGTACCGCGAGTCGGCCGAGCCCCAGTATCCGGGTATTCCCGTGGCGTCCTATCAGGACGTCGTGAAGCGGGCAATGCCGGGGCAGAAACTGCGGAAACTCGGGATCGTGGCGTGGTCCATCACCACGCTGCCGGTCTGGATGCGGCTGCAGAGCGATCTCCCGGGCGTGGAGTTCGTCAAGGCAGACGACACGCTGATCAACCTGCGGATCGTCAAGAGCCCGGGCGAGATCGCGTTGATGAAGAAGGCGTTTCAGGTGAGCGAGACCGCCATCGACGCCATTCTCGGCGAGATCAAGCCGGGGATGACAGAACTGCAGGTTGTAGGCATCGCCCAGCGCGAGATCTACAAGCATGGCGGCGAGTACGAAGGACACGCGCTCTATTGCTTCTGCGGTCCGGCCACCAACAACGCCATCTCGCGCCCCACTCACAACCGGATCCGCCGGAACGAGATGATCCAACTCAACATCGGCGCGCGCGTCGGGGGTTACAGTTCAAGCGTGGGACTGCCGTTTTCCATCGGCAAACTGCCGGAGCGCAAGCAGCGCCTGCTCGCGTTCGGCCTCGAGGCGCACCTGAAGACCATGGACCTGATGCAGGCCGGCAAACCCGCCGCGGCCGTGGTGCAGGAATACGAGGCGTGGGTCAAGGCTCAGGGATTCGGTCGCTACATGCTCTACGGGCCCTGTCACGGCATCGGCATGATGGAGGTCGAGCGGCCGTGGATGGAGTCGACCTCCACCTACGACCTGCAGGAGAACATGACCTTCCAGGTGGACACGTTCTTCTACGACAAGGACTTCGGCCTGCGCTGGGAGAACGGCGTGCGCGTGAAGAAGGGCGGTGTCGAACGCCTGTCCCGCAAGTACATGAAGCTCGTCCAGCTCTAGATTCCCTGTCTCCGGGAATGCAGTGCGAATGAGTCAAGTCTGTCCGGCGGGAAAACCGCAGATTGACGAATAATGAGGTCCGAATCATGAAGGAAAGAGCCTTTGATCCAGAGGCGCACCTATCTTCGTGGCGAGTCTGAAGACAACCGCGAAGGGACGGGTTTGACTTCGATATTCTGCGGTTCAGTGTTCGTCAATCTGCGGTTCGATTGGATTGCGGGCGATAGCGCCCGCCTTGGGAGGGTTTATGACGCATAGAACGTATGGCAGCAAGGTGTGGTTCTTCCCGGACGGCGACCTGCCGCAACCGGGCAACGGCCCGCAAAAGGGGCACGAGTCGCTGGTGCTGCTCAATCCGAATGACACGGATGCGCAGGTCACGATCACCGTGTACTATACGGATCGTGAAGCCGAGCAGGCCCCGGTGCAGTCCGTCGGGGCGCGCCGCGTGCGCTGTTTTCGCATGGACGAGGGGATCGGCGGATACCAGGTTCCATTCGGACAGTATGCGCTGAAGGTGGAGAGCACGGTGCCGTTGGTTTGCCAGATCGGGCGGATGGACGTGAGCCAGCCGAACCTGGCCTACTACACGGTCTTGGGGCATCCGGGCTAGAGCAATTGGCAGGAGCGTCGGTGGCAAAAACAGGTGTTCGATTTCGCCAGTGGGGTGTGGGTCCGTTCTCGGAACTTGCGGGTGCTGCCATGATCGCGCTGGTTGCTTCTGTCTGTCAGGGCGCCGAAACGATGGTTTCGGGGCCGGTGGTCGTCACCGTGCACAACCGCGTGCTCAACCCGGTCGACGACCGCCTGTTCGGGCAGTTCATGGAGCGCGCCTCGTGGGGTGAGCCGGGCTATGATGCCGCTCGCGACCCCGACCACCCGCGCGCACTGCGGCCGGATGTGGTGGGGAAACTGGCGTGGCTCCGGGCACCGGTCGTCCGCTGGCCTGCAGGCTCAGACCTGCCTCGGATCGACTGGCGCGACCTGATCGACCACGTGCCCGGTCGCGAGGGGGGGCGTCCACCCGTCTTCGCGACGAACCAGCATGGCACGGTGTCCAACGAGTTCGGCCTGGACGAGTTTCTTGCACTGGCCGAGAAACTGGGGTGGGCACCGCTGCTGCCGGTGCGCATCGAGGGGGCGCTGCTCGGCGACGTGTCGCTCGAAGCCGGCGCGCAGGAAGCCGCCGGCCTGGTCGCTTACTGCAACGCCGAGGCGGGTGCTAAACTGCCCGATGGCCTGACGGACTGGCCGGCTGTGCGGGCGCAGAACGGCCGCGCGGCGCCGTGGAAAGTGCCGTATTTTCAGCTCGGCAACGAGACGTGGTTCACCTTCAACAAAGCGCTCCAGCGGCGCGGCCTGGCGGCCGCGAGCGACAAGGAGAAGTCCGAGTGCTACCTGGCCTGCCTGCGGGCCTACCTGAAGGCGATCCACGACGTCGATCCCCGGGCACAGGTGATTGTGGACGGCGTCACCGGCGCCGGGCGCTGGGTGGACCAGGCGATCTTTAGCGATCCATTCCTCCGGGAACACGTGGCGTTGTTCGCCCTGCATCACTATCAGCCCTGGGCGATGCAGGAGGTGCGCGGCGGCGACGATGCGATTGTGCCGCTGTCGCAACTGACCGCGGAGCAGGCGTGGTACGCCTGGGTCACGACGCCGGTTATCAACCGGGAAACGTTCCAGTCCGAGCTACCTGGCTACCCGGAGTGGTGGATGATGCGCGACATGGGTCTGCCCGTCGCCGTGACAGAGTGGAACTGGAATGGCTGGTGGGCGCAGAAGGACGGGCCCCTCGACTCGGAACTGGCCAAGGGACTCGGCGCGGCCGGCATGCTCCACGCGTTCATGCGGCAGGGCGATATGGTGCGGCTCGCCTGTCAGTCCATGCTGGTGGGCAAAAACTGGGGGATCACCGGCGTCCGCCTGGCCGATGGTCAGGCGCCACGCATCCTGCCCACGGCCATGGCGACCGGGCTCTACAGCCAGTACCATGGCCGCGACCGGCTCTTCACGGAGATGACGAATCTGCCCACGTTCGAACAGCCCCTGCGCATGGGGTATTCCACACGCGCCCCGCGGGTGGCGCTGCTCGACGTCGTGGCCACGCGCCGCGACCGCACGCTCTACATTCACGCCATCAACCGGCACATACGCGACGCGGTGTCGGCACGAGTTGAGATTGGCAACCTGGGCCGCGGCACCGGCGCCGCGATCATGCATACACTGACCGGCCCGCTGGAATCGGGCGGGAAGGCCGGTTACGCCGGCATCGCTGATCGGCGGATCGAGTTTTCAGGCGAGACTGTCCCCGTGGAGTTTTCCGCCCGGAGCGTCACGGTTGTCGAGATACCGCTGCGCTGACGCGCGTGCGGCAAGGAGTCACAATGCGCTACGAACTCATGCGTCCACCGCAGATCAGGCAGGCCATCGAAGAACGTTGGCCGGTGGTGTTGCCGCTGGGGGTGCTGGAGTATCATGGCGACCATCTGCCGGTGGGGATGGACACGCTGGCGGTGATCAAGGTGCTGGAGATCCTGGAACAGGAACGGCCGCTTGTGATCCTGCCGGCCTTCTACTACGGCGCGGCCAGTTACGCGGTCGAACCGCCGGAAGGGAAGGGGACGGTCCATGTGGATGCGGACCACCTCCAGCCCCTGGCCCGCGACATGTTCAGGAGTCTGCTGCGGATCGGGTTCCGCAATATCCACTTTTTCATCCACCACCAGAGCGAGAACTTCGCCGCCGGCATGCCCACCGACCTGGCCTTCAAGTGTGCGGCGCGGCAGGCGATTTTCGAGTTTCTGGAAAAGGATCGCGGCGAGGGGTGGTGGGGTCGGAACCAGACGGCCGACTACTACGCGCAGCAGGCGGCCGGCGAAGACCCGTTCAACTGGATCAAGGGACATCCCCTGATGACCCCGGAGATCATCCGCCAGTACCCGTTTGACCACGCCGGCGCGGGCGAGACGGGACTGATGCTGGCGCTCTGCCCGGAGACCGTGGACTTGGCGGCAGTCGATCCCGCGGTCTGGTACAGCCGCTCGGCTGCGGAGGCGACACCGGAACAGGGAGCAAAGGGCGTGGCACTGATCCTCCAGACGATGCGCGAGGCGCTGAGATGAACGCAGCGACCGACTGGACCCGGCCCGGCGCGCCGCGCATCTTCCGCCGTCCCGAGTCGGACTTCAATGCCGATGAGCCTCTGCAGGCCGCATCGGTCTATACGGCCGAATCGCTCGGGTCGCTGGTCGAACACGGCTTCAACGGCATCTGGCTGCGCGGTCGGTTGCGCGAGCTGATGCAGTCGACCGTCCTGCCGGAGTTGAACGATGCCCGGCGTCAGGAACGCATCGACTCGCTGCGCGCCGTGATCGCGCGCGGACGCGCCGCCGGCGTCGGTGTCTACCTGTTCTTCAACGACCCGCTGGCGCTGCCCGCAAACGACCCCTTCTGGCGCGCGCACCCGGACCTGGCCGGCGAACCGCACCACGAGTGGGGCGGCGGCGACGTCGTGTCGCTCTGCCTCTCCGAGCCAACCGTGGCGCGCTTCTTCGAGGAGGCCGCGGCAAGCGTGCTGCGTGATCTGCCGGGCCTCACCGGGGTCATCCTGATCACCGCCAGCGAGTATCACAGCCATTGCTGGTCGCACTACGTGCGTTACGGCCTGGACGACGGCATCACGGTCCCCTCGGCCACGCCGTTGCGCTGCCCGCGCTGCGCGCGGCGTGAGCCGGCTGAACTCGTCGCCCAGATCGCGCGCGGCTGGCGGGATGCAGCCGACAGGCACGCGCCGGCGTGCCGCGTCATCGCCTGGAACTGGAGCTGGTCCCTGTGGTACCGCGATCCCCAGCGCGAGGTGCTGGGCGCGCTGCCGCCCGGGGTGGATGTGCTGGCCGACTGGGAGCGCGGCGGTCAGCGCGCCTGGCGCGGACGCACGATTGTCGTCGACGAGTACGCCATGGGGTATGCAGGCCCCAGCGAGCGGTTTCTCGGAACCTGCGCGGCCGCGCGTCAGGCCGGGCGCCCCGTGCTCGCCAAACTCCAGATCGGGACCACCCACGAAATCGCCACGGTACCCAACCTGCCGCTGTTGACCAACCTGCACCGGAAACTGACGGGCCTGCACGAACACGGCATCGCGGGGTTCATGGGCGCCTGGAACTTCGGCTGTTCGCTGACGCTGAACACCTATGCGATCCGGCATTTCCTGGAGCGATCTGCGGAATACTTGGATCGCGATTGTTTCCTCTCCTCGCTGGCGCAGACGTACCTGGGCGTGGCAGATCCGGCCGCAGTCATCCGGGCTTGGGAGCAGTTCGCGCGAGCCTTCGAGCATTACCCGTTCAGCATCCAACTGCTCTATTTCTCGCCGCTGAACGACGCCCCGGCGCACCCGCTCTCGTTTCACTACACCGGCACGCCGCTGGGCGGCTCCTGGGTGCCGCACGAATTCGGCGATCGGCTGGGGGATTGCCTGGGCAAGTTCACGATGGGGGAAGTGGCCGACGCCTTCACCGGTCTTGCGTGCGGATGGCAGGAGGGACTGGCGTGGTACGAACAGGCGCTCCGCCATTTCGCGCCAGGAGCCAGTCCGGCGCAACGCCAACACGCGATGGAAGAACTCCACTGCGCGCAGATGATTGGCCTGCAGTTCCGCTCGGCTGCTAACCTCTTTCGTTTCCACGCGGAGCGTCAGCGGCTCATGGCGGAGCGCGACCTCGTTGCGCCCTGCGACCTGCCGCGGACTGAGGCGCTGACAAGCCTCCTGCGTGCCGAGATCCTGAACGCGCACGCCGCGCTGCCGCTGGTTGAGGCTGATCCGCGCCTGGGGTTCCACCAGGAAGCGCGCGTGTACATGTACGACGCGGCGCTCATCCGGAAGAAGATCGCGCAGATGGAGCGGGAGTTGGCGCTGGCGTCAGGCTGACGGCGGTCGCGAGCGGGGGCAGAGACCGACTTCGTTGGCCTCAAGCGCCGCCCGTCGGCGACGATCGCGCAGCCGTTGGAGTTGCCTTGAAGGAGCCCGATTGAAATGAGCCGTGCTACTCAGGAACACGCCCATGCCGAGGCGCTCTTTGGACGTCCTCCTCAAGCCGCCACGCCCTGCCTATCCGTGGCAGCCTGGCTGCTCGGCGGAGGCGATCTGCCGGCCCGCGTGAAATGGGCAATTGACCAGGGATTCAAAGGATTGGCCCTGCATCCCTGCTGGCGCTCCTCGCCGACGGGCGAACGCGAGGCGGCTGCGGCCGTGATGCGCGAGGCCGGGTTGCGGGTGACGTATCACAGTAACGCTGAAGGACTCTGGCGGACTGCGGATGAATATGATCGTGACGCCGTCCGGGGAATGCTGGACGACGTTGTCTGGTGGCACGAAAGAGCCGGTGGCGTGGCCGTCTGCTGCGCCGACGCAGTCCACGGCCCACTGGCGATGGCCCCGCCTTCATTCGCTACGGGCATGAATGCCCGCTTCCTGGAACTGCACGCCGAGATACTGTCGCCTCATGGAATCCGTATCGGCATCGAGAACGGGTTCAGCGCGCGATCCTTGCGCGGACCTGATGATTTCGTCGCCTTTGTGGCGGAGTCAGGAATACCGGACTGCGGGACGTTGATGGACGTCGGGCATGCCCATATCCACCTTTCGTCGCTGCCTCAAGCCACCCGACCTTCCTTGGCTGAGTTTGTGAGTTCCTGGCCGCTGGAGATCCTCGAATTCCATTTTTCCGACAACCATGGCCAACGCGACGAGCACCTCCCCATGGGCGAAGGGACACTGCAGTTGGAGGGATTCCGGGAAGTGCTGCAGGCGCGAGCCTTCACGGGCAGTCTGACCGCGGAGACCTGTCTGGACATTTTGAACGGGCGCTACAGTCTGGACATCCACCGGCCCGAGGAAATAGGGCGGATGCTGGCCACTCGGGACGCCATCCAACACTATATTCGACGCTCTGGTGCGTCAACATCATCCTGCTCGGTGGCGCGATGATGCTCC
>CAYQJG010000117.1:0-11330 GCA_964417715.1 uncultured Lentisphaerales bacterium | reverse complement strand
AGCGGCTTGCGCAACTCGCGCAGGTTCTGCTCGATCCCGGCACCCACCTCGATCATGACCGTGTTGATAAGGTCGCGCTCACGTTCGGTGCACTGGAAGACGACGCCGTGGACGTTGCGCTGGACGCCCACCACCTGAGATTCACGCGTCAGCCGGTAGAGCGACTCGCGCCGGTTCAGCATATGAACGTAGAAACCCTCGTTCTCGAACAACTCGATGACCCGGTTAAGCACAAGCGTGGCCGCGGTCTGCGATGGAAAGCGAAAGACGATGCTCACGAGCGTGCTGGACGGGAAGCCGACGCGCGTGCCCGAACCCCCGTGCGTGAAGACCCACGCGGTCAGGCCCGGCACCATCAGGCAGCTTACGAACATCAGAACTATCACGGCGAACAGCACGCCCTGCGGCATCACGCCCATGGCCAACGCCACGGCCGCCACGGCCAGGGTGGCCTCGCCGCGCGGCATCGACGCGACGCCCACCCGCAGGCACCCGATCCCGTTCAGCCCGGCCAACCGCGCCGGCAAACCACACCCCAGTATCTTGGCCACCATCGCCGCTGCCAGAAACAGGCCGACAAAACTCAGGACGCGCACGTCGGCCAGCAGGTTGGGATCCACCATCGTGCCGATCATCGCGAAGCACGCCGGCACCAGCGCGACGTTGACGAACTCGACGCGCTCCTGAATCTGGTGGCGCAGATCGCTCGAGGAGAAGGCCACCCCCATGACATAGGCGCCGATCAGCGGCGACAGTCCCAGGCGGCCGAACAGCCCGCCGGCAACCAGGGCGCACGCAGCCGAAGCGGCGACCGCGCCGGTGGCGCTGCGGTCGCGCAGGCTCATGCCGTTGACCCGACGGGCGACGAAGAACCCCACGGTCCCGGCGACCGCCACGGCGAGCAGCGTGCGCACGACCACCGCCAGCACCAGACCGACCGACGGCGCGGCACCGAAGGCTACCGCCTCGGCCACGCCGGAAGCCACCGCCAGGAGCGCAACACCGAGCATGTTGTCGACCACCGCGCCGGAGAGCGCCACCACGCCTTCGGGCGATTCCAGCCGGTTCTGCTGAGCCAACACGCGCGCCAGGATGCCGATGGACGTCGTCGCGGCGACGACCCCCACGAAGAGCGGACCGGGTTCGTACCACGCCGCGGCCTGGTCAAGCAGCCACACCGACGACGCCGCGGTCAGCGTGCACCCGGCCGCAAAGGCCGCCAACCCGCCGCCCGCACCGACCAGCGCGCCGGCCATCGAGTAGCGCCGCAGCAGCCGCACATCGGTCTCCAGTCCGATCAGGAACAGCAGCACCATCAGGGCCACCATGCAGACGCCGAACAGCGGCCCCTGGGTGACAAGAACATCGGCCACGTTACTCATCAGCCCTTTGGGAAACCCGGGCAGGGCCATGCCGCCGAAGAGATGCGGGCCGACCACAATACCGCCGCTGATTTCGCCCAGGATAACGGGCAGCCGCCAGCGTGCAAACAGGGAACCGCCCAGCCGGGCCGCCAATACGAGCACCCCCAGTTGCAGCACGAAGACGGCGGCCGGCGTAAAGGCCGTCGGCAGTCCGACATGGGCGCGAACCGGTGCCGCCAAGGCCGGCATGGCCACCAATGCAACCCCCAGCATCCAAGCCCAACGTGAAACCTTCATGGCTGATCCTATGTGCTAACGCGCACGGCTGGCTCTCACCCGGTAGAACCGAACGGCGGATGCCGCCCGCGCGCCCGAATCCGTCCCGCTCAGCATCCATGGCGCGGCCGTGGGTCCGGCCCGGTTGGTGGGCAGGATATCGGTCCAGTCGGTGGTGTTCGGCACCGCCGCCAGCTGCAAGGTATACAGCACGCCATTGGTGGCAGTCCAGACGACACTCATGTCGGTGGCACCGACTGCGGCCACCGACACGATGACCGGCGCGGCGGCCGCCCCCAGGGCAACCCAGATGCTGCCGGTCCATCGCGCTACCTGGTTGACTGTTACCCCACCTGCCACATCGAAGGCCCCACCTGCGTAGAGGCCCCCCGTCCCATCGCGCGCCAGAACGTCCACGTAATCGTTCACCCCAGCGCCAAGTGGCGTCCAGACCGTACCCGTCCATTGCAGCACGCCGTCGACAAACTGGTTGTTCGCGTCGTAGAGCGCACCGCCCGCATACACCTGGCTTGTGCCGACACAGACGAGCGCCTGCACCCAGCCGCCGCCGATGCCACTCCCCAGGGCCGACCACGCGCCCGGGCTGCCGCTCCACTTAGCGATGCGGTTTGCCGACAAGACACCCGCGTGCTGAAAGCTGCCTCCTGCATAGACACTGCCCAAGCTGTCGCGCGCCAGCGCATAGACGGCACCATCAAACCCATCTCGCATCGCCGTCCAGGCCAAACCATTCCACCTGGCGATGTTGTTCGCCGGCACTGTGCCGGCATGGTCGAATGCGCCTCCCGCGTAGACTTCTGTCGCACTCACACCGAGCAAAGCGACAACCGGTCCGTTGATGCCACTGCCAAAGGCCGTCCACACACTGCCGCTCCATTTCGCAACATGATTCACCAGCAAGCCGCCCGCATGAACGAAATGTCCGCCGACGACCACGTTGCCTTCAGGATCGCAGGCAATGGCTGCGGCTATGTTGTCCACCCCATTGTTGACACCTGTTCCCAAAGATGCCCAAACCGTGCCATTCCACTTGGCAATATTGTTCGCCGACACGCCGCCAGCAGAAGAGAAATCGCCGCCGGCATAGAGGTTGCCCGCCGCGTCGCAGGCCAGCGCATACACCGTGCCGCCCACACCGTCGCCCAGCGGCGACCACGCCTGTCCGTCCCATTTGGCAACATGGCTCGCAGGCCCGTCGCCGGCCGTGGTGAACTCGCCGCCCACATAGAGGTTGCCCGCGCCATCGCAGGCCATGGCATGCACGGCCCCGTTGACACCAACCACCCCGCCAATGGCCGCGGTTGCCAACAACAACGACACCCCCACGCCTGCCAGCGCACCACGCACGTGACTACTCATGGGCGCCCCCGATCAGCTTGTCCCATCCGCCCGCGGGAAGCAGCACGCACTTCACGAGCCAGATCAGGAACCCCAGCGAGAACAGAGGGAAGACAATGCCATTCAGCAGTTTCACCACGGCCAGCTTGGCGACCGCGCCGGCCACGTCGCTGGTCGCCTCCCACGCGAAGGCACTGATCTCACGCGTCTTGGCCGTTACAAACCGGGCTTTCTCCTGAAGATCCTCCTGCTCCTGCAGACCGCGCAGCGAACAGACGCGACCGATCCGCTCGAAGGTCGCCGCGACCTCGGCGCGCAACGACGCCGTGGTCCGCTCGTCCAGGTGCGCCGTGAACCGGACCGTCAGCGGCAACACCAGCATCAGGACGGTGGCACCCAGCCAGGCCACGCCGGCCACGCGCCGTAACACCTGACGCAGGCGTTCGGCAGCCGGCAGCCAGACGCCGGCCAGCCACGCCGCCAGGGCGCTCGCACACGCCATCGCCACCAGCGGCTCGCCCAGCAGTGGCGCGCCGCGCAGCAGGCAGCGCGCGCCAATCTGCCAGACCAGGCTGGCCATGAGGACCCGCCAGGCCAGATCAATGTAGTCAAGCAGGGGTTGCAGCACATCGCCCGCCTCGATCCGCATGCCCGCTGAAGCGAACACGGCGCCGGCCTGAACGTCGATCGTGGACCCTTCGATGACGTCGGCCGCCGCCTTCGCGATGCCCACCGGAACCATCAGGTGCAGGGTGTCGTTGATCGATTCCGAAAGGAACGCATCGTTCCGCGCGGCCATCGGCCGGATCAGCGCGCTCCAGCCGCGCCCCGTAAGTCCGGTCAGCGACAATACCAGCCCGGCTGCCAGCGCCGGCACAAACCAATGGCGCCGCAGACGCGGCGCGCCGGCACCCGGAAAGACTCCTGTTAGGCTGACCGTCATATCAGGCTGAAGTGGCTGCGATCTTACCCCAAGAATCCTTGAGCGGCACGGTCCGGTTGAAAACGGGTTGCCCCGGTCGGGAGAGCCGCGTGTCCGCACAGAAGTAGCCCACGCGCTCGAACTGGTAACGTTCGCCCGGCAACGCCTCGGCCAGCGCGGGCTCGACCAAGGCGGTCGCCTGCTTGAGCGCCTCGGGGTTCATGAACGAGAGGAAATCGCGCGCGTCGTCGGCCAGCGGATCGGTCACCGTGAACAGGCGGTCGTACAGGCGCACCTCGACGGGCACGGCGTGACGCGCTGAGACCCAGTGGATCGTCCCCTTGACCTTGCGGCCGTCGGGGGCGTTGCCGCCGCGCGACTGTGGATCGTACGTGCCATGAATCTCGGTGACCCAACCCGTAACGTCCTTGACGACGCTCGTGCAGGTGAACAGGCAGGCATAGCGAAGCCGCACTTCCTGGCCGGGCGCCAAACGGAAGAACTTGCGCGGCGGGTTCTCCATGAAGTCCTCGCGCTCAATCAGGATCTCACGGCAGAACGGGACCGGACGCGTGCCCGCGTGCGGGTCCTCGGGATTCTCGACGGCGTCGATGAGGTCGACCTTGTCGGCGGGGTAGTTGTCGATGATGACCTTGACCGGATCGAGCACAGCCATGCGCCGCAGCGAGCGCTTGTTGAGGTCGTCGCGCAGGCAGTGCTCAAGCAGCGCCACGTCGGTCTCGCTCTCGTATTTGGAGACGCCGATGCGCTCGCAGAACTCACGGATCGCCTCCGGCGTGTAGCCGCGGCGGCGCAGGCCGCAGATCGTCGGCATGCGCGGATCATCCCACCCATCCACGCGCCGCTCCTGCACGAGCTGCAGCAGTTTGCGCTTGCTCATAACCGTATAGGTCAGGTTGAGCCGCGCGAACTCGCGCTGCTGTGGCCGGATCTTGACGCCATCGCGCACGACCAGCAGACCCATCTCGTCCATACGGTCAATGACCCAGTCATACAGCGGGCGATGCACCTCGAACTCCAGCGTGCACATGGAGTGCGTAACGCCCTCCAGTGCATCCTCGATCGGGTGTGCAAAGTCGTACATCGGGTAGATGCACCATGTGCCGCCCGTGTGGTAGTGCGGCACGCGCATGATCCGATACAGCACCGGATCGCGAAAGTGGATGTTCGGCGAAGCCATGTCGATCCGGGCGCGCAGGCAGAGCGTGCCGTCGGCGAACTCGCCGGCCTTCATCCGCCGCAGCAGCGCCAGGTTCTCTTCCGGCGTGCGGTCGCGGTGCGGACTGGACATACCCGGAGACATCGGCACGCCGCGATACGCCTTCCACTGTTCCTGGGTCAGTTCACAGACGTAGGCGTGGCCGCGGCGGACCAACTCCTCGGCGATCTCGTACATGCGGTCGAAGTAGTCGGCTGAGTAGACGAACCCGTCGCCCCAGTCGAACCCCAGCCAGCGCACATCGGCCTTAATCGCCTCGACATACTCGTCGCTCTCCTTCGAGGGATTGGTGTCGTCCATGCGCAGGTTGCAGCGCCCGCCGAATTCGGCCGCCATGCCGAAATCGATGCAGATCGCCTTGGCGTGGCCGATGTGAAGGTAACCGTTGGGTTCGGGCGGAAAACGCGTGACCACCTGTCCGCCATTGACACCTTCTTTGATGTCGCCGGCGATCCATTCCTTCAGAAAATGGCGGCTCGTATCAGCCCCCGCCTTGTCTGCATCGGACATGTCCTACTCCCGGCCCGCGGCAGGAACCCCGCCACGCAACCACACCTTCACGTAAATCCGCCGCCGTCCCCACTCTTGCGCTTCCGAGTGGCTACCGAACCAGAGATCTAACTTGTCGCCCTTGATCGCGCCGCCTGTATCCTCGACCCGCCCATAGCCGTACCCGGGCACATACACCACGGTCCCGAACGGGAGACGCGTCGTGTCCGCCGCCACCGTGCCCGAACGGGCGCGTGTGCCGCTGGCCGTCACGCCGATCTGCTTCGGCGCGCCCTTGTTCGGGCCAGAGGCAACCACCGGTGCACCGAGGCCAAACCAGGTCCGCCGCCAACTGCAACATTGGGCGCAATTGCAGTAGCCGGTCACCTCCATCGCCACCACTCGCGACGGCACCCCCGCGGGCGGACGGATGCCGGAACTCACACACCCGGCAAACCAGAGCAGCGCCGGCAGGACCAGTCCGGCCGCCAGCGCCGCCATCCGCTGCGACATCGCATGCCAACGCCTGCGTCGCGCGCTTCTAGGGCCCATCATCGCCATTGGACATGACCCTAGCAAACCCCCCGTGAATGGGCAATTAGGAACACGGAATCGCTCACCATGAATTGTACGGATTGGCACAAAGGTTCGCGTTGCGGTAACGGGGATCGTCGGTGACCTCCTCGCCCACCCAGTCGGGACGTTCGAAGGACTGATCCGGCGACAGCAGTTCGATCTCGGCAACCACGAGACCACGGTTGGCTCCCAGGAACTCGTCGACCTCCCACACGGAGCCGCGGTACTCGATGACGCGGCGGTACTTCTCAACGAACGGCTTGGCACACAGCTCCAGGAGATCCCGGGCATCATCAACGGGAATGGCGTATTCGAACTCGGAGCGCGTGATGCCGACCGTCGGTCCTTTGACCGTGAGGAAGGCCAGGTCGCCCGCAATGCGGACACGGACCGTGCAGGTGCGCTCGCGGCTCAGGTACCCCTGGCAATAGGGGACCTTCTCAGCCGCCCGCCAGGCATCGCCGCAGACAAGAAACTTGCGTTCGATCTCTGTGTTGCGGGCAGGAGAGCGCGCAATGGGTGACTGGACCGCGGCGTTCTCATCGCAGGCATTCATCGCATCCGGTCTCCCCTGTTGACGCACCATTCTACCAGCTGGACGAACGGCGCGTATAGCATTCTGCTGGCGCCCTCCACCAATCCTCGTTGAGTTAACCTGCGGGACCCGATAGAATGGGGGCAACTAGCGGAGAATAGGGATGGATGGTTATCGAGCGCTTTGCGGCACCCACGGTGATGCCACCATCAGTCGATCCAGTTTGGACCTTCACGAAGTCACGCGTTTGTGCAACCAGCCATTGGCATCCACCCGTGTCTTTGTGCTCAAGCAGGGCGAACTTGACCAGTTGGACGTCGTCTCAAATGGCCTGATGTTGAACCGCAGTGCAAAATTGCCCTCCAAACCGTTGGCGTACTATCTCGCGGGCAAGACGGGGTTGGTTCGCATCTCTGCGGACTACCACAATCCAGGCCAGGCCGAACGGGGTATACGGGCCTTGCTGGCGTCCCCGTATATCCACTGGAGGGGGGCGTCATTTTTCGTCGGTGTCAGCGAGGACATCTTCGAGCAACTCTGGCAGCGGACCACCGGGACTCCAAAAGCCGCCTCGACGCAGGCTCATGGCACGAAAACAGACGCGTCAGACGATTTCCGTGGTTTCGTTGACCAGCACCCCGGATGGGAAGCCCCTGATGTCATCCGGAGTGCATACATGGGTGGTTCGCCCGCCGCAGAACAGGTGCGACGGTTGATTGTGCTGGCCGCCAAGGTTGACCATTCGGTCCTGATCGAAGGGAAGACGGGGACCGGCAAGGAGGTCGTCGCCCGGCAGATTCACGAACTCAGTCATCGTCGCGTACAGAGATTCGTGACCGTGAACTGCGGTGGCATTCCGGCGAACCTACTCGAATCCGAACTGTTCGGGCACAAGAAGGGGGCATTTACAGGCGCCCTGACCGATAAGGATGGCCTGTGGACCCTCGCCAGTACCGGCACCCTGTTTCTTGACGAGATCGGCGACCTCAGTCGCCAGCATCAGGTGAAGATACTGCGTGCGTTGGAGGACGGTAAGTACCGTTCGGTTGGCGGAACCGATGAGATCAAAAGCAGGGCACGCATCGTTGCAGCCACGAATCGCGACCTCGCCAAAATGGTTGCAGCCGGTCAGTTCCGCGAAGACCTGTACTACCGCCTGTTCACCTTCCGGATTCGGACCCCGGCTTTGCGTGATCATCCGGATGACATACCCGAGATGGCTGCCCGTTTCTGGCAGGACATCGCCAAAAGGGAATGCGGACCGTTGCCCGCGAATGTGATGGAGGCACTGAAGGGTTACCGTTGGCCCGGCAACGCCCGCGAGTTGCGCGCCTTCCTCATCAACGTCTACATGCTCGCCGATTCCAAGCCCGTGACCTTGCCGCTGATACACGCCGTGATGCACGAACGCTTCGGTGCAGTTCCCCTCCCCAACCAGGATCACTGACCCGGTTTCCGCTCACAGCAGGTTCAGGTACAGTGTCGCGGCGGGGGTAGCCGCGGGTCTGACCAACGCAGAGCCGGCTTCCGGCACATCGAAGTCTTCACGGGCGCCGTTGGCGAAGAGGATGTGAAGCCGCATCTCGCCGGGGTTGTACCACACAAAATCGGCCCGTCCGTCGCCATCGTAGTCGCCGGCCATCGGCAGCCAGACAGAGCCCAGGTTCTCGCTGGTCGTGAAGGCCGGTTGACCGCTCGAGTAACTCAGCACCGCGATTTCGCCTGACAGCGGCAGGTGCAGCGCCAGGTCGGCCTTGGCGTCGCCGTCGTAGTCTGCCGGTGCGGGCACACCGCGCAGGGGCAGTGTGCGGCGGGTCAGTTTGCCGTCGCGCGAGCACTGCATGAGCCAAGTGCCGCTGGATGCCACATACCAGGCGGGATCGGCCTTGCCGTCGCCGTCATAGTCGGCCACGGCCGGCAGGGCGTTGCGGTCGCTTGTGCCGCTTGAGAATGCCTGCATGGCGCCAGACTTGCTGTTCAACCAGACGATCTGCAACCCGACGGGATTGAACACGGCAGGATCGGCGCAACCATCACCATCGAAGTCGGCTGGCACCGGTGTGACGTTGCGCGGCAACCGCGCGGTTGTGGCCAAGATTGTATTCGATGGGCTGCCAGCCGACGAAAGGGCCGCACGCCATTTGCCCGTGGTTGGGTTGAACCAACCCGGATCGGTGCGACCGTCACCGTCGTAATCGGCCCAGGCTGAACGGTTGTAGGCGGCGCCCGGATAGTCGTTGGTCGTGGCTGTGGCGCTCATCAAAGCCCTGGCGCTGCCGTCTGACAGCGAGTCCCATGCCGGGTCGGAAACGAAATCGCCGTCGAGATCGAACGGCACGGGTTTGGCATGGGTCAGGGCCAGCAGTTCCCAGCCGCCGTCGGGCAGGCCGTCAGACCGATCGGCGAGCAGGTTATAGGGGTTGGCGGTGCCGATGTAGAGGGCGTCGTCCGTTGCTACCATGGTGCGGAAGCCGTAATTGACCGGGTTACCAAGGCCGTTGTGGCTGACTTCGTAGTAACGTGTGGCACGCGAAGAGGGGATCATAATCAGATCGGCACCCCAACGGGTATCAGCCTTGGCTGTTTCGCTCCTGAACGTGGCCTCGACGCCTGACGTGCTCAAGTCAAGCGTGCCGATGTAGAGGTCGTTCTTGAACACCGACATGCACCACGTGTAGGTGCATGCGGCGCTGCCCCAACCGGCTGGCGCCATCAGCGGCGCCTGGCCCATGCGATTGGGCTTGGTTACCCAGTTTGTGCTGGCGGCGTCATACACCTTGAATGAACTGTAGCCGGCGAGGAGCTGGAATTCGCCGCCGGGCCCCAGCGACAGACCGGCCACCGTCCTGGGTTTGACGAAATTGCGGCCGCGAAACACCGAGGTGGCGCGTTCGCAGTTTGCGTATATCGCGACGATCTTCCTATACCACGCGGCATATTTCGGCGTGCCTGGAAGTGCCGGCGCAATCAGGGGAACCCCCTGTGCGATGGCTGCGGCCGTGCTGCCGAGTACCGGCACGTGCATGGTGCCGAAATAGAGCCAGCCGTCAAACGAGCAGAGCGCGCCGCCGCCGTAGGTGACAGCCACGGCCGTGTCGGCCTCGTACTGGTTGACGTTCCAGACCTTGACCCACTGTTTGAGGTTTGCACGGGTCAGGCCAGTCGAGGGGACGGTGGGGCTCATCCAGAGGCCGGTTGCGCGCCGGACGAAATCGAGCGGCTTGGCAACGTCGTTGGTCGAACCGCCTTCGATGTAACCCGGCCAGGTGGTGAGGAAGAGTTTGCCGTCGTGCACGGCAATGTCAGCGCCGGGCTGGTCGAGTTCGCCGACTTCCTCGATGGCAAACGGGAATCGTGCGTCCCGGCTCCTGTTGATGATGCGGATCACGCGGCCATAGCCGTCGGCGGTCTGGACGCCGGCGTAGAGGTCGCCGTTGAGTTCGACGAACCGCCGGATGTTGCCGTACTCGGGTTTGATGATGGAGCCGAGAAAGTTGCCGGCAGCATCGAAGGCGAAGAGTCCCACGCCCCCGCCAAGATCCTCGCGCAAAGGCGGTCCGGCCAGGATGATCAACCCCTTGGCGTTGACCGTGTTGGGCGCCACCGAACCGCCAGAGCGCACGCCCTCGAGCGAGGCAAGATGGGCCTGCGCCTGGGCCGGGAGCGTCGGACTGAGACGGGTGAGGGTGCGGGTGACAAGGTTGAAACGGTAGAGATTGGGCGGACGCCAGTCGCCGTAGCGTCCGGGCAGACCGAGGTTGCGCGCATAGGCGCCCAGGCCGAACTCCGAGGCCTGCACAAAACTGGCACTGCCGCTCGAAGCATCAGGGTCTCCAAACTCGGAGCCGAAATAGGTGCCTGTTACCAGGATGCTGCCGTTGGCGACCGTGCCAAAGTAGAGGTCATCGCCGCTCTTGGCCAGACCCCAGACATAGGAGTCGTTCACTTTGGGCTTCGGTAGGTTGTTGGTGACATAGCACTGCGCCATGTCGATGCCGGCCGCGACGTACAGATTGCCGGGGTTGCCGCGACCGTAGAAGTACTCGTCCGGGCGGGCCTGAGCCAGCACATCGACCGTGTACCCGGGCATGATCGGGCGTCGCATGTAGACCGAATCGGCCTGAGCGGCCACGGCGCAGAGCACGATGCCCAGACCGGACACGTTGCGGAGAGTTACTGGTGCGGTTGATGTCATACGTGTGCACACTCCTCTATTCTTTCCAGCCATGGAATAGCGAGTTGTGTGCCAAAGTATGCGCGCCCGCAGAAACAATGGCTTCTTAACTAGATAAAGGGCTTTCGGGACATGCCACAGTCGCGGATCCTCGCCAATCATCGTCGATTTGCATGCTCACGTTCACTGAACCGCCGCAACTCGACGGCGAATTGGGCCGGAGCAGCGACTGGCGCCGCATCGCCCATCACTCGGTCGTGGATGCGGCGTGGACATCCTGCTTCACGGATGTCAGGTGCTCGAGGAGGATCCGGCGCACCTCCTCGATCGTCACCGGGTTGCCTTGACAACTATGTCCACTGCGTACAATCAATTCCGATTCAACACCCGCAATG
>CAYQJG010000116.1:0-11436 GCA_964417715.1 uncultured Lentisphaerales bacterium | reverse complement strand
GAACAGGCCGGTCGACTCGATCACGTATTCCACGCCCATCGCCTTCCAGGGCAGCTGCGAGGGATCCTTGGTGGCCATGACGCACTTGATCTCATGCCCGTTGACGACCAGCACGTCGGCTTCTTCCTTCGCCGCGTCGCTCTTCTTGGTCTCAACCGTGTGCTTGAACTTGCCGTGGATCGAATCGTACTTCATCTGGTACGCGAAGTAGTCGGCGTCGGTGGAGATATCGACCACCGCAACCACATCGAACTGGCCCTTGCCCTTGCCGAGCAGGCCCTGATCGCAAAGCGCCTGGAAAACCATGCGGCCGATGCGGCCAAACCCGTTGATGCCAACCTTGATAGCCATTTTTGAAACCTCCTGTTGTCGTGAATGGGGATTAAGGATAGCGAATCGCGCCCCACAGCGTCAATAACGCATCCACTTCTAGCGTTTGACGCGCGCGTTGCCCTGCCAGATGCTCCAGACCTGCTCTTCATCGGCCGGCTGCGCGTAGTCCGTGAGCAGCGTCGTGGCCAACGCGCCGCTGGCCCAGCCGAACTGGATCCATTTCTCCGATTGCCACCCCTTGAGGATGGCGTACAGCATGCCGCCGACAAAGCCGTCGCCGCCGCCGATGCGGTCGAGCACGCCGATGGGACGCGGCTCAACGACGTGCCATTCATCGCCCGTCGCCATGATCGCCCCCCAGAGATGCTCGTTGGTGCTGACGACCTCGCGCAGCGTGGTGGCAAACACAGACGCGTTCGGGAAGGCCTTGCGCACGCGCTCGATCATCCCCTTGAAGCCGTCGATCTTGGCTGCCAACCCCTTGCCGCCCGCCTCGGGACCCTCGATGCCGAGGCACAACTGGAAATCCTCCTCGTTGCCGACGAGGATGTCGGACACGCTGGCGATCTCGGTGAAGATGCCGCGCAGTTCCTTCTCGCGCTTCTTCCAGAACGAGGCGCGGTAGTTCAGGTCGAAGCAGATGCGCGTGCCGTGCTTCTTGGCGGCGCGGGCCAGTTCGAGGCAGAAGTTGCCGGTCTCGGGCGACAGCGCGCCAACCAAGCCGGAGAGGTGCACGATCTGCACGCCTTCCTTGCCGAAAATCCGGTCGAGATCGAAATCCTTCACGTTCAGCGTGCGACCGACCTCGCCAGCGCGGTCGTTCCAGACGCGCGGGCCGCGCGAGCCGCAGCCGCTGTCGGCAATGTTGATCTGGTGGCGGTAGCCCCAGGGGTCGCCCTGCTCGACTTCCTTGCCTTCATAGGACATGTGCCGGCTGGCCAGGTTGTCCTTGATGATCTGCGCGACCGGACTGTCCTTCACAAAGGTCGTCAGGATCTTCACCGGCAGCCCGAGATACGACGCCACGCTGGCGACGTTGGATTCGGCACTGGTGGCCAGCACCGTGAAGGCGCTGCTGGAGTGCACGGGCTGGCCGTTGAGCGGCGTCAGCCGGATTCCCATGCTCGTGGGAACGACGAGCGCGTTGGCACAGTTCTTACGCAGATCGATCTTCATGACAGTCTCTTTCGTAACGGCTTGGGATCAGGGGTTCGGGGTGAAGGGCGTCAGTATAAAACCCCGGAATATCGGATGTCCAATATAGATTGACGGACAATAAGCCGCGGCGACCTATGGAAACACGACATCCGACGTGGTGGTCAGCCATCGTTCGTCTGTGACGGCCAGCGTGGCGGCGCGGAAGCCGGTCGGCAGACGTGCCGTGACTGTTCGCGCGACGGGGTCAAACGAAGCCGGCAACACGTGCCACTCGCGCTCGGGCCACGGGCCATCGGCCACCGTCGCCTGCAGCCACGCGGCACGAACCGGCTGGTCGCCGGCCAATGTTGCGCACAGCGCGCCCCGCGTGTGGCAGGTATCGCCGAACGCCAGCAGCGGCGCGCCGCCGCGCAGATGCGCATCGGCAAAGGCCGCGATCTCCGGAACCTGTTCGGCGGCGGGAATGTGGCCATGCGGCCAGCGCAGTTTGAGGCACATCTGCCGCGGGCCGCGCGTGGCGGCGGCGGAACGCTGCCAGATGGGCGGAAGGTAGGCGAAATCGTTGGTGCCGTTCAGCCACAGCATCGGGCAGCGCACGCGGCCCAAAACGGCCGACGGATCCCAGTTGGCGCACCAGGCACGCTGTTGCGCGGGCGAACGCCGGCCCAACTCGCCGCCCTTGCCGCTCCAGGCGCTGCCGGCCTGAATGAAGCCGCAGCCGTAGACCGGCGCGGCAAAGCGGAAGCGCGGGTCGACACCTGCCACAAGGCACGTCAGAAACCCGCCCCAGGATATTCCTGTGAGACCGATGCGACCGGCATCCACCTCGGGCAGCGAGGCCAACAGCGTGTGCGCACGCACGACGGCCGCGCACGCGTGAAACGCCCACTGATCCTGCGGCGGCGCTTCGATCTGGTCGAATCCGCCCCACCCCGCCGGCCCGGAAAATGAGTACCGCGGCCACGCGGCCGATCCGAGCAAGCCCGTGTCGGGCAGCGGCATCGCGCCGCAGGTGTCCATGGCGATGGCCGCATATCCACGCTGATTCCACCACCGCACCCAGCGGGCAAAGGCGGTGCCGCCGCCCCCATGGATCAACACCATGGCCGGCACCGGCCGCCGCCGGGAAGCGCCCGCCGGCAGACCGATCCAGGCGAAATTGCGTGTCTCGCGGCCGCGGTGGGGCACGCCTTCATAGAACACCCCGCGCAGGCCGGGCTCCGATAGGTGCACGGATTCCCACACCTTGGGCAATGTTTTCTGCCAGGCGCGACTGTATTTGAGCAAGATGGACATGCTTCCGGCCTCCGAAAGACAATCGCCTGATGATGTCACCGCGTACGCACGAAGGCAAGTCGCACGCCAGGCTTCGCCATGCCGCCCGTCGCCGCGGACGCCTCGGAGAGGCGTCCCTACCACGCGAGAGATTGTCGGGCGGGCGCGGAGGGCGGCGGACGGACACAGCGGGTCTGCGTGGGGCACGCCTCCGAGTGGGCGCGGTCCGAATCGGAGTTCGGGCCACGGGGAACGGGCGTCTGATGGCGCACATGGCGTCAATTCACGGAAGTGTTGGGAACCAGATGGGCGCGCGATTCGCGGGGTCACCGTTGTAGTTGGTGGTGATCTCCTCCCCGGCTTGGATGGCACGGACGGCGATGAACTCGATGGCCTGCTGTGCGGGGACCAGCACGAAGCGCGCGTTGGGATCGTAGGAGTGATTGCACAGCGAGCAACGCCCGAGCAGGATCGCGGCATCCCGCTTGCCGTCGCCCCAGACGAAGTAGTAGTCGCCCAGGATGGTCGCATCAAGCTGGGCGATCTGGGCGTGCGGAACAACCACCACAGGCGCAGACTCGATCAGTTCGCCACACGCGATGGCGCGTGTAGAAAAGATGCCGCGCCCCTTGCCGCCACTCTCACCAATGCAAATCATCGCGCACCCCCTCACCTTCCACCCGCCACCATCCACCAAGTGACAGAGGTTGCTCCTCCAGACCGCTTACGCAGTGGGTGATCTCTGTCATCCTCCGCGCCTCCGCGCCTCCGTGGGAGATTCTCTTTCCTCAAGTTCCAACGCCCGCCTTGACCGGCGGTGAGACGCGCAGCGGATCTGACGAGACGGCGATCCCGCGCGTTTCACGTTTCCGAGTCGCGCATCGCCGTATTTCCCTGCCCCGTTGCCCTGCCTCGTTGCCCCTATGTAATCTTCACGTCGCCAGGACGGCCCAGAACCGCCGTCAGCCCCTCGGGGCCGGATACCAGCCGTCGGCGAGCGTCGTACCGTTAACGGCCACAACCACCTTGCCGCCTTTGCGTTCCGCCTGAATGCTCAGTTGCCGCCCGGCATACATGATCCGGCCGCCGACCAGGCTCCACGTGCGCGGCAGGCACGGCCTGATCCTCAGGCCACCCGGTTCGGACCGGACGCCCAGCAGGCCCTGGTAGACATTGCGCACCGCCACGGCGATGGTCCCCGAGAAAAACGCATCCCCGCCAATGCCCTCGCCGCCCGGCACGCTGCGGTACGAATTGACGATCACGTACGGCGCGGTCAGCGCCTGTCGGACGGGATGGCATTTCTGGTCATACGGAAACAGGCAGCGCATCACGTCGAGGTAGAGATCCCCTTCGCCAATATCAGCCAGCGCGCGAGCCAGGAAGCCGTGACAGCCATGGTTGTAACACGCGCCATTCTCCGCCAGGCCGGGCATAAGATCGCCGCTGCCGATGCGGCCGAGACCCTCCATAGGCGGAACCCCGATCGGTGGGTGGAACAACGGGTAGCCGTACGGCTTGCGCAGTTTCCGGATGATTCCGAGCAGCCGTTTGACCTCGGTCGGCTCGAACACGCCGGCAATGATTCCGAACGCGTTGGCCGGCATGTTGAATCGCGCCTTTCCATCCGCATCGCGGTCGGAGAAGAACCAGCGGCCCACATCGGAGAAGACGGCATTGAGATAGCCCTTCCTGTTCAAGGCGGCGTTGCGGATCCGCCCTCTCATCTCGTCGGCCAACGGTTCAAAGCGCTCCCAGCCGACCAGCCCGGGACGACCCTGGTCCCGCAGCCAGCGGCTGAGTTGGGCGGCCTGGCGCAGGCAGTAGATGAGGTGGCAGCTCACCATGACGCTCTCGCCGCGCCCCTGCAATCCGGCCCGGTTGACGGAGTCGTTCCAGTCGCCCTCCAGAATCTTGCACAGACCGTGCTCGCCAATGTTGGTCTCTGCCAGATAGTACCCGATGAGTCGTCCCAAGTGATCGAGCACCGACGTTGTCGCGTCGCTGTCCAGGAACGGCAGGGGTTCGTCGAGCAGCGTGAAGTCGCGGGCCTGGCACAGGTATTCGTACACCATCTCCCAAACCCACAACCCCGAATCCACGTAGGGCCGGGCGTCGGCCCGCCCGTGCCGTCCGTCCGTGGAGAACTGGCGGAGGAACCAGCCGTCGGAGCGCTCGGTCTCCAGGATGGTCAGGATCATCCGCCGCGTCTCCTCGGGGAACCAGGCCGGCACGCCCGTGAAATCCTGGGCTGTATCGCGCACCCCCATCATATTGCTCGGCCAGCCGCGGCGCAGCACGAGTTGCTGCTGGAGCGCGAGGAACTCGTTGACGTAACGGCTGAACGCCGGGTCCGGCGTCTGGATCTCGTATCGGGTCAGGGCTTCCCGCTTCCGATTCGCCATCCGATCCAACTCCTCATCCGCGTTGCTCAGCACGGCGCCGAGCGACTTCAACGGGGTCGCCTCATCGCCGAGAACCATCGTGAAGGACCAGCTCTGGCGAGGGTTGAGCGTCACCTTCCTGGCAAACGCCGCGAAGAGATGTTCGCCGTACACAAACGCATCCTGGCATGCCGACCAACGGGGCCAATCCACAAGTGCGGCGGGCGCCGTCCGCGAGCCGCGTCCGCGGAACTCGGGTTCAACCAGACAAAGGCGTTGGAACTTCTGGTCCAGCAGCCAGCGCAGCCGGCGGCGGCGTTCGGGAAGCCCCGCCGGGTTGCGCATCTCGAACTTCACGCTGTTCGTGGCCGCCTCATACTGCGAGGACTGGTAGAGCCACGGCATTTCCCACGCATCCGGCCGGGCACCGGTCAGCCATGGCGCAATCCTCGGCATGACCGTCACATGCCGTCGGCGGGCCGACGTATTGGTGACCGTCACCCGCATCACTGCGGCCGCCGCGGATGACGCCACGCCCAGTTCGGTGTCGACGCGAAACCCGGCATGGGCCACGCGGAAGCGCGCCCGATCCGGGCTCCAGCGGCACTGGTACGTCCCGGCGCGCTCGCCCTTGACCACGTCGTCCGGCAACGGGCCGCGGAAGTTGGTGAAAGCGTGTTCCGCCTTCCCGTCGGGAGCCAGATGGACCTGCCACGGCGGCACGTCATGCTCGCCGTCAGCCCGCACCCAGTAGGTCCCGCCAGGCGGCACTTCCTGGAGAAAGCACTTTCCGTTATGGTGGATGCGCCAGTAGAGGCGCTCATCGCCAAGGATGTGCTCCCAGTCACGCGGCAGGAAGTAGCGATCAACGTCAAACTCGGCGAAGCCGTCCCTGAACCGCCCCCACCCCCCCAACTTGATCTGACCCAGAGTTTTCATGCTGCCGCAGCTCCTTTGCCTTGTCTGGTACACACGCGAAGGCCTGCCGTTCCGAACCTCCGCCTTGACTACGCGACACGCCGTAGCCTATAACACAATCTCTTCTGCCACCGAAGGGATTTTATCGCTCATATGAGAACCTTACGACTGGCCAGTTTCGGCATTCGCGGGCTCGTGGCGGATGCGCTGACGCCCGAGCTTGTGATCGATTTCGCTGCCGCCTTCGGCACGTTCACCGACGGTGGCCGCATCCTCGTGGGCCGTGACACGCGATGTTCCAGCCCCATGCTCCATGCTGCGGTTACCGCCGGACTGCTCTCCACCGGGTGCGAAGTCCTCGACTTCGGCATCTGCCCCACGCCGATCCTGCAGCACGCCGTCGCCCGCTACGGAGCCGTCGGCGCCGTCTCCATTTCTGCGGGCCACACCCGCACCGGCTGGAACGCGCTCACGCTGATCAGCGCCAGCGGCGCGTACATCGACCCCTCCGGCGGCGAGGCGGTACTCGATGTCTTCCATGCCCGCGACTTCAAGCGCCAGCCCTGGAACGCGATCGGCGTTTCGCAGGCCGTCAACGATTTCGCCGGCCCGTACTTCGAGGCCCTGGCCGCCCACCTCGACGCCGAGGCGATCCGCGCCGCCGGGCTGACCGTGGTGATCGACCCGGTGAACGGTGCCGGCTGCCGTTTCCTCGAGCCCTTTGCCCGCCATATGGGTATCCGCGTCATCCCGGTCAACGCGGATGAATCCGGTTTCCTGGCGCACGACCCGGAGCCCCGTCCGCGCAACGCGCGTCAGGTGGCCTCGCTCATGTCTCTTGCTGGCGCCGACATCGGCTTCGTCAGCAGCAGCGACATGGGCCGCCTGTCGATCGTGACCGAAGACGGGGAAACCGCGAGCGAGGAATACTCCTTTGCCCTGATTGCCGATCACATGCTCGCCAGGACACCTGGCACGCTCGTGACCAACTGCTGCACCACCCGCACCGTGGATGACGTGGCCGCTGCCCACGGCTGCCGCGTCGTGAAATCGCCCGTTGGCCAAGCCTACATCATGGCGGCCTTGGCCGACGAAAATGGGGTGCTCGGCGGCGAAGGCAACGGCAGCGTGGCCGTTCCGCGGTTCAGCCACGCCTTCGACGCCTTCCTGATGATGGGTCTGATTCTGGAAGCCATGGCCCAGAAGCAGGCCAAGGCGTCGGCCCTGCTGCGCCGCCTGCCGCGCTACAACATCGTCAAAAAACAGGTGCATGGCGAGCCGCGCCGCTGCTATCACGCCATCGAAGCGCTCCTGGCGCAGCCCGACTGGCAGGCCGGAGCGGCCGTGGATCTAACCGATGGCGTCCGAGCGGACTGGGAGGACGGATGGATCCACCTCCGGGCGTCACAGACGGAGCCCATGATCCGAATCATTGCGGAAGCGAAGGTGCGCGCCCACGCGGAATCCCTGGCTGCCAACGCGGCGCGCCGGCTGGAGCAGGCCCTATGAAAGAATTCCTGAAAGTCGGCATTTCCGGTGTTCGTGGCATCGTCGGCGAAACCTTCACGCCGCAGCTTGCCGCGTCCTTTGCCCGCGCCTTCGGCTCTTCTGTCGGCCAGGGCGCCGTCGTCGTCGGGCGCGACACGCGCCCGACCGGCGACATGATCGAACGCGCCGTTGTGGCGGGTCTCCAGAGCGTCGGCTGCAAGCCGCTGCTGGCCGGCATCGTGCCCACCCCGACCGTGTCGGTGCTCGTCCGCGAAGCGGGCGCGCGCGGCGGCATCGTCATCACGGCCAGCCACAACCCATCGCCTTGGAACGCGCTGAAGTTCATCGGCCGCGACGGGCTCTTCCTGGGCAAGCAACGCGCCAACGAACTGTTCGATATCTATCACCAAGGTGAGTTCAAGATGGTGCCGGAGGAGAACATCCCCGCGGCCGACGTCATCCCCCACCCGACCGCCAGCCACTTCGCCAAGGTGCTCGACTACGTGGACGTGGCCGCCATCCGCAAGCGGCGCTTCAAGGTCGCGGTGGACGCCTGCAACGGCGTGGGCGCCCTGCACACCCGCGCTTTCCTCGAGGATCTCGGCTGCACGGTGGTGAGTTGCTTCGACACGCCGACCGGGAACTTCGAACGCGAACCTGAACCGCTGCCGGAAAACCTCGGGGCGCTGTCGGCCCTTGTATCCGCCGAACACTGCGACATCGGCTTCGCGCAGGACCCGGACGGCGACCGACTGGCCCTGGTGAACGAATCAGGCAAACCGATTGGCGAGGACATGACCCTGGCTTTCGCGGTCCAGCAGGTCCTCGATCACCATGTCAAAGGCCCGATCGCCATGCATCTGGCCACAAGCCGCGCCGTACAGGACGTTGCCGAGCAGCGCCACTGCGCCGTGACCCGCACGCGCATCGGCGAAATCAACGTCACGGAGGCCATGAAGGCCGCCGGTTGCGTGGTCGGCGGCGAAGGCAACGGCGGCGTCATCATCCCGGCCGTAAACCCGTGCCGCGACAGCTTTGTCGGCATGGCGGTGATTTTGGAGCTACTGGCGCTTGAGCGCAAAACCGTCTCGGAAGTCCGCCGCAGCATTCCCTCCTACACGCTCCTGAAACAGAAGCTGCGCGTCCGCCCCGAGCAGGTGCCGGATATCCTCCGCATGCTCCGTCGCCTGCACGAGAAAGAGAAGCTCAACCTGCTCGACGGCGTCTTCGTCGAGTTCAAGAACGCCTGGGTGCATGTCCGCCCCTCCAATACCGAACCGGTCATCCGGATCGTCGCCGAGGCGCCTACCGCCGAGGAGGCACAGGCATTGCTGGGCAAGACCAGGGATGCCGTCGAGGCTTTCATGCGCGTTGGACGTTGATCTTTACGCGATGGACGTTGCCTGCGACACGTCCATGCCGAAGCAAACCCTTCTAGGACGTCCCGGTCGAGCCAAACCCACCCGTTCCGCGGGTGGTGACCGACACGGCGTCCGCATCCTCAATGTCGACGCGCAGAACGGGCGCGATCACCATCTGCGCAATCCGCATGCCCGGCTCGACCTGAAACGGTTCGCGCCCGTGGTTGATCAGGATCACGCCGATCTCGCCGCGGTAGCCGGCATCGATCGTGCCCGGCGCATTCAGCAGCGTGAGGCCGTGCCGCAGCGCCAGCCCGCTGCGCGGGCGCACCTGCGCCTCAGTGCCGGCGGGGAGTTCCATCACCAGCCCCGTGCGCACCAGCGCCGAAGCCCCGGGGGCCAGCGTGGCCGCCTCGCAGGCACAGAGGTCCATGCCGGCATCGCCGGGATGGGCATAGGCGGGCAGCGCCGCCCGTGGATGAACACGTTGGAAGCGGACGGTCATTGTCCGATCTTCCGCACGTTCTTGAAGAGCCCTTTGACGCCGTCGCCGACCGCCTTGGCGCCGTCACCGGCCGCCTTGGCACCGTCGCCAACCAAGTTGCCCGCCTCGCCGATGACCTTGCCGCTGGCATCGATGACCTTGCCGCCAGCATCGACAACCTGCCCCGCCACCTGCGTGACGGCTTTGCCGACGCTGCTGGCGACCTCGCCGAGTATGCGTGTGGACGCCTCGACCGGCGATACGCCGTCGGACTCCTTGCCGATGTCGCGGATCTCGATCAGCGGCAGGGGCATCGTCACCGACTGATTGGCCGTGATCGCGGCCCGATAGGCCACGCTGCCGCCGCGGCACTCGAAATGCTCGACGATGACCTTGCGTGCCGGCTGGTTGTTCGCCGGATCAGCCTGCTTCACCTCGGCCGACTTGTCGCTCTTGGGCAGGTTCTTCTGCAGCGCATCGATGTTGCTGACGCCCTTGACCACTTCGTATGAGACGGCCAGATCGCGGATGATCACCTCGTTGACGATGATGGGCTTCTGACCGAACAGCGACCAGGTGTCCAGATCAAACCGGAACTCGCCCAACGCGAAAACCGGTTTCTCCGAATAGCCCGTCGGATTGCCGATTCGCACGTTGGTGATCCGCACTTTTCCGAACAGGGGCGAGATGGAGACCTGCCCCATCTCAACCGGCACACCGAGCAGCCTCGGGCCGACGGTCGTGGCCGCCTTCTTCACAATGGGCCCAATGAAGATGATCAGCGCGACGACCAGCACGATAACCACGACGGCCAGCACCGCCACGATCTTAAACAGGCGTTTGAGCAGTTTCATAGGCGCTCCCTGACCCCGCCCGGGCGCGCAGGCCCGGACGGGTTGATGCGAGGATCAGACCGTGTACGTCGATGCAACCGTATTGCCGCCGCTCTCCGTCCAGATGTAGTGGAAGAACTGGCCGCGCGGCTTGTCGACGCGTTCGAACGTGTGCGCGCCGAAGTAGTCGCGCTGGGCCTGCAGCAGGTTGGCCGGCAGGCGGGCGCTGCGATAGGAATCGTAGTAGTTCAGCGCGGTGCCCATGGCCGGCACGGGAATGCCGAGTTCGACGGCCGTCTTGATCACGTTGCGCCAGGCCGCCTGCGCCTTGCCGATCACCTTCTTGAAGTAGGGGTCAAGCAGCAGGTTGGCCAGTTTCGGGTCGCGGTCGAAGGCGTTCTTGATGTTTCCCAGGAAACGCGCGCGGATGATGCAGCCGTTGCGCCAGACCAGCGCGATCTCGCCGTAGTTCAGATCCCAGCCGTGCTCCTGCGACGCGGCGCGCAGCAGTTGGTAGCCCTGCGCGTAGGAGCAGACCTTGGCGGCGTAGACGGCCTCCTGCAGCTGCTTCACGAACAGGGCCTTCTTGCCACGGAACGTCGTCTTCGGGCCGGGCAGCACCTTGGCGGCGGCCACGCGCTCGTCCTTGATCGCCGACAGGCAACGCGCAAAGACGGCCTCCGCGATCTGCGGAATGCCGACGCCGAAGTCGAGACCGGCCTGCGAGGTCCACTTGCCGGTGCCCTTCTGGCCGGCCGTGTCCAGGATCACGTCGACCATCGGCTTGCCGGTCTCGTCGTCGTACTTGGACAGGATGTCGGTGGTGATATCGATGAGGTAACTGTCCAGGGCGCCCTTGTTCCAGGTCGCGAAGACCTTCTGCATCTCGACGGCGCTCATGCCCAGGCCGCGGGCCATCAGGTCATAGGCCTCGCAGATCAGCTGCATGTCGCCGTATTCGATGCCATTGTGGACCATCTTGACGAAATGGCCGGCGCCGTCGGGGCCCATCCAGGCGCAGCAGGGCGAGCCGTCGTCGACCTTGGCGGCGATGGACTGGAAGATATCCTTCACATACGGCCACGCCTTGACATCGCCGCCGGGCATGATCGCCGGGCCTAAGAGCGCGCCCTCTTCGCCGCCCGATACGCCGGTGCCGATGAAGCGCAGACCCTTTGCAGCCAAGTACTGGGTGCGGCGGA
>CAYQJG010000115.1:0-12010 GCA_964417715.1 uncultured Lentisphaerales bacterium | reverse complement strand
ATGACCCAAAATCGATTGATGCAACGCGATTGTCCAATGGGATCAATCACCCGACAAACTCGCTCTATGACAGAATGGCAGAGAGTTGGTTTCAAGGCATTGAGTTGCTGTTAATGCAAAAGTCCACCCGGGTAGACTTAGGTCATCCTTGACCTTCGTGCAGAGGGATGGTTCACTGGTGCCGACGGTGCGGATGTCGGCCGTGGTCGGGGGGTGCGGCTTGGGAAGGCCGCCCGCCTGGGCCGCGGGTTCGGACTTGGCGCCGTCGGAGGATTACCTGTGACGCATCGCGAACGTGTTCTGGCTGTCTTGCGCTACCAGCCGTACGACCGGCTGCCCATCGTCCACTTTGGCTACTGGGATGAAACCCTCCAGAAGTGGTGCGCCGAGGGGCACCTGACGCGGGCCGAAATCGAGGGCTGGGGGGACGGCAACGCCGTCGATGCGATCATCGCCGCCAAACTCGGGTTCGACTTCGACTGGCAGAGCATGTTCTACACGGATTGCGGCCTGCGGCCGGCCTTCGAGCGGCGCGTCATGCAGACGTTTTCCGACGGCCGCCAGCACGTGCGCAACTGGATGGGGGTCGTCGTCGTGGAACAGCCCGGCGCCGGGAGCATCCCGGCGGAGATCGATCACCTGCTCAAGGACCGCGCGTCGTGGGAGGCCGACTTCAAGCACCGCTATGTCTGGTCGGCCGACCGCGTGGACCAGAGGCGGCTGCAGCAGATCAAGGACGCGCCGCGCGATACGCCGCTCGGGCTGCACTGCGGCAGCCTCTTCGGGCATGTCCGCGATGTGCTGGGCGTGGAGGGCGCGAGCTACCTCTACGTCGACGACGAGCCGCTTTTCCGCGATTTCATCGCTGCCGTCGGCGAGATCTGCTACCGCAACACCGAACTGGCGCTGGCCTCGGGTGCGCGCTTCGACTTCGCCCACTTCTGGGAGGATATCTGCTTCAAGAACGGTCCGCTCGTGAGCCCGGCCGTGTTCCGCGAGTATGTGGGCCCGCACTACAAACGCATCACCGATCTGGTCGGCCGGCACGGCATCGACATCGTCTCGCTCGACTGCGACGGCCAGATTGACGCGCTCATCCCCATCTGGTTCGAGAACGGCGTGAACACGATGTTTCCGATCGAGGTCGGCACGTGGAACGCCAGCATCCAGCCCTGGCGCGAGCGCTACGGCCGCGGTCTGCGCGGCGTGGGCGGCACGAACAAGACCGCCTTCTCCCACGACCGTGCGGCGGTCGACGCCGAAATCGAACGGCTGCGTCCGCTGGTCGCACTGGGCGGCTACATCCCCTGTCCCGATCACCGCATCGCACCGGATGCCAAGTGGGATCTCGTACGCTATTACTGCGACCGCATGCGAGCGACGTTCGGGTGATCACACCCACCCGATGCAGTTGATGCGTTTGCCCCGGGGCTTTGGGGTCGACGGTTGGAGGCGCCTTTGGTAACGTGAATGCCATGCGACTCCATCTTGTTCTGGCTTGCGTACTGACGGGTGCCGTGCAGGCGGCCGAAGTGGCTCCTGTTGCGGCCACGAATGCCCCTGCAACGGCGGCGACCAACGCGCTCGCGGTGTCGGCCACGGTCCCGGCCGCCACCAACGCGATGGCCCTGTTGCGCGCGGCGGACCGCGCCCGCGGCAACGTCGAAGGCATCCGCTGGAACGTCACCGTGCGAACCACCGACAACGGCCGCCTGATCGAGAATGTCTACGACGTCCAGGCGCGCGGCTTCAACGTGCTGGCCGAGCAGACCGCGCCGCGCAAGAGCAAGGGCACACTCATGCTGGTGAACCAGGGCAACATGTGGTTCTACAAGCCCGGCGTCAGCAAGCCGGTGTCGATCACCAAGCGGCAGCGCCTCTCCGGCAACGTAGCCAACGGCGATATCGCGACGACCAACTACGCCGACGACTACGAAGCCTCCTTCCTGCCCGACGCGGTGGTCAGCAACGAGCTCTGCCACGTCCTGGACCTGCGCGCCAAGCCCAAGCGCGACTGCACCTACGACCGCATCGTCTACGCCATCAGCGAGGCCCGCGGCGTCGGCGTGAAGGCCGACTACTACACAAAGTCCGGCAAACTCTTCAAGACCTCTTTCATGGCCTATGACCACATGATCACAACCCCGGAAGGCGTCCGGACGCCCTTCGTCTCGCACATCACGTTTGCGAGCGCGATCGACGCCGAGACCTCGGAACTCGCGTTCTCGCCGCCCGTGCTGGCACCCCTGCCGCCCAGCATCTTCGACGTCAACCGCCTCACCCGTTAGGCCAACCCATGCCATCGCCCCGCCCTTCACGTTGTGCGTTCGCCCTGGCCGTCCTGTTAAGCGGGCTTGCGTCGGCGGTTCACGCGCAGAGCACGAACACCCCGGCTGCCTCCCCGGCGGAGACAACCCCCTGGGGCGCGCGCCTGTGGACGACCGCCCGCGAGGATTGGGGGTTTGACCACAGCGGCACCCTCCAGTTATCGTCGCTCGGCCTGCAACTCTCTGACCGCATGAACGCCCTGATTCCCGACCGCTGGGCGCCGGCCGCGGCCATCCATTCGACTGAAGCCCGGCTTGATCTGAAGGCCGCGCCGACGGAATGGCTCGACCTGGGTGTGGATCCGCGCCTGCGCTGGGCGGCCAGTCAGTACGCGGGCGGCCACTTCGAGAGCGCGGACGAAGCCTATCTGGGCGGCTGGCTCGTGCAGGCGCGTCCGAGCGACGACACGCGCCTGGCGTGGTCGCGGCAGAATCTGCAGTGGGGGCCATCCTACCTGACCTCGCCGTCGAACCCGTTCGGCGGCGAGAACGGCAAGAACGTACCGTCCGTCGAGCTGCCCAGCGTGACCTATCTCAAGGCGGCCTGGCTGCCGACGGACATGTGGTCCGTTTCGGCGCTGGCCAACGTGGCCGGCCCGCACACGGCCGAAGTACCATCGATCCCCGGCCTGAACCTGCCATCCTCACTCGAGCTGCTCTCCGCCTGGCGCTCCCCGGGCGAAGGCTTCAAGCCCACCTATGCCCTGAAGAACGACTTCACGTTCAACCGCCGCACCTTCAGCGTGATCGTGTCGCAGCGCGAGACCGACGACCCGCGCGTTGGCGCGTTCGGCAGCTGGAACGTCAGCGACTCGGTGATCCTCTATGCCGAGGGTTCGAGCGACGGTCAGTCGGACCACGACCTGCTGGCTGGCGCGACCTACACTTTCCTGGACGGATCGTTCATGGCCCTGGAGTACTACTTCAACGAAGGCAACGCCCCCGACGCCAGCAGCGGCGTCCTCGGCGGGATGAGTTCGACCACTTCCGTTTCAGGCGGGTTCACAAGCCGGAACTACCTGCTCGTTCAGTACGCAACAACCGAGCTCATCGACCGCACCACGCTGGCCGCGCGCTGGATCGTCAACCTCGACCAGCGCTGTCACCGGCTGGCGCTTCAGGCCAACTACGACCTCGGCGACCGGGCCTCGCTCTTCGCCAACGCCGTGGTGGACATCGGCGACGACACGGATGAATACGGCGCCACGTTCCAGGCACTCGCAACCGCGGGCCTGAACCTGCTGTTCTAACTGGCGGCGAACCGAGGAGATGGGCATGCCCGGACCGCAGACTTGGCTGGGATTCACCCTCGAAGCCTGGCTGCATCTGCTGCATCGTGGCGGGTGGCGGATCGACCCCTGCCGCTGGGGTCAGGCCGCGCTGGCCACACACGCCGCCAGCCTGGTGGCGCCGATGCACCGCATCGGCCTCGCGCTGCACGGACGCGCCTTGGCGGCCGTTCAGCCGCCGACGCCGCTGTTCATCATCGGTCACTGGCGCTCGGGCACCACGCTGCTGCACACACTGATGAGCCGTGACCCGCAGTTCTCCTTCCCGTCCAACGCCGACTGCTTCGCGCCGGGCACGCTCCTGTTCGGCTCAGGCTACATGCGTTTCTGGCTGCGGCTGCTGGTGCCGCGCACGCGCCCCATGGACGGCATGTCGATCGGACTGGACGAACCGCAGGAGGACGAATTCGCGCTGGCCGCCCTGGGCGCACCGTCCACCTACCTGCGCTTCGCCTTCCCGCGACGGCAGGAGATCTGCGCCGAGGCGCTGGATCTGGACGGCCTGCCACAGGCGGAACGGGAAGAGTGGCGGAAGACGTTCCTGCTGCTGCTGCGCATCCTGGCACGGCGCGACCCGCGGCCCCTGCTGCTCAAATCGCCAACCCACACCTGCCGCATCCCCACGCTGCTCGCGCTCTTCCCGGATGCCCGCTTCATCCATCTCGCGCGTGATCCGCGCGCCGTCATCCCATCCACCATCAAGACCATACGCCAGTTGTTCGACCTCAACCGCCTGCAGCGCTTCGGACCGGCCGATGAAAGCACACTGGTCGAGTCGGTTTTCCGCGATCACCGGCATGTGCTCGACCGCTACGCCGCCACGCGCGGCCTGATTCCGGCCGGTCGCCTGGTCGAATTGCAGTACGAGGCGTTCATCCAGGCGCCGACCGCCGAGCTCGAACGGGTCTATGGCACGCTGGGTCTGACCGGCTTCGAGGCCGCCCGGCCGCGCTTCGTCGAGCACCTGGCCGCCGTCCGGCAGCACCACCCCGCGCGCTGGGATGGTGAGACCGCCCTGCAGGCGCGCATCACGCGCGAGTACGGCGACCAGCCGAAGCCGGCCGGCGTGCCTTGACCCGCGCACCGGCTCAGAACATCCGGCGCAACAGCGGCGCGCGCCGCAGCACGGCCGCCGTGAAAACCCACGACCACCCGAGCGCGAGCGCGAAGACGATCCCGCTCTTGAACAGCGCCGGCGCGGGCACCCCGACGAGAACGAGCGCGAGCGGGTAGACCGCCAGCGGATGGACGAAGTAGATGCCGAACGAGTCGGCCGACAGCGAACGCCAGAAGCGGGCGCCGCTGTTCACATAGCGCTGACAGACGGCCAACCCCGCCATCAACGCGCTGAAACAGAAGAGGTTGTAGCTGACACTCGTGAATGCGAGCACCCTTACGAGCCCGGCTTCAGACACCGCCTGCAGTCGCTGCCTGAAGAAGAGATAGACGAGCATCGCCAACACGTAACCGGCGACCCAGGCGCCCAGTCGTGGCGAGTACCCCCCGGGCCGGAACCAGTTTCGGCGCCAGGCGTGAACGCCCAGGACGAAGTAGCCCATGTAGACAGGCAGCCGCGGCGGCTGAACAACAATCGGGAACAGGCGCGTAACGTGACGGTCCATCGCCCCCGTCAGGGGAACCTGAAACCACGCCGGCATGTTCAGGCTGATCACCAGGAACGCGCCCGAGAGCAGCCCGATCAAGGCCGCGAAATGCCATCCTGTCGGCTTCACCGTGCGGGCCGGCGACACGCGCCAGTTCGGGTTCATCAACTGGTAAGCCAGCGCCAGAACGACGCAGAACGCCAGCAGCAGAAACAGGAACCAATAGACGGACTGCTCAAAGTGTAGCGTCCAGAAATCGTGCGTGACGAAACGGATGAACCCGACCGGGTCCTGATGCGTTACCCGTGCCACGAAGGATGTCGGAGGCGCCAGCAGCACGACCCCCAGCACCCAAGGTAGCCCCAAGCGGAAGACCTTATCCTGAGCGAACCGCCATGCACCCTTCCGCTGCAGCGAGGGCCAGGCGAAGAAACCCGCCACAAAGAACATAATCGGCATCAGCTGCGCGTCATTCAGTGCGGCCAGGATGGAGAGGAACAGACTGCGAGCCTGGACGTCGACCACGTACCACCACGTTGGCGCGCCCAGCGCATAACACACGCATGTATGCGACATGACGACCAACACGACGACCAGCGCGCGCAGATTGTCGAGAAAGTAGAGCCGTCCAGCCGGCTCGGTCATGACTTGCGCTCCCAGTCGAACAGGTCGCCGCGAACCGACACCGCGCCGCCGTCCACATACAGGGTCTGGCCGGTGATACGCTTGGCGTACGGCCCCAGCAGGAACGCCACGGCATTGGCCACATCCTGGCGGCCGGTTTCGAGATCCCACCCGACCGGCGCAGACTTCTGCCAGGTGTTGGCGTTATCCTCAAAACCGGGGATCTTCGATGCGGCCATGGTCTTCAGCGGGCCGGCCGAGATGGCGTTGATGCGGATGCCGTCCTTGCCGTGGAAGCGCGCCAGCACACGCACGAGCGCCTCGAGCCCGGCCTTGTTGACGGACATCCAGTTGTAGTGCGCAAAGGCGTGCAACGCGTCGAAGGTCAGCGTCACGACGGACCCGCCGCCGATCATCGACGGCTGGGCGTAGCGCACGGCCGTGGCCAGCGACACGGTGCTGATGTGGTGGGCCTTCATCACTTCCTTGTAGGCGTTGGTATGGGGGTTCTTTCCCAGCAACAGCCGAGGATTGGCGTAGGCGACCGAGTGCACGAGACCGGCGATCGGCCCCAGATCGCGAAAGACGGCCTCGACCTGGTCGTCCTCGGTGACATCGCAGTAGCGGATCTCAAGAGCCTTGCGCTCGGCATCGGTGAGCTTCGGACTCTCGTCCAGGCAGACGGCCTTCAGCATCTCGCTCTGCATCGTGTAGACGACGCGGCCGCCCATGGACGTGATGGTCTGTCCCACATACCACGCGATCGATTCGGGGTCCAGCAACCCCATGACAACGTACGTCTTGCCCTTCTCAATCATGACCCGTCCCCTTCTTCTTGTCGCGTCCCAGCCACATGACGGCGACGGTGCTTGGAATGCCGATCACCAGGCCGACGAGCAGGTTGAACCAGCCGCCGAACTGCATATCGATGTGCGGAATGTTGGCCGCCATCAGGAAACCCGCGCCGATGCCGATCATCGTGCGACTGACGAAATGCGCGAAGAGCAGGTACCACGGCAAAGCGGCCAAGCGCGTCATCTTGCGTTCAAGCCAGAACATGCCGCATTGTAACAGCGCCCGGCCGGCCGGCACCATCCCAATTCTGCGGTTTCGACGGCTCCTCAGCCAAGCCGCCCCGTGACTGAACGAAGGAGATCTGCTGGGCAGAGCTTCCGTATGGGGCGGCACATGTCCTGTCTCGCCTCAGAACAACTCGTAGAACGACTCCCGACCCAGATGCTTCACGAACGCCCGGACATGGGCGGCCAGCGGAGCGGGACCGCCAATAGGAATCCAGTCGTCGATACTGCCTCGGAAGCAAAACCGCTCGGCGACGAACGCGCGGGACTTCTTGTCGGCCAGGGTGAAGCGCAGGACGGCCGTGTACGTGGCGAGCCGTCGCCTATCCGTCTCGGACAACCGACCGCGCCCGAACGCCGTCAGCATATCGTCGATGCCATTCATCTCCGCCGCATGATACACGACGATTGCGTCCTTCTTCGCCTCCACCCAGTGACGCCACGGGTCCTCGTGCTTGCGCAAGGCATTCGCCACGACCGCCAACTCCTTGGGCTGGATGACTTGCGCCGTCTTCTTGCGCAGGAACACCTGACTGTTGGCGTTCTCGTAAATCTCGTATCCGTCCGGGACGGCCGACTCCGCTGGTATCCATGCCGTGAGGGATTATTAGGGACGGGTCATTAATCCTAGAAACGGGAGTTGGCGCGGGTGCGCGCAGGGTTAGTGGTGCCGCGCAAGCGGGCGGTGACGAATGGGCGGGCATGCGAATGCTCTGATATCGCTGCAAGACCCCTCGTGGCATGGGCGTCTCGCCCATGGATCACGGGCAAGATGCCCGTGCCACTTGGGCGGCCCCCCGTTCACCACATGGTGCCACTGGCGATCACGCGCAACTGCCTTGCGCTCAAACACTAACGCCACGCGCACCCGCGCCAACTCCCGTTCTTAGGGTCGATATACGCCGCCAGCGTGGCCAGTGCGCCGACATCCTGTCGCGCTCCAGATCCCCCGTCCCTTATAGCCGCCTTCGTGGCCTGGCTCGGTTGGCGCGACCTGCGCGCAAGCTGGCGCAAACGGTGATCGCTGCCTCCAAGCCCTTCTTGACGCCACCGGCTAATCAGACTAGTTTCCGCTTCGTTTACGCGCCTGCAAGCCATAAAGGAGCAACCGCACAGATGACCAGTCGTGAACGCATTCGCCGCATCATCGCCGGCCAGCCCGCCGACCGCTGCGGGCTTTGGCTCGGGAATCCGCATGGCGACAGGTGGCCCGCTCTGCACGCCTATTCCGGGACAACGACCGAGGAAGCGTGGCGCCGCAAACTGGGCGATGATTTCCGATGGATTTGCCCCCAATTCTTCCCCGATGTCTATCGCGCCCCCGACGGCCGGGGCATGTTCGATGGCGGCGTGCGCAAGGAGAGGCATGGGCAGGCGGGGCCACTGGCGGACTGCGAGACCGTACGCGACGTCGCGGACTTCCCGTGGCCCAACCCCAAGTACCTGGCGTTCGACACCTGCCTCGATGTTCTGCGCAATGCCGGGGAGTTTTATCGTGCGAGCGGCCTCTGGACCTGCTTCTACCACAACATTATGGACCTCTTCGGCATGGAAGACTACATGGTGAAGATGTACACCCATCCGGAAGTCGTGCAGGCGGTCACGGACCGGGTCTGCGGCTTCTACTACGAGGCCAACGAGTTGTTCTTTGCTGCGGCGGGCGATGAGGTCGACGGGTTCTTCTTCGGCAACGATTTCGGCACCCAACTGGATCTAATCTGCGGTCCGGAGCAGTTCGACCAATTCATTATGCCCTGGTTTGCGCGCTTCACCGGGCAGGCGCATGCGCATGGCCATCAGGCCATCCTGCACTCCTGCGGTGCGATCCACAAGGTGATCGACCGTCTCATCGACGCCGGGGTCGACTGCCTGCACCCGCTCCAGGCGCGGGCCGCCAACATGGACGCCGAGAGTCTGGCCCGCGACTTCAAGGGACGCATCGCGTTCATGGGCGGGGTGGACACGCAGGAACTGCTGGTGCATGCCACGCCGGAGGAAGTCAAAGCCGATGTGCGCCGTATCCGACGGCTGCTGGAGCCGCGCCTGATCGTGAGCCCCAGTCACGAGGCGCTGCTCTCCAATGTTCCGCCGCAAAACGTCGAAGCGATGGCGGCGGCGATCATGTGATGGACTCTTAAAAGCGGCGGCAACCATGACACCACCCCTTCAGATCGGCGCCGCGGACGGGATGCGGCTCACGGTCTTCGCGCATGGCGCGCCCGGTCCGTTCGAACACGCCGGCACGCTGCTGAGCCTGCTGCCGGGCAACCCGCTCGAACCGGGGCTGATGAACCTGTACCTGCGCGTCCACCGGCCCGACGGCATCGCCGCCCTGCCGCTGCTCACCACCTGCCACACGTTCACGGCCGAGGGCATGAGCTACACGGCGTGCGGCGAGAGTCTGGGGTTCGCGTGGCAGGTGTCGCTGACACTCGATACCGACCGACTCGCCTGGCTGTGGCGCATTGATCTCGCCGGACAGGGGCTGGTCGATGTGGTGTATGTGCAGGATACCGGCCTGGGTGATCGCGGCTTCGTGCTGGGCAACGAGTCGTTCGTGAGCCAGTATGTCGATTTCGCGGCGCTGGACGGCGGCACCCGCGGCTGGGCCGTGTGCGCCCGCCAGAACCTCGCGCAGGGCGGCCGGCATCCGTGGATGCTGCTGGGTTCGCCCGACCGCGTGGCGGGGTTTCTCACCGACGGCCTGTCGTTCTACGGCCCGGCGTACCGGCTGACCGGCACGCCGGTCGCACTGCAACAGCGCGACTTCGTCAGCCGCGTGCATCAGCAGGAACTGGGACTGGTCGCCCTGGTCTCGCCGCGCCGGCGCGCCGCCCGCGGCAAGCCCGTCTGCATCCGTTTCCATGGCCTCTTCCAGCCGGACCATGCCGATCCATCAAGCGCGGCCGATCTGGCGTGCCTGCCGGAACTCGTGCGGTGGGCGAATCGCCTGCCGGTGGTCACGCCCGGCGGCGCGCGCACGCCATGCCGTACGCTGTTCGCCACGGCGCCGCTGGCGGCGGCCGCCGAGCCCACCGACGCGGAGCTGACGGGATGGCTGGGCCCCGAGCGCCGTCAGCCGGAATCCACCGGCCCGGGCCAGCCGCCGCTGTCGTTCTTCGCAGGCGTGGCGACACACGTCGTCCGTCGCGCCAAGGAGGGCTGCGTCGAGCGCGCCCACGCGCACATCCTGCAGACGCATGCGACGGCAGCCACGGCCGACTCGCGCATCATGAGCAGCACGTGCTGCATGTTCGGCGCCTTCCACAGTCACGTCACATTCGGCAACACCCGTTTCAATAAGCTGCTGGGCATGCCGCGCGGGCAGCTCAACCTGACGCGCGCCTCCGGCCAGCGCATCTTCCTGCGCGGCGAGACCGGCTGGATGCTGCTGGCCGTGCCCTCGGCCTTCGCGATGGAGCCCACCCGCTGCCGCTGGTTCTACCGGCTGCCCGTGCGTCTGGTGGAGGTCGCCGCCTGGTCCGACCCGGACGGATCACGGCTTGGACTCGACGTGCGCATAGAGGGCGCGCCGGCCGAACTGCTGATCACCCACCTGCTCTGCCTGGACGTGTCGGAATATGATTCGGTTCCGGCCGTGACGCGGCAGCCGGACGGTTCCATTCTGCTTCGCCCGCACCCGCAGTCCGACTTCGGCAGGTACTACCCGCAGCGTCAGTTCCGGCTGCACGCCATGCCACTCGCAGCCGTGGCCGAGGTCGGCGACGACGCGCTCCTGCACGCCGACGGCCAGGCACACGCCAACCCTTGCCTGGTGCTGCGCACGCAACCGGTCGCCGCATTTCACCTCGAGATCCGGGGCGAGGAAGCGGGTGTCGGCGCGCCCGCGGCAAGCGCGCCCGCCGGCACCGCGCTTCAGGCCCGCGCATCGGCAGCCTGGCGCGCCGACCTGGCCCTGCGGGGCGCCGGCCTAGCCGACGAGGTGAACGAGATTCTGCCGTGGTTTGTGCAGAATGCCCGTGTCCATTACCTCACGCCCCACGGGCTGGAGCAGTACGGCGGCGCCGCCTGGGGCACGCGCGACATCTGCCAGGGCCCGCTCGAACTTCTGCTGGCCCTGGGGCACGACCAGGCCGCGCGCACCACGCTCCTGCGTGTCTACGCCGCCCAGAATCCGGACGGAACCTGGCCACAGTGGTTCATGTTCGACGCCTACGACTTCATCCGCGCCGGCGATGCGCATGGCGATGTCATCCTCTGGCCGCTCAAGGCCCTCACGGCCTACCTGGAGGCCACCTCCGATTTCGGCATCCTGCAGGCCACGGTGCCCTGGGGTGGCCCGGAGGCACCGGGCCCCCAGCCGCTGCTGGCGCACCTGACGCGCCAGATCGGTCATATCCGCGGCAGTTTCGTGCCGGACACGGCGCTGATGGCCTTCGGTGACGGCGACTGGGACGACAGCCTGCAGCCGGCCGATCCGGCTTTCAAGCGCCGGCTCATCAGTTCCTGGACCGTGGCCCTGAGCTACCAGGTCTTCACGACGGCAGCCGAGGCCCTGCGCCGCGCCGGCCTGCCGGATCTGGCCGCGCGTCTGTCGACCGACGCCGCGCAGATTCGCGCCGACTTCAACCGGATTCTGATGCCCGACGGCATCGTCGCCGGGTTCGTGCTGCGCCGTGACGACGGCGCCTGGGAGCCCATGCTGCACCCGGCTGACCGCCGCACCGGCATGCACTACCGGCTGCTCCCCATGACGCGCGCCATCCTGGGTGGGCTGTTTACGCCGGCTCAGGCCCGCGACCACCACACGCTGATTCAGCGGCATCTGCTGGCCGCCGACGGCGCGCGCCTGATGGACGCGCCGCCGCGTTACCAGGGCGGCCGTCAGACCCATTTCCAGCGCGCCGAAACCAGCAGCTGCTTCGGCCGCGAGATCGGCCTCATGTACATGCATGCACAGATCCGCTACGCCGAGGCGCTGGGACGCCTGGGCGCCGCGGCCGCACTGGGCGAAGCCATCCGGCGGGTTGTCCCGCTGAACCTGGCCGCCAGCGTCCCGACCGCCCTGCCGCGGCAGTGCAACACCTATTTCACGAGTTCCGACGCAGCCTTCGACACGCGCTACG
>CAYQJG010000114.1:0-12241 GCA_964417715.1 uncultured Lentisphaerales bacterium | reverse complement strand
GGCGCGGCGCCCGCACCGACGCCCGCGGCTCCATCTGGCCGGCGCGTGGCCGTCGTCGGCGCGGGCCCCGCCGGGCTGGCTGCGGTGCGCGAGTTGGTGCGCCTGGGATACGCCTGTACGCTGATCGACAGGCAAGCCGCGGCCGGCGGCGCGTTGCGCTCGGGGCTGGATGACGCCACGCTGCCGCGGGCGGTGCTCGACGCCGAAACACAGGCCATTGTGTCCCTGCCCTTGGTGACCGCGCAGTGGCAGACGGAACTGCGCGATGGCAAGCATTTGGCCGAGTTGGCCGCAACGCACGATGCCGTGGTGCTGGCCTTCGGCGACAACCGCAACCTGGCCGGCCGCCTGGGGCTGCAGCTGACCGACCATGGCATACAGGCGGATCGGCACACCGGGCGCACGTCGCACCCCCGCGTCTTCGCAGCCGGTGGCGCCGTGGCGCCCATCAGCAGGATGGCCGTGCGCGCCGTGGCCGCCGGCAAGCACGTGGCACAGGCCATCCATCGCGAGTTGGACGGACAGCCGGAACCGGCGGCCAAGTCCATGCTGAACGTCCGGCTTGGTCACCTGACCCCCGAGGAGATGGCGCTCCTGTTCAAGGGCGCCGACGCCACGCCGCGCGTGGTGCCCGCCGGACACGCGCCGGTGGATGATGCCGCGGCGAGCCGGGAATCCGCCCGCTGCCTGCACTGCGACTGCCGCGCGGCGCGCGGCTGCGGACTCCGTACACTGGCCCAGGAATACGGCGCCTCGCTGCACGGGTTCGACGGCGTGAAACGCGAGCTGGCGGTCGACGACTCGCACGCCGAGCTGATCTACGAATCAGGCAAATGCATCAGCTGCGGTCTCTGCGCCCAGATCGCCGAGCGGAACGGCGAACTCCATGGGCTGACCTTCGTGCAACGCGGGTTCGCCGTGCGCATGGCTCCCGCGCTGGGGCGTGAGCTCAAGGACGCCATCCACGCGCACGCCGACGCCTATGCCAGCATCTGCCCAACGGGCGCGCTGAAGAGCAGGTGACTCCGCCTGCTGATCGTCAAGGAGTTGTCCCATCGGTCAGGAATGCCGGCGCTTCCGGGTCTGCGGGGGATCGTCTGTGAATAGATGGGGCGTGGTGAACGGAATCGCGCAAGCGAGTCGGTTAAGGGTAACCGAGTAAGTGGGGCGGTTAGGTGTCAGAAACAGCGCCGGGAGGGCGGGAACCGCACTCTTAACCGCCACCCTTAACCGCCGTTCTTAACCGGATACCCTTAACCGCACCCACTTAAGCGCCTTCCAGAGCGTGGCCATGCGCAATCGTCAGGAGAAAGAAGCCACAAACACCCGGAAGCACCTGTCCGCAGACTAACGCAGATGTGCGCAGATTGGATGCCGGGCCGTGGCAGGTGCCGACGGCAGCGGTGAAGCGGTTTGGGTTTGAGATTCGGCCGTCGGGGGCGTGAGCCATGGGGCGCCGTCGGGGTATCACGATGACTGCGTGATGGCGCTGGCGTTGGCGAACCATGGGCGCTGGGAGACCGGGAACTGCGGGCACATGTTCAGGTTGCTGTCGGGACCGAGGCGGATGCGGCGCAGCGGAATCCCCGTCCAGTGCAGCGCCTTGTTCGCCCTTCTATCTCAGTTTTCTTGCAATATAGACCCCGTAACTAACGTAAGCTTTGTTTCTTTCGTAAAGACGAATTTCGTTTCGTTCAGCGGCCACAATCTCACGTGCTTCTTTACTGTTGCCATTTCGACATAGGAAATCATCAAATCTGGCCTGCATTGGGCGATAGTAAGTTTCCAGCCAGCAGCGTTCCGGCAAGATAAAGTAACCGATGGGTGAGTAACCGTGCTTTTCTAGAACCCTGATTTTGGCAGAGGCCAAATTGATCTCGGGGTATGCGTTGTCCCAGTGAGTCTGAATTTCCGCAGGCCGGAAATCCGAAATCCATGTGATCTCTGAAGCAACGAGGAGACCGTCTGTCTTCAGGTAGCGTCGCCAGTCTTTTACGCCCTTCTCAAAGCCAATATTGTAAATGGCGCCCTCGGACCAAATGACGTCCAGTTCTCCATCGGCGAAAGGCAAGTCGTACATGGAGCGTGCCAGCGTGGATATACGCTCTGTAACTCCTGCGCTTTCAGCTTTTCTGTTCAGAACATCCAGGAAGTCCTGAAGAAAATCCACCGCCATGATATGCGACTTTTTCAAAAGCCGTGCAAGCAAGAGAGTGGACGCACCTGTACCACAACCAATGTCCGCAAGTTTCAGCGGGGCATTACGGTCGATCATCGCGATGTTGAGCGCCAGTTCTGTTTCGGTATCACCGCCTGGACCTTGCCGATGGCCTTGTTTATGCAGGTCGATCAGAAGCGTGTAGTCATCCATTGGGTCTCTCTTTCTTATGGCGGGCGAACGTCAGCGATCACCAGCGGCGAAAACTCCAAGTGGATTTCGTGTCCAACGGCACCGGTGGTGCATCGCTTGGTTGGGCCTCACGTTTGACTCGTTCATGATGTGTGACCAATGAGCATAGCAATCACGAGGATAATGGCAGATGCTACTAGAATCGCGAGTAGCGTCAGTGCGACATAGGCCACCATCTTCGGGATGAGTCGACATTGCTGTGCCCTCATCGCCTGGATGAGGCACCATGGGAAAGTTGGGAGTGCCACACAACCCGTGAATAGCCAAAGAATGCCGTGAACCCACCAGAGACGGACGCCCCAGAGGTTGATGCCTTGAGGCTCGACTCGCATCGATTGAATAGACACGGCGGTCATAAGCAACCACGCCACAACGGAGGCCAGAAAGCCGGCACAGAACGTTGCCGTCAGAGGATCGCTTTTGAATAGTCTCCTTATCATCTAATCTTTGGCCGCTTCAACATACAAGGGGGTGCCCAGACGGGATCGCCCGGTGATTTGTTAGCAATTGCGCCAGTCTTTGACTCACGGGTACGTTACGTCCAGCGGGCGACGGGTGTCAAGGGGATGGCACTGGCGCTGGCGAGCCATGGGCGCTGGCAGACCGGGAATTGCGGGCGCATGGTCAGGTTGCTGTCGGGACCGAGGCGGATGCGGCGACCGGCGGCGCGGGTGGTGTATGAGTAGTGGCGGGTGGGATGTTCTGCAGCAGTGGCGGCGAAGCCGTACGTTGGCTGCGGCTGTTGGGGGCATTACTTCTTCTTCCTCTGCATGGCTTCCCACGTGCTGTTCGTGATCAACCGGACTGAATGGGTAGATAGGTCTACACCGTTGGTCCCGGACATGCGCTGAACTGTTCCGTTCGGACCTGTCACCTCGTATGGGAAGAGTTGCTCCATCTGTTCCAATACCCCCTTCCACATGAACTTCTCGCTTCTCTCTGAACGCGCCATCATGAAAGGCCAGAATGCCCCGGTTGTGCAAACGATCGAGAAGAGAACGACAGCCACCCATCTGCCGGCCCGAGACTGAATCTGCGGCCAGACCCTTGCATTTGCCCAGACGAAGGCAAGAAAGAGTAGAAGGAAGAAGGGGATAATCGGGCCAACAAGCCACCACGGCCCGATGTAGATGCAGAACAGGCCCACGCCGATCACAATGATGTTCTTGACGCAAAGATTCATGTCATCTGTCTCTTGCCCCAACGTCAGCGTTGATGCGCTGAGGAATCCGCGCCTGGCGCGGGTTCCGAAGGCGCATCCGAGGCTTGGTTGGGATTTCTTGTCATTTCGAATATGTCGCCGAGGGTGGTCTCCTCTGGTTTCCACACTCTGACAAGGTCAACTCCGTACTGACGCTCCAGAGTGAGTGCAAACGTCTCAAGTTCCATCGCGTCGACCGCACTGCCGGGAGGATAGATTGTGCGGTACACATCCATTACCCTATCGGCTGGGCTGAACCTAAGCCGGTTCTTGCTCTTGAACCCGAAAGCATCGACGAACGCCTCCAGAAATGCTCGGACGTCCTCCTTTGGCGCGTCGGGGAACCGTTGCCGCCACTCGGTGCCCACGCATGATCGTGACCAATAGCTCTGGAGGCGTTTGCGTTCGGCAATCCAGAGGGGGATCATGCCGAGCACCGCGATCCCGATGAGTGCCAGAAAGATGATGGTTCCATTCATCTCTTCAATCCCAACGTGAAATGGGCGGCCAGACGGGATCCATGGGTGATCTGATCGCAATCACGGACTGTCTGGATTTGAGATGACGATATGTGCGGCGGGTGTCGGTTGTCAATCGGTGCGCGCAACATGTTCTGTTGGCGGATGTTGTGTGGGGTTGCGGCTTCGCTGGTGCGATTCTGGCCGTGTTCTGGCGGATGTAGCGGTGAAGGCCGGCAGGGACGCCGGCCCTCCAGATGGCGGCGGGTGCCGGGTGGTCGGAATGTTGATTTTCGGCATTTGGGTGAGTGTGAGTGGCGCGCTCGGAGAGCGCGCCCCACCCGGAGGAGGCAGCGATGGCGATGGAAATCTACAGTTCGGAGTCAATCAGTGGCGGGAGTACGACAGCCCGTTGCGGCGGTTGGTAACTCATTCTGGCTTCACTTCTCGCCTATATGGCGGCGGCAAGTTCCTTGCAGGTTGCGCCGTTGGGGGAGTCTGCCCATGCGGCGGCGGGTGTGGTCCAGGTGGTGAACGCGGAGGCCTGCGCGGCCATGGTCAGCCGCCTGAACGAGTAGGCGTGAGGGTGGCAGTAGCCGGAGTTGGTCATCCGCACATCGCCCTCGGCCACCGCACGTACGGACCAGAAAAACGCACCAAAGTACGATTGCGCACCGGGTCAGACTCGCGCATCATGGTCTCCAGCGCCGCACTCGCGCCCCGTCCGGACGCGCCATGCGGCCTCAGGAGGAACGACCATGAAGGGCCAGTACATCATCGTTGGCGAGAACATCCACTGCACCCGCATCCGGCTGACCTCGGGCAAGTTCGTCACCACACTGCCGGACGGCCGCAGCGCACTCGTCTTCCGCTCCGCCGGCCAGTCGCGGCACCTGCCGATCCCCGAAGCCGTCGTCTCGGGTGCCGAATGGAAGAGTGGCAAGGTCCGGCATGTCGCCGTCGCCATGTGGCAGGGACTCCACGGCCAACCCGACGACCGTGCCGCCGGCATCGCCTACCTGACCGCCATGGCCCAGGAACAGGCGGCGCACGGCGCCCATTTCCTTGACCTCAATGTCGACGAGTTCAGCATGGACCAGGAGGAGAAGCTCCGGGCGGTCGCCTGGGCCGTGGGCATCCTGCAACAGGCGAGTGCACTGCCGCTCAGTATCGACTCCTCCAACGCGGACATCCTGAAGGCGGGCCTGGCCGCCTGCGACCGCGCCCGCGGCAAGCCGCTGATTAACTCGGTCTCGCTGGAGCGCACCGCCTCCATTCCGGTGGCGGCCGCCGCCGGCGCCAAGGTCATCGCCGGCGCAACCGGGGCCGCCAGCATGCCGGAGAGTGTGGCTGACCGCCTGGCCAACATCGCGCAACTGATGGACCTGCTCCAGACGCACGGTTTCGCCCGCGAGGACGTCTACCTCGACCCGCTGGTCTTCCCGGTCTCGGTGAACTCGAACAACGGCGTGGCGGTGCTCGACACCATTCGCGCGCTGCGCGAGACGTACGGGCCCGCCATCCATTTCGCGCCCGGTTTGAGCAACGTCTCGTTTGGCCTGCCCAAGCGGAATCTCATCAATCAGATCTTCGCCTATCTCTGCCTGCAGCAGGGGTGCGATGGCGGCATCGTCGATCCCCTGCAGATCAACGACACGGTATTCAAGGAACTCGACACCGCCTCGGAGCCCTTCCGACTGGTCAGGGAACTGCTTCTCGGCCAGGACGAGTTCGGCATGAACTACATCACCGCCTCCCGCGACGGCACGGTATAACCCCCTCTCGCATTTCCAGCTCCAAGTTTCCAGCTCCAAGTTTCAAGTTTCCAGTTTCCAGTTTCCCGTTTCCAGTTTCCCGTACCCCGCTCACGCCAAGGACACCTTCCCATGCCCCTACTCGATCCGACCAAGATGAAGGACTGGCAGATCGCCGAAGCGGCTGAAGCCGGCATGAAGCCGATCACGCAGATCGCCGCCGAACTGGGACTCGACCCGCTCGAGCTGATGCCCTATGGGCACCACATCGGCAAGGTCAACCACCTGAGTGTGCTGCAGCGACTGGCCAATCGCCCCAACGGCAAGTACATCGACGTGACGGCCATCACCCCCACCCCGCTGGGCGAAGGCAAGACCACGACCACCGTTGGCCTGGTGGAGGGATTGGGCAGGCTGGGGAAACGCGTCACCGGGGCCATTCGTCAGCCATCGGGCGGGCCCACCTTCAACATCAAGGGCGGCGCCGCCGGCGGCGGCCTGGCCCAGTGCATCCCCCTGACCGACTTCAGTCTGGGACTCACCGGCGACATCGACGCCATCAACAACGCCAACAACCTGGCGATGGTCGCCCTGACGAGCCGCATCCAGCACGAATCCAACTACGACGATGCGACCCTGGCCAAGCGCAACCTGAAACGGCTGGACATCGACCCGCGCAACCTGGCCATGAACTGGACCATCGATTTCTCGGCCCAGGCCCTGCGCAACATCATTATCGGCATCGGCGACAAGATGGACGGGTTCATGATGCGCAGCGGTTTCGCCATCACCGTCTCGTCGGAGGTGATGGCCATCCTCGCCGTCGCCCGCGACATGCAGGACCTGCGCACGCGCATGGCGAAGATCGTCGTGGCCTACAGCAAGAGCGGCACACCCATCACCACCGGCGACCTGGACGTGGCCGGCGCCATGACCGCCCTGATGCACAAGGCCATCTTCCCGAATCTCATCCAGACGATCGAAGGTCAGCCGGTGTTTGTGCATGCCGGTCCGTTCGCGAACATCGCCATCGGTCAGTCCTCAATCATCGCGGACCGGCTGGCGCTGAAACTCTCGGACTACCACGTCACGGAGAGCGGATTCGGCGCCGACATCGGCTTCGAGAAGTTCTGGAACCTCAAGTGCCGTTTCTCGGGACTTACGCCCAATGCGGCCGTCGTCGTCTGCACGGTGCGCGCCCTGAAGATGCACGGCGGCGGCCCCAAGGTCGTTCCCGGCAACCCGCTGCACAGCGACTACACGACGAGCAACCCGGCATTGGTCGAACGTGGCGTGGAGAACCTGCTGGCGCACATCGAGACGGTCCGCAAGAGCGGTATCACGCCGGTCGTCTGCATCAACCACTTCGCCACCGACCATGCGGACGAGATCGCGGTGATCCGCCGCGCCGCCGAAGCCGCCGGCGCCCGCGTAGCCGTCAGCAAGCACTGGCTGCTGGGCGGCGAAGGCGCCCGCGAACTGGCCGAAGCCGTGATCGACGCCTGCGAACAGCCGTCGCAATTCCGATTCCTGTACCCGCTGGAGATGCCGCTGAAGGAGCGCATCCATATGATCGCGACGCAGGTCTACGGCGCTGATGGCGTCTCTTACACACCCGCCGCCCAAGCCAAACTCGCGGCACTCGAACAGGACCCGGCGACCAAAGAACTGGGCACCTGCATGGTCAAGACGCACCTGAGCATTTCGCACGATCCGGCCATCAAGGGGCGCCCGCGCGGCTGGACGTTGCCGATCCGCGACATTCTGGTCTACCGCGGCGCGGGGTTCGTCGTTCCGGTGGCGGGGGACATCAAACTCATGCCCGGCACGGCCTCTGATCCCGCGTTCCGCTATATCGACGTCGACGCATCCACCGGCCACGTGAAGGGGCTCTTCTGATGAAATCACACATTGCGAATCATATCTACCATGTCGAAATTCTGCCACCCAAGCAGGACTCGGAAAAACTGGACGCGGACCTGCAGAGCTTCGCGGAGAAGTACCAGCGCGTGCTCGCGAGCGGCTACTGCGCCTGCATCACCGACAATGCCATGGGCCACCTGGCGTTTCAAGGCACGGAGATGATCCAGGAGTTGTCCCTGCCTGTCGCGCCCAAACAGGTGCTGATCCACCTGAACACCTTCCACACGAAGGAGAACCTGGACGCGATTCTGAACACCTGCCGCGACACGGGCATCCACCACCTGCTGATCGTCACGGGCGACGGATCGGACCGCCTGCCCAAACTGCAGCCCACCGATATCGGTGCCACCGGCGTCGAGTCGGTCACTTCGGTGGAGTTGCTGCGTTACATCCACCGGGAATATCCCGGCTGCTTTGAGACCGGCGTGGCGTTCAACCCCTATGAACCGGAAGAGCACGAGTTCGCCAAACTGCAGCGCAAGATCGCAGCAGGCGCGACCTTCGTCATCACGCAACCGGTCATCGAACGTCACCCGGTCGTGGACAAGCTTCTTGCCACCTGCACGCTGCCGATCGTCCTGGAAGCCTGGATGAGCAAGAAGCTGCACCTGCTCTCGGAGGCCGTGGGATACGAGATCCCGGAGGACACGTTCTACGACCCGATCGCCACCTTGCGGACGCTGCACCACACCTATCCGCAATGCGGCATGTATCTCTCGCTGCTCGGGTTCAAAACCCAATACGATCTGATCCGGGACACCTGGGTCGCGTGACCCGTCGAGGATACCGAACCCATGCGCATCGTGGTCTGCATTAAACAGGTTCCGGCGACAAACGACGCCAAGATCGATCCGGAGACCAAGCGGATCGTCCGCGAAGGCGTCAAAGCCATTCTCAACCCCTTTGACACTTACGCCATCGAGGAGGGCGTCCTGCTGCGCGAACAGCTGGGCGGCGAGGTCGTGGTGCTGAGCATGGGGCCGCCCAAGGCGGAAGCCACGCTGCGCGAGGCCATCGCCCAGGGCGCCGATCGCGCCGTGCTGCTAAGCCACAGGGATTTCGGCGGCTCGGACACCTGGGCCACGAGCTACGCGCTGGCCTGCGCCATCCGCACGCTGGGCGGCGCCGACCTCGTGATCTGCGGCAAACAGGCCATCGATGGCGACACGGCACAGGTCGGCCCCGGCATCGCGGCGCACCTCGGCTGGCCGCAGGCCACGCACATCATGAACGTGCGCTCAGCCACGGCCACGGGACTCGTGGTCGTTCGTATGCACGAGGATGGCTATGATATCTGCGAACTGGTCCTTCCTGCCGTGATCACCGTGGTCAAGGACATCAACACGCCGCGCGTGCCCACTCTCAGAGGCAAACTGGCCGCTCAGAAAGTCACGATTCCCGTGTGGACGCCCGAGATGATCGGCGCGGATCGGAGCAAGATCGGTCTGGATGGCTCGCCCACGCGCGTGGTGAAGACGGAACCGCCCCCCGCACGGCAGAAGGCCTCGCAGCGGATCGCGGGCGAACCAGCCGCGTGTGCCGCCCAACTGCTCGCCGCGTTGCGCCAACGCAGCCTGGTGTAAGGAGAACGTATGCGCGTGTCAGACAACACCGCACGTGCGGAGTTCCGCAACGTGTGGGTCGTGGCCGAAGTGGTTGCGGGCCGCGTCCAGCCGGTGACGCACGAGCTGATCGGCGCCGCCCGCGCGCTGGCCAACACCCGCGGCAGCGAGGTATGGGCGGTCGTACTGGGAGACGGCGTCAGCGAGCAGGCCGCCACGCTCTTCGCCTACGGCTGCGACCAGGCGCTGGTGGTGGACGATCCGCGGCTGGCCCGTTTCGTCGACGAGTCGGAGGCTCAGGCGCTGACGCGGCTGATCGCGAAGTACCGCCCCGAGACGGTGATCTGCGGCGCCACCATGCGCGGGCGGGCGCTGATCCCGCGCGTTGCGGTCATGTCCAACTGCGGGCTGACCGCGGACTGCACGGGGTTGGCCATCGATCCGGACAACGGCGATCTGCTCCAGACACGTCCCGCCTTCGGCGGCAATATCATGGCCACGATTCGCTGCTCCAATCACCGCCCCCAGATGGCCACAGTCCGGCCGCGCGTCATGAAGGCGCCGGAACCTGACCTGCGGCGCACCGGCCGCGTGGTCGTGGAACCCCTGCTGGATTCCGAAACCTCTCCGCTGAAGCGTGTACTGGAGGTCTTCCACAGTACCGAGGCCGCCGTGAACCTCGCGGACGCCCGCTTCGTCATCTCCGGCGGACGCGGCCTCAAGGGGCCGGCCGGCTTCGCCCTGCTGCGCCAGCTTGCCGCCCATCTGGGCGGCGCAGTTGGCGCGAGCCGCGCCGCCGTGGACGCCGGCTGGATACCGTACGCCCACCAGGTGGGCCAGACAGGACAGACCATCCAGGCGAAGGTCTATCTGGCGTGCGGCATATCGGGCCAGATCCAGCACCTGGTCGGCATGCAGTCGTGCGATTGCATCATCGCCGTGGACAAGAACCCGGATACGCCGATGATGCAGTTGGCGGATATCGCCGTGGTCGGCGATCTCTTCGAGATTATCCCTGAGCTTATCAGGCAGATCCCCGCCACATGAAGCGCACACAGGTCCTGATCGCCGGCGCGACGCTGCAGCTCTGCCTCGGCACGGTCTACGCGTTCAGCTTCTTCCAGAAGCCGCTCATGGCCGCCTATGGGTGGACGAACGGCCAGGCCGCAGGCGTGTTCAGCGTGGCCATTCTCTTCCTTGGCCTGTCGGCCGCTGTCGGCGGACCGTTGCTTTGGCGCACGGGGCCGCGCCCGTTGGCCGTCACCGGCAGCCTGCTCTATGCCGGCGCGTGGCTGGCGGGGTCCTGGGCCCTCACCCACCATAGTCTGCCCCTCTTCCGGCTGTTGTTCGGCGCCATGGGCGGCATCGGTCTTGGCCTCGGCTACATCACCCCGGTGGCCACAGTCACGCGGTGGTTTCCGCACAGGAAGGGGTTTGCCGCCGGTTTAGTCGTGATGGGCTTCGGCCTCGGGGCACTGCTGATGTCGAAGGGGATTGCGCCGCAGCTCTGGCGCATGACAGGCGGATCAATCCCGGATGTCTTCCGGCTGACCGGCTGGCTGCTGCTGGCCTTGAGTCTGCCCGCGGCCCTGCTGCTGGACAACCCGCCCGGGCCCACGCCCAACGCTCCGCCGGCGCCTGCCCTCGCGACACCCTACACCTGCCACGCGTTCCCCTCATGGTCGTTCGTGTGGGTCTGGTTGGTCTTCTTCTGCAACATCTCGGCCGGGATCATCTTCATCGGCTTTCAGTCTCCCTTGTACCAGGACTACCTTGCCGCCCGCCACGCGGGCTTGAGTGCGGGTGAACTGGCTGCAAGCGGCGCCACGCTCATCGGAATCAGCGCGTTGTGCAACGGGCTGGGGCGGTCGCTGTGGGGAGCCATCTCGGATCGATTGGGCGGGCTGGCCACCTTCCGCTGCCTGCTCGCCATGCAGACGACGATTTTCCTGCTGCTCATGACGACCGGACGTCCCGCGCTCTTCTTCATCGGTGTCTGCGCCGTGCTGCTCTGCTATGGCGGCGGCTTTGGCACCATGCCTCTGCTGATCGCCGAACACTACGGTCCGGCGGCCCTGCCCCGGGCCTACGGCGCCGTGCTGACCGCCTGGGGCGCCGCCGGCGTCGTCGGACCGCAACTGGCTGCCTGGCTCAGGGATCAGCAGGTGGACCGCACCGTGCTCTTCGGGATGGCCGCACTTATCCTGACCTGCGGACTGGCGGCGACCTTCGGCCTACGTCAAGCAGGCGATGCGCGACAAACTGATCGAGCATAAGCGCTACATCGTCGCCCACGGCGAGGACCTGCCTGAGGTACGCGACTGGCGCTGGAGCGGACAGAATCGCTGATCCGGAAGCTGCCATGCCATTCACAACCCGAGCCATGACCATCCAGGACTACGCCGCGGTGATCGCTCTCAGGCGCTTTCGAGGATCAGGTTCGCATACTGCACGGTGTCGCCGGTGCGGATCAGGCCGATGGCGTGCGGAACCCGCAGCTTGAACGTGTTGTGCGGCTCAAAGGCTGTCGGCACGCCGGCCCACGCGTCAGCGAACCGCGCTTGTGTCGCGGCGTCGTTGTGCTGGCGGAACTCGTCGGCCATCCAGACGCGGCCCGCAATGAAGTTCGGCCGGAGCGCACGCACAACGTCGAGGACCGTCGGAATGTTGTCGACCAGCGACAGGTCGACGGTCTCGATCTGCGGCCAGAACGGGAAGCCTCGGTCAGCAATGACCAACGTGTTCGTGTGACGGATGCGCGCCAGCAGGTCCAGCACGCGCGGATTCAGTATCCCTGTCTTGAGCATGTGCCCTCCCCCTTGCCGGTGTGCTGCCAGTGTCGCCATCCCATCGTCACGCGTCAAGCGCATTGGGCGCCCGGGTGCACGACATAGAAGTAGGTTAGGCGGCAGGAGAGATGCGCTCATAGGCAC
>CAYQJG010000113.1:0-12694 GCA_964417715.1 uncultured Lentisphaerales bacterium | reverse complement strand
GCTCATCCGCGCGCTTCCCGCCCGCCGCCCCAATCGCTTAGCCGTACATCAGGGCGCTTGACCATGACTTACCACAGACTTACCATGCTGCCATGACTGCGACACTCTCCAGCAAAGGGCAGCTTGTACTGCCGAAGGCGATTCGGACCTCCCGCCGCTGGACGGCGGGAACGGTGTTTGCCGTCGAGGAGGCGTCCGGGGGCATCCTGCTCCTGCCCGTACAGCCGGCCACCGGCTCTGGTGCCGCCACGCTGGACGACGTAATCGGATGCACAGGCTACCATGGTACGGCGCGGACACTGGCCGAGATGGACGCCGGAATCATTCGCGAGGCGCGGCGGGCATGGCCCAAGCCGCGTCGGCGCCACCGGGTGGAGGCGGAGATCGTCTGACATGGTCGCCATCGACACCAACGTGATTGTGAGGCTGCTGACAAACGACGATCCTGCGCAGGTCGCCCGTGCACGGGCGCTCTTGGAGCGCGAAACCGTCTGGCTGGGACTGGCGGCCCTGCTTGAGTCCGAGTGGGTGCTGCGCGCCGTCTATCGTCTCGACCGCCGTGTGATCGGCGAGGCGTTGACGCGCTTCATCAGCCTTCCCATGGTGGTTGTGGAGGATGACGCGCGCGCGCGTCGCATTCTGGATCTCTATCGCCACGGACTGGACTTCGCTGACGCCACACACCTGATGGCGGCAAAGACCCATGCCTCGGCATTCGTGTCATTCGACGCTGCTTTGGCACGCCACGCCGCCGCCTGCGGAGCCAAACCGCCTGTCGTGGCACCGTAACAAGCGTGGTGCCGGCCGGCGCTTCGAGCAGGGGCATCTCCAGCACCGACCGGCCGTCGGCCGACGCGCCGTCGTTCGACAGGCAGACCTTGGAGTGGTGTCCCGCAACGCAACGCGCGACATCACCTGCCACGCGCAGATGCAAGCCGTGCCGGTTCTCCACCACAATCTCCCTGGTCTGCATGCCATCCTCCGTTCGGCTAGACGCCGATGCCCTCGAACAGAACCGTCGAAAGGTAACGCTCGCCAGCGTCGGGCAAGATTACCACAATCGTCTGGCCGGCGAACGCCTCCTGTTGCGCCAGCCGCACCGCCGCCGCAACCGCCGCGCCACATGAGATGCCAACCAGCAACCCCTCCTCCTTCGCCAGCCGCCGCGCAAAGGCCACCGCCTCGGCGCTTTCGACCTGCTCGACACGGTCGACGATCGACAGGTCCAGCGTGTCCGGGATGAACCCAGCGCCGATCCCCTGGATCTTGTGCGGCCCCGGCTTCAGTTCCTGTCCCGCCAGCCGCTGCGTGATCACCGGACTCTCCTTCGGCTCGACAGCGACGGACAGGATCTGGCGGCCCCGGGTGCGCTTGATGTGGCGCGACACGCCGCTGATCGTTCCGCCGGTGCCGACACCTGCCACGAGCACGTCGATCTGCCCGTCGGTGTCGGCCCAGATCTCCGGCCCCGTGGTCTTCTCGTGGATCGCGGGATTGGCCGGGTTCTTGAACTGTTGCGGCAGGAAGTAGCGCGCCGGGTCCGACGCCGCCAGCTCCTCCGCGCGTTTGATCGCGCCCTTCATTCCCTCGGCGCCCGGCGTCAGGATCAGGTTGGCGCCGAACGCCGCCAGCACGCGCCGGCGCTCGATGCTCATCGTCTCGGGCATCGTCAGGGTCAGCTTGTAGCCGCGCGCAGCCGCCACGTAGGCCAGCGCGATCCCCGTGTTGCCGCTGGTGGGCTCCACGATCTCCACGCCGGGCTTGAGCACGCCGCGCTTCTCGGCGTCCCAGACCATCGCCGCGCCGATACGGCACTTGACCGAATAGGACGGATTGCGCCCCTCGATCTTCGCCAGGACCGTAGCCTTCGCGCCCTGGGTCACGTGGTTCAGCCGGACCAGCGGCGTGTTGCCGATGGACTGCGCGTTGTCACTGTAGATGCGACTCATGGGTTGCTCCTGTTACGTGTGCCTCAGCTTGTGGCCTGCTGAAGCGCCTGATCGATGTCCGCCTGGATGTCGGCCACGTCCTCGAGTCCGATGGACAGGCGGATGTAGTCGGCCGTCACACCGGTGGTCGCCTGCTCTTCGGGCGTGAGTTGCTGGTGCGTGGTCGACGCCGGGTGGATCACCAGCGTCTTGGCGTCGCCGATGTTGGCCACGTGCGAGAGCAGCTTGACGGAGTTGATGAACCGCTTGCCCGCCGGCAGTCCGCCCTTGATGCCGAACCCGACCAGGCCGCCGAAACCGCGCTTCAGGTATCTGGACGCCACGGCATGGTTCGGATCGTCCGGCAGCCCCGGGTAGCTCACCCAGCTCACGCGTGGATGCCCCTTGAGCCACTGCGCGATCTCCAGCGCGTTGGCTGAATGGCGCTGCTGCCGCAGCGGCAGCGTCTCGAGACCCAGCAGGAACTCGCGGGCATTGAACGGACTCAACGCGGCCCCCGTGTCGCGCAGCAGCGTCACGCGCACCTTGAGGATGAAGGCCACGTTGCCGAGCCCGGGCACATTGCCCAGCGCATCCCAGTAGGCAATGCCGTGATAGCTCGGGTCCGGCTCGGTGAACTCGGGAAACTTGCCGTTGTTCCACTGGAACTTGCCCGAGTCGACGATCACACCACCGATCGACGTGCCGTGGCCGCCGATGTACTTGGTGGCCGAGGTCACGATGATGTCGGCGCCGTGGTCGAATGGACGCACCAGCCCGACGCCGACCGTGTTGTCGACGATCAGCGGAATGCCGGCCTCGTGCGCGATCCGCGCCAACGCCTCGAAGTCCGGCACGTCCAGCTTCGGGTTGCCGATGGTCTCGACGTAGATCGCGCGCGTCTGCGGCGTGATCTCGCGCCGGAAGGCCTCCGGGTCCCGCGAGTCGACGAACGTCGCCGTGCGGCCCAGCTTCGGCAACGTGTGATTGAGGAGCTGGTAGGTGCCCCCGTACAGGTTGTTGCCGGCCACGATGTGGTCGCCCAGCCGCGTGATCGCCAGCAGGGCATACGTGATCGCGGCCTGACCCGAAGCCACGCCCAGCGCGCCGGTGCCGCCCTCAAGCGCGGCGACGCGCTGTTCGAACACGTCCGTCGTGGGGTTCATCAGCCGCGTGTAGATGTTGCCAAACTCCTTGAGCGCGAACAGGCGCGCTGCATGGTCGGCATCCTTGAACACGTACGACGTGGTCTGATAGAGCGGCACGGCACGGGCGCCGGTCGTCGGGTCGGGGTGCTGGCCCGCATGCAGGGCCAGCGTGTTGATTCCCTGGGATGACATGGTCTTGCGATCCTTTCGTTAGTTGGTTGGTGATCACTCGTTCCTGCTTCGGCTTCTCATCGTGCTTGCGTCCGCATCGCGCTTCGACAACACGTGCGGCTCATTCGGTGTCCACCCCGGTACGCGTTCTGCGTCATCTTCGTCCTCCGTGCGCCGTATGACCAGTATGTCTAGCGATGAGCTGGACTATACGACACGACTGGGGCGCCTGTCAACGGGCAATCTGAGAAATTTCTGACGGCTCAGTCCAGACGCGACTCAGGATGGGGGCGAAGGAGGGTTCAGGGTTCGGGGTTCAGTCCCGTCGCTGGCCTGCGGCCAGTTGGATCGCGCAGGGAGAAACCGCAGATTGCCGAATATCGATTTTCGAATGTCGAAGTGGCCGTCGGCTTCGTCCGGAGGCACTTCGGTGTTCTGCGGTTCGACATTCGTCAATCTGCGGTTCCGTCCCTCTCACCTGAACCCCGGGACCCTGAACCCTTGGACGCCCGGCGGCCCTCACACCGCGCCGCGTGCCAGGTCCGCGCCGGCGGCCCTCGCCTGCGCCAGGGTCTCGGCCTGTTTTTCGATATCATCGCGCTCGCGCGTGCCGACGGCAGCCAGGAAGCCGCGCGAAACGAAGCCCAGAAAAGCCAGGAAACGGCTGGTTTCCTCCATGTAGGCGCGAAACGCGGCCGGATCGCTGTGGCCCTGGGTGTAGACGCCGAACAGCCCCGGGTGCTGTTTCAGGCGCGTGATGAAGTTCGGCCCCAGCACCGGCAGCAACCGGTCCACAAAAACCTTCGTCTGCCCGCTCATCTGCCCCATGTAGATGGGCGTGCCAAGGACGACGACATCGGCGGCGAAAACCTGGGCCAGTAACGGCGCCATGTCGTCGTGCAACGCGCAGACGCCATGCGGGCGGCAGTGATAGCAGGCCACGCAGCCCTTGATGCTGGCATCGGCGATGCGGAAGAACGCCGTCTGGGCGCCCGCTTCGGCCGCCCCGGCCAGCACCTGCTTGACCAGCCGGTCGGTATTCCCGTCGCTCCGCGGACTTCCTGAGAATCCCACGATCTTCATGTTCCGACTCCTTGTTACGCCGACGTGTATCAACTTCTGACTGTAGTTTAGATCGTTCCGTAGTGAGATGCACGCATTTGCGGCACATGTGCCGCATTGACCCACCGGCACCGGAACAGCTATCCTGCACACGATAAAGGAGGTCTTCATGCGCAGCATTCCGGTTCTGACCGTTCGCGGTCACTCGCTCGCCGAAGCCTACGAACAGGCGCTCGTCGCGCTCTACCGCGACGGCACGCGGTTCCGCACCCAGTACGACAAACCCGGCGACCCCCTCAGCATCGACGCCACGATGAACATCACCGTCGAGGATCCCCTCGCCGACCCGATGATCCACAAGGCCTTCCCCGGCGGCCTGGCCGACCTGCGTGAGTACGTCTACGAACTGGAAGGACGCAAGGACTCCTGGGTCAAGGCGATCAACGATCCCAAGGACACACGTTGGGAATACACCTACCACGGCCGCCTGCAGAACTACGGTCAGTGGAAGGAGAAGATCGACGGCGGTACCGCCTTCGTCGGGCCGATCAAGGTCGACCAGGTCGAATACGTGATCACCAAGCTCTGCCAGCAGCCGTTCACGCGCCAGGCCCAGGCCATCACCTGGATGCCGAACCTCGACCTGACCTGCTACGACCCGCCCTGCCTGCAATCGCTCTGGTACCGCATCCTCGAGGACGACGACGGCGTGCAGTGGCTGAACGTCAATGTGCGCTTCCGCAGCAACGATGCCTGGGGCGCGAATTTCATGAACATGTTCGGGTTCATCATGTTCAACCGCGACATGATCGCCGCCGAGGTCGCCCGCCGCACCGGCAAGACCGTGCGCCTGGCGCGCATGAACTGGCAGGCCGATTCGTACCACATCTACGGCAAGGACATTGAACAGGCCGAGCAACGCCTCTTCAAACGCCTCGGCACGACCACCTTCGAGGACCGCGTCTACCGGTTCGGCGACCCCGAGATCGCGACCATGTACCACGAGGAAGAGGCGACTATCCTCAAGAAGATCGAGGATCTGTCGCAGCAGATGGCGTGATGCCATACCATCCCTTGCGGACGAACGCGGTGCGCACGCACCAGGCCACCGTCGCGCCGAGCGCGGCGCCGGCAATCGTGTCCGAAAGATAGTGGTTCTGCGAAACGACCCGTGAAGCGGCCATCAGCAGCGCCCAAGCCGCCCAGACCGGCCGCCAGCGCGGGAACATCACCCACAGCAGCGCGGCCGCGGCGAACACGTCGGTACTGTGACCGGATGGAAACGACGTATACCGGCGATCCGTCTGAAACCATCGGAACCCATACTCGTCCAACTTGAAGAATTGACTCGGTCGGCACCGGCCAAAGAGGCTCTTCAGCAGAAGGCCGGACAGTCCGCTGGCCACCCACGTGGCTGTCACCAGCAAGGATGCGCGCACGCGCGCCGCGTTGTGTCGGCGCCACCACACGCACGCGCAGATCAGCGATGGCACGATGTAGAAATGCCCCTTCCCGAAAAAACTGATGCCCCCGGCAATCAGGTACGGCCAACTCCCCTTGGGCGCATGCGCCTGCAGCCAGAGCGCAACGGGCAGATCGAAGCTCTGAATGGCGTCGACGCAGACGACCGCCACGAGCAGCACAACGAGCACGAATCTCAGGTATCGGTTGGGTGCCATGCCGCATGCTCCCATTCCACGCCCGTTGCCGTCAAGCGGATGTGAACCACGACGGCACGACGCACGACGCAAGGGACGGGACCGAACCACAGAATACCGGCCACCCAACCGCAGACTGTCGACGTGGGGCGGCGGTGGGAGGAGACCTTCATGCCAAGCGCCAGGATGACCGAGATGCATCTGCCTTGGGGTATTGACTTACACGCTTTCGATGTGTAGTAAGTGATGCGTAGAAGGAGTATCCATGTTTGACACGATGCTGATTGCAGCCATTGTCATCTTCATCCACGTGAATCTTGTTCATCTCCTGGCGCTGCTGAAGAAGGACAATGGGCTCATGGATGGCGCCTGGGGCATGGGTTTCATCCTCGTCGCACTGTTCACGCTCGGCCTGGCGGACGGCCTGGATGCGCGCCGGATTCTTCTCAGTGCGCTTGTGCTGGCATGGGGCGCGCGGCTCTCGCTGCACATCCTGATCCGCAATGCCGGTCGCGAGGGCGAGGACTTCCGCTACCGCAACTGGCGCGAGACCTGGGGGCGGTGGTTCTATCTTCGCAGTTACTTCCAGATTTACATGCTGCAGGGAACGGTCATGTTCTTCGTCTGTGTCCCGGTCCTGCTCGTCAACGCCCGGCGCGGCGGACCGCTCGGCCTTCTCGACGCGCTCGGGTTTGCCGTCTGGCTGCTGGGATTTCTGTTCGAGACCCTGGGTGATTACCAATTGCTGCGGTTTGTAAAGAACCCCGCCAACAAGGGGCGGACCATGCGCTACGGTGTGTGGAGCCTTTCCCGACATCCCAACTACTTCGGCGAGGCGACGCTCTGGTGGGGCTGCTTCCTGATTGCTCTCAACGTGCCGGGCGGATGGTGGGCTTTGATCAGCCCGGTGCTGATCGATTTCCTGCTCCTGCGCGTGTCCGGCGTTCCCATGCTGGAAGCCAAGTACAAGGACCGTCCCGAGTACCAGGAATACCAGCGGACAACCAGCGCGTTCTTTCCGTGGTTCTCCCGGAAACCGTAACCCGAAATGCGCACGATATTCAATTTTGTGTTGTTCCAGGCCGGCTGGTTCGCCTGTGTGCTGGGCGGTGCGCACGGCATGCCCATCGCCGCCGTTGCGGCGGCGGGTGCGGGCATTGGCGTGAACCTGCGGTGGTTCAGTGAAGACCGGATGAGCGACGCGCGGCTGTTCCTGGCGGTCGCGCTGATCGGGTTCTGCGTTGACACCGTGCACCTGCGTTTCGGAGTCTTTGCGCTCATCGGCGATCCGCGCTTTCCATACCTGTGCCCAGTGTGGCTGGTCGCGTTGTGGGCGATGTTCGGAACGACCCTGCGCGGGTCGCTGAGCGCGTTGGCGGGGCGTTACGGGCTGGCGGCCGTGTTGGGCGCTGTGGCCGGTCCGCTGAGTTACCTGGGCGGAGCGAAGCTTGGCGCGGTTACCTTACACCCGAACCGTGCCGTCAGCATCGCCGCTCTCGCCGTGGGGTGGTCCGTCGTGATGCCGTTGCTGGTCTGGCTGGCGCACGGCGACCGGTTTCGCACCGGGGCGCCAAAGGGGCCAACATGACCTCCAGGCACATCGCCTGTATTCTCCTCGTGGGAGCGCGGATGTCGGTCGACGCGCTCGGAGCGGCTGCGTTGCCGGCCCCGCTGCGCGAGATCACGCCCGCGCTCAACCCGGTTGGAGGCGCTACGCTGCACTGGTTCGGCCTGCATGTGTATGACATCGCGCTCTTTGCCCAGGAAGCCGCGTATATAACCAACAGCACGGCCGTGCTCAGCATCCGGTACCATGTCTCGATCAAACGCCAACGCCTGTTGGATACCACGCTCAAGGAGTGGGTGCGGCTGGGCCGGGGCGAAGGCGCGCTGCGCGAACAGTGGATCAGACAACTCGAACCCATGTGGCCGGATCTGGAGCCGGGCGACAGTCTGACGGCATTCGTGCGTCAGGATGGCCCGACGCAGTTCTACTTCGGTGACCGCCTGTTGGGCGAAGTCCCGTCCCCTGCGTTTGGTCCGGCCTTCCTTGCCATCTGGCTGGATCCGAAGTGCCGCTATCCGGCGATGCGGAAGAAGCTACTGGGTGCAAAGTGAGAGCAGAACGGAGGATGAACCGATGAGAAGGTGGCTGTGTGTGATCAGTGCCGGGTTGGTCTGGGGGGGTTGCGCGTCCGTTTCGCCGCGGCTGTACGAGAAAGAGCAACCGGTGCTCGATCTGAGCCGCTACCTGGAAGGCCCGCTGGAAGCGCGGGGACTGTTCCAGAACCGCAAGGGCGAGGTCGTAAAACGGTTTCGCGTGAAGATGATCGGCACGTGGAGCAACAATGTGGGCCGGTTGGAAGAGGATTTCGTGTATTCGGATGGCACCACGCAGCGGCGCGTCTGGACGATCACCAAACTGGACGCCAACCACTATACCGGAACGGCGGGCGACGTGGTCGGTGTCGCGCAGGGCGCGGCCTTCGGCAATGCCTTGAATTGGCGCTATACGCTGGCCCTGCCGGTCGGCAAGAGGGTGTACAACGTGAAGTTCGACGACTGGATGTTCCTGATGGACGACGAAGTCATGCTCAACCGCGCCGTCATGAGCAAGTGGGGCTTCCGGTTGGGCGAGGTCACGCTCGGGTTCCGGAAGTTGCGCGACGAGAAATGACCGCTGTTAGGACGAAAACGTCTCATGGTGGATCGCACGCCGTGGCAGGCCGAGGGCGCGCAGATGGCCGATCACGGCCCGGCGCAAGGGGTCGGGGCCGCAGATGTAGGCCGCCAGGCGGGCGGCGTCAGCCGGTTCGAAGCACGCGCTCAGCAGCGCGCGGTCCACGCGCCGGCCGGCGATGCCCGGCTCGCGTGTCAGCACCTGGACGAACCGGAACGCCGCGTGGCGGGCGGCTGCCGCCTTGAAGAACCCCTCGTCGATCTGCTCCTCCCCGGTGCGCACGCTCCAGATCAGCGTGACCGGCCTGGCGATGCCGTTGGCATCCCACTCCCTCAGGATGGAGAGGAACGGCGTGATGCCGATCCCGCCGGCCACGAAGAGATACGGGGCGGCGCCGGGTACCGGCGTGAATCGCCCGTAGGGGCCATCGCAGAGCAGCTTGGCGCCTACCGGCAAGGCCCGGAGCGAGGCCGAGTAGTCGCCGAGGGCCTTGACGGTGATATTGAGCGTCTCGGAACCCGGGGGCGAGGAGATCGTGAACGGGTGCTCTTCCAGGCCACAGGCGGGCGAGAGAAGGCGGAAGAACGCGAACTGCCCGGCACGGTGTTCGAGTTTGCTTCGGTCGGGCCGGGCGGCGTGGATCTCCACGATGGTGTCGGTGAGGTGGCGCACCGCCGTGACGCGGAACGCGCGGCGGTAGCGGAGTGCCACCCTCAGGACCTTGTGGTGGAAATGGACCAGCAGAGCCAGCACACCCCAGGCGCCCATCAGCCCCAGCCTGGCCCTCGTCTCCGCCGTCGGCGAAGCCATCAGCACATGCGCCGTCACCAGGGCGAGCGCCGGCCCACTCAGATTGTGGAAGAGCTTAAGCCGTGAGTAGTCGAGCCCGAACCGCCGCACACCGAACGCGCGCAGCGCGGCCATCGCCCTGATCCGGTGCAGCGGATTGCCGACCATGAACAGGACCGTGACGAGACCCACGGCGGCAAAAAGCGACAGGGCGGCGATCCCGAGGGTGACCTGGGTTGTACCGAGCCCGAAGTAGAGGTACTTGAAAACGGCGTGCGCGCAGGCGCAGGCGAAGGCTGTGCCGGCCAGCCGGCCATGGAAGACCATCACGCGGTCGTGACCGAACAGCCGGTCGAGGCAGCGGATCCGCGCGGACAGGATCAGGGTGTTGGCAAAGCAGACGTAACTCACGATCCCGTAGAACATGCCCAGCGAGTAGCTGTGCAGGATCGCGTACCAGTTGCCGGCGAAGTAGGCCTGGAGCGGCACCGCGGGGCAAAGTACCGCCGCACCGAGCCATAGAGACCGCTGCCATCGCTCCCAGGGCATCGGCCCGCACCCCCTCGACCCGCTACTTCGCGCCGGTCGGGGCGAGGATCTTGCCGATCCGCGCCACGTAGTCGGCGGCCAGGGCCTTGACGCCGCTCTTGCTCGAAGCGGACGTGACCGCGTCGACGTCGGCGATCACCTCCCAGTCACGCGTCTGCGTGGTGTGCAGGAGTATCCGACCGGCCTGGGCCTTGTTCGCCGCCAGCCATTCCGTGATCCAGGGGCGGATCTTTGAGTTTACGCCGGAGTTGGTGATGAACACGGCGTCGAAGTCCGCGGCCTTTACCTCCAGCCCGCGCTTGGAGTGCAGGACCTTAGTCACCTCGCATCCCTGCTGCGTGAGCCCCCGCTCCATCTCATCCACCAGCGCCTGCTTGAAGTCGGTCTTCTCCCACGCGAGCAGAACGCGCTTCTTCGAGGCATCCTGCGCCAGGACCGTTGCCGCCAGAAAGACCATCACGCACGCCACTACCGTTGCTCTCATGCTTTCCGCCACTTGTGGTTCAGCGCACCGCGCTTGGTATCGAACGGCTTCAGCCGGGGATCAACCCCACTTGCCCTTGCCCATGTGTCCCTGAAGCTCCGTCATGGAGAGCTTCATGATCTCGTAGGCGTGAGCCAGCGACTTCTTGAACACATCCACGCAGCCCGCGTCCAGGTTGTCCTTGACGCCGTCTTTGCAGGCAAGTTCCAGTTCGCGCGCCAGGGTGATCATCTGAGCGTGCAACATGTTGGTGTGGCGCGACCGCTCCACGAGCGTGGCCGCCGCATCATCCAGCAGTGCGAACTTCTCCTTCGGGGCGCCGCACTTGGGGCACTTCTCCGGAGCGCTGTCGCCGTCATGAACAAAACCGCATCCGCCGCATTTCCATTTCTTCACTGCTGATGACCTCCTGTTGAAATTCCAGAACACACCAGAGGGTACGGGAGCATGCATTGAAAGTCAATGTTTCCGCCACTGTGGCCGACAGCGGCGAAATGCAGAAAGGTCAACCAAGCTCGCATGTCGCATCTCCCGCGGGTATCAGGCGAGGTCGAACCGATCCAGGTCCATCACTTTGGTCCATGCAGCCACGAAGTCCTGCACAAACTTCCGCTGCGAGCCCTCACATCCATAAACCTCTGTGATCGCACGAAGCTGGGAGTGCGAACCGAAGATGAGGTCGACACGGGTGCCGGTCCACTTGAGTTCGCCCGTTGCGCGGTCGCGCCCCTCGAACACGTCGCCCTCTTTTGATGCCGGCTTCCACGCCGTGCGCATGTCGAGCAGATTCACGAAGAAGTCGTTCGTCAGTGTCCCGGGCCGCTTCGTGAAGACGCCGTGCGGGGCCTGGCCGTAATTGGCGTTCAGGACGCGCAGCCCCCCGATGAGCACCGTCATCTCGGGTGCGGTCAGCGTCAACAATTGCGCCCGATCGACCAGCAGTTCCTCGGCCGGTACCGAAAACGCGGACTTGAGGTAGTTGCGGAACCCATCCGCGACCGGCTCGAGCACCGCAAAGGATGCCGCGTCGGTCTGCGCCTGCGAAGCGTCGGTGCGCCCCGGCGTGAAGGGAACCGTCACGTCGCATCCGGCTTTCTTCGCCGCCGCCTCGACGGCCGCGCACCCGCCCAGAACGATCAGGTCCGCAAGCGAGACTTTCTTGCCGCCAGTCTGGGAACCGTTGAACGTCTCCTGGATCGCTGTGAGCGCCTGCATGATCTTCGCCAGTTGAGCCGGTTGGTTGACTTTCCAGTCCTTCTGCGGTGCCAGACGAATGCGTGCGCCATTCGCGCCGCCGCGCTTGTCGGAGCCACGGAACGTGGACGCTGACGCCCAGGCGGTCGAAACCAGTTCCGACACGGAAAGGCCAGCGTCCAGGATCTGACCCTTGAGCGAGGCGATGTCCCGTGTATCAATCAGCTTGTGATTGACGGCCGGGAGGGGGTCTTGCCAGATGAGATCTTCGGCTGGAACCTCCGGACCGAGGTAGCGTGCGCGCGGGCCCATGTCGCGGTGTGTCAGCTTGAACCACGCCCTGGCGAACGCGTCCGCAAACTCCCCGGGGTTCTTTTGGAAGCGCCGCGCGATCGGCTCAAAGGCCGGGTCGTAGCGCAGCGAGAGATCCGCCGTAGTCATCATCGGCCGATGCTTCTTCGACGGATCGTGCGCGTCAGCGATCAGGTCTTCTTCGGCCACGTCCTTGGCCAGCCACTGATTTGCGCCCGCCGGACTCTTGACCAGTTCCCACTCGTATTTGAACAGCATGTTCAGATAGCCCATGTCCCATTTGATCGGGTTCGGCTTCCAGGCGCCCTCGAGTCCGCTGCCGATCGCATCACCGCCCTTGCCGCTGCGAAGACGGTTCTTCCATCCGAGGCCCTGTTCCTCAATGGGCGCGGCCTCCGGTTCCGGACCGACATGCGTCGCAGGCCCCGCGCCATGGCACTTGCCGAACGTGTGGCCGCCAGCCACCAGCGCGACGGTTTCTTCGTCGTTCATGGCCATGCGCGCGAAGGTCTCGCGGACGTCGCGGCCGGACGCCACCGGGTCCGGCTTGCCGTTCGGTCCCTCCGGATTGACGTAAATCAGCCCCATCTGCACGGCGGCCAGGGGGTTCTCGAGGTCCCGGGCCCCGGAATGGCGCTTGTCGTCCAGCCACTTGTCTTCTGAACCCCAGTAGATGTCCTCTTCGGGCTCCCAGACGTCGACGCGCCCGCCGCCGAAGC
>CAYQJG010000112.1:0-12734 GCA_964417715.1 uncultured Lentisphaerales bacterium | reverse complement strand
GCCTCTTCTACTTCAACTCCCGCCCGCCCCCCCTACGTCACTGACCCATTACGTTGTCCAACCAGTTTGCGTTGCCGCCGCCGTTGACGGAAGTGAACCGGACCGTAAGATTGCCGCTGCCGCTGGCACCCGCAACTCCGGTCAGTGTGTATTTCTGCCACGTAGGACTCGTTGTCGGTCCGTTTAGCGTCCCGCTGTCGATAATGCTCCCCGCGTCATCAAAAAGTTCGGCGCGAAAGGTCCCCTGCGACTGACCGTTGGGACGTCCGACATAGAAAGTGAGGCTATAGGTGGCGTTAGCGGCAGCCGGTACGCCGAGGTTTTGGGAGACCGTCTGGCCGCTCCAGTTGCACTTGCGCGATCCGGCCTGTGCCGACAATCCGTTCCAACTCCCTGCATTGGACTCGAATTGGCTCGGCCCACTAAATACCCAGTCGGACGCGCTCGCCCAATCGCTATTGTAGGGATTGTAGGTCGATTCAAACGATGCGTTTTTGATGGTCACGGTAGTCGCATGCGCCGCTGTTCCCGACACCAGCAGGCCCGTAACAGCCGCTGCCAGTACCGCACTCACAGTCTTCCGGAACCCTTTCATCGTGAACTCCTTGCTGATTCAGGTGGCATGCTCGCCACCTCTCCCGTCTCCACCAGCCGCTGCGGCACACGCCGCGTTTGCGCATCCGATGGAAGTCCCTGTTCGGCCCGCTCGATCAGCAGGCGGACCATCTCGGCACCAATCAGCGGGTTCTGTTTGTCGACGGTGACCGCCGGACCGCACGGCGCGAAGGCGCGTTCGGGGCAGTCCTCCCAGAAATTGTCGTAACCTGCGACCCAGACGTCGCGGTTCGGCGCCTTGCCCAAGCGCGCCAACACCCCCGTCAGCACCAACGCCTCGCCATCGGTCGGGGCCATCAGGGCGTCGGCCGGGGTGGCACCCAACAGCGCCGGGGCGAGGTACCCCGCGAGATAGCGCGCGCGCATCTCGTAGGCGTCACGGGAGGAAACCGCATCAGCGGGTGGCATAAACTCCAGCGTCTGGATCGGCGCCAGCGCCGGCAGTCCGGCTTCGGCCATCGCCCTCTCGTGACCGGCGCGGCGCGCCCGCGCCCAGGCGCGGCGGACATCGGAACACCAGAGCATTTGCGGACGCCGGCAACCGCGCGCCAACAGCCAACGCGTCAACTCGTAGGCGCCCTGCTCATGCGCGGAGATCACGCGGTCGATCCGCCCGCCTTCCGGCTCCTCGCCGAAGACCGCCACCGGCGTGCCGGCATCGGCCATGGTACGGACACGATCCCAGCCCGTCGCATCGGCCAGTCCCGAAGGAATCAACAGTCCATAGACGCGTTGCTCGGAAAGTGCGGCGAAATCGGCTCCCAGTTTCGCGGGGTTGAAGACGAGTAGGTGCAGTCCGCGCTGGTCGATCTCCTCCTGCACCCCGTAATCGACGAAATCCGCCCAGCCGGCATGGCGGTGAGTCGGGTCAAGATCGGAGCGTGAACGTCCCACCACCACCACCGTATCGCGGGCGATCGTGGCGCCTACCGGCGCACTGCGTCCACGCACCAGCCGGTTGCGGCGCCCCGGTCCGACCCGCGCGCCCAGCCAACCCTCCTCGGCCAGCTGGTCCAACGCGGCCCGCACGGTATTGCGGGCTACGCCAAAGCGTTGCGTCAACGAGCGCTCGGACGGCAACGGCTCACCGGCAGCCAGAACCCCTTCCGCCATTTCCCGCCGCAGGCAGCGAACGATGGTGTTGCGTGGTGATACGCCCTGTTCGGAAAGTGTTTCGGTGACCATGTTTCAATTCCTATCCTGAACTGAATGTCCATAGTTGAACATTTCTCTGAGCCACAGTCAAGTTGGATTTTGGCGCTGCTGCGAACACATGCATCCACCCGCGAAGGCAGAATACACTGCATGGCATATAGTCGATAATCTATTGCACTGCAACAGCTTATATACTACTAGCTCCACTGCGCCAGTCGCACACATGCACTCACCTCTGCCTTCTGGATGGCACGGAATATCGACGCGTCTGAATTATCATCCGATCAACGACAGCACACTACATCACTATATATACCATTGTTAACCATGCGGCGCTGGCAGTTCGCGCCAGCACGCACTCAGGGCACAGTCGGGCCACGATCTAAACCGATAGTTGGGCTGCAAAGGGCGCAGCCACCAGCATCCGCGGGTGTCCCGTTCTGGCGCCGCAGGCGATCCCTCACCTCGCTACTCGCTCCGCAGCACCAAGTAGGTCGGCAGGCCGGTGATGCCGAGGGATTGCAGCATGCCCAGGGCGGGTTCGGTGTCGGGACGTTCAGCCTGCACCTTGAGCACCGTGTAGCCCGCCAGACGCGCGATCACGTCCGGATCGCGAAACGTCGTGTGTTCCATGGTCGTGCAGTTCTTGCACCAGGTGGCCCAGAAATCGACGAATACCGGGCGCCCCTGCGATCGTGCCTCCGCCAGCGCTGCCTGCCAGGCGGTCGCATCGCCGGCGGCGATGCCGCCCGCACGCGGCGGCACGGGCCGGAATCCGGTCCAGGCCAGCCGGCCGTAGTACACGGCCAGAACCACGACCAGGATGCCGAACCCGTACTTGATCCAGACCATCCAGCGACCGGGCTTCGGCAACCAGGACAACCCCGCGCCGGCCAGCGGCCATGGCAAGGCCATGCCCACGCCCAGCAGGAACGGCAACGCCAGCGCGGCTGTCTGTCCCTGCGCATACAGCGCGCCGGACAGCACCAGCACAGCCACCACGACCGGCGCCACGCACGCGCCGGCCAGCAGCGCGGAGACCCCACCTGCCACAAGGGCGGCGCCGAAACGGCCGCGACCGGTGCCGCCCCGCTGAAACCGCGTCAGGTCGATGACAATCACGTCGAAAAGCGCCAACGCCAGCACCACAAAGAGCAGCGCGATCGCGCCGTTGAACCACGGCGACCCCTGCAGTGAACCGAACACCGAGCCGGTCAAAACCACCACCAACCCGAGGGCGCCGTAGACCGTGGCAATGCCGGCACCGTACGCGGCACCCAGCAGCAGCCCGCGCCGCCGCGTGCCATTCTGGGCGCCGGCGCCGATGATGCCGAGGTTGATGGGGATCATCGGCAGCACGCAGGGCGTCAGGTTCAACAACACCCCGCCGATCACGACGAGCAGCAGCGTCCACAGCAGCCCCTGTGCACGCACGAAGGCGACCGGGTCGGCGGCGAACGCGCGCCACGAGGATCCGGCCGGTGCGCGCGCGCGCAACCCATCGGATTCGTCCAGAAAAGCCAGGAACTCGCGCAATCCCATGTAGCCGCTGGCCGCGCCGGCCTGGCGCCATCCGTCCAGCCATCCGCCCGCCGCAGGTGTGGCAGGTGGTGCCGGTGGGGCATCGGCCGGCGCTGCTTGCGTGGCCTGCGGCGTCACAATGACGCGGCGCGTTTGGGGCAGGAAACAGACGCCGTTGCCGCAGCCCTGGTAACCCAGCGACACGACGAGTTCAGCCGGCACGGGTGGCGCAACCGACCAGATCTGTTCGAAAGACTGGTGGTAGACAAGTGTCGACTCGCCCAGTTGGACGTCGTCATGGCGTGTGGGCGACGGCGTGGCACGCAGCACCAGCCGCGCGGGGAGATCGGCCGCGACCGTCAGACTGGAGGCATAGAGGTACGAATTGCTGGGGATTTCATACCGGATCACCAGCACGGCGCCGGTGGACGAAGACCAGTCGCGGGCAGCCACATCGACCCGGAACGGATCGGTGGCCGCCCGCCCACCTGCCACGACGAACACGCACGCCAGTGCGGCGGCGGCCCGTCGCGCCCAACGCGCTGGCAGACGACTGGTCATCGAACAGGCGCCCTCAGCCTTCGGCCGCGCCGCCGCGTTTGCCGAGTTTCTTGTCGGCCATGAAGAGCGCGCCCTTCGAGCCTTGCGACATCTCGAGCATCCAGATGATCTCGGTGTCGTTGGCCTCTTCCTCGACCTGCTCGTTGACGAACCACTGCAGGGCGCCCTGTGTCGCGTAATCCTTCTGCGCGACGGCCAGGTCCATCAGGCCGTTGATCGCGGCCGTGACCTTCTTCTCATGGGCCAGCGTGCTCTTGAACATATCCAGCAGGTCGCTCCAGGTCTTGCGCGGCGCGTCGATGGCAGCCAGCTCGGCCTTGGCGCCCTGCTCCTGCAGGTACTTCGTGAACTTCAGCGCGTGCCCCTGCTCTTCCTGGAACTGCACCAGGAACCAGGCCGCCGCGCCCTTGAAGCCCTTGTCCATGGCATCGTTGGACATGGCCAGGTACAGATAGGCCGAGTAGAACTCGCGGTTGATCTGTTCGTTGATCGCCTTCGCCATCTTGCTGCTGATCATGGGGTACTCCTGTCGTTTGTTTTGTGTTTCGGTAAGAATATCAGCCCGCAGCCAGTGTCCGTGCCTTCGTGGCCAGCGCCACGCCGGCGTCGCGGCAGCGTGCCAGCATCGCGGCATCCGGCGCGTAGGCGCAGGCTATCGGTTCGCATAGGGGCGTCACCTGCGTGGCCTGCAGGTAGCGAGCGCACTCCTCGACGCCCTTGGCCGCCCAGCCGTGGGAACCGAAGGCCAACCCATGCTTGCCCGCCGGGCGCAACCCGCGCAGGTACGTGAGCATGGAAGCCATGCGCGGCATGATGCCCATATTGAGGGTCGCCGAGCCAACCGCCAGGCACGCGCAGTCCATGACCTCGGTGACGACCTCGGTGTCGCTGGTGGCATTGACATCGATCAGGTGCACGTCGACGGCTTCCTGCAGGGCGCCGGCGGCAATCGCCTCGGCCATCTTCCGCGTGCTGTCCCACATCGTGCAGTACAGGATCACGACCTTGGCCACCGGCTTGCTGACCATCCAGTCACGATAGGCCGCGAGAATGCGGCTGAAATGGCTGCGCCAGATCACGCCATGGCTGGGCGCCACCATCCTGATCGGCAGGCCGCCCAGGCGGTCGAGCGTGGTGGCGACGGGCCGGCCATAGGGCAGCACGATGTTGGCGTAATAGGTCTTGGCTTCCGCCATGACCACGTCCAACGGCACCTCGTCGTCGAAACGCCACGCCGACGCGTAGTGCTGGCCGAAGGCATCCATCGAGAACAGGATGCCGTCCTCCACCAGGAAGGTGGCCATGGACTCGGGCCAGTGGACCATCGGCGTGTCGAAAAACTGCAGCGTGCGGCCGCCAAGGTCGAGTTTCTCGCCATCGGCCACGATCAGGAACTTCCAGCTTCGGGTATCGAAGTAGCGTCCAAGCGTGTCGGCACATTTGCGGTTGCAGACGACCTGGGCCTGCGGGCAGGCCAGCACGACCTCGGCCAGCCCTCCCGCGTGGTCGGGTTCGGCATGGTTGCAGACGACATAGTCAATGCGCGCGAGCGGAACCTGCGCGGCCACATGCTCGAGCAGACGCCCGACATACGGCGCCTTGACGGTGTCGATCAGCGCGTTCTTCTGCCCGGCGGTGACAAGATAGGCGTTGTAGCTCGAACCGCGCTCCGTGCGGTACCCATGGAAATCGCGCACAACCCAGTCGGTATGGCCGACCCAGTTCACGCCTTTGGTCAGTTCAGTCTGCATGATCGCAAGAGGATCCTTTCATGGTCAGGGGTTGGGTTTAGCGGCTGCGGGCGGCTTAACGTCTTTCAGCAGGTCCTTCAGATGCGCCACGTAGGCATCGGGACCGCCCGGCTGGTAGCCGGTGCGGCCAAGTTCGCGACCTGTCGCGTCGAGCAGCAGGATCGTGGGAAAGCCTTCGACGCCGTATTTCTCGGCCAGGCTCGCGTTCAACTTCTTGACGGCGTCGGTCTGCGGCTTGGTGCGCGGGAAGTCCAGCATCAGCAGCACCAGGTTGTTCGTGGCATAGGACTTGAATGCCGCCTGACTGAAGACCTCCCTGTCAAGTTTGATGCACCACCCGCACCAGTCCGAACCGGTGAAATCGACCAGAATCGGCCGGCCGGTTTCACGCGCCTGCTTCTGCGCCGCATCGAGGTCCGTACCCCAGTCTGGGGCAACCGACACAGCGTGGCCGGTGCAGCCAACCACAACCCACAGAGCCGCCACAAACGCGATGCGAGCCGTGCGATCAAGCAGTCTGCTCTTCATGACGGTCCTCCATTGTAATTGATTCTGAGTTCATCTCATTTGATCTGCAAGTATGGTATCAGGATGGCCGCCGCTTGGCCAGTGCCTTCCGGCCGGACGCGTGATCGCTCCGTGCCACGCCGCCGCTCAGGACATCCCGGATCTCGCGCAGGATCTGCTCGGGTTCGGCCATGCGCCCCTTGCCGTGCGTGCCGCAGGCCAGATCCCCTGTTTCGGCCTCGACGATCTGCGCGCCGCGACGGCGCAGCACATCCAGGTTGGCAACTGTCGCGGGATGGTCCCACATGCCGGTGTTCATCGCCGGGGCGAGCACCAGCGGCGCGCGACAGGCCAGCGCGGTGGCCGTCAGCGCGTCATCGGCCAGTCCATGCGCCAATTTGGCCATCACGTTGGCGGTACAGGGGGCGACAACCAGCACAGATGCCCGCTCGGCCAGCGAGATATGTCCGGGCACCCATTCGTCCGGGTCATCGAAGGCATCGAGCACCACCGGACGACGCGACAGCGTGCGGAAGGTCAGGGGCGTCACAAAGCGTGCGCCCGCCGCCGTCATGATGACGGTGACGGCCCAACCGGACTTGACCATCAGCCGTACCAGTTCGGCGGCCTTGTAGGCGGCGATGGAGCCCGACACGCCCAGCACGATCTCAGGGACGGTTCCAGTTTTCATAGCACTCCCTTACGCTACCGCACCCCGCTTACGGTCTCAACGATCTCGCACAGTTCGCGGTAAGCAATGTCCAGCATGTCATTCACCACGCGGTGCTTGAACTCGCCGGCGCAGGCCATCTCGTTCGCCGCATTGCTCAAACGCCGCGCGATGGTCGCCTCGTCGTCTTCGCCACGGCCGTACAATCGCGCCTCCAGAACCTCGATGGACGGCGGCAGGACAAAGATATCGACGAAGCCCTGCCGCATGGGGTCATCCGGCGGCAGGCGGGCGACATGCGCGCGGACCTGCTCGGCGCCCGCCACGTCGATGTCCATCAGGATGCTCTGTCCTTCGGCAAAGGCCTCATATACGGGGGCTTTCAGCGTGCCATAGCGGAATCCGTGGACCGCGGCCTGCTCCAGGAAATCGCCGGCTTCGGAACGTCGCGCAAACTCGGCGGCCGTGAGGAAGAAATAGTCGACGCCATCCTCTTCCTCGCCGCGCGGCGCGCGCGTCGTGCAGGAGACGGAATAGGTGATCTCGGGGTAATCCTGCAGCAGGCGATCACACAGCGTCGTCTTTCCCGCACCGGACGGAGCCGATACCACGATCAACAAGGGCTTCAACAGTCTCCTCCTTGGCGCCGCGCCGGAAGCGTTGCGCCGCTGTTTGGTCTTACTCGACATTCTGGACCTGTTCGCGCACGGCTTCGAGGCCGGTCTTGAAGCGGACGACCAACCGGGTGATCGCGGCGTCGTTGGCCTTGGAGCCCGTGGTGTTGATCTCGCGGAACATCTCCTGGCAGAGGAAGTCCATGGACCGGCCACACGGCTCCGCGCCCGCCAGAAACCCATTGGCCTGCTCAAAGTGGCTCGCCAGGCGCGTCAACTCCTCGCTGACATCGCAGCGGTCGGCGAAGAGCGCGAGTTCACGCGCCAGCATCGCAGGATCGGGTGCGTGCGGCGATGACAACTCGGCCAGGCGCGCGGCGAGCGCCTGCCGGCAGGCCTTGGGCACGTGCGGCGCGCGCGTCTGGATGCTGTGGCTCAGCCGGCGCAGGGCGGTCAGCCGGCGCCGGATGTCGCGTTCGAGGGCGCGCCCCTCGCGGCGGCGCATGCCATTGAGGTTCGCCAGCGCCTGCACCGTGGCCTGTTCGATCAGCGCCCACAGCTCCAGGGGATCAGCGGGATGGGCTTGCGTACGGATCAGGTCGGGCAGTTGCAGCAGGTCGCTGGCCGCGAGATCATCCTGCAGCTCGAGGCGGCGCGCCAGCCGCCGCAGGACGGTCACAAAATGCCGCGCCCGCTCTTCGTCGATGCTGACGCCGCCTGCGGCACCCTCCCCCGCAACTTCGACGCTGCCCTTGATATGGCCGCGCGCCACGGCGGCGTGGATCAGGCTGTGCAGTTTCGCCTCGAGGCTGGCCAGCGAACGCGGCAGCGTCAGATGGCAGTCAAACTGCTTGCGGTTGACCGTGCCGAGTTCGACGGTCACGCGCACGCCGCGGCCGTGCGCCACGCCACGACCGAAGCCGGTCATGCTTATCACACTCATATCGTCACTCCGTGCGGCGGCCGGGTCACGGCCTGAGCAGGTGCACCGTGCGGCCGGCGATCAGGTTGTACTGGCTCATGGCCACGCGCCACCACGGCGCCAGTTCGCGGTCAGGCAGGAGCCAGATGCGCTCGTGCAGTTCGACAACGGCCTGCGGGTGCATCAGCAGCGCCATCTGCTCGCGCCGGGTCAGCGAACCGGGGCCATCTTTCAGCACGCGGTCCATCAGGCGCTGGTAATAGTCGCGCAGGGCATGACCGCTCTTGCCACGCTGGCGCAGCAGCGCCACATGCAGCGCGTTGACCAGCGGATCCAGCACGACCTGCATGAAGCCCCGGTGCGCGCGCAGCGCCTCAGGCGTTGCAATCTCCTCCTCATAGGCATCCATGCGACGGGCATACTCGACGAGTTCGACGGGGGGAACCGTTTCCGCCGGCGTCCGGAACAGCCCCGTCCGGCACAGCACCTGCCCCAGTTTCTGGTGGCTCAGCAGGATCGACAGCGGCACGGACAGCACCATGCCGGACAGCACGGGCACCATCCAGACGAAGAACAGCGGGTCGATCCACCAGGCCAGCAGTCCCCATGCGACGCCCACCATCGTATGCCCCGCGTGCGTCAGCATGGCCTCGCGCCAGTCCACACCTTCGGAATCGCGGTTCTGCGGCGTCCAGTTGACGGTCCGTCCGCACAGCACCGTGACCACGAAGACCGAGTGAAAGAGCATCTGCAGGGGCGCCAGCAGGGAGGCCACGGTCTGCTCAAGCACCACGCTCAGCAGGAAACGCGGGCCGCCGCCAAAGCGACTCCGGCGCTCCGGGTGCGCGGCGATGTGAATCGCGGCGAGCACCTTGGGCATGACCAGCAGGGCGATCATGAACAGGAAGAGATAGAGCGGCACGCGCTGATCGACGCCCATGCGCAGCAGGAAGCCCGTCTGCGCGACAGGTGCAGCCCCGCCGTGCACATCGCGAAACCAGCGCAAGGTTCCGGCCGCCAGGAACAGGAGCCAGAGCAGCGACGACATGTAGGAGAGCACCCCCTGCGCCAGGTGCAGGCGGCTCACGGCGCGGAAGCCCTTGGCTGAAAGCAGCCAGGCATGCTGCAGGTTGCCACGGCACCAGCGCAGATCGCGCTTGGCATGGTCGATCAGCGCCGGCGGGCCGCCTTCGAAGCTGCCCGGCAGTTCGTAGGCCAGCCAGACGGCGTAGCCGAACTTGTTCATCAGCGCCGCCTCGACATAGTCATGGCTCATGAACTTGGTCGCGCCGGTGGCGCCGGGGATATCGGGCAACCCGCAATGCTCGATGAACGGCTTCAGCCGGATGATGGCGTTGTGCCCCCAGTAGTTCCCCTCGCCCAACTGCCAGAAGTGCAGCCCGGCGCCGAACAGCGGGCCGTAGGCGGCGCTGGCGAACTGCATCAGGCGCGCAAACGGCGTGGCGCCGCCGAAGAGCTGTGGGGCGGTCTGGATGATGCCGGCGTTGGGATTGGCCTCCATCAGCGAGACCAGGGTCACCAGCGTCCGTCCGGACATCAGGCTGTCGGCATCCAGGACGACCATGTACCGGTACTTGCCGCCCCAGCGTCGGCAGAAATCCGCGATGTTGCCGCTCTTGCGGTTGATGGGCATGCGGCGGCGGCGGTAGAAGATGCGGCCGAAGCCGTGCACCTGCTTGCAGAGCTCCACCCAGGCGGCCTCTTCCTCGATCCACTTGTTCGGGTCGTTGGAGTCGCTCAGGATGAAAAAGTCGAAACGCCCGAGTGCGCCCGCGGCCTCCAGCGAGCGGTAGATAACGCGCAGCCCCTCATAGACGCCGCGCACGTCCTCGTTGTAGATCGGCAGCGCAATGGCCGTCACCGGGAGATTGTCGGTCGACACGGGCGCCGTCAGCGTGCGCGTGATGCGGGTTGGGTCGCGGCCGCGCGACAGGACGATGAAACCAGCCACGGCCTGCACGCACCCCAGCGTCACCAGGGCGCAGAGCGGCACGAAGAGCACCAGCATCGTGATCTCTTCGCGGGTGACGCCGTTGCTCCAGAACAGATCGGCCAGCACGACCGTGGCCAGGCTCGTCACCAGAAACACGGTCGAGAAGAACACGATGCGGCGGAAATCGCGCTGCGACGACGTGACGACGGTCGGCAGCGGAACAGCCACAATTTCCGGAGGCGAACCCGGGCTGGCAGGAGGAACTTCATTCATCGGCGGGTAATCCAGAAGATGGCGGCCAGGATCAGAAGGAATAACCCCCAGGCCACAAGCGCCTTGAGGAACGGGAATCGTCCCAGCGACTCGAGGGTATCGCCGGCAATCTCGGGCAGCCAGCCGAAGTCGATCGGCCGCGGCACCATGCTGCTGATCTCAATATTGGGGCCGGCGCGCAGCATGCTGGCGCGCATCGACTTGACGAACTCGGGCGGCAGGACGCCGGAGGTCAGGAACGCATAGGGCCAGCGCGCCGGGCCGTCGCACAGCAGAAGTCCGACGCGGCCGTCGACGAGCGAGTATTCGGCGCCTTCGGCGACCGTCGGCTGCAGCAGGCGGTTGAACCAGACCTCCATCATGTCCTGTGTCTCACGGATCGCCCGTGTGGAGAGCGGTAGTCTATCCACGGCGGGCCCGTGGCTGGCCACCCGCTCGAGAATGCGGTGGATCAGCCGGGCGCGATGCAGCCGGCTGTTGATCTGGCAGGCGCGCAGGTAGTTCTCAACCTTCTCGTAGGCCTCGTTCCACTCTTCCGGCGAGCCCCACTCCGGCACAAAGGGTGTCAAGGTGTCCATTGGTAAGTCCATGTCTCGCTTGTCGCGCGCTGCTGCGCGTCGCGCAGCGTGCAGCGCAATTCGGCCAGCCGCCCCTTGTCGGCGTGCTCAATCAGGAAGCTCAGCCGCCACCACCCCGTATCGGGGTTGAAAACCACATGCGGATCCAGCACGGTGCCATTGTCGGTCACAATCTCCGTCAGCGGCGGCGCCGCGGGGTCCGAACCCAGCCCCGGCCCCCCGAAATCCAGCACAAACCGGCCGCGCGGCGGCGCCTCCTTCACCAGCGCCAGGCGCGTCCCTTCGCAGCGTGCCAGCGGCGGCCACGCCGGGTTGTCGCCGTACCAGTGCAGGGTCCAACTGACCTCGCGCGGCTGCCCCGGAACGAGCGGCTGTGCAGGCCGCCAGTAGGCCACGATGTTGTCGGCGTACTCGCTCTGCGTGGGCAGTTCGACCAACCTGACGGCCCCCGGACCCCAGTCGCCGACCGGTTCGACCCAGATGCTTGGCCGCCTATGATAGCGTGCTTCGGTGTCTTCGTAACTGCCAAAACGACGGTCTCGCTGCAAGAGGCCAAAGCCGCGCAACCTACCGTCATTCAGGAAGGTCTGCCGCACCGTTCGTCCGTTGACCAGCGGACGCCACACCCAGGTGCCGTCGCCGCGGTGGACCAGCAATCCGTCGGAGTCGTGCACTTCGGGACGGAAATCGCCGTAGCGACTGTCCGAATTTTCACCGAACCAGAACATGCTGGTCAGCGCGCCCAGGCCGTACTCGACCAGCGTCTGACGCGCAAACAGCACGGCCCGCACGCCCACCTGCGTGTCGGCGCCGGGCGTCAGCGTGAACTCATAGGCACCCGTGACGCGCGGCCCGTCCAACAGCGCCCGGAACGTCAGGATGCGACCCGTCGGATCCGGACGGTCGAGCCAGAACGCGACAAACCGCGGAAACTCCTCGGGGTTTGGCGCCGCACAGTCGACAGCCAGGCCGCGTGCCGATGCGCCATAGGATTGGCCCTGCCCCAGCGCGCGAAAGTACGAAACACCCAGGAAAGAGATCACCTCGTCATACCGTCCGGGCGCGTTAAGCGGGTAGAGGGCGCGAAAACCGGCCCATCCAAGCGATGACGACAGGTCGGCGGCCTGCACCGGCGCATCGTGGTATAGGAACAGCGACGGGGAGAACCGCAGCGGCGCCGCGCGACCGTCGGTCACCAGGTTGATGTCCACCGGACGCGTATTCAGCGACCCGAGATGGAACATCAGCAGACGGAACGGCAAACCCTCGGCGCGCCAGACGGCCTGCCGCTCGTCGAACGTGATGCGGCGAATATCATCGTAGGTCAGCCGCGCCAGCGCGGCGGGGAGCGGCGGACTCACATCGCCATACGGCCTGGCGGCCCGTGCCGCAGCCAGTTCACGCACGGCGGCGAAATCGCATGCCCCCCCCGCGGCCAGGCCCAACCAGGCCGGCATCAGCAACCCCAGCACGATGTAGACGCCGCTACGCTTCATCCGCCACAAGTGTAACCATCCCGCACGGCCAATCCAGCCAAAAAATCGCACCGGGTGCGATTGGGGTGGGGTTCGCTTTAGTTGATGGTTGGGCGGCAGGAGTTGCTGGAGGGGCGG